>JBGASF010000289.1:0-4072 GCA_044229835.1 Polyangia bacterium | reverse complement strand
CTCGGTGTGGCGGTGCGGACCTCCGTCGGGCGCGCGCCCGACCCGGGGTCGGTGGGCGCCGGGGGCTGGAGCGGCGCCGGGGGAACGATCTTCGTCGTCGACCCCGAGGAGCAGCTGATCGCGATCTTGCTGGCGCAGGCGCCGCTGCAGTGCGAGCGGCTGTGGTCGCGCTTCCGGCTCGCGGTCTACGGCGCGCTGGAGTGACCGCCGTCGCCGCGACGGCGCGACCGGCCGGGCGACTCAGGCGACGCGGAACACGCCGACCGCGGCCACCATGGACTGGGCCTGCTGGCGCAGGCTCTCGGCCGCGGCGGCCGACTGCTCGACCAGCGCGGCGTTCTGCTGCGTGGCCTGGTCCATCTGGCCGACCGCCTGGCCGACCTGCTGCACGCCCGAGCTCTGCTGGCTGCTGGCCGCGCTGATCTCGGCCACGATGTCGGTCACGCGGCGGATCGAGTCGACGACCTCGCTCATCGTCGCGCCGGCCTGGTCGACCTGCGCCACGCCCTGCTCGACGCGCTCGACCGAGGTGGCGATCAGCGACTTGATCTCGCGTGCCGCCTCGGCGCTGCGCTGTGCCAGCGTGCGCACCTCGCCGGCGACGACGGCAAAGCCGCGGCCCTGCTCGCCGGCGCGCGCCGCCTCGACGGCGGCATTGAGCGCCAGGATGTTGGTCTGGAAGGCGATGCCGTCGATGGTGCCGATGATGTCGGCAATGCGGCGCGAGGACTCGGCGATGCTGCGCATGCTGGCCACCACCTCGCCGACCACCTCGCCGCCGCGCGAGGCCACCGTCGAGGCGCCTTGCGCCAGCTGGTTGGCCTGCTGGGCGTTGTCGGCGTTGTGGCGCACGGTGGTGCCCAGCTGTTCCATGGTGGCGGCGGTCTGTTGCAGCGAGCTGGCCTGCTGCTCGGTGCGGCCCGACAGGTCCTGGTTGCCCTGCGCGATCTGCGCGCTGGCGGTTGCCACCTGCTCGGCGCCCTGGCGCACCTCGCCGACCACGCGGGACAGCGATTCGCGCATCTGGCGCATGGCGTCGATCGCCCCGCTGAGCTCGTCACGCGCCGGGTCGACGACCGCGGTCGCCAGGTCGCCGTCGCGGATGCGCTCGGCGGCGTGCTGCAGCAGCGCGGCACGTTGGCGCAGCGAGGTGGCCACGGCCCAGGCCAGCCCGAGCAGCACGACCGAGACCACGACCGCCGCCGCGACCAGGGTCAGCCGCGTCTTCTGTGCATCCGCGCGGATCGCCGCCAGGTCGGCGTCCAGCCCCTGGCGCTGGAAGCGTACGGTGTCGGCGATGGCGGCCAGCAGCTGGTTGCGCACCGGGATGGTCTTGTCGACCAGGAAGGCAAAGGCGCCGGCCTTGTCGCCTTGCCGGATCAGCGCCAGGTTGGCCTCGCCGGCGGACCAGAAGCCTGCGACCAGTGGCGCCAGGGCGGTGAAGCGCTGCTTGCCTTCGTCGCTGACGAGGGCGGCCTGGTAGTCGGCCAGGGTCTTGTCGATCGAGCGCCGCTTGTCGGCGATGTCGGCCAGTGCCGCCGACTGCTCGGCCGCGTCCCGCGCCAGCATCGCATGGCGCAATTGCAGGGACACGCGGGTCACGTCCAGCTCCAGCGCCGCCATCCGCGACAGCTGCGGCACGCGGGAGCTGCCGGTGGTGGAGGCATCCTGCGTGATGTCGTCGAGGGCGAAGTGGGCGGTCAGCGCCACGCCTGCCAGGGTCAGCGCGACCAGCAGGCAGGCGCCATACAGGCGGGCCACGATGCCGGTGGGAAGGAAACGACTCATGTCATGGCTCCGTTGGGGTGCTGCCGAGGGGCGAGGCGGTCCGCACCGGGGCTCACGCCGGTGACGGACCTGGAGAACAACTATCCCCGACAGGAGATCGCGATATCGGCCGAACAGGGGCGGTCTGAAGGGCCAGATCCGCCCGCTCCGCGGCTTCGAGGCTCTCTAGCCGGCCCGCCGCGACAGCCGCTGCACGTAGTCGTGCTGGGCGGTGTGCAGGGTCGACACCCGGTACTCGACCGGCCGGTCGCCGAACGTCAGCGCCGTGCGCCGCACGCGCATGACCGGCGTTCCCGCGGCCAGGCCGAGCACACGCGCCGGGCCGCGCTCGGCGCCGACCGCCGCGGCGCGCTCGACCGCGCGCACGACGGTGATGCCGAAGGCCGACTGGTAGAACTGGTAGAGGGTGCCCGGCCGCTCGCGCAGGCGCTTCTCGGTCAGGCCCTTGAACAGCGCGGCCGGCAGCGCGAGCGCGTCGTGCACCACCGGCCTGCCCTGCAGGCGCAGGCGGTTCTCGACCAGGATCAGTGGTTCGCCCGGCCGCAGCCACAGTGCGCTGGCCGACTCCTCGTCGGCGCGGCCGCGCTCGAAGGCGATCAGCTCGACCTGCGGCGCCTCGCGCAGGCCGTCGGCGCGCTCCACGTGGAAGAACTGGAACAGGAAGCGGTCCTCGCTGTGCGTGGCGACGAAGGTGCCCCGCCCCTGGCGGCGCACCAGCAGGTGCTCGGCCACCAGTTCGTCGACGGCGTGGCGCAGCGTGCCGATCGACACCCCCCAGCCGGCGGCGAGCGCCGCCTCGCTGGGCAGGGTGGCGCCCGGCGGCAGCGTGCCGGCCTCGATGGCGGCGAGCAGCTCGCGCTTGACGGCGCGGTACAGCGGCATGCCGGCCTCCGCCGGCGTGATCGGCCGCGGCGGCGTGAACCGGCGGGGCTCGTCGTGCGGGGCGGCGGGCATGGCGCATTGTGCCCAGCGCCGGGATGCTCCTGCAAGTCATCTGGATGACCTGTTCGACAGCGGCCCTTGCCGCGGGCAGAATCCGCGGCTCGCCGTCCCATTGCCCGGCCCCGGGCTGGCCCGCGTCTGCCGGCCGGGCGGCCCCCCGCAGAAGGAGAGACAGGATGATTCACTTCGTGTTGCACGACACCAGGGACAGCGTGGCCGTCGTGGTGGTGGAAGGTGTCAAGGCCGGCATGCGGCTGAAGGGCTGGATCATGGACGAGGACAGGATGACCTCGGTCACTGCCCGGCAGGACATTCCCATCGGCCACAAGGTCGCGCTGAAGAAGATGGCCGTCGGCGACACCGTCGTCAAGTACGGCATCGACATGGGCAAGGTCGTCAAGCCCATCGCCGCGGGCGAGCACGCCCATGTCCACAACATCAAGACCAAGCGCTGGTGACCTCGCCCCCCCCGAAGCGGCCTGCGGCCGCCCCCTCCGAGGGGGCGCCGCCAGCGGCCGGGCCGGGCCCGGTGCGCGACGGCCGCCGGGGGCCACCGACTGACCGCGGGCATGCGGTCGCGAAGCAACACTGATCGGATCGATATGAGCCTCATCACGAAGAAGTCCACCTTCCTCGGCTACCGGCGCGAGAACGGCCGCGTGGGCGTGCGCAACCACGTCATCGTGCTGCCGCTGGACGACCTGTCCAACGCCGCGGCCGAGGCCGTCGCCCACAACATCAAGGGCGCGCTGGCCATCCCGCACCCCTATGGGCGCCTGCAGTTCGGGGCCGACCTGGAGCTGCATTTCCGCACCCTGATCGGCACCGGCTGCAACCCCAACGTCGCTGCAGTGGTCGTCATCGGCATCGAGGACGGCTGGACGCAGAAGGTGGTCGACGGCATCAAGGCCACCGGCAAGCCGGTGGTGGGCTTCGGCATCGAGGGCCACGGCGACCACGACACCATCATGCGTGCCAGCAAGGCGGCGCGCGGCTTCGTGCAGTGGGCCAGCGAGAAGCAGCGCGAGAAGTGCGCGATCAAGGAGCTGTGGGTCAGCACCAAGTGCGGCGAGAGCGACACCACCAGCGGCTGCGGCGCCAACCCGACCGTGGGCAACGCGTTCGACAAGCTGCACCCGCTGGGCAGCACGCTGTGCTTCGGCGAGACCACCGAACTCACCGGCGGCGAGCACATCGTGGCCGCGCGCTGCGCCAACGACGCGGTGCGCGAGCGCTTCATGTTCATGTTCGACCGCTACCAGGAGGTGGTCAACCGCCACAAGACCACCGACCTGTCGGAGAGCCAGCCGACCAAGGGCAACATCGCCGGCGGCCTGACCAC
>JBGASF010000288.1:0-4080 GCA_044229835.1 Polyangia bacterium | reverse complement strand
GTGCTCGTGCTCGTGCTCGTGCTCGTGCTCGCCTTCGTGCTCGTGCTCGCACCCGGGCTGGCGCCCTCTCCGCCCATTGCCTGTTGCCTGTTGCCTGTTTCCTGTTCCCTGTCGCCTGTTTCTTCCTCCCCGACCCCCGCCGTCTCCCCCTCCGCCCGCTCCCCTCTCCACAAAGGCATCCTCTCCCCGCGCCCCACCCACCTCCACCACGTCAACAGCTCCACCGTGCCTTCACCCCCCGGCACCGGCGAATCCACCACCCCCATCAACTCGAACCCCAGCCCCTCGCCCTTCTTCTTGACCCGCTCCACCGCCCCCCCGCGCAGCCCCTCGGCCTTGACCTGTCCACCCTTCACATACCCGGTCGGCAGCTCGAACTGCGGCTTCACGAGGATCACGCCCTGGGCGCCCTCGCGCAGCCGGAACGCCAGCCCACGCAGCATGTTGCGCGCCGAGATGAAGCTGACATCGACCACGAAGAAGTCGTACGGCCCCGGCGCCACCGACAGCGCCAGGGTCTTGAAGTGCACGCCCTCGATCTCCTCGATGCGCGGATCGCCGCGCAGCTTGGTGTGCAGCTGTCCGTGCCCGACATCGATCGCCGTCACCCGGGTCGCCCCATGCTGCAGCAGACAGTCGGTGAACCCGCCGGTCGACGCCCCGACGTCGATGCAGGTCGCGCCGCGCACGCTGTCCTCGAGACCCCACTGCTTCAGCGCGGCCTCCAGCTTCAGGCCGCCGCGCCCGACATACCGCCCGGTCTCGTCGCTCACCGCCGGCACCCTACTCGATCAGTGAAAATCGTGCGAGCCCACCTCGGCGCCCATCGCCGGCACCGCCTGGAAGCGCTGCGCCCGCACCAGGTGCGTGCCGTCGCGCACCTGCAGCACGCCCTCCACGATCAGCACCGCCGAGGTCACGATGACCCGCCGATCGCGCTCGAACACCTCGGGCATCACGATGGCGTTCGAGATCCCGGTCTCGTCCTCCAGGGTCACGAACACCACCCCCTTCGCGGTGCCCGGCCGCTGCCGCACGATGACCACGCCGCCGATGCGCACGAGCTCGCCATTGCGCCGCCGCGGAAGCTCGCCCGCCGGCACCACCCCCAGCCGCGCCAGCTCGGCCCGCCTGAGCCGCATCGGGTGCGGCCCCACCGTCATCGAGGTGCCCCGGTAGTCCGCCAGCGTGCGCTCCAGCGCGTCCATCTCGGGCAGCGGCGCCGGCGCCGCCTCGCGCTCGGCGTCCGCCCCCGCCGCCGCGAACAGCCCGTCGCGCAGCGGCCACAGCGCCTGCAGCTGCCACAGCGCCTCGCGCCGCCGCGCCCCCAGCTCGGCGAAGGCCCCGATCTCCGCCAGCGTCTCCAGCTCCGCCGCGCTGGCGCCGCTGCGCCGCGCCACATCACCCAGGCTCGCGAACGGCCGCTCGCGCCGCGCCGCCACCAGGCGCGCCGCCACCGCCTCGCGCATCCCGTTCACATAGCGCAGCCCCAGCCGCAGCGCATTCCGCCGCGGATCGCCCGCCGGCACCCCACGCGTGCCCTCGCCATCCTCGATGGTGCAGCGCCACTCCGACCGCGTGACATCGACCGCGCGCACGCGCACGCCATGGCGCTGGGCGTCCTTGACGATGGTGGCCGGGTGATAAAACCCCATCGGGTAGTTGTTCAGCAGCGCGCAGTTGAACACCACCGGGTGGTGCCGCTTGAGATACGCGCTGGCGTACACCAGCAGCGCGAACGACAGCGAGTGCGACTCGGGGAAGCCGTACAGCGCGAACGAGTGGATGCTCTTGACGATGGCGTCCGCCGGCGCCCCGGTGATGCCACGCTCGGCCATGCCGCTGCGCAGCGCCGCCTCCAGCCCCTGCATGCGCTCGTGCGAGCGCTTGAAGCCCATGGCGCGCCGGAGCTCCTCGGCTTGCCCCCCGGTGAAGCCCGCGATGACCATGGCCATGCGCATGAGCTGCTCCTGGAACAGCGGCACCCCCAGGGTGCGCTTCAGGATCGGCTCCAGATCGGGATGCAGATACGTCACCGGCTGGCGCCCGGCGCGGCGCTCCAGGAACGGGTTCACCATCTGGCCCACGATCGGCCCGGGCCGGATGATGGCCACCTCCATCGCGATGTCGTAGAAGTTGCGCGGCTTCATGCGCGGCAGCGTGGCCATCTGCGCGCGCGACTCGACCTGGAACACGCCCACGGTGTCGGCCGCGCACAGCATGTCGTAGACCGCGCCGTCCTCGGGTGACCCGGGCTGACACAGGTGCGCCAGATCGATCTGCTTGCCGTCGTGCGCCCGCACCAGCGGCACCGCCTCGGCCAGGAGCGCCATCATGCCCAGGCCGAGCAGGTCGACCTTGATGATGCCCATGTCGCTGCAGTCGTCCTTGTCCCACTGCACCACCACGCGCCCCGGCATCGACGCCGGCTCCAGCGGCACCACGTCATCCAGCCGCCCCGCCGCCAGCACCATGCCGCCCGAGTGCTGCCCCAGGTGGCGCGGCAGCCCCTGGATCTCGCCCACCAGCCGCGCGAACAGCTGCACCCGCCGGTCGGCGCAGTCGAAGCCCGCGCTGGCCAGCAGGCGGGGCACGTCGTCGTCGCTCTTGCTTCGAAATTCGAAGTGGGACATCAGCCCCGACAGCTGCCCGGTCTGCTCGCTGCTGAAGCCCAGCGCCTTGCCGACGTCGCGCGCCGCGCTGCGCCCGCGGTAGGTGATGACGTTAGCGGTCATGGCCGCGCCGCGCGCGCCGTAGCGCGCATAGACGTACTGGATGACGCGCTCGCGATCGTCACCCGAGGGCAGGTCGAGATCGATGTCGGGCCACTCGCCGCGCTCCTCCGACAGGAAGCGCTCGAACAGGAGGTCGAGCCCGATGGGATCGACCGCGGTGATGCCCAGCGCGTAGCACACCGCGCTGTTGGCCGCCGAGCCGCGCCCCTGCACCAGGATGCCCTGCTCGCGGCAGTAGCGCGTCAGGTCCCACACGATGAGGAAGTAGCCCGCCAGCTCCAGCTTGCCGATCAGCGCCAGCTCGCGCGCCAGCTGCGCGTGCACCCGCGGCGACGGCCGCTCGCCATAGCGTGCCCGCGCGCCCTGCTCGGTCAGCCGCGCCAGCACGTCCTGCTGCGAGCAGTCGAACGGCGTCGGATAGTGCGGGAAGCGATAGCCGAGATCGGCCAGCGTGAAGCCACACGCCGCCGCCACCCGCGCGGTGTTGTCGATGGCCTCGGGCAGCGCCGCGAACAGCGCCGCCATCTCGGCCGGCGACTTCAGGTGGCGCTCGCGGTTCTTCTCCAGCAGCGCCCCCGCGGCGTCCAGCGTGGTGCGCTCCTGCAAGCAGGTCAGCACGTCGAACAGCGCCGCGCGCACCGGCTCGTGGTAGCGCACGTCGTTGGTGGCCACCAGCGGCAGCCGCAGCCCCCGCGCCAGCCCCACCGTGGCCGCCGCCCGCCGCGCCTCGGCGGCGTCGTGATGACACTGCACCTCGGCGTACAGGTGCTCGCCATACAGCTCGCGCAGCGCCCCCGCCCGCGCGCGCCACACCCGCGGCGCATGCGCCACCTCCTCCAGCGCCCCGCCCGCGCCCCCGGTCAGACACACCAGCCCCCCGGCATGCGCCGCCAGCTCGTCCCAGCTCACCGGCGCACCATGATCGCGCGCATCCAGCTTGCTGCTGCCCAGCCGCGCCACCGTGAGCAGCCGCGACAGGTTGCGATAGCCGGCCCGATCCCGCGCCAGCAAGAGCACCCGGTACGGGCGCGCCAGCGGCGTCTCCAGCACCGCGACATCCGCCCCCACCAGCGCCCGCAGCCCGGCCGCCCGCGCCGCCTTGTGAAAGCGCGGCGCCCCGTACAGCCCATCGACATCCGCCAGCGCCAGCGCGCGGTACCCCAGCGCCGCCCCGCGCGCCACCAGATCCTCCGGCGCCGAGCGGCCGGCGATGCGCCGCGCCACCTCGAGCGCGGCCACCTCCGCCCCGACCTTGCTCGAAGCGTACGGCGAGACCGGCTGCAGCGGGTCCTCCTCCGTCCGCAGGCGTCCCATCGTGCCGTGGCCGTACACCTCGGCCGTGGAG
>JBGASF010000287.1:0-4124 GCA_044229835.1 Polyangia bacterium | reverse complement strand
ACGGGCACGGGCACGGGCACGGGCATGGGCATGGGCACGGGCATGGGCACGGGCATGGGTGGGGGCGAGCGGGTGGCGGAAGGGACTCCCCCGCATGGCACCGTGGTGGCGCCGAGCGCGCGCGGCGAGGCGCTGCGCCGGCTCGGGCTGTCGCCAAGCGCAAGCCAGCTCGAGATCAAGCAGGCGTTTCGCCGGCTGGCGCGCACGCTGCACCCCGATACCCACCCGCGCGCGGACGCCCCCACGCGGCGGCGGCTCGAACAGCGCTTCGCCGAGGTGGCCGGCGCCTACCGCGAAGCCCTCAGCCCGCCCCGCCACTGACGGCCACGTGATATCGTCGCCGCCGGGGCAGCGTGACCGGGGCACAGGCAGACGATCTGCGGCTGGTGTGCTTCTTCCTCCAGGGGCGGGAGCTCGGCGTCGATATCCGCGCGGTCAAGGAGACCATGGTGCTGCGCCCCATCACGCGGGTGTTCCTGACGCCCGACTGGGTGGCCGGCATCATCAACCTGCGCGGTGACGTCGTCGCCGTGATCGATCTGGCCCGCTTCCTGGGCCTGTCACGCACCCGGCCCAGCCAGGACACCCGCATCATCGTGATGCGCGGTGAGGGCAAGACCGCGGGGCTGCTGGTCGACCGGCTGGGGGACGTGCGCAGCGTGGCCCCGACGGCCATCCAGCCGACGCCCAGCGGCGCCGGCAACGGCGAGCCCGGCGCCGATCTGGTGCGAGGCGTGGCCACGGTGGGCGACGACGCCCGGCCGCTGGCGGTGCTCGATCTCGAGCGCCTGTGGAACTCGGAGCGCATCAAGCAGTTCGAGCGGAGGGTCAATGGCGGCTGAAAAGCGCGGCATTCGTGTCCCCATCTGGGCCAAGATCGGGCTGTCCTGCCTGGTCCTCAGCGAGGCCATCGTCGGCGTCATGTACCTGCAGGCCAAGCGCGCGGCGATGGCCGGGCAGGATCGGGGCGCCTTCCTGCAGCGCATCTACGAGCGCACCCAGGAGCACCTCAAGAGCCAGGGTGGCGCGCTCGAGATGGTGGCGCAGATCGTGGCCCGCCAGCCCGAGGTGCGGGCCGCGCTCGACAGCGAGGCGGCGCCATCGCCCGCCGGGACCACCGGGGGGCAGCCCATGCCGGTGCCCGGCCTCGGCGGCAGCAGCGACGCGCCCGCGGCACAGGCGCGCCTGCAGAGCGCGCTCGACCTGCTCGGCGCCGCGATGGAGGGCGACTCGCCGATCCACCCCGACCTCATCATCGTGGTCGACCGCGACGGCAACGCCACCGTGCCCAAGGGCTCGCCCATCCCGGCCGCCGACGTGGCCGCGCTGCTGCCGGCCAAGAACGCGCGTGAAGGGGCCTACTTCGCGCGGGAGCTGATGCTGCACGGCGGCGTGCTGTACCAGGTGGCCGGCGTACCGGTGCGCGCGGGCGACCGCTTGCTCGGCGGCGTGCTCATCGGCAGCCGCTTCATCCGCATGCTGGAGGACTACTCGCGCCAGACCGACACCCGCCCGAACATGCGCCAGCACTTCACGCTGCTGGGCAAGGACGGCAAGATCCTGCTCACCACGATGAAGTTCGAGCGCCCCGAGGCGCGCGCCGAGCTGACCGCCGCGCTGGCGCCCGACAAATGGGTCAAGGTCAACGAGGGCAAGCGCTACATCCCGGCCATCAAGTTCGACGGCGGCCTGCACGACTTCACCAGCCCGCCGCCCGGGGTGACCGCGTTCGACGGCCAGATGACCGCCGAGATCGGCAAGCTGTACCTGACGCGCACGCGCAACGCGCGCGAGGCCGGCATCCCCGGGCTGTGGACCATCACCATCGCGGCCTCGGTGCTGGCGCTGGCCATCTCGATGCTGCTGGCCTGGATCATCACGCGGCCCATCAAGCGCTTCATCCGCGCCACCGAGGAGATCATCGCCGAGGGCGGCGACCTGTCGCGCCGGGTCGACATGTCGGGCTCCGACGAGCTGGCCGATCTGGCCAGGAACCTCAACAAGGTGTTCGACAACCTGCACCGGCTGGCGCGCGACGTGTCGCAGGCCTCGTCACAGGTGGGGGCGTCGTCCGCCGAGATCAGCGCGGCCTCCAAGCAGATGCTCGAGGGCGTCAAGGATCAGGCGGTCAAGGTCGAGGGCTCGACCGCGGCGGTGACCGAGCTGTCGTCGTCGATCCAGCAGGTGGCGTCGAACGCGATGGAGGCCACGCGTGCGGCGCAGCAGACCAACACCGCGGTGGCCTCGGCCATCGGCTCGATGAACCAGATCCGCAGCGTGGTCGAGGAGGGCTCGGAGAAGATCCGCGACCTCGGCGAGTCGAGCAAGCGCATCGGCAACATCGTCGAGGTCATCCGCCAGATCTCGGAGCAGACCTCGCTGCTGGCGCTCAACGCGTCGATCGAGGCCGCCCACGCCGGCGAGCAGGGCCGCGGCTTCGCGGTGGTCGCCGACGAGGTCTCGTCGCTGGCCCGCCGCGTCGGACAGAGCGCCAAGGACATCGAGGATCTCATCGCCACCATCAAGGAGCAGACCGCGGCCGCGGTGCGCACCATGCAGCTCGGCACCCAGGCGGTCGAGGCCGGGACGCAGACCGTCACCGCCACGCTGGGCAACTTGAAGGACATCGTCGACGCCGTGCAGGACACCGCCAACGCGGTGCAGGAGCAGGCCCTGGTGTCCGACGAGATCGCGCGCAACATGGACCACGTGCAGAAGATCGCGCAGGAGGTGCTGTCGGCCAGCGAGGAGGCCGTGGTCCAGGGCGAGCAGCTGCACGCGCTGGCGCACAACCTGGAGGAGTCGGTGCGCGGCTTCCGCATCGAGGGCGACGGCGGCGAGGCCGGCGTCGAAAGGGACCGCGACGACCACGACGGGCCAGCGCCGCCCCGGCTGCCGCCGCGTCCGACCGCGAAGCCGCGCGCCATGCTGGGCGCCGGCAGCACCAGCATCTCGCGCACCCGGGTCAAGCCACGCAGCAAACCGCCCGCGGCACCCGCCCCTGTCAAGCGCGAGCCCGACGCCGGTGGCGACGAGGTGACCTGATCGACGCATGGCGGAGCCGCCCGACATCGCGACTGGCCCGCTGGGCCAGGTCGCCGAGCTGATCGCGAGCCACGCCGGCCTGCGCCCGCCGGGCTGGGTGCTGTCGGCGCGGGTCAGCGATCGCCTGCGCGCGCTCGGCGTCGCCGACGTGGGCCGCTACCTGGCCGTGGTCAGCGCGGCCACCGACGCGGGCGCCAGCTCCGCGGCGGCGCGCCAGGAGCTCGACGCCCTGGCCGAGGCGCTGCGCGTCGGCGAGACCCGCTTCTTCCGCCACGCCGCCCACGTGCGCGCGCTGGAGCGCGTGGTCGTCCCCGAGCTGGCTGCGCGTCGGGCCAGCCAGCGCCGGGTGCGCGCCTGGAGCGCCGGCTGCGCCAGCGGCGAGGAGGCCTACACCCTGGCCATGGTGCTGGCCGACGGCCTGCCCGGCTTCGGCATCGACGTGCTAGGCAGCGATCTCAGCGACGACGCCCTCGCCGTCGCGCGCGCCGGCCGCTACTCCAGCAGCGCCCTGGCCATGGTCCCGCCCGCGACCCGCGCGCGCTGGTTCAGCGCCAACCAGGTCTCCCCCGCCCTGGCCGCCCTGGTGCGCTTCGAGCGCAAGAACCTGGTCGAGCCCGACTGGCCGCGCGCGCTGGACGTCATCCTGTGTCGCAACGTCCTCATCTACTTCGACGCCGCCCAGCGCCAGACCGTGATCGAGCGCCTGGCCGAGGCGCTGGCCCCCGGCGGCTTCCTGTTCCTGGGCTACTCCGAGACCCTGCGCGGCTTCGAGGAGCGCTTCGACGCCCTGCGCACCGACGACGGCGCGATCATCGAGTCCGTCCTGATCCCCGACGTCACCCGCCACGACGAGGCCCCGCGCGCCACCCTCTGTGTCTCGAGCCAGGTCGGCTGCGCCATGGGATGCACCTTCTGCGAGACGGCACGGATGGGCTTGCTGCGCTCGCTGGAGCCGTCCGAGATCGTGGCGCAATGGCATGCCGCGCGATTCGCGCTGGGGCAGGCGGTGCGGAACATCGTGTTCATGGGGATGGGTGAGCCGCTCGACAACCTCGACGGCGTGCTCGGGGCGATCGAGG
>JBGASF010000286.1:0-4246 GCA_044229835.1 Polyangia bacterium | reverse complement strand
GCCCTCGGCCACCGCGCGCCACGCCGCCGACGCCCGTCGCGGCGGCCTGGTCGCGCTGCCCATGCTGCGCGACTCCGGCCCCACGCCGGCCACCGCAGCCGGCGCCGGCGCAGGCGCAGGCGCGGGCAACGACGACGACGGTGACGACGACGCCCCGGTCGTCTTCAAGACCTTCCACGCCGACCGCGAGCCGGCCGACCCCGATCAGGACGAGGTCTTCGCCCAGCTCGACGACGTGCCCTACGCCTCCGGCATGCTGACCAACGTGGTCGGCGTCAACTTCCGCGAGGCCGGCAAGATCTACGACTATGACGCCCAGGGCGAGGCCTACCAGCGCGGCGATCACGTGCTGTGCGACTTCGAACAGGGCGTCAGCATCGGCCGCGTGGTCATCGCCTCGGCGCGCCGCCTGGTCGCCGGCGAGCTGCCGCGCATCCTCAGCCGCGCCACCGCCGCCGACCTGGCCGCCGAGCGCGCCTTCGACGACCGCGCCGCCGAGGCCCTGCGCTTCGCCCGCGAACGCACCCGCGAGCGCAACCTGCCCATCAAGATGGTGCGCTGCGACTACATCCACAAAGGCCAGAAGGTACTGGTCTACTTCGCCTCCGAGGATCGCGTCGACTTCCGCGACCTGGTCAAGGAGCTGACCAGCCGCCTGCGCGTGCGCGTCGAGCTGCGCCAGATCGGCGCCCGCGACGAGGCCAAGATCGTCGGCGGCATCGGCTCCTGCGGCCGCGAGCTGTGCTGCTCCACCTTCCTGCCGCGCTTCGAGCCGGTCTCGATCAAGCACGCCAAGGAGCAGAACCTCCCGCTCAACCCGTCCAAGGTCACCGGCCAGTGCGGCCGCCTCAAGTGCTGTCTGGTGTACGAGGCGTCCACCTATCGCGAGCTCGGCAAGGGCCTGCCCAAGCTGGGCAAGCGGGTGACCACGCCGGCCGGCGAGGGCAAGGTCGCCGAGCTCGACGTGCTGCGCCAGCGCGTGCGGGTCTGGTTCGAGGAGGGCGGCTCGCAGGTCTTCCCGGCCAACGTCGTCGCCCGCGTCGACCCGCCGCAGCCCCAGGGCCGCCGCCGCGACCCCGAGTCCGACGACGACGGCGGCGCCTCCGGCCCCGGCGGCGCTGGCCCGCTGCCCGGCGACGACCTGCCTCCCGCGTAGCGCCCGCCCCGCGGCGCCGCACGCCGCCCGTCTGGCCCCGGCCCGCCCCCCGTGTTACATCGGGCTGCCGTGTCCGACCCCTTCTACGTCACGACCCCGATCTACTACGTCAACGACGCGCCGCACATCGGCAGCGCCTACACCACCATCGCGTGCGACGCGCTGGCGCGCTACCACCGCGCGCGTGGCCAGGACACCTGGTTCCTGACCGGCACCGACGAGCACGGCCAGAAGATCGAGGAGGCCGCGACCGCCGCCGGGCGCACCCCGATCGCCCACGCCGACCACTTCGTGGCCCGCTTCCAGGACGCCTGGCGCAAGCTCGACATCTCCAACGACGACTTCATCCGCACCACCGAGCAGCGCCACAAGGACGTGGTGGCCGACATCTGGCGCCGCCTCGAGGCCGCCGGCGCGATCTACCTGGCCGACTACGAGGACTGGTACTGCGTCGGCTGCGAGTCGTTCTACACCGAGACCCAGCTCGTGCCCGGCGACGCCCCCGGCGTCTTCCTGTGCCCCGACCACAAGCGCCCGGTGCAGCGCCTCAAGGAGCAGTCGTACTTCTTCCGCATGGCGCAGTATGCCCAGCCGCTGCTCGACTACATCGAGGCCCACCCCGGCTTCATCCAGCCCGACTTCCGCAAGAACGAGGTGGTCGCCTTCGTGAAGGCCGGCCTGCGCGACCTCTCGGTGTCGCGGCGCACCTTCAAGTGGGGCATCCCGGTGCCAGGCGCGCCCGAGCACGTCATCTACGTGTGGATCGATGCCCTGACCAACTACATGAGCGCGCTCGGCGGCCCCGGCGCCGCGCAGTACGACAAGTTCTGGCCCCAGGCGGTGCACGTCATCGGCAAGGACATCCTGCGCCACCACGCGGTGTACTGGCCGACCATGCTGCTGGCCGCCGGCCTGCCGCTGCCGAAGACGGTGTTCGCGCACGGCTGGTGGACCGCCAACGGCCAGAAGATCTCCAAGTCGCTGGGCAACGCCATCGATCCCCTCGGCCTCGCCGCAGACGTGGGCGTGGACGCGCTGCGCTACTTCCTCTTGCGCGAGACCTCGTTCGGCCTCGACGGCGACTTCTCGCACGACGCCTTCCTGGGCCGCCTCAACTCCGACCTGGCCAACGACCTCGGCAACCTGGTGCACCGCTGCGTCAAGATGACGGAGCTCTACGCCGGCGGCGTCATCCCCAGGCTGGAGCCGGGCGCCTTCGAGGATCACCCGGTGCACGGCAAGCTGGCCGCCCTGGCCATCCACGCTCGCGACACCGTGGCCGAGCACATGGAGCGCCTGCAGCCGACCCGCGCCCTGGAGGCGCTGTGGGAGCTGGTCCGCGGCGGCAACAAGTACATCGACGACGCCGCGCCCTGGGTGCAGGCCAAGGATCCGGCGCGCGCCGCCGAGCTCAGCCACACCGTGCGCCACTTCCTCGAGGCGCTGAGCTGGATCGCCCTCATGGTGGCCCCCTTCATGCCGAAGAAGGCGGGTGAGATCCTCGACCGCCTGGGCGTCCCCGGCGGCCCCGAGCGCCTGCTGCGCTGGCCGCGCGCCTGGGGGCGCGAGCTGACGTCGGGCCAGAAGGTGGTCCCCGGCGAGCCGCTGTGGCCGCGCCTGGACGACGACCGCAAGGCCGAGCTGAAGGCGCGCTGGGGCGTCAAGCCGGCCGACAAGAAGCCAGAGAAGGGCCATGACAAGGGCAGCGACAAGGGCGACAAGAAGGCCGAGAAATCCGCCGAGAAAGCCCCCGCGACCGTCGCCGCGCCGCCCCCGGGCAGCATCAGCTACGACGACTTCAAGAAGCTCGACCTGCGCGTGGCCGTGGTCACGACCGCCGAGAAGGTGCCCAAGGCCGACAAGCTCCTCAAGCTGACCCTCGACCTCGGCGGCGAGACGCGCACCGTGGTGGCGGGCATCGCGGCCGCCTACGCCCCCGAGGCGCTGCCGGGCAAGAAGGTGATCTTCCTCGCCAACCTCGCACCGGCGACGATCCGTGGTGTACGCTCCGAGGGTATGATCCTGGCGGCGGGGGACGAACAGGTCATCGGCCTGTCAGCCATCGACTGTGACGTACCGCCAGGGACCAAGGTGCGCTGAAGGGAGAGACGAGAGATGTCGACCTTGAAGGGTGAGCAGCGGCGAGCGCCGCGCGTGTCCGTCAACATCCCCGTCCTGGTGGAGAAGATCAGCCAGCGCGACGTCAAGCTGCACCCCGCGCTGGAGCGCGTCTACGACCGCGTGCGCCCCAACCCCGACGACATCGGCCTCAAGTTCCCGGCCGCCATCCGCGACCTCAGCACCAACGGCGCCTTCATCGCCGGCCAGGCGCTGCCCCTGATGTCGCGCGTCGCCTTCACCTTCCCGCTGGCCGGCTATGGCCAGGTCGAGTCGCTGGGCTGGGTGCTGTGGCGCCGCGCCGGTGACTGCGAGATCCCGCGCGAGAGCGACGGCAAGACGGTGCTCTTGCAGGGCGGTTTCGGCGTACTGTTCGAGGCCATCAGCCTGGAGGCCCGCGTCGCCATCGCCAAGCTGATCCAGGACAAGGGCGGCGGAGGATAGCCGTTGGCGACCAGCCGGTTCCGGATGCGGCCGCGCTGGCCGTGGCTACCGGGGGTCATCATCGGGTTCGGTGCCGCCCTGATCGTGTTCGCCTGGGTGGCCGGGGTGCCGCCGCGCACGCGCACGGTGGAGACCGCGGCCGGGGCGGTGCTGATCGTGCTGGCGCTCATGTACCTGCGCTCGCCGCTGTGGCGATCGTACGTGGTGGTCGACGACGACGGGCTGCGGGTGGAGACCCCGCGCGGGCTGCGTCTGGAGCTGCCCTGGAAGGACGTCGTGCGCGTGCGCGCGGCAGCCGCGACCGAGACGTGCTACATCGACGCCGGCATGCCAGCCAGGAGCTTCCTCTTGCCGGGTCCGGGAATCGCAGCGCCGTTCCGCGTCGAGCGCCGCGGCGAGCTGTATCGACTGATCGTTGCCGCTTGTGCGGGGCGGGTGGAGGAGGTTGCGGAGCTGGAGCCGCCAAGGCCCAGGCGGGGGGCGGGGGCGGAGGCGGAGACCGGATCGGGCACGGGCACGGGCACGGGC
>JBGASF010000285.1:0-4262 GCA_044229835.1 Polyangia bacterium | reverse complement strand
CCGGTGCCGGTGGTCAAGCAGGGGCCCGACGGCGCCGCGGCGGTGCAGCTCCTGGCGCTGCTGCAGCGCGAGGGCCGGCTGCTCGACTTCCTCGAGGAGCCCATCGACAGCTTCACCGACGCCCAGATCGGCGGCGCGGTGCGCTCGATCCACAAGGGCTGCAAGAAGGTCCTGGATCAGGTCCTGGTGCTGGGGCCGGCGCTGGCCGGGGCCGAGAACGCGGCGGTCGAGGTCGCGGCGGCGCCCATCGCGCGCGGCGCGGTCAAGCTGGTCGGCAACGTCGCCGGATCGGCGCCGTTCAAGGGCGTGCTGCGCCACCCCGGCTGGGCCACCACGCGGATCGAGCTGCCGGCGGCCGCCACCGGGCAGGATCCGCTGGTGATCGCCCCCGCCGAAGTGGAGCTCTCGTGAGCGCTCGCTTCGTGGTCGGCATCGACCTCGGCACCACCAACACCGCGGTCGCCTTCGTCGATACCCTGGGCCTCGACGAGGGTGATCTGCCCGAGCCGCGCATCCTCGAGATCCCGCAGCTGGTGGCGCCGGGCCAGGTCGAGGAGCGCAGCGCGCTGCCGTCCTTCATCTATCTGCCCGCGGCCGGTGAGCTGGCGCCGGGCGCGCTGGAGCTGCCCTGGGGCGGCGGGCGCGACTATGCGGTCGGCGAGTGGGCGCGCAGCCGCGGCGCCGAGGTCCCGGCGCGCACGGTGTCGTCGGCCAAGTCGTGGCTGTGTCACGCCGGAGTGGATCGCACCGCGCCGCTGCTCCCCGCGGTGCCGCTGGGCGCGGAGGCGCCCGACCTCGCGAAGATCTCGCCGGTCGAGGCCTCGGCGCGCATCCTCGGCCACGTCCGCGCGGCCTGGGATCACGTCATGGCCAGCGGCGATCCCGAGGCCGCGCTGGGCGAGCAGGACGTCTTCCTGACCGTGCCGGCGTCGTTCGACGCGGTGGCGCGCGAGCTGACCGTGCGCGCCGCGGCGGCGGCCGGGCTGCCCCGGGTGACGCTGCTGGAGGAGCCGCAGTCGGCCTTCTACTCGTGGCTGGCGACCATGGGGGACGGCTGGCGCAAGGCGCTGGCGGTCGGCGACCTGGTGGTGGTGTGTGACGTCGGCGGCGGCACCACCGACTTCTCGCTGATCGCGGTCGGCGAGACCGACGGCACCCTGGCGGTCGAGCGGGTCGCGGTCGGCGACCACATCCTGCTCGGCGGCGACAACATGGATCTGGCGCTGGCCTACCGCGTCGCCGCGCGCCTCGCCGAGGCCGGCACCACGCTGGACGCCTGGCAGCAGCGCGCGCTGACCCACGCCTGTCGCGCCGCCAAGGAGGCCGTGCTGGCCGGCGCGGCGTCGGCGCCCATCGCCATCCTGGGCCGCGGGCGCAGCGTGATCGGTTCGTCGGTGCGCGCCGAGCTGCTGCGCGAGGACGCCGAGGCGGCGCTGCTCGACGGCTTCTTCCCGCTGGTGGCGGCGGCGGCACGCCCGCAGAGCAAGCGCCGCGTCGGCCTGCGTGAGCTCGGGCTGCCCTATGCGGACGACGCCGCGGTGACGCGCCACCTGGCGCGCTTCCTGGGCGGCTATGCCACCCGCCCGACCGCGGTGCTGTACAACGGCGGCGTCATGAAGGGGCCCGCGCTGCGTGCGCGGGTGTCCGAGACGCTGACCGCGTGGGCCGGCGAGACCGGTTCGCCGCAGCCCAAGGTGCTGGACGGCACCGACCTCGATCTCGCGGTGGCGCACGGCGCGGCCTACTACGGCCTGGTGCGGCGCGGCCGTGGGGTGCGCATCCGGGGCGGCACCGCGCGCGCCTACTACATCGGCATCGAGCGCGCCGCGCCCGCGGTGCCCGGCATGGCGGCGCCGCTGTCGGCGCTGTGCGTGGCGCCGTTCGGCATGGAGGAGGGCAGCGAGGCCGAGCTGCCCGGCCAGGAGTTCGGGCTGGTGGTCGGCGAGCCGGCCGAGTTCCGCGTGCTGACCTCGAGCACGCGGCGCGCGGACGCCGTGGGCACCTTGATCGACGAGGTCGGTCCTGGGATGGACCTGGAGGAGGGCGCCGCCATCGAGGCCGCGCTGACCGGCAGCGAGGGCCAGCTGGTGCCGGTGCGGCTGCGCTCGCGCGTGACCGAGGTCGGCACCCTGGAGCTGTGGTGTGTCGCGCGCGACGGCCAGCGCTGGAAGCTGGAGTGGAGCGTTCGCGAGGCGGGCGCCGCGTGAGCGCTCGCTACCTGGTCGGGATCGATCTCGGCACCACCAACTCGGCGCTGGCGTACATCGATCTGGCCGCGCGCGAGCAGCGTGTCATCGACCTGCCGCCGCTGCAGCTGGTGGCCGCGGGCGAGGTCCAGCCCCGACCCACGCTGCCCTCGGCGGTGTACCTGACCGGGGCGCACGACTTCCCCGCGGGCGGTACCGCGCTGCCCTGGCGCGCCGAGACCACGCCGCCGGGGCCGGTGGTCGGCGAGCTGGCGCGGCGGCGTGGCGCCGAGGCGCCGGCGCGCCTGGTGACCTCGGCCAAGTCCTGGCTGTCGCATCCGGGTGTCGACCGCAGCGCCAAGATCTTGCCCTGGGGCAGCGCGGCGGGGCAGGGCGGGGCCGGAGGCAGCGAGAAGAAGGCCGAAATTGCGCCGATCTCGCCGGTCGACGCCAGCGCCCTGATCCTCACCCACGTGCGCGAGGTCTGGGACCACGTCATCGGCCAGGGGGATCCGGCGCGCATGCTGGCGGCGCAGGAGGTCGTGCTGACGGTGCCGGCGTCGTTCGACGCCGTGGCGCGCGAGCTGACCCTGGAGGCGGCGCGACGCGCCGGCCTGCCGATGGCCGAGCTTCGCCTGCTCGAGGAGCCGCAGGCGGCGTTCTACGCCTGGCTGGCCGAGCCGGGCCGGGACGGCGAGCTGTGGCAGGCCGAGCTGGGCGACGGCGGCCTGGTCCTGGTGTGCGACGTCGGCGGCGGCACCACCGACTTCACGCTGATCGATGTGCGCCCCGGCGCCGCGGGCGCGCCGCCCACGCTGGAGCGCGTCGCGGTCGGCGATCACCTGCTGCTCGGCGGCGACAACATGGATCTGGCGCTGGCCCGACGCCTGGAGGGCCGCCTTGCCGGGGGCGCCGGCGCGCGCCTGGAGGCGCAGCGCTTCCAGGAGCTGGTGCAGAAGTGTCGCGCCGCCAAGGAGACCCTGCTCGGTGACGACGGCCCGAGCTCGGTGCCGGTGCACGTGGCCGGCCGCGGCACCCGCCTGATTGGCGGCGGCGCGCAGACCGAGCTCGGCCGCGACGAGGTCCTGGAGCTGGTGCTGGGCGGCTTCTTCCCCGAGGCGCTCAGCCACGCCGCGCCGACGCGGGCGGCGCGCGCCGGCCTGGTCGAGTGGGGCCTGCCCTATGCGTCGGATCCCGCCATCACGCGCCACCTGGCGGCCTTCCTGCGCCGGCATGCGGGCGGCGGGTCGATCGTGCGCCCGGCCTACGTGCTGTTCAACGGCGGCGTCATGCGCGTGGCCGCGCTGCGCGAGCGCGTGCTGGCGGCGCTGCGCGGCTGGGCCGGCGAGGAGGCGCCCGCGCTGGGCGCCCTGGCGCGCGAGCTGCCCAACGCGTCGCCCGATCTGGCGGTGGCGCGCGGCGCGGCCTACTACGGGCTGGCGCGGCGCGGGCGCGGGGTGCGCGTGCGCTCGGGCGCGGCGCGCGGCTACTACGTCGAGCTGGATCCGCCCGGCGGCAAGGTGGCGGGGCAGGTCACCGCGCTGTGTGTGGCGCCGCGGGGCATGGACGCCGGCCACGCGCTCGAGGTGCCGGGGCGCGAGTTCAAGCTGCTGATCAGCCGGCCGGCGCAGTTCCGGCTGCTGTCGGCCAGCGCGCGCGCCGACGAGCTGGGCGCGGTGGTGACCTTGCCGCATGGGGACGACGCGGGCCCCGGGGCCGCCGCGGGCGGCGTGGCGGGCGCTGGCGGCGGCGAGCTGAGCGACCTGCCACCGATCTACACCGCGCTGCGCTGGGCGCGCCCGTCGCCCGAGAGCGAGGCGCGGGTGCGGCTGGAGGCTGGGTTGATCCCGCTGCACGAAGGCGTCGGTGATTGGCGCGCGGGGGCGGGGGACGGCGAGGACTACGAGCTGCTCTTCACCGTACCCGAGCGGACGTGGGACTCCATGCAGCAGGCGCTGACCGCTGCCGGTGGCCAGATCCAAGCGGTAGGGCGGATCCTGCCAGCCGAAGATGCACCGTCGATTACCGTGATCGGGCCGGATGGCGTGTCGCGGCCAGAAGCGCCTGGAGCGTTCG
>JBGASF010000284.1:3998-4290 GCA_044229835.1 Polyangia bacterium | reverse complement strand
GAGCGCCGGGACCGCCAGCGAGAGCCCCGCGAGGGGAGGAGCGCCGAACGGGATCAGATCCTCGAGGTGCGCCAGGCCGAGTCCCTGTGCCGGCGCACGCAGGGGCTTGCCGCGCCGCGCCGGGGGGCGGGGGGCGCTGCGCAGCATGGCTTCGGCCGAGGTCGAGGCAGCCTCCGCGGATTCGGCTGCCGCCCGGGACACCGCCGCGGAGGTGGCCGCCGCCCTCGACACCGCCGCGGATGCGGCCGCCACCCTGGAGACGGCCGCGGCCGTGGCGGCGGCGCCCCCGCCG
>JBGASF010000284.1:0-3988 GCA_044229835.1 Polyangia bacterium | reverse complement strand
CCGGGTGTCAGCGGCAGGCGATCGCGCAGCTGTCCGGTCCACAGCAGCTCGCATACGGCCTCGAACCGGACACCGCGGGCCGCGAGCTCGAGGGCGGACTGACCGCGATAGCTGTGACCGCGCTCGTCGATCCGCGTCAGCGAGGACTCCAGGACGGGCTCGCCCCAGCGCAGCGCACCGGCGGCGACGGCGCCGTGTCCGGCGCGGGCGTCGTGGCGGGCCTTGAGGCGATCGAGGTCGGCGCGCGCGTACAGGCGCGCGCGCGCGCCGCCGGGCTGTGCGCCGCTGGCAGGGGCGGTGCGCACCCAGCCGCGGCTGGCGTAGGCATACAGGGTCGAGCGCTTGACGCCGAGGAACTCGGCCGCCTGTCGGGCGTCGAGCAGCCCCTCACCAGGGGGCAGGTCACGAGATGCGGGCATCGGAGGCGCTCCTGTTGATTACATTGATTATATGGATTGTCGATTCTACGTGGATCAACATAATCCCGCTGCATCAGAGTGGGCGACGGAGGGCCATCATGAGGACGACGAGCAGCGTGGACAGCGGTAGCGGCGGACCCGACGAGGGCATCCTGCGGCCAGGACTGGAGGGCGTGGTGGTGGCCGAGACCCGCCTCAGCGAGATCGATGGGGCGCGCGGGAGGCTCATCATTGCCGGCAGTGATGTCGAGGACTTGAGCGGGGAGGTCGGCTTCGAGGGGGCGTGTCTGCGGCTCTGGGGTGAGGCCCCTGACGAGACCGCGGTGGCCGGGCTCCAGGCCGAGCTGGGAGCCGCCCGGGCGGAGGCGTTCGAGCGACTGTCGGGCCTGGGTGAGGCGCTGCGGGCGCCGGATGGCATGGATGCGCTGCGTGCGGGCGTGGCCCATTGCTCGGTGCACGCGCGTGCGGGGGAGCGCGCGCAGGCGGTGGCGCTGACGGCCGCGACGGCGGTGTATGCGGCGGCGTGGGGGTGGCTGCGGCTGGGGCTGGGGCCGGTGGCGCCGGATGCGCGGCTCGGGCACGCGGAGGACTACCTGCGCATGGCGCGGGTGCACGCCACGCCGGGGGCGCGGGTGTCGGAGGTGGAGGCGCGGGCGATGGAGCGCTACCTGGTGACCGTCATCGACCATGGGCTGAACGCGTCGACGTTCGCGGCGCGGGTGGTGGCGTCGACGGGATCGGATGTGGTCTCTGCGGTGGTGGCGGCGATCGGGGCGCTCAAGGGGCCGCTGCATGGCGGGGCGCCGGGGCCGGTGCTGGACATGCTGGATGCCCTGGGGGACAGCGGGACCGACGGGATCGAGGCCTGGCTGGGGGACGAGCTGGCGGCGGGACGGCGCATCATGGGGATGGGGCACCGGATCTACCGGGTGCGTGATCCGCGAGCGGCGGTGCTGGAGGAGGCGGTCGGGGAGCTGGCGCGGGCGCACATCGGCGGGGCGCGGCTGGCGCGGGCGCGCGAGGTCGAGCGGGCGGCGGAGCGCATGCTGGCGCGGCGCCATCCGGCGCGGGCACTGCGCGCCAATGTCGAGTTCTACACCGCGGTGCTGCTGGAGGCGCTCGGGCTCGGGCGGCAGGCGTTCACGCCGACGTTCGCGGTCGGGCGGGTCGCGGGGTGGTGTGCACATGTGGCCGAGCAGCGCGCGACCGGGCGACTGATCAGGCCGGCGTCGCGATATGTCGGGCCGATGCCGGCGCGCAGCGCGGCCGGGTGACGGGCCGGCCCGGCGCGACCGCCGTCGAGTCCGCCGAGCCGGATCGGCGCGACCGCCGTCGAGTCCGGCGGGCCGGACCGGCGCGACCGCCGTCGAGTCCGGCGAGCCAGGGCGGCGGGAGCAGCGTCGAGCGCGGCGAGCCAGGCCGGCGGGACCTGGTCGGCCGCGTCGAGACGGCGGCGGATCAGCTGGCGGCGGGCGGAGGTGTGCGGCGCACGTCGATGCCACGGGTGAGATCGAACACCATCAGGATCACCAGCATGCCCAGCGGGGCGATCATCCAGCCCAGCGGCCCGGTGTAGCGCAGCAGCAGGGGGCCCGCGGCGCAGCCGCCCAGGAACGACGAGAAGATGGCGAGGTGCAGCTTGAAGACGTGGTAGTCGAGCTCGTCGCGGGCCAGCGTGCGCAGGTGCAGCAGGCGGCGGCGGTTGCGCACCACGAAGCGGAACACGCGGACGGCGCCGATGCCCAGATCGGTGACGATGCCGGTGAGGTGGGTGGTGCGCACGACGGCGCCCGAGATCCGCGTCACCAGCGCGTTCTGCAGCCCCATCGCGAAGCACAGGAACCCGGTCACGCCGATGTTGCCCAGGGTCACCGCCCACTCGGGGTGAGCGGTCATGAAGCCGAAGGCGGCCAGCGCGGCGGCCTCGATGAACAGCGCGGCGGCGTAGCGGCCCCGGCCCAGCAGGTTGCCGCCGTCGACGATCAGCGAGGCCGAGAAGGCGCCCAGGAAGAAGCACAGGATGAGCAGGCCGGGGGCCAGGGCGGCGGGGCCGTGGCCCAGCGACAGCTCCTCACCCAGCCGGGTCGCGTTGCCCGTCATGTGCGACGTCGCCAGCCCGAGCGTCAACAGGCCGACCGAGTTCACCGTCCCCGAGACGCAAGGCAGCACGAGCGCCAGCGTGGTGCGCTCCATGAAGGATCGATCCCGTAGTGGCATCGCTGCCGATTGTGGTCCAGAGGACCGCGTCGGCCAACTATTCGGCGGCGGCGCCGTGGTGTCAGCCTGACCGGGTCGGTGCGGGCCATCGGCAACCGACCATCGCCGCGCGCGAAGATGGCAACCACCTCTTCGTGCGCAAACCTTGCGCGCGCTGCCGGACCGCCGCGCTGCCGACCGCCGCGCTGCCCAGGCCGCCGCGCCGCCGCGCCGCCGCTACAGCGGCGCGATGGCCGTCAGCTTGGCCGGCGCCAGCACGCTGTGGATCTCGCAGATCTGGCCGCGCGCATCGAGCTCGACGCGGATGATCAGGCGCGGCGCCCAGCGCGGGGGCGGGGACGGGCGCTCGAACACCGCGGCGGGCACGCCGTTGATCTCGCGCAACTGGACGCCGCTGTAGCCCTGGCCGCGGGCACCCGAGGTCAGCCCCAGGAACAGGCGCAGCACACGATCGCGCCCGACCACGGGGTGCATCGCCGCGGAGTACACGCCGCCACCGTCGGAGCGATCGCGCACGTCCTCGGCCAGCAGCGCCTCCAGGCGAGCGGCGTCCTTGCTGGCCAGCGCGCCGAGGAACTCCATCAGCGCGCTGCGCGTGCGCTCGGTCAGCGCGCCCGAGGGCCGGCTGCGGTCGCGATCGTAGGCGGACATCTGCTTGCGCGCGCGGTGGCACAGCACGCGCACGTGGCCCTCGGTCAGCCCCAGCACCTCGGCCGCCTCTGCCGCCGCATAGTCGAACACGTCACACAGCAGCAGCGCCGCGCGCCCCAGCGGGCTGAGCGCCTCGAGCGCCAGCAGGAAGGCGTACGACACGCTCTCCATCAGGTCGTAGCGCCCCTCGGTGCCGAGGCCGGGCGGCTCGAGGGCGGACGGCTCGGCCAGCGCGTGATCGCCGCCGACCAGCTCGGCGGCCAGCGCCCCTGCCCCGCCGTCGCCATCGACCGGGCCGGGCAGCCACTCGCCGTGATAGCGCGTGCGCTTGCGCCGACGCAGCATGTCGCGCGCCAGGTTCATGGTGACCGCGACCAGCCACGGCCGCAGCGGCGAGCGACCGTCGGGCGGCCGCGTCAGCACCCGCGCGAAGACCTCCTGCACCAGGTCGTCGGCGTCGGCCGCGCTGCCCAGCATGCGATAGCCGAGCCCCCACACCAGGCGCTGGTGGGCGCGGAAGGCCGCCTCGACCTGGGTCTCGCCTGCGGCCGTCTCCGTCTGCGTGTGCACCGCCATGCTGGCCTACCTCGACGACCCTAGCATGGCGCCGCCGCCACACCCGCCGCACCACCCGCCACACCCGCGGCACCACCCGCCGTACCCGCGACACCCGCAGCCCCGCCGGCCCCCCCCCCCCCCCC
>JBGASF010000283.1:0-4299 GCA_044229835.1 Polyangia bacterium | reverse complement strand
GGGCGATTCGGGCACCGGCAAGACGCTGCTGGCGACGGCGCTGGCCGAGGCCTCGGGGCGCACCCCGGTGGTGCGCGCGATGCTGGGCGCCAGCGATGATCTCAACACCATCACCTCGGAGCTGTTCGGCCACGAGCGCGGCGCCTTCTCGGGCGCGCTGGCGCGGCGGCGCGGCCTGGTCGAGTTCGCCGACGGCGGCACGCTGATCCTCGACGAGCTGCTCAACCTGCCGCTGATGGCGCAGCGGCTGCTGCTCGACTTCACGCAGTTCGGGACCTACCGCCCGCTGGGTCACGAGGGCGCCGAGCCCAAGCGCGCGCGGGTGCGCCTGATCGCGGCCACCAACGGCGATCTCGAGGCTGCGGTGCGCGCGGGGAAGTTCCGTGAGGATCTGTACTACCGGCTGGCCGCGGCCAAGGTCATGGTGCCGCCGCTGCGCGAGCGTCGCGGCGACATCCCGGCGCTGGCCGAGGGCGCGCTGGCGCGAGCCGGCGGGGCAGGGGGCGGGGGCGCCGCGCCGCTGCACCTCGACCTGGAGGCGCGCCGGCTGCTGGTGTCACCCGCGCTGATGCTGCCGGGCAACGTGCGCCAGCTGGAGAGCGCGGTGCTGCGTGCGCGCGATCGCGCGCTGGCCGAGGCGCGCGCCGCGGGGCGCGAGGCGGCGGCCATCGGGGTGCGCCACTTCGCGCCGGGTGATCTCGGGCTGAGCGCGCTGCCCGGCCCCGCGGCGGCAGGTGCGCCCGACGAGCCCGGCCTGCCCGGGGTCGAGGAGCCCGCGACCGGTGGTGATCTCGCCGCGCGCTATCACGAGCTGCTGGCGGCGCGCGGGCGCATCGATGGCGTCGAGGCGGCGCTGCTGCAGGAGGCGCTCGATGCCCATGGCGGCGTGGTCGCGCATGCGGCGCGCGCGCTGGGTGTGCCGCGCACCAGCCTGGCCTCGCGACTGGCCGCGCTCGGCGTGGTGCGCGGCCGGTCGTGACACGGGACCCGCTGCTGCAGCAGAGCGTCGGGAGCTACCGCATCGTCGATCTCATCGGTGCCGGTGGCATGGGGCGGGTGTACCGCGCCGAGCACCCCGTCATCGGGGCCCGCGTCGCCATCAAGGTGATGGCCCTGGAGGGCCCCGCGCTGCGCCCCGAGCGCATCGAGCGCTTCCTGGCCGAGGCCCGCGCGGTCAACCTGATCCGCCACGAGAACATCGTGAACGTGCTGGATCTGGGGCGTCTCGATGACGACACCCCGTTCATCGTGATGGAGCACCTGGACGGCACCTCGCTGGGGCAGCGCCTGCGCGCCGACGGCCCGCTGGCGCCCGAGCTGGTGGTCACGGTGGCGCTGAAGGTGCTGGCCGCGCTGGCGGCGGCGCACGCCGCCGGCATCGTGCATCGCGACCTCAAGCCCGACAACGTGTTCCTGACCGCGGGTGGTCAGGTCAAGGTGCTCGACTTCGGCCTGGCCAAGCTGCTGCCCGACGCCGAGCTGTCGATGAACGTGGCCACGCACTCGAGCTCGCTGCTGGGTACGCCGCCCTACCTGGCGCCCGAGCAGCTGCTCGGCGGCGCCATCGATGGCCGCACCGATCTGTGGGCGCTGGGGATCACGATGTACGAGCTGCTGTGCGGGCGCCGGCCGTTCGAGTCCAGGCAGCTGTTCGATCTGTTCGAGCAGATCACGCGCGCGGCCCCGGCGGCGCCGAGGACGCTGCGACCCGAGCTGTCGCCCGCGCTGGAGGCGGTGGTCCTGCGCGCGCTGGCCAAGGAGCCGGCGCAACGCTTCGCCAGCGCGGCCGCGATGGCGGGTGCGCTGCAGGAGCAGGCCACGACCGCGACCACTCCGGGGCCGTCGGGCCGAGGCGTGAAGACGGCCGAGGCGACGGCTCCGACGGTGGCGGAGTCGATGGCGCAGGTGACGCCGCGGGCGCGGAGGCGGGAGCCCGAGGCGGGCGGGCGAGGGGTGGCTGCGGCGCGGGGGCGGGAGACCGAGGCGCGAGGGCGGGAGCCCGAGGCGCGGGGGCGCGAGCCCGAGGCGCGGGGGAGGCGGCGTGGCTGGCTGGCGGGGCTGCTGCTGTTGCTGGTCGTCGCCGGGGTGGCCACCGCGCTGTGGTGGCCGCGGCGAGGCGCCCGGGATCCGGCTGGTGGCGCTGCGGTGGCCGGCGGCGCCGACGCCGGTGCTGGCGCGGCGGTCGGCGATGGCCTGGCGGCGGACGCGGGGGTGCTGCGCGCGGTCGCGGGGGATGCGGGCGGGGCGCTGGTCGCCCTGCGCACGCGGCCGGGACACCCACGATTGACGCCGACGCCGACGCCGACGCCGACACCGACGCCGACGGCGACACCAGCGTCGCCGCAATCGCCGATACCATCATCGACGTCGTCGCCGTCGCCGTCGTCAACGCCTGCGCCGTCGCCCCCCGCGCCGTCGTCCCCCGCCGCCGGCCCCGACGAGGAGGTCCTGCGCACGTCGATCTCCCTGCCCACCCTGCCGCCGCCGCACCGCTTCGACGTCACCGCCCGCCTCACCGAGGTGCGCGCCATCGCCCGGCGCTACTTCGCCGATGCAGTGCTGTCCGGGATCTACACCTGGACCGACCGCAATGGCCTGACCAGCCTCGACAACCGGGGCGTCGACTACACCTTCTACTCGGCAGCCCACGCCGGGCGCGCCGATCGCCTGTGCTGGCTGGTCCTCGCCATCAGCGACAAAGCCATCACCGTCAGCAGCAACGCCAAGGCGCCCTGTGCCCGACCCGCCGGCCCGCCACGCTGCTCGGCCTCCCGCGTACGCGCCCGCGGCTTCGACAGCGGCGTCAAGGAAGACCCCGCCACGCTGATCTACCGCAACGGCCAGTGGCGCGTGGAGCACGGCAGCTCCACCTCAGGCGTCATCCCCGACGACTGCTAGCGGGGCCGCAGCGCGCTTCAGCTGAATCGTCAGCGGGGCCGCAGCGCGTTTCAGCTGAAACGTCAGCGGGGCCGCAGCGCGTTTCAGCTGAAACGTCAGCGGGGCCGCAGCGCGCTTCAGCTGAAACGTCTGTGGGGCCTCAGTCGCGGCCGGCGTCGAGCGGGAAGTCGGGGCAGTTGTGGGGCGGCACGGTGCAGCCGCCGTTGATGCATTCGAGGCGGCCGCCGCCGCAGTCGAAGGCCTCCTGGCGCAGGCTGCAGTTCATCGCGCGGTACTGGGCGGCGAGGGCGGGGGCGCCCGAGGCCTCGTAGGCGGCCTTCTGCATGCCGAAGCTGCAGCGACCGCTGACCTCGTTCGAGCCGGAGCACTGCAGCTGGCCACCCATCAGGCAGTCGCTCGAGGTCACACAGCTGGTGGGCAGGGGCGTGACGATGGCGTTCCAGTCCGTGCGCAGCTGCTGGCACGGGTCGACCGCGGCGTCAGCGCCGGCGTCCTTCTTGCCGCTGGTGCCGTCGTCGTCACCGCAGCCGGACAGGGTCACGCAGATGAGGATCAGGGAGAGCAAGCCAGTCGAACGCATGGCCGCATGCTAGCGCAGCGCGTCGCAGGCGGGACGCCGCCGCCGCGGGGGGGGCCGCCTTTTGCCGCTCCGTGCGTCATGGATCACGGACGCGACCGACGCGCAGGCCGCCCGGGCCGCGCTGCACGATGCGGACGCGGGCGCCCATCCAGGTGACCTCGCTGTCGGCCGCGCTGCCCTCGGCGAGGCGCTGCAGCGGGACCACCAGCTCGTGGCTCTCGCCGCGCTCGATGTAGACCTGAAAGCGGCGTCCACCGCACAGGGCGAGCTGGTGGCCGCTCATGCCCCCGTCCCAGCGCAGGCGGCGCCCGACCACGCTGCCATACTGGGTGCTGATGTCGTACTGGCAGTAGAGCCACCTGGCTGCGCCGAGGTTCCTCACCGTGAAGACCAGCACGGGGCCGTCGAGGCGCAGCTCGCCGCGGACCTTGATGACGATGCGCGCCTCGGCGCGCGCCGCCGCCAGCAGGATGACGAGGACCACGACGCGGCGCATGCGGCAGTGATACGGGCCGCCGCGACTTTCTGGCCGGCCGGCCGGCGCCCGCTAGCGAAAACCGTGGCGCTTGAGCAGGGTCGACAGGTAGGGCCGGTCCATGCGGGCGCGGCGCGCGGCCTCCGACACGTTGCCGCCGGCCTCCTCGATGAGCCGCGCGAGGTACGCCCTCTCGAACAGGTCGACCGCGGCGGCGCGGGCCTCGCGGTAGGGCTGCAGCGCCCCCGAGGTCACGGTAGCCGCGGCGTTCGCATCGCCAGCCGCCCCGCCCGTCGCTCCGGCCCCGCCTGCCGCTCCGGCCCCGCCCGCCGCCCCGGCCGCAAAC
>JBGASF010000282.1:0-4539 GCA_044229835.1 Polyangia bacterium | reverse complement strand
GGTGGCGGCGGTCGTGCTGCTGACGCGGGGGGATGGCAAGAAGGCGGGGCGGGGGGAGGGAGAGAGCGGATCGGGCACGGGCACGGGCACGGGCACGGGCACGGGGTCCGGGCCGGGGTCGGGGGCTGGAGTGGCACCCGAGGTCGCGGTGGATGCGGCGCTGGGGGCGTCGACCAAGGTCGAGCCGGCGGCGCGCAGCAAGGTCAACCTGGACAGCTGCAGCGGCGCGCTGGCGCATGTCGCCGGGCTGATGGCGGGGACGACCGGCGCCCGGACGCAGCCGTACCGCCACCTGGCGCGCGTCGCCAGCGAACCCGCCTATGCCACCACCATGCAGCAGGGCTGTCTGGCCAGCTTCGATGACGTCCTGGTGACCTGCTTCTCGGCGGCGGCCAGCGCCGACGCCGTGGTCGGCTGCGGCGACGCCTTCCTGGGCCGGCGCTGCGCCGCGGGCAGCCAGCGCGAGTGCGGCTCCCTGGCCTGGAACGCCATCGAGAGCGGTGACAATGCGCGCGCCGAGACGCTGGCCAAGCCGGCCTGCGCGGCCGGGGACGGCCAGGGCTGCAGCGCGCTGGGCATGCTGAGCTACTACGGTCGCACGGGTAACGTCGACCTGGCCGCGGCGATGGCGCACTTCGCGCGCGGCATGGCGGTCGACGACGCCCACGCCTACGCCTATGCCGGCCACTTCGCCGAGCTGGGCATCGGCGCGCCGCCCGATCTGGCCGAGGCGCGGCGCCGCTTCAGCGCCGGCTGCACGCTGGAGCCGGGCCACCTGGCGTGCGCGCGCCTGGCCGTGCTCGAGGACGCCGGCCTGGGCGGCTCACGCGATCGCAGCCGCGCCCGCGAGCACGCCGAGCGCGCCTGCGAGCACGACGTCCCCGACGGCTGTCGCTTCCTGGCCGAGCGCGCCCGGCCCAAGGACGCGCCCGCCCTGTATGCGCGCGCCGCCGCGCTGTACGCCGAGCGCGCCGCCGTGCTGCCCACGCACCTCCTGCACCTCGGCGAGCTGCGGGTGGCCGGCCTGGGCCTGGCCGCCGACCCGGTCGCCGGGCTGGCCGAGATCGGGCGCGCCTGCGATCAGCACGAGCCGCTGGCCTGCCGCGTGCTCGGCGAGCTGCACGTCGGGGGCGGCGCCTTCGAGGTCGACGTCACCCGCGCGCGCGCCGCCAACCAGCGCGCCTGTGCGGCCGGCCTGCCCGACGCCTGCGCCGCCGCGACCTGTCAGGGCCTGCTCGATCCCGGGCAGGGCGCCCCCGACCCCCGGGCGCTGGCGTCGTGCAAGGCGGCCGGCCATCTCGGCCCGGTCGCGGCCAAGCGTGATCCGCGCGTGCGCCACGCCCCGGCCAGCCCCAAGCCGCCGCCCCTGCGCAAGAACGACGACCTGTCGCCGCTGTATTAGCGCGCCGTACCGTGAGCCCGCCGCACCGAGGCAGCTCGACCAGCTGTCGGTGACGTTTGTTGCCCCCGGACGACCCGCGCTCGAAAATGGGCGCGGAGGTTCGCGATGTGGCTTTCCGTGGTGTGGACCGATGGCAGCGAGAGCAAGGTGCGGCTGGGGTCGTTGCGTGAGCTGGACCAGTTCGTGGGGCGCTACCTGAAGCTCGGCGTGTACCGCGATCTGGTGTCGTCGCCGAGCGGGCTCCGGCTCATCCTGGGCTGAGCCCGGCCGAGCCGGCGCGCGCTACTCGGCGTCGTCGGTGTCGGTGTCGGCGTCATGGGCGGCGGCGTCGCCGCCGGCGCCCTTGCGCAGCCGGCGCTGCAGGGTGCGCCGATCGATCTCGAGGCGCATCGCGGCGTGCGAGACGTTGCCGTCACAGGCGGCCAGCACGCGCTGGATGTGGATCCACTCTGCCGCGGCCAGCCCACCCGGCGGCAGCGGCGCCGCAGCCGGGCCCAGGCGAGGCTCGGCGTTGCGCTCCAGCGCGGCCAGGATCTGATCCGGTCCGGCCGGCTTGCGCAGCACGCGCACCGCACCTGCATGGGCGGCGTCGACCGCCTCCTCCAGATCCACATTGCCCGACAGCAGCACCATGCGCAGCGACGGATGCAGCTGACGCAGCCCGTCGAGCACCTCGAGCCCGGTGTGCTCCGGCATCCACAGATCGACCACGGCCAGATCAGGCTCCCAGCTGGCCGCGATGGCGATGGCATCGTCGTAGCAGGACGCGGTGCGGACCTCGCACCCACGGGCCTGGAAGCTGCGCGCAAGTGACTCGCGCAGAAGTTGATCATCGTCAGTGATGAGGACTGATCGAATCTGACCGTTTGGCCGCCCCTGGCGCTCCGACTCGGTGTGCATCGCGTGACCTCCCACAAAATGAGGGTAATGTGTTCGCGCCCAGCCGGGTAGACGGGAACTACGCGAATTCAGGTGCGGCAAAATTGCATGCGAGGCCGGCGCAGGCCATGAGTGATCGAGACGAGGACCCAGGTGCGGACTTCGTTCCCCTCGGCAGCTACAGCGTGGGCCTCGAGGTGGACAGCCTGCAGGCGTTCCTGGAGTCCAATGGAATCATGTGCTTTCAGCGCGGCGGCCAGGTCGCCGCCACGCTGCGCTATGGCTTCTACGATGTCCGCCTGGAGGTGCGGCGAAGTGACCTCGACAAGGCGCGCGAGCTCGAGACCGCGTTCAACCAGGGGCTGCCCGGCTACCCCTTTCGCGATGGTGGCGAGGGCACCGGTGGCGAGCTGGACGACGACGACGACGCGGCGAGCGCTGCTGGCGACGACGACGCCGCAGGTAACGAAACGCCGCAGCGGCGCGCCAGCCGCAAGGTCGAGCACGAGTATGCGGTGCCCGAGCCGCCGCTGGACGCCGGCAGGATCAGCCGCCGCGCCCTGGTGCCAGCCTTCGGCGCCGCCAGCTTCGCGGCCGGGCAGCGCCTCGGCGGCGTGGTGGTCGCGCTGGCCGAGCTGGGCGGGCTGGCGCTGCTCATCAGCGGCAACCTGCTCGCGGGTGCCAGCGCGCTGGTGGGCGGCGTGGCGCTCGACTTCTTCGGGTCGCGCAACGCCGTCCACCACCACAACGAGCTGCAGCGGCGCCGGGCCGAGCGCCGCGCCACCGACGGCCGGCTGCTCGGGCGCTGAGGTGACGCGGTGACCGCGGTCGACGTCGCGCTGGCCAGCTGTGTGACCCTGCCGGAGGCCGACCCCGACGAGGTGCTGCTGGTCGAGGCGCTGCGTGCGCGTGGCCTGCGCGCGGAGGTCTGGGCCTGGGACGATCCCGCGCGCGACTGGGCGGCGGCGCGTCGCGTGGTGCTGCGCTCGACCTGGAACTATGTGCACCATGCGGCGGCGTTCCTGGCCTGGGCCGAGCACGTGGCCAGGGTCAGCGTGCTCGACAACCCGGCCGAGGTGGTGCGCTGGAACTGGCACAAGGGCTACCTCGACGCGCTGGCCGAGCGCGGCGTGCCGGTGACGCCGACCCAGCTCCTGCGCCGGGGCGACCCGCGCGGGCTCGACGCCGTCGCCGGTGACTGGGACGAGGTCGTGGTCAAGCCGGCGGTGTCGGCGGGGTCGTTCGCGACGCTGCGGGCACGGCGCGGCGCGGCCAGCTGGGACGTCGCGGCGGCGCACCTCGAGCGCCTGCTCGGCGAGCGCGACATGCTGGTGCAGGCCTTCCTGCCTGCGGTCGAGGGCCACGGTGAGCGCGCGCTGGTGCACATCGACGGCGTGCTGACCCATGCCGTGCGCAAGCAGCCGCGCTTCGCCGGCGAGGCCGAGAGCGTGTCGGCCGCGGTGGCCGCCGAGCCCGCGGAGGCCGCGCTGGCGGCGCGTGTGCTGGCGGCGGCGGGCGCGGCGCTGGGGCTGCCCGCCGCGCAGCGCCTGCTGTATGCGCGCTGTGACGTGGCGCCGGGGCCCGCGGGCACGCCGGTGCTGATGGAGCTCGAGCTCATCGAGCCGTCGCTGTTCCTGGCCGAGGCGCCGGCGGCGCTGGACCGGCTGGTGCGCGCCATCGCGGCCCGGCTCGCGGGCTGAGCAGGACGGGCGCGCGCGGGGCTGACGGGATCGTGTTACGGTTGGCCCGCCATGCCGACGGTGATCTATCAGGATTCGGACGGGGTGGACCGGAGCTTCGAGCTCGGGGCCGACCCGGTCGTGATGGGACGGGCGGAGGACTGCCACGTGCGCAGCGGGGACGGGCGGCTGTCGCGCCACCACGCGCGCATGAGCTTCGACGGCAGCCAGGTCTGGATCGAGGATCTCGGCAGCGTCAACGGCGTCTACGTCGGCGGCGAGCGCGTGCAGCGCGGCGTGGTGCCGCCCAGCGAGCTGGTGCTGGTCGGCAGCCTGGTCATGTTCGTCAACCCGCCGCCGGGTGGCCAGGCCATGCCGGGCTGGTCGGCCGGCGCCACGGCGTCGCAGCTGATCGGCTGCCTGGCGCAGGAGCGCAAGGCGCGCGCGGAGGTCGAGGCCGAGCGCGACAACCTGGGCCGGCGCGTGTTCGAGCTGCACGAGCAGCACAAGACCGCGGGGCCGACCGCGGCCGAGGTCGAGTACCTGGCCGCGGGCCTCCGGCGCGCGCGCGAGGAGGCT
>JBGASF010000281.1:0-4559 GCA_044229835.1 Polyangia bacterium | reverse complement strand
CGAGCTGGAGCAGGGCCTGACCCAGAACCCCGAGGTCTATCGCACCCGCGTGCTGCTGTCGCGCGCCTACGCCGCCGAGGGCCAGAAGGACAAGGCCCAGGCCGCGCTGGAAGAAGCGGTCAAGGAGAACCCCGCCTTCCTGTCGGCGACCTCCGAGCTGGGCAAGCTGTTCGTCAGCGTCGGTCGCCAGGCCGAGGCCATCCCGCTGCTGGAGCGTGTGCGCGAGCAGGGCAAGGCCGGCTGGCGCGAGGAGCTGGCGCTGGCCGAGGCCTACGCGCCGACCGATCCCACCCGCGCCAAGGAGGCGCTGGATCGCGCCGCCACCATGCCCGGCGTCTCCGAGGGCGAGCTCGAGCGCGTGTCCGACCTCATCACGCCCAAGGACGCCCCCGCTCCCCCCAAGCGTCGCGGCAAGGGTCGCTAGCCACCGCCGCTACAGGTGGTCGAAGATGTCGATCGGCCCCTTGCCCTCGCGGATGATCTCCAGCTGATCGTCGATCAGCGAGATCACCGTGGACGGCGCGGTGTCACACAGGCCACCGTCGACCAGGATGTCGATCTGGTGCTCGTAGCGGTCGCGCACGTCCTCGGCGTCGCCCAGCCCCTCGCCCTCGGCGCCGGTGGCGCTGGTCGACACGATGGGGCGACCCAGCTCGGCCAGGATGGCCTGCACCACCAGGTTGTCGGGGATGCGCACGCCGACCTGCTTGCGCTTGTCCATCAGCGCGCGCGGCACCCAGCGCTTGGCGGGTAACACCACGGTGTAGGGGCCGGGCAGGATCTTCTTGCACACCTGGTAGGCGAGATCGCTGAGCACGGCGTACTGCGAGACCTCGGCCAGGGTCGGGAACAGGAAGGCCAGCTTGCGGTCCTCGCGCATGCCCTTCATCTGGTACAGGCGCTCGACCGCACCGCGCTCGGTCATGTCGCAGCCCAGGCCGTACACGGTGTCGGTCGGGTAGGCCAGGACCTCGCCCTTCTGCAGATGCTCGACCGCGAAGCGCACCTTGCGGGGCTCGGGGTGCACGGGGTCGATGACGACGCGCTGCATGGCGGGCGGATTCTACGCGATCACGTCAGGCGCGCGGCGCCGGCTGCGCCGCCGGCTTGCGCCGCAGGCCGACCACGAAGACCTCGATCGACTCCTTGCGCGAGCTCTTGGGCTTGACGATCTTGACCTCCTCGAAGCTGCCGCGGCAGCGCTGCACCAGCTGCTGGAAGCCACCGCCCTGGAAGATCTTGCCCACGAAGTGGCCGCCCGGCGCGAGCAGCGCCTCGCCCAGGCCGAGCGCGTGCTCGAACAGCGCCTCCGAGCGCGCCTGGTCGGTCTGGCGCACGCCGGTGGTGTCGGGCGCCATGTCCGACAGCACGGCGTCGAACGCGGCCAGGTCGCCGCGCAGCGCCTCCAGCGGGGTCTGATAGATGTCGCCCACCAGCAGGCGGGCGCCCGGGATGCTGACCTCCAGCGGGTTGCGATCGATGCCCACCAGCGCCCCCTTGGGACCGACCACCCGCGCCGCGTACTGCAGCCACGACCCCGGAGCGCAGCCGAGATCGAGCACCCGCGCCCCGGCGCGCAGCACATGGTGGCGCTGGTCGATCTCCTCCAGCTTGAAGGCGGCGCGCGCGGCCAGCCCCTCCTGCTTGGCGCGGCGCCAGTAGGCGTCGTGGCGACGGTCGCGATCTCCGAGCTTGGAACCCATGGTGCGTGTGGCCCTGGTTGTGACCCCGAAAACGACGCGGCGCGACCGAAGCCGCGCCGCGTTCGAACCCTGCTGGGTGGTTTACTTCTTGGGCTTGGCCGCGCCGGCGCCGGCCTTCGACGCCTTCATCGGGTTCTTGGAGGCCTGCTCCTTGATCTCGTACGAGCGGCGCTTGTAGGTGTCCTGCTTGACCGAGCCACGCACGACCACGTAGTCGCTGTTGGCGCCCGGGATGGAGCCGCGGATCAGCAGCACGTTCTGGTCATCGACGATCTCGACCAGCTCCAGGTTCTGGATGGTCTTGTTCTCGGTGCCCATGTGCGAGCTCATGCGCTTGCCCTTGTGCACGCGACCGGGCGTCATGCGGCAGCCGATCGAGCCACCGTGGCGGAAGAACTCGTGGGTACCGTGGCCGTTCACGAAGCCCTGCATCTTGTGCAGCTTCATGACGCCCTGGTAGCCCTTGCCCTTGGAGGTGCCGGTGACGTCGAGGCTGGCGCCGACCTTGAAGACGTCCGACATCTTCAGGACCTGGCCAGGCTGGAACTTGGCGGCGACGTCCGCGGGGACGCGGATCTCGTGCAGCTTGCGCTGCGCCTTGACGCCCTGCTTCTTGAAGTAGCCCATCTCGGGGCGCTTCACCAGGCGGGCCGGCTTCTCGGCATAGCCGAGCTGCACGGCGGCGTAGCCATGCTTGTCCGGGGTGCGCACGTTGACGACCACGTTGTCGCCGGCGTGCACGACGGTGACCGGGCAGCGGTTGCCGTCGGAGAGAAAGATCTGCGTCATGCCGAGCTTCTTACCCAGAAGCCCCATCTTCAAGGCCATGTTCTTGCTCCGGAATCCTGCCCGACTCAGACGCGGGCGCAGTTGCCAAGGGCTGGATGTGTAGCCGGACCCGGGCGGGGTGTCAAGCCTTTCCAGCGCTTGGCAGGCGGTAGAGACGGGCGGCGTTGGCGCCGCTGATGCGGGCCAGCTCGGCGGCGGGGCGCCCGAGGAGGCCGGCGAGGAACTCGACCGTGTGGCGCAGATAGGCGGGTTCGTTGCGCTTTCCGCGCAAGGGCAGGGGCGCCAGGTAGGGGCAGTCGGTCTCCACCAGGAGGCGCTCGAGGGGGACGCGCAGGGCGGCCTGGCGCAGCTCGTCGGCGGCCTTGAAGGTGACGATGCCGCTGAACGAGATGTCGATCCCCATGTCGACATAGGCCTCGGCGTCGGCCGGGGTGCCGGTGAAGCAGTGGATGACACAGCCGAGCTCGGCGGCGCGGCCGGCGCGCAGGATGGCGCGGGCGTCCTCGTGGGCGTCGCGGATGTGGCAGCACACCGGCTGGTTGGCGGCGCGAGCCAGGTCGATGAAGCGAGCGAAGGCGTCCTGCTGGGTGGCGCGCGGCGACAGGTCGTAGTGATAGTCGAGGCCGGTCTCGCCGACGGCGACCACGCGGGGGGCGCGCGCCAGCTCGGCCATGCGGGTCCAGGTGGCGTCGGTCATGTGCACGACGTCGTGGGGGTGGATGCCGATGCTGGCCCAGATCTCGACCGGGCCGGCGGCGTGGGCGGCGGCCAGGGCGACCGCGCGCTCGGCGGTGGCGACGTCGCGACCGCTGCCGATGCACACCAGGCGGCGCACCCCGGCGGCCAGGGCGCGCGCCAGCACGGCGTCGCGATCGGCGTCGAACTCGCTGCCATCGACGTGGGCGTGGGAGTCGAAGAGGTCGAGGGCGGCGAGGCCAGCGGTGGCGGCCGGGCCGGCAGGGGGCGCGGAGCCGGCGGCGCTCACTCGGCGGCCTCGATGGGGCGGGCGCGGCCGGCCAGCTCGGCGCGGGCCTCCTCGATGGAGCCGCGCACGTCGGCGCGGCGGCTCTTGCCCAGGCGGGCCAGCACGTGCTCGCCGCGCGGATCGCCCAGGGCGGCCAGGTTGGCGGCGGCCCAGACCTTGAGCAGCGGGTGGCCGAAGAAGCGATCGACCACGCGCACACAGGCGGCCTTGATGGCGGCGATCTCGGGCACCGCGGCGGCGCCAGCCTCGATGTCGAGGCCGCGCTGGCGGGCGTTGCGCAGCACCGGCAGCGCCGCCATCAGCGCGCTGAGGCCGATGTCGAGGTCGCGGCCGCCGGCCAGCTCGGCCAGGCCGGGCAGGCTGCGGCGATCACCCAGCTGGGCCAGCGCGATGGCGGCCTCGGCGCGGGTCTCGCGGCGCTTGTCCTGGAGCAGGCTGGCCAGGGCGTCGGCCGAGGCGGGGTCGCCGACCTGCCCCAGCGCGGTGGCCGCGGCCTCGCGCACCTCGGCGTCGCTGTCGCCGAGGGCGCGCTCGAGCAGCGGGCGCGCGCGCGCCGGATCCAGCTCGGCCAGGGCGCCGGCGGCCTGGTAGCGCACGTCGGCGGGGCCCTTGGCGAGCGCGGTCTCCAGGCGACCCCAGGCGGCGCCGTCGCCGATCATGGCCAGCGCCAGCACCGCGGCCTGGCGCGCCATGCGATCACCGTCGGCCTCCAGCTGGTCGCACAGGGCGGCCACGGCGTCGCGGTCGCCGAGCTCGCCCAGCGACAGCGCGGCGGCGTAGCGCACCTCGCCGCGGTCGTCACGCAGCGCCTTGTGCAGGGCGGCGCGCGCGGGCTCGCTGTCGTCACCCTCGGCGCTGCCCAGCGCGCCGGCAGCGAAGGCGCGCACCTGGGGGTCGGCGCTCCCCAGATCGCGCAGCGCCGCCTCCAGCGTCAGCTCGCGTGAGCGCGGGTGCAAGTCGCTCATGATCCCGTGCCCGTGCCCGTGCCCGTGCCCGTGCCCGTGCCCGTGCCCGTGCCCGTGCCCGTGCCCGCACCCGTGCCCGTGCCCGTGCCCGTGCCCGTGCCCGATCCGGTCTCCGCC
>JBGASF010000280.1:0-4660 GCA_044229835.1 Polyangia bacterium | reverse complement strand
TGCGGCGCCGCCCGACGCCTTCGTGTTCATGGATGCCGCGCCGACCGACCCTGGCCCAGGCGAGCTGTGGGCCACCGCGGCCGGGACCATCACCGTGGACGGCAACATCGACAGCACCACCGAGTGGCCGCGCGCGCGCTGCATCACCATGACGCGCGACAACGACGACCACACCGACGACCGCGTGCGCACCATCATCACGGGGCCGACCGCCAATGACTCGTCGGCCTTCTTCTGCGCGCAGTGGAGCGCCAGCGGGTTGTACCTGGCGGCGCGCGTCACCGATGACACCCACCGCTCCAACTCGACCGAGATCTACAACGACGACTCGGTGGCCTTCTACCTCGACGGCGACGATACCCGCGACGCCGCCGCCGACGGCAACGACTTCGCCTTCGTGATCGCGCCCGGCATCGTGACCACCCGGGCCGACGACTTCTTCAGGAATGGCCTGCCCAGCGGGACGATGTTCGAGGCCCAGGAGCGCGGCGCCAACGCCAACATGGACATCGAGGCCTTCATCCCCTGGGCCGCGCTGACCCCGACCCACGTGGCCGGCTCGCGCATCGGCTTCGACTTCAACCTGCTCGACGACGACGACACCGCCACCTTCCAGGAGCCCGAGCGCAGCCAGCTCGACACCAGCATGTGGTGGTTCCGGCGCACGGTGCCCGGCTCGGGCAGCTGCATGGGGCACGAGGACGCCTTCTGCAACCTGGGTGTGCTGGGTGAGATCGTCCTGAAGTAGCCCCCTCGAGGCGGAGCTTCGAGGAGGCTGTTCCGTTCCGGCTTCCGAGCGGACTCATGCGATGATGCGCGCATGGGGTACGACTACGATCTGGTGGTGATCGGGTCCGGGCCGGCGGGGGAGAAGGGGGCCGCGCAGGCGGCCTACTTCGGCAAGCGCGTGTGCATCATCGAGCGCAGCGCCGAGCTGGGTGGCGCCTGCGCCAACACCGGCACCTTGCCGTCCAAGACCTTGCGCGAGACCGCGCTGTATCTGTCGGGGCTGCGCCAGCGCGAGATCTACGGCGTCGAGTACATGCGCAGCGTGCAGGGCGTCTCGGTGGCCGAGTTCATGCGCCACAAGGAGTTCGTGACCCAGCGCGAGCGCGAGCGCATCAAGCGCAACCTCGAGAAGCACAGGGTCGAGGTGGTGCACGGCGCCGCCGGCTTCGTCGATCCGCACGCGGTCAAGGTCGACCTGCTGGACGGCGGCACGCGCACGGTGACCGGCGACGTGGTGCTGATCGCGACCGGGTCGTCGCCGCATCGGCCCAAGGAGGTCCCGTTCGAGGACCCGCGGGTCGACGACTCCGACGAGATCCTCAAGCTGGACTCGATGCCGGAGACGCTGGTGGTCCTGGGCGGCGGCGTCATCGGCAGCGAGTACGCCTCGGTGTTCGCGGCGCTGGGCTGCAAGGTGACGCTGGTCGAGGGCCGCGACCGGCTGCTCGGCTTCCTCGACTTCGAGCTCAGCGATCGGCTGACCGACGCCTTCAGGAAGCTGGGGATCGACGTGGTGCTGAGCGATCAGGCGGTCAAGATCGAGCACCCCGAGGGCGACGCCCTGCACCTGCGCACGACGCTCAAGAGCGGGCGCGTCATCGTCAGCGATCGGCTGCTCAGCGCGGCGGGGCGCGGCTCGAACATCGCGGGGCTGAACCTGGCGGCGGCCGGCGTCGAGACCGCGGAGCGCGGCAAGATCAAGGTCAGCGAGCACTTCCAGACCACATCGCCCCGGATCTACGCCGCCGGCGACGTCATCGGCTTCCCGGCGCTGGCGTCGACCTCGATGGAGCAGGGTCGCGTCGCGATGTGTCACGCCTTCGACTTCAAGTACAAGACGCGGGTCGCCGAGACCTTCCCGTATGGCCTGTACACGATTCCCGAGGTTTCCAGCGTGGGCCAGACCGAGGAGGAGCTGAAGAAGGCCGGGGTCGACTACGAGGTCGGCCGGGCGTCGTATGTGGACAACGCGCGCGCCCAGATCGTGAACGACCCGCATGGCATGGTGAAGCTGCTGTTCGACGCCAAGACGCGGAAGCTGTACGGCATCCACGTCCTCGGCGAGCGCAGCACCGAGTTCGTGCACGTCGGCCAGGCCGTGATGGCGCTGGGCGGCACGCTCGACTACTTCATCGACAACGTCTTCAACTACCCGACGCTGTCCGAGCTGTTCAAGTACGCCGCCTACGACGGCCTGGGCCGCCTGGCCAGGCGCAGCACGGCGTAGCGGGGCGGGCCCTGCCGGCGTAGCATCGAGCCGTGCCGGCCAGCGCACGCGACGACTTCGAGCCGCCCTCGCCGCGCGAGCTGCGCGCGGCGCTGGCGCTGCTGGCTCCGCTGTATGCGGCGGTGCGGCCGCGGGTGTACGGCCTGGAGGACATCCCGGAGGCGCGGCCGCTGCTGTTCGTCGGCAACCACACGCTGTATGGCGTGCTCGACGTGCCGGTGCTGTTCGCGGAGCTGTACCGCAAGCGCGGGATCTTGCTGCGCGCGCTGGGCGACCACGCGCACTTCAAGGTGCCGGTGTGGGGCGATTTGCTGCGGCGTTTCGGGGTGGTCGACGGCACGCGCGAGAACTGTGCGCGGCTGATGCAGGCGGGCGCCTGCGTGCTGGTGTTCCCGGGCGGCGGGCGCGAGGTCGCCAAGCGCAAGGGCGAGCGCTACCAGCTGATCTGGAAGCAGCGCCTGGGTTTCGCGCGGCTGGCCATCGAGCACGGCTGCACCATCGTGCCGTTCGCCAGCGTGGGTGTGGAGCACGCCTTCGACGTGGTCTACGACGCCGACGACCTCCTGGCGACGCGCCTGGGCAAGTGGCTGGCGAAGCGGGGCCTGCGCACCGACGTCATCCCTCCGCTATCACGCGGCCTGGGCCCGACCCCGCTGCCCCGGCGCTGGCGCCAGGACCTGTGGTTCGGCCCCGCCATCGAGACCACCCCCTACCGCGGCGGCGCCACCGACGACGACACCCGCATCCGCGCCCTCCGCGATCACGTCAAGCAAGCCGTCGAGGCCGGCATCGCCCATCTGCTAGCCCGCCGCGGCGAGTGAGGCCTCGGACCAGACCCAGGTTCATTCACCTCGGCCTCGGGCCTCGGACCAGACCCGGCCTCGGACCAGACCCGGCCTCGGACCAGACCCAGGTTCATTCACCTCGGCCTCGGAGCGACCGGACCCGACCCCGACCGGACCCGACCCAGGTTCATTGCCCGGACCCGACCCAGGTTCATTCGCCTCGGCCTCTGACTAGCCCCGCCTCGGACCAGACCCGGGCCTTTCTCGCCTCGCGGCCCCCGCCTCCGGTCCGGTACGTTCCCAGTCCTCCACCGCGCATACTGTCCGGCGCTGTCCGAGTCGGCGTGTGGATCAGCCGCCTCGAGCTGGATCCGGACATCCTCAACCTCCCGGACTCTGACAGTGGCGACGTCGGCACGCAGCGTGCTGTTCCCCTCGGCATGTCCTACCCCCGACAGGTTCTCCCCGGTGCGACCTACCTCATCACGCGTCGCTGCACGCAGCGCCAGTTCCTGCTCAGGCCGTCTTCGCGCACAAACGACATCCTTCTCTATTGCCTGGCGCGAGCAGCTGCACTCTACGGGATCGAACTCCATGCCTACTGCTTCCTCTCGAATCACTACCATCTCGTGCTCACCGACCCCCGCGCCCGCTTGCCCGAGTTCATGCGCTACCTCAATGAGCACACTGCGCGCGCTCTCAACGCGCTGCACGGACGATGGGAAGCGCTCTGGGCATCGGGCACCTACAGTGCGGTTCGACTCGCAACCGTTGACGATGTTGTAGAGAAGGTCGCGTACACGCTGGCCAACCCGGTGGCCGCAGGACTGGTGGAACGAGGCGAGCGCTGGCCGGGGCTTTGGAGTCACCCACACAATGTCGGCCGCGCCGCACTGGTTGCTGGCCGCCCGGAGGGAGGGTACTTCCGACCCAACGGGCCGACGCCAGCGTATTGCGAGCTGGCTCTGGCATTGCCGCCCGGTGCGGAGACTCTCCAGACGTATGTCGAGGCGGTGCAGGTCGCCTTGCGACAGCACGAGGATGCCGCGGTCCAGGCTATGCGCCGCCGTGGCCACCGGTTTCTGGGTCGGGCTGGAGTTCTCGCGCAGCAGCCGATGGACAGTCCCTCGGTGCCAGAGCCCCGTCGCGGTTTGAATCCGAGGGTCGCAGCGCGGGACCAGTGGAAGCGAGTCGAGGCCTTGCTGCGTTTGAGAGACTTCGTCGAGTCGTACCGGAGAGCGCGAGAGGCGTTCCTGGCCGGGCTCGCGGACGTCGTGTTCCCGACGGGTACGTACTGGCTGCGAGTCCATCAGCGAGTACCTTGTGCACCCTCCTGAGCGACTCGGGCAGCGGAGATTGGTGGCGACATCGTCGAGCCGATGAGGGCCGTTGGTGGACCTGCGCTGTGCGGTCACGACGGCTCAGCCGTTTGGCTGCTATTGCTGGACGGAGCGCCCGAGCACTGGGCGCCTTCCTTGTCTCGGGGAGCCGCTCGTCCTGATCCGGTGACCGGAGTCTGGTCGGGTCCGCCTGGCCGGCTTCGGCGGGTCGGGTCCGCTGGTGACGGTGAGCGTCAAGATAGTTGTCGCGAAGTCGGCGATCATGATGCGAGCTCCGCGACGGGCACCGGAGCATCGGT
>JBGASF010000027.1:0-66208 GCA_044229835.1 Polyangia bacterium | reverse complement strand
GGGTTGGCCCCGCAGGCCTCACCGCCGTCGGTCAGCAGGATGGCGCGATAGGGGCGACAGCCGTCGACGCGCGGGGTGTTGCCGCGGTCGGTGACGATGGGGCTGGTGAAGCCGGCCGCGGTGCCGAGGTAGTACTCGCGCACCTTCTTCATGGCGCCCGTGATCGGGGTGCCGAAGCCGTTGCCCGAGATCAGCTCCTTGTTGGCGCAGGTGCCGCGGCAGTCGAAGCCGCTGTTGTCGACCCAGCCGAGGTAGCTCGACTGGTTGTCCTCGACGATGGCCTGCAGGATCTCGCCGCTCGCCGAGGTCGCGTCACACACCGCCGAGTTGACGGTGCAGGTGCCGGTGCCGCTGCAGTTCTGCGCGAAGCGGCCCAGGCCCCAGATGGCGTCGCCGGTGCCATTGATGATGCGGCTCAGCACGCACTTGGCGGCGCTGAGGCGGTCGCCCTGTCCGGTCACGAAGCCGTGCTGCGACAGGTAGCCGCAGCTGTTGGCGCCGGTCCCGTTGATGATCATCGACCCCGAGGTGTCGACCATCACCATGAACTGGGGCTTGACCACGTTGTTCTGAGCAGACGCGATTCCGCCCAGTCCGAGCACGGCAGCCGCGACCAGCAATCCAAGCCGCTTCATTCGGGACCTCGAAGTGATTGGACCGCACCCCGCCAGCCAGCGCAAGGTGCGTCCGTGTGCGATGCCGGTGCTAGGGCGCGGTGCTGGAGCAGCAGCGGAAGCCGACGTTGTTGAACTGGAAGGTGTCGTCGGCGACCGTGAAGTTGAAGTTGCAGGCCATGCCGCCCTGGGTGTTGTTGTAGGAGCCACCGCGCAGCGGGTTGATGCCGGTCGAGCGCGCCAGCGTCCACTCCTTGACGTTGCCGCTCATGTCGAAGGCGCTGGCGGTGACGCCCGAGACGGTGGACGTCGCGGTGCACATCGGGAAGGTGGGCGACCCGGTGCTGAAGATGGCGTCGTCGTCGCTGCCGCCCGCCACGGCGTCGTAGTCGTTGCCGTTGCACTGCGTCGTGCTGTAGCTGTTGCAGCCGGCCATGCCCCAGTTGCAGTTGGTGACGTTGCCGCGGCAGGCGCTCTGCCACTCGGCCTCGGTGCAGATGCGCATGCCGGCCGCGGTGCACGCCGCCACCGCCTGCGGGTAGGTGACGTTGACCCAGGGGATGACGTTCTGACGCGAACACGCGCGCGCGCTGGAGGTGCCCTGGGTCATGCCCATGGTGTCCGGGCGCGAGGCCTCGTACTGGTAGACCCACAGGTTGGTGCCCACGCGGACCATCGGCTCGACCACGTAGCGCGCGTCGGTGCCCGGCGCCGCCTTGGTCTCGTCGGTCGAACCGTCGCAGTCGTTGTCGACCGCGTCGCACACCTCGGCCTGCGCGGTGCCTGCGGCGATGGCGTCGCAGGCGGGCTGCCGGCCGCGATGGCGTTGCAGGTGACGCCGTTCATGGTCGCGTTGCACACCAGGGTGGCGGGGTTGCCCATCGAGTTGACGGTGCGCCGGCAGCCGCCGACGCCGTTGCCGCAGGCCTGGCCCTTGGTCGGGTAGGCCTCGTCGGCCGGACCGTCGCAGTCGTTGTCGAGGCCGTCGCAGCGCGTCTCGCTGACGATGTTGCCCATGCCGTCGGTCTCGACGTTCGAGTTGTAGTTACACACGATGCGCCCCAGGGTCGAGTTGCACGACACCGTCGGGGCCGGGGTGGCGCAGGCACCGGCCAGGCGGCACACGGTGGCCGCCGCCGGCAGCGTGATGCCGCCCACGCCGAGCTCGTCGGTCATGCCGTCGCAGTCGTCGTCGAGGCCGTTGCAGATCTCGGCGCCACGGACCATGCAGGCGTACTCGCAGCCGTCGCTGACCAGGCCGTTGATGTCGAAGAAGCCGTTCTGGCAGAAGCGCACCTTGCACTGGCCGGGGCCGGCGCCGCCGGGGCCCGACGCGGGCTCGCACTTCCACACCGCGTTGAAGGCGTTGGGCACGCCGCAGGCGTTGCCGCAGGTGCCGCAGTTGCGGATGTCGGTCTGCAGGTTGAAGGTCTCGTCGATCATCATGTTGCAGTCGTCGTCGAGGCCGTTGCAGCGCTCGAGGCGCGGCCCCACCGAGCCCTGGCAGCTGTAGCCGCCGCCGACGCAGCGGTTGGTGCCCGCGGTGCACTCGCCCTCGTTGGTGCCGCACGAGCCGTTGTCGGGCACGCCGTCGTCGATCATGTTGTTGCAGTTGTCGTCGCGCCCGTTGCAGGTCTCGGTCGCGGGGCCCACCGCGCCCTGGCACGACAGGCTGCCGCCCATGCAGCGCATGGTGCCGCGCATGCACTCGCCGGTGTCGATGCCGCACGGCGGACCGCCGCCCGGATCGCCGTTGTCATTGGTGCCGTCGCAGTCGTTGTCCTTGCCGTCGCAGATCTCGGCCACCGCGACCACGCCGCCGCCACGACACTCCAGGCGGCCGTTCTCGCACGCGGTCATGCCCTCGCGGCACTCGCCCACGTTGCGCGAGCACACCGCGCCGGCGCCGGGGTTACCCTCGTCGATGAAGCCGTTGCAGTTGTCGTCGATGCCGTTGCAGACCTCGAGCCCCATCGCCACGCAGGGGCCGCCGTCGCCGACGTCGCCGCCGTCGCCGCCGTCGCCGCCGTTGCCGCCGTCACCGCCATCGACCCTGACCCCGCCGTCCCCGTCCTCGCAGTTCTCGACGCAGAAGGGGTCGACGTTGCAGCCGTAGGCGAACGAGACACCTGCTACCAGGCACAGCAAGCCAAGACGACGCATCAGCGGCCCCTCCGGGAGATGGGCTTACGAACCAGCACGCGGGCCCGGCGGCCCCGGCTGATCAGGTACACGAGCATCGATAGCGCGAGCAGCAGGGCTGCCCCCGCCTGGGTGCGCGACTGGCGCTGGCCGATCTCGCAGGCGCAGCCGCCGTCGCCGGTGACCAGGATCTTGGTCGGGCGCTGCGTCACCACGCCGCCGTCGGGATCGATCTGCTGCTGGTCGAAGCAGTTGCCCAGCTCGCAGATCTGGTTGCCCGGGCACTTCACCCCGATGCAGGGGTCGGTCGTGCAGGTGCCGGTCTGCGGGTCGCAGGCCTGGCCGATCTGGCAGCTGACGCCGTTGCAGCGCTCGGCCACGCAGCGCATGGTCGCCATGTCGCAGATCTGGTTGGCGCCGCACGACTGGGCGCAACCGGTGGCCACGCAGGCGCCGTCCTGGCACTGCTGGTTGCCGGCGCAGGTCACCCCGGCGCAGCTCGCCACGCAGGTGCCGGCGCGGCAGAAGGTGTTGCCGGTGCAGCTCACGGTGGCGCAGGGGTCGCTGGTGCACTGGCCGCCGACGCAGATCTGGTCGGCCGCGCAGCGCGCCGGGAAGTAGTGGCAGTTGTCGGGCACGCACAGCGCGTCGGTGGGGCGGCACACCAGCGGCGCGCCGCAGCTCTGCAGCGAGCAGGCGGTGACGCAGGTGCCCATGCTGCACACCTTCCTGGTGCCGTCGGCCTCGGCGGGGCAGGTCACGCCCGCGCAGGGATCGGCGACGCAGAAGCCGTTGCGGCAGCGCTTGCCCGCCGGGCACGGGAATTCGCCGGGTCCGCAGGGCGAAGCACATTGACAGTCCGTACACTCGGAGCCCACCGGGCAGAGCGAGCCGCCAGGTGGCGGGTTGTCCACGCCACCGGCGCAGTCGTCGTCGATGCAGTTGCAGGTCTCGGGCACCGGGCCGACATAGCCGACGCACTGGAAGCTGCCGTTGACGCAGCGATCGACGCCGGCCTGGCAGGCGCCGCCCAGCGGCATGCCGCAGGCGCCGCGGTCGGCGATGCCGTCGTCGATCATGTTGTTGCAGTCGTCGTCGACGCCGTTGCAGACCTCGGGCATCGCGGTGCCCGAGCCCTGGCAGGTCAGCGTGCCCATCACGCAGTGCAGCGTGCCGTTGCCGCAGATCGCCGGCGCCGTGCACGAGCCGCCACCACCCGGGTCGCCCTCGTCGGTCATCATGTTGCAGTTGTCGTCGAGGTTGTTGCAGACCTCGGTCTGGGGGCCGACCGCGGTGCAGTTCATGAACACGCCCGCGATGCACTCCTCGGTGCCGGCGACACACTCGCCGACGTCGGTGCCGCAGGCGCGCACGTTGCCGTCGATGACGCCGTCACAGTCGTTGTCCACGCCGTCGCACATCTCGGGGGTGCCCACGGTGCCGCTGCAGGCGCCCCAGGTGCCCATCATCTGCGGCACGGTCTGCTCGACGCAGGCCTGCATGCCCAGGGTGCACGGCGCGATCGAGCTGCCGCAGCTGCGCGTGACCAGCTCGTCGATGCGGCCGTCGCAGTCGTTGTCCTTGCCGTCGCAGATCTCGGCCGAGATGATGCAGGTGCCGCAGACGTTGCCCTCGTCGATGAAGCCGTCGCAGTCGTTGTCGAGGTTGTCGCAGATCTCGGTGGGGGTGGCGCCGCAGGTGCCGCAGGCGTTCTTGGGCTCGTCGCTGGTGCCGGCCTCGCAGTTGTCGTCGACGCCGTCGCAGTCGTCGGTGACCGGGGTGCACAGCGTCTCGGTCAGGACCGGGGCGCCGAGCACGCCGTCGCGATCGCAGTACTTGGCGAAGCCCTCGTCGACGATGTTGTTGCAGTTGTCATCGACGCCGTTGCAGACCTCGGTGCGCAGCGAGTCCTGGATGATGCGGCTGAAGGCGGCCGACAGCTCGGCCTCGCTGGAGGCGTAGAAGCCCTCGTTCACGCCGGTGACGTCGGGGCGGCCGCCGACGTGGGCGACCTGCTCGATGTTGGTGTTGGGGGCGGTGATGCCGTAGCCGATGACATCGGTGCGGACGTCATAGATCTGGCTGCCCGCGCCGGTGCAGGTCGGGGTGTTGGTGATGGCGCCGGTGGTGGTGTTGCAGGTGGCGGCGGTGGTCTGGGTGCCGTTGTAGCAGGTCGCGCGCAGCTTGCAGGCGGCGCCCACCGAGTTGTCGCTGCTGGGGCAGTTGGGCGCGCCGTCGGTCAGCACGATGACGCGGTAGCTGCGACAGCTGTCGACTGGCGGCACCGCGGCGCGGTCGGCTCCGATCGGGCTGGGCTGCGACGCCAGCTGGTTGGCGTAGTACTGCCGGATGCGGGCCAGCGCGCCGCCGGTCGGGGTGTTCTGGTTGCCGGGGGCGCGCAGCTCGCGCTCGGCGGTACAGCCGGGGTGACACGAGTTGGCGTTGGAGTTGGGCACGCCGTTGAGCCACATGAGGAGCTCGTTGGTGTTGTCCTCCGCGATGGTCACGATGATCTCGCCTGCCACCGGATCCTCGTTCGAGGCCGAGCAGGTCGGGGCGTCGATGTAGTCGCAGCCGGCCGCCACCGTGCCGGTGTCCGAGCACTGGGGTTCGTAGCGCGACATGCCGAAGATGGCGTCACCGGTGCCGTTGAAGACCCGGTTCAGGGTGCACTTGGCCAGCTCGAATTTGTTGGTGTTGGTGCCCGTGCACGAGTTCGACAGGCTACCGTTGAGCATCGAACCCGACGTGTCGACCTGGACCATGATCATCGGCTTGATGACCGTGGTCTGTTGCGCGAGCGCAGCGCCCGCGCTGGCAGCCAGCACCAGGGCCGCCCCGACGACGAATTTACCTCTCATGAGCACCTCGGGTAGACTAATCAAGTTCCCCCACCGCAATTGTATCTCTGCGCGAGGGCCGTCGTAAATGGCCAACCCCAAGAAACCCTCAAATCCTGATCGTGCGCGGCCTGAAAAGGACGGCGGCACAGCCGTCGCCACTGAAACCCGCCCGAAGACCAAGCGTCCGAGTCTCTACAAGGTGCTCTTCCACAACGACGACTACACCACCAAGGAGTTCGTCGTCTCGGTGCTGATGAGCGTGTTCGGGCACAGTGAGAACGAGGCCAACGCCATCATGATGCACGTGCACGCGACCGGCATCGGCGTCGCCGGCGTCTTCACCTATGAAGTCGCCGAAACCAAAGCTGAAAAGACCATGGCGCTGGCCCGGGAGTTCGAGTACCCCTTGCGCGTGACGGTCGAGAAAGAATAGCGAGCCAAGCATGACGATCTCCAAGGAGCTTCAGGTCACCCTGCGCCGTGCCGCCGCCGAGGCGGCCAAGCGGCGCCACGAGTACGTGACCCTGGAGCACGTCCTGTACGCCATGCTGGACGAGCCGACCACCATGCAGATCCTCCGCGCGGTCGGGGCCGACATCGCGAAGATGCGGAAATCGCTGGAGAACTTCTTCGACACCCATATGCAGAAGGTGCCCGAGGAGACCGCCTACGAGGAGCCCGAGCAGACCATCGGCTTCCGTCGCGTGCTGCAGCGCGCCGCCATGCACGTGCACGGCGCCGGCAAGGACACCCTGGAGAGCGGCCAGGTCCTGATCGCCATGTTCCACGAGCGCGACTCGCACGCGGTCCACCTGATGGAGCGCTCGGGCATCACCCGCCTCGACGTCATGAGCTACGTGTCGCATGGTGTGGCCAAGGACGGCGGCGGCGACGCCATGCCGGCGGGCGGCGGCGACGGCGACGAGGATGAGGACGGCGGCTCGCAGCAGTCGGCGCGCGAGCAGTTCACCGTCGAGCTGGTCGCCAAGGCGGCGCTGGGCGAGATCGATCCGCTGATCGGTCGCGGGCCGGAGCTCGACCGCACCATCCAGGTGCTGTGCCGGCGGCGCAAGAACAACCCGCTGTTCGTGGGCGATCCCGGCGTCGGCAAGACCGCCATCGTCGAGGGGCTCGCGCTGCGCGTGCACGAGGGCCGCGTGCCCGAGGTCATCAAGGACGCCAAGGTGTACTCGCTCGACATGGGCGCGCTGCTGGCGGGCACCAAGTTCCGCGGCGACTTCGAGCAGCGCCTCAAGAACGTGCTGCGCGAGCTGCAGGATGACGAGCACGCCATCCTGTTCATCGATGAGATCCACACCATCGTCGGCGCCGGCGCGACCAGCGGCGGGTCGATGGACGCTTCAAACATCCTGAAACCCGCACTCGCGTCCGGGAAGCTGCGCTGCATCGGGTCGACCACGCACCAGGAGTACAAGAGCTCCTTCGAGCGCGATCGCGCGCTGGCGCGGCGCTTTCAGAGGATCGACGTCGACGAGCCGTCGCTGCAGGAGACCATCCAGATCCTGAAGGGGCTGCGCTCGCGCTACGAGGAGTTCCACCAGGTCAAGTACACCGACGAGGCGCTCGAGGTCGCGGCCGAGCTGGCTGGCAAGCACCTCAACGAGCGCAAGCAGCCCGACAAGTCGATCGATGTCATCGACGAAGCCGGAGCGGTACTCAAGCTGCTGCCCGCCGATCAGCGCCCGACCCACGTGCTGCCGCTGAACATCGAGGATGTGGTCGCCAAGATGGCGAAGGTCCCGGTCAAGACGGTGTCGAAGTCGGACCAGGACAAGCTGGCCTCGCTGGAGAAGGAGCTCAAGGCGGTCATCTTCGGCCAGGACAAGGCCATCGAGCAGCTGGCCAGCGCGATCAAGCTGCAGCGCGCCGGCCTCGGCCACCCCGAGAAGCCCATCGGATCGTTCCTGTTCTCGGGCCCCACCGGCGTCGGCAAGACCGAGCTGGCGCGCCAGATGGCCAAGGTGCTGGGCGTCGAGCTGGTGCGCTTCGACATGAGCGAGTACTCGGAGCGGCACACGGTGTCGCGCCTCATCGGCGCGCCCCCGGGCTATGTCGGCTTCGACCAGGGCGGCCTGCTGACCGACGCCATCCGGCGCACGCCGTACGCGGTGCTGATCCTCGACGAGATCGAGAAGGCGCACCCGGATCTGTTCAACCTGCTCTTGCAGGTCATGGATCACGCCACCCTGACCGACAACAACGGGCGCAAGACCGACTTCCGGAACGTCATCGTCATCATGACGACCAACGCGGGCGCGCGCGGCTTCTCGGCGGGCTCCATCGGGTTCGCCGGGCTGGCGGGCAAGTCGACCAAGGGCATCGACAAGGAGGCCATCGAGCGCACGTTCTCGCCCGAGTTCAGGAACCGCCTCGACGCCATCGTCAGCTTCGAGCCGCTGCCCATGGCGGTCATCGAGCGCGTGGTCGACAAGTTCGTGTGGGAGCTCGGCAAGCAGATCGCCGAGAAGCACGTGGTCATCGACCTGACCGCGCCGGCGCGGGCCTGGCTGGCCGGGCGCGGCTTCGACCCGGTGTTCGGCGCGCGCCCGATGGGGCGGCTGATCCAGAACGAGATCAAGAAGCCGATGGCCGAGGCGCTGCTGTTCGGCGAGCTCAAGGCCAACGGCGGCAAGGTGGTGGTCGAGGTCGCCGCGGGCGGCGAGGGGCTGGCGCTGAAGTTCGAGCCAGGGCCCGTACCGGCGCCGCACGAGGCGCAGGCGCCGGAGCCCAAGGTCGAGGGCGACGCCAAGGCCGAGAACAAGGGCGAGACCAAGCCCGAGCCGCCGGCGAAGCCGAGCAAGGGCAAGGCCCCGGTCGGGGCAAATTAGGCGTCGCGCCTAAATTGTGCGATGATGGCTCCCATGAAGACCTGGGGGCGGGTTTCTCTCATTGTATCGGTGTGTCTCCTGGCTGCCGGCTGCGGCGGCGATGACGACGACACCACGGTGGTCGACGGCAGCGTGACGACGGTCGATAGCTCGACAGTCATGCCTGATGCCTCGACGTCGCTGGCCAACAACACCTATGCATTGAATGGTGTCGTGGTCTCGGCGACGCCGATGTGCGCGGGCAACGTCATCGCGGGTTCGAACTCGAACCGCACCGGCATCAACTTCAAGTTCATGAACACGCCGACGGCCGGCACCTATACGGTGATCACGCCGACGTCGACCGGGCAGACCCCGACCAGCCCGACCGAGGTCGTGATGCGCTATGCGTCCGATCCGGCTGGCGGGCCGCAGACCAACCACATGGGCCAGTCAGGCACCGTGGTGGTCGACCTGGTCGGTGGCAAGCTGCACGCCGTCGGCATGAACATCCCGTCGAAGGAGTTCACGTCGATGGCTGCCGGCACCATCGCCGGCAACATCACCTGCCCGTAGCTGCCGCGCGCGCCGGCCGGGCCGGCTGAGGCTGGGCTAGGTGGGCGCGAGCGGCGGCGGGATGCTGGCGACGGCGCAGCGCGCGGTCGCGATGGCGCCCTGCGCGACCGAGCCCTCCCAGAGGCCGGCGATGCCCTTGAGGTGACGGGTCGCGATGACCAGCACGTCGGTGCCGACGTCCTCGGCCCACTCGGTCAGGGCGTCGGCGGGGCGGCCCCAGTTGGGGCGGATCTCGAGGGCCGAACCGGCGGGGAACTTGCCGCGCAGGCGGGCCTCCAGGTCGGCCCGGCAGATGCCCTCCATGTCGGGCGGATTGGCGACCTCGAAGCCGTGCAGCGCGTGCGGCGGCTCGGCGGCGGCGTGCGGCATCTTGTCCTTGGCGGCCTGGCGCTTCTGCTCGTTGGGCGGCCACAGGATGTGCGCCAGGTGCAGCTCGATGGGGCCGGCCTCGGCCAGCGAGCTGACCCAGTCGAGGGCGCGCTCGGTGGCGGGCGAGAAGTCGACGCCGCACATCACGCGCAGCGGCGCCTTGCCATCGGCCCAGGCGGCCCAGCGGTCGGGCTTGCCGCGCCAGACCACGGTGGGGCGGCGGGCCTGCTGGGCGGTGCGTGCGGCCACGCTGCCGGTGCCCCAGGCGCGGAAGCCGCGGCGCCCGTGGGTGCCGATGAAGACGCTGTGCGCGGAGATGGTGTCGGCATAGTCGGCCAGCACCTCGTCGGCCTCGCCGGCCATGATCTCCTCCTGGACCTCGACGCCCAGGGCGCGCAGCCGCTCGGCCTGGTCGGTCAGCAGGCTGACGACCTTGTTGCGCTTCTTGAGCAGCTCGGTGGCGCGGTCGGGCGGCAGCTGCTCGTCGTCGTCGCGGGTGCGCCCGACGTGGAGCAGGACCAGACGATCGCGCATGCGGCGCGCCAGGTGCGCGGCGGCCTCGGCGGCGTGGGTGGCGAACTCGGAGTAGTCGGTTCCACAGAGGATGGGCATGGCGGTCGTCCTTTGCGCCTGTTTAGCATGGCCCGAGCTGAATTGGCGCAGCTGCGTGCTATTCTCGAGCTGTGTCCGGGTCGTCTGGATCGTCCACTTCGGTGCCGGTGTCCGCAGGGCGCGAGGCGCGCAAGCTGATCCTCGGTGGCCTGTTCGCGGTCGCGCTGGCGGTGGGCGGGGGCTACCTGGCGCGCGAGGCGATGGCGTCACGCGCCGACTGGGCGCCCGACGGCTTCGATGACTGGAGCGGCGCCGCCGTCGTCATCCCCGGACCGCGCGGGCTGGCGCGCGCCGACCTCAAGGGCGACGAGAGCGAGGGGCTCATGGTGTGGGGCTCCGGCGAGCCGCCGTTCCAGCGCGTGGTCTGGTCGGTCAACCACACCACCAGCGACTTCGAGGGCATGCTGGAGCGCGATCTCGGCAAGACCGGGCTGGCGTTCTCGCAGCCCGAGTACCTGACCGTGCAGGGCGGCGCGGCCAAGCACCGCTTCGTCGACCAGCTCAACCTGCACATGACGACCTGGCGCTGCGAGGCCTCGGGGCGCGCCATGATGCTGATCGTGCGCGCCGGGCCGGAGACCGACCCGGGCGACGTCACGGGCTGGAACCAGCACGTGCTGGGCGGCGTGCGCTGCGACTGAGAACGCCGCGTTTTCGGCCTATTTCGGCTGGGTCCAGTTCGGCTTGCGCTTCTGCACGAAGGCGCTGATGCCCTCGCGGGCGTCGTCGGTGCCGAGCACCTGCATGAGACCGGCCTCGAGCCGGGCCAGCTGGTCGGTGATGGGCAGGTCCTGGGTCTCGTAGAAGGCGGTCAGGCCGAGGCGCATGGTGGTCGGCGCCTTGTCGGCCAGCTTCTCGGCCAGCGCCATCGTGGCGGCCTCCAGCTCGGCGCGCGGGACGATGCGGGTGACCAGGCCCATGCGCAGCGCGGTGGCGGCGTCGACCTTGTCCCCGGTCATGATGAGCTCCATGGCCTGCTTGCGCGGGACGTTGCGGAAGATGTTGGCCATGATCATCATCGGCCACAGCCCGACGTTGATCTCGGGCGTGGCGAAGGTGGCGTCGTCGGCCGCGATGGCGAGGTCGCAGGCCACCATGACGCCGAGGCCGCCGGCCAGCGCGGGGCCGTTGACCATGGCGATGGTCGGCTTGCCGAGCTGGGTCAGCAGCAGGTTGAGCTCGCGGAAGGTGGCGGGCTTGATGGCGGGACCGCTGCCGGGCGCGCCGGCCATCTGGGCCAGATCGCCGCCGGCGGAGAAGAAGTTGCCGGCGCCGGTGATGATGATGACGCGCACCGAGGCGTCGTCGCGCGCGGCCTCCAGGGCGTGCACCAGCTCGCCCAGGGTGACCGGTCCGATGGGGTTGCGCTTGTCGGGGCGGTTCAGGGTCAGGCGGGTGATGCGGCCGCCCGGGTCCTTGCTGCACAGGATCTCGCGGTACTCGGTCATGGGCGGAAAAATAGCAGATGGCGAGCGCACTTGACGCGCTTTGGCACGGTGAGTAACGTCGCTGCCATGGGGATCTGCATGCGGCGCGGCTTTGGCCTCGGCCTGGTGATCGTGGCCAGCGTGGCCCTCGAGGCTGGCGTTGCGCGCGCCGACGACAACGATCTGGTGCTGTCACGCCTCGGCGAGGTCACCGGCAGCGGTGGCGTGGTCGATGTCATCCCCGATCACAAGGCGTTCCGCGCCCTGGCCTCGGAGCTCGGCGTGGTGATGTCGCCCAAGGCGATGTCGCCGGCCGACACCATGGGGTACTCGGGCTTCCAGTTCTCGACCGAGTTCTCGATCAACACCATCAATGGCAACTCGCCGTACTGGCGCGCGGCGCAGGGCGCCGACGTCACCGACCCGGCGGCGCCCAAGTTCCACGACAGCATCCCGACCATGGGCGTGTTCGTGCGCAAGGGCATGTGGCTGCCGCTGCCCAGCTTCGAGGTCGGCGCCGGTGCGCTGAAGCTGTTCGACTCGAACATGTGGTCGCTGCAGATGTTCGCCAAGTTCGCGCTGCACGAGGGCTATGACAGCTGGCCGCTGCCGTCGCTGGCGGTGCGCGGCTCGGCGGCGCGCCTGATGGGGACCGACCAGATCGACCTGACCACGGCGGCGGTCGACGTCTCGATGTCGAAGCGCTTCGGTGTCCAGGGCACCTGGGCGGCCGAACCCTACGCGGGCGGCAACATGATGTGGATCATCCCGAGGTCGGAGGTGGTGGACGCCACGCCGAACATCGACGCCACGCAGAATCCGCAGGATATCCGGCTGAACTTCGTGTTCCCGGAGCAGGACGACATCCGGCGCATCCGCTTCTTCCTGGGCATGAAGTTCCGCTACTACCTGTTCTCGCTCACCCTGGAGGCCGCGCACACGCTGGCGGGCTCGACCACCGACGTGCGGGTCGAGAATGGCACCCGGATCGAGGTCAAGGACGAGGCTGGCTCGCAGCAGACGTATTCCGCTTCTTTGTCGATGGATCTGTAGGGGAGCGCATGGCCGCCACCGAGAGTCGTGTCATCAAGCGGTACGCCAACCGCAAGCTGTACGACACCCAGAACAGCCGTTACGTCACGCTCGATCAGATCGCCGAGATGATCCGGGGCGGCGAGGACGTCAAGATCGTCGACAACAACTCCAAGGAGGATCTGACCGCGTTCACGCTGGCGCAGATCATCTTCGAGGAGGAGAAGAAGCAGAAGCAGTTCCTGCCGCTGGCCGCGATGCGCAACATCATCCAGACCGGCGGGCAGTCGATCACCAACTTCGTGGCCGAGGCCGGCGACAAGATGCGCTCGGTGTTCCGCCGCGGCAAGGGCGGCGAGGGCGGCGAGGGCGAGGGTGACGAGGGCGCCGAGGGCAGCGGTGAGGTGCCGGCCGGCGCGGCGGGTGAGGGCGAGGGCGGCGGCGAGGAGAAGGGTGGCGGCAAGGTGCGCGACTTCTTCGAGTCGAGCCAGCGCACGGTCGAGGAGTGGCAGAAGCGCGTCGACGAGCGCATCAGGATGGCGGTCGAGAGCATCTCGCCGTTCGCGGCCCTGCAGAAGGAGCTCGGGCTGTTGATGACGCGGATCGAGGAGCTGGAGCGGAGAATTTCGGAGCTGTCGAAGGACTGATCGGATCCCGGACGAACAGGTCACAGGTCACAGGTCACAGGTCACAGGTCACGGGCGACAGGCAACGGGGTGGCGGGCCGTCAGTCGTCGGTATCCTCGGGAGGCGGGGGTAGGCGGCGGTCGGCCTTCTTGGTGACGTCGATCTCGTCGGCGCCGCGGGAGGCGCGGCGGAAGCTCTTCACGGTGCGGCCGAGGGCGTCGCCGATGGCGGGCAGCTTTCCTGCGCCGAAGACCAGCAGCAGGATCACGATGAGCAGCAGGATCTCGAACAGGCCCACGCACTGACGGTAGCACCCAGGCTGCGAGGGGGCCCAAAAAGTTGGCCATTGTGGCGGGGTCCGTACCATCGAGGGATGCTGGGAAAACGGTGGTCCGAGAGGGCCTGGCGTGGCGTTGCGCTGACGCCGGTGCTGCTGCTGGTGGCGTGCCGGTCGTTCGCGCGCGCGCAGGATGTCGAGGCCGATCCGGCCGGGCGGCGGGCGGTGCGCGGGCGTGCGGTGGACGTCGCGCAGCTCCACGAGAGCCCGTCGCTGGCGGCGCTGCGGGCGTGGGAGGAGCAGGCGCTGGCCAGCAGCGAGCCCGACGCGGCCGGCAGCGCGGCGACGCAGCCGGAGCCGCCCGAGTGGCTGCGCGGCGTGGCGCTGGGTGACCTGCCGGTGCGCTGGGATCGGCGCGTGGTCGAGTATCTGCGCTTCTACAAGGACGAGCCGCGCGGGCGCTCGCTGATGCGCAGCTGGCTGGAGGATCAGGGCAAGTTCGGCGCCATGATCGAGCGCGTGCTGGTCAAGCACGGGCTGCCACGCGACCTCGTGTGCGTGGCGCTGATCGAGTCGTCGTTCTGGCCCGGCGAGACCTCGCGCGTGGGCGCCGCGGGCCTGTGGCAGTTCATGCCCGAGGGCGGGACGATCTATGGCCTGGAGCAGGACTTCTGGCTGGACGAGCGCCGCGATCCCGAGAAGTCGACCGAGGCGGCGGCGCTGTACCTCGATGATCTGCACACCCGCTTCGGATCGTGGGACCTGGCGCTGGCGGCCTACAACGCGGGCTACAACGGCGTGCTGCGCGCCATCGCGCGCTTCAACTCGAACGACTTCTGGGGTCTGCTCGAGCACGAGGCGGCGCTGCCCTGGGAGAGCACGATCTACGTGCCCAAGGCCCAGGCCTGCGCGGTCATCCAGCACAACCGCGAGCGCTTCGGCTTCGCCGACGTGCAGGCCAAGGCGCGCTGGGACGGCCGCAGCGTGACGGTGCCGCCGGGCACCTCGCTGGCCACGCTGGCGCGCGAGCTGGAGGTCGAGGAGAGCGCGCTGGCGACGCTGAACCCCGAGCTGCGTCGCGGACGCACGCCACCTGATCGGGTCGACGCGGTGCGCATCCCGCGCGCGGCGGTGCTGTCACCCGAGGCCATGGCACGGCTGGAGAAGGACGCCGCGGGGCGCGCGGTGTGGCTGGTGCGCCGGGGCGAGACGCTCGACGAGATCGCCGCACTGCACGGCATCAGCGCGCAGAAGCTGCAGCGCGACAACGGCGTGCGCAGCGCCGACGAGGTCACGCCCGAGGTGCCGCTGCTGGTGCCGCGCCTGGGTGACGACGAGCGCGTCGCGCTGGCGCGGGCGCTGGCGCAGAAGCGCGCCGAGGCGCCGCTGCTGGTGGCGCTGCCGCCGGCCGGGCTGGCGGCGCGCGGCGATGGGCGGGTGTTCTACCGGGTCCAGAAAGGCGACCAGCTGGCCGACGTCGCCAGGGCGCTCGGCACCAGCAGCAAGGAGCTGGTGCGGCTGAACGGGCTGGATCCGGGCGCGGTGCTGCAGCCGAAGATGGTGCTGGCCGCGGTGGCGCCCCAGGTCGATCGCACCCGGGTCTCGGTGCTGGAGGAGAGCGACGTCCACGTCGTCGAGGTCGGCGGCGCCGAGCATGTCGAGCTCCTGCTGCGCGAGCGCGGCAAGAAGCGGCTCGAGATCAAGGCCGGCGCGGGCGACAGCATGAAGTCGCTGGCCGAGCGCTACGATCTGTCGCCGGGGTCGCTGGCGCGCATCAACAAGATCAACCCCAGCGCCAAGCTGCGCGCGGGCCAGGACATCGTCGTCTACGTGGATGCCGCGGCGTGGGAGCGCGAGCAGGCGGCGGCGCGCGAGCGCGAGGCCGAGCGCGTGCGCCTGGCCAAGGCAGCCGAGAAGAAGGCCAAGGGCGGCGACAAGCAGGCCGTGGGCGACAAGCAGGCCGTGGGCGACAAGAAGGCCGTGGGCGACAAGAAGGCGGGCGACAAGAAGGCGGGCGACAAGAAGGCGGGCGACAAGAAGGCCGCCGAGAAGAAGCCGACAGCGAAGAAGGCTGCGGCGGCCGACGGCAAGCCGCCGCAGTAGGGCTACTTCAGCTCGAACAGCGCGGGGTCGGGGTTGGAGTTGAGCTTGATGGTGGCGATCTGGACCATCATGGCCTCGGTGGCCTGGCGCTGCGAGATGAGGTGGGCGAACTTGATGCCGTCCACGACCTTGTAGTCGCCGTAGTCCTCGATCTCGTCGTCGAAGGTCTGGCGCACCAGCAGGTGCTCCTTGCTGTCGAGGTACAGCGTCGTGCTGGTGCGGTTGTCGGGTGCCACCAGCAGGATGATGTCGAAGGTGCGCCCCTTCTCGGAGACCTGGCCGAGCACGCGCGCCTTCACGCCGGGCTCGAGGTGGCGCATCAGCACGAGATCCTGATCGCGCCAGATGCTGGCGCTGAGATCGCGCACCATCTCGGCCGGCATCGCCATCTTCTGCTTGCCCTGGGCCAGCAGGCCCTTGCCGCCGGAGACCACCTGGACCAGCTCCTGCGACTGCTTGCCGGCGCGCAGCACCAGCTTGATGCGCATCTTGTCGGGCGGGATCATGATGCGGTCGACGTCGGCGGCCAGGCGACCCCCGGGCAGCTTGGCGCCCATCACCGCGGCCTTGCCGGTCATGCTGATGTCCTTGATGGCGCGCAGCTTGTCCTCGCCGCCCTTGGCCAGCAGCGCGGCGTCGAGGATGGCCTTGGCCTTCTTGGCCTCCTCGGGCGGCACCGCCTCGGTGAGCAGGCGGGCCTCGGCGGCGCGCTCGCCGGCCGAGATGGGATCGGTGAAGGGGATGCGCTCGTAGGCGATGGCGGCCTTCTTGAGCTGGGCCTCGACGGCGTCACCCTCGCCGACGATGACGATGGCCAGGTGCTCGGGATCGAGGCGGGTCTTGGCGGCGGCGTTGACCTCCTCACGGGTCACCGCGCCGATGCGCACCGGCAGCTCCTCGACATACTTGCTGTCGAGGCGGTGCAGCTCGGCCGACAGCAGCGCGGTGGCGACGTCGCTGGCGGTCTGGAACGACAGGCCGTAGTTGCCGGCGATGTTGGCGCGCGCGTCGCTGAGCTCGGCCTCGGTGACGCCCTTGTCACGCAGCTTGGTGATCTCGCCGATCATGAGCTTGAGGGTGTTGACGGTCTCGGCGGTGCGCGTGCTGGTGCTGGCCTCGAACACGCCGCGCGACTCGAACGACTCGAAGCCGCTGGTGGCGCTGTAGGCCTTGCCGCCCTTGGCGCGGATGACGTTCATCAGGCGCGACGAGGTGCCGCCGCCGCCCAGGATGTAGTTCATCACGCGCACGGCGTAGAAGTCGGGATCGAGGTGGCGGATGCCGGGGTGGCCGACCACGATGGTCGACTGGGTCAGCGCCGGGTTGTCGATCAGGCGCACCTTGAGGCCGGGCTGGCGCGGCGGCTCGGGCAGCTCGCGCTGGGCCACGGCGCCGCCCTTCCACTTGCCGAAGCTCTTCTCGAGCGCGGCCTTGAGCTTGCCGAGGTCGAACGAGCCGGCCACCGCGAGGGTGGCGTTTTTCGGGGAGAACCTGGCCTTGTGGAAGGCGATGAGGTCCTTCTGCGAGATGCCCGAGATGGTGCGCGCGGTGGCCGGCCAGCCGCGCGGGTGGCCCTCGCCGAACACGGCGTTGGCGAAGTGCAGCCCGGCCAGCGCCTCGGGATCGTCCAGGATCTGGGCCAGCCCGGCCAGCAGCTTGGCGCGCACCAGCTCGATCTCGCGCTTGTCGAAGGCGGGCGCCGACACGATGTCGGCCAGCGTGGAGGTGCACACCTCCATGTCGCGGGTCAGCACGCTGCACGCGAGGTCGATGTTCTCGTAGCCCGCGGCGGCGGCGAGGTGGCCGCCCACGAAGTCGATGCGATCGGCGATCTGGACCGCGTTCTTGCCCTTGCTGCCGCGCTTGAGCAGCTCGGCGACGAAGTCGGCCAGCACGCGCTTGTCGCGGCCCTCGTCGAGGTTGCCGGCGCGGATGGCGAGGTCGAAGCCCAGGATGGGCAGCTCGGGGCGGTCGACCGCGATGACCTGCAGGCCGTTCGACAGCGTGAAGCGCTGCGCGGGGGCCAGCGTGATGGGCGACGGTGCGGCGACCGGCGGGGCTTGGATGAGATCGGTGCGGCCGTCCCAGGGATCGGGCGCGGCGCCGCCGGTGACGTCGACCAGGCCCGGCTTCTTGGTGACCGGAGAGGGCGACGGGGTCGGCGACGGCGTGGTCGTCCTGCCGGTCGACTTGCTGCCGCCGCCACAGGAGGCCAGCACCGCGAGGGCGGCCAGGGTGGTGAGGGTTCTGCTGGAGAGGCGCATCAGTTGCCACCCTTCGGAGCGGTCGGGGCCGGAGTCGTCGGCGCAGGCGCGGGCGCGGGCGCGGTCGGCGCGGGCGCGGTCGCGGGCGGCGCGGTCGCGGGCGCCGGAGTCGGTGCGGGTGCCGGTGCCGGCGTCGTGCCCGGCGCGGGCGTCTTCTGCAGCTTGTCCTTGGCTGATTCGGCCGGCGTCTTGGCCTTCTCGGGCGCCTTGGGCTTGACCACGACGACCGTCATGTTGGCGTCGATCAGGTACTTCTTGGCCACGCGCTGCACGTCGTCGGCGGTGATGGCGTCGATGTCGCGCGCCGCGGTCAGGAAGCGCGCCGCGTCGCCATACAGGTAGTGGAACGACCCCAGCTGGGTGGCCACGCCCTCGACGCGCTGCAGGCCGTAGATGTACGACGCCACCAGCTGGTTCTTGGCCTTGCTGAGCTCGCGCGCGCTGACCTTGGCGGTCTGCAGCTTCTTGATCTCGCCGAGCAGCGCGGCCTTGACCTTGTCGGCCTCGCCGGTCTGGAACACGCCGTAGGTGACGATCAGGCCGGGATCCTCCTGCGTCATCAGCGAGCCACCGGCCTGCACCGCCACCGGCGCCTTGCCGCGGGTCAGCGCCATGTTGAGGCGCGAGCTGTCACCCGACGACAGGATGGCCGCCATGACCTCGAGCACGAAGCTGTCGGCCGACACCGCGGGCGGCGCGTGCCAGCCCGCGATGACCAGGCCGATCTGCGACGGCCACGACACGATCTCCTCGCGGGCCTGGGTCTGCTCGGGCTCGGGGGTGATCTTGGCCGGGCGGATGGGATCCTTGCCGCGCTCGATGGCGCCGAACATCTTGTCGACCAGCGGGCGCAGCGTGGCCTCGTCGGTGTCGCCGACCACCAGCAGCGCCGCGTTGTTGGGGATGTAGTAGGTGTCGTAGAAGCGCTGGCAGGCCTCGACCGAGACCTGGTCGAGCTCGGCCAGGTCACCCGCCGGGGTCCAGCCGTAGGGGTGGCGGGTGAAGGCGATCTGGCGGAAGCGCTCGAAGGCGCGCGCCAGCGGGTCGTTGTCCAGGCGCTGGCGCTTCTCTTCCTTGACCACCTCGCGCTCGCTGTTGACGGTGGCGGGCGTCAGCAAGAGGTTGCGCATGCGCTCCGACTCCAGCTCGAGCGCGAAGCCGAGGTAGGCCTTGGGCACGCTCTGGAAGAACGCGGTGACGTCCTCGGTGGTGAAGGCGTTGGACTCGCCGCCGATGCGATCGATGAGCTTGGTGTACTCCTCGGGCGGCACCCGCTTCGAGCCCTTGAACATCAGGTGCTCGAACATGTGCGCGATGCCGCGCATGCCGCGCGGCTCGTCCTTGGAGCCGACGTGGTACCAGACCTGGACCGACACCAGCGGCGCCTTGTGGTCCTCGAGCAGCAGGACCTCGAGGCCGTTGGGCAGCGTCCACTTCTTGAGCTCCAGCTTGGGCACCAGCGCGGCCGCGCCCGGGTTGGCCAGCACCGCGGGCTTCAGGTTGGGCTTGATGGCCTTGCCCTCGGCGGCGGCGGGGCTACCTGCGTGCGCCAGGGCCGTGGGGGCCAGCAGCGCACACAGCAGGGTGGTGACTTTCACGGACATGTCCTCTCCTTGGGGGTCACGCGAACAGCTCCGACACCGAGCGTCCGTCGTGGATACGCATGATGGCCTCGGCCAGCAGGCTGGCCACGCTGAGCACCGTGGTGCGCGGATCGCGGCGCTCGGGCGGGATGGGGATGGAATCGGTGAACACGTAGTCGTCGACCGCGGCGGCGGCCAGGCGCGTCGGCGCGTTGCCCGACAGCACCGGGTGCACGGCGGCGACGGTGACGTGGGTGGCGCCCTCGGAGCGCACGAAGGCGACCGCCTCGGCGATGGTGCCGCCGGTGGCGATCTCGTCGTCGATGATGATGGCGCGCTTGCCGCGCACGTCACCGACCAGGTGGATGGCGCGCGGCTTCTCGTCGTCGCCGAAGCGGCGCTTGTCGATGATGGCGAGCGGGATGTGCAGCCGCTTGGCGAAGCGCGCGGCGTCCTTGGCCTCGCCGGCGTCAGGCGCGACCACGACGGCGTTGGTGAGGTCGGACTTGCCCAGGTGCTCGACCAGCAGCGGGATGGCCGACAGCTGATCGGCCGGGATGCGGAAGAAGCCCTGCACCTGCGGCGAGTGCAGATCCATGGTCAGCGCGCGATCGGCGCCCGCGGTCTCGATGAGGTCGGCCATCAGGCGCGCCGTGATCGAGATGCGCGGCTCGTCCTTCTTGTCGGAGCGCGCATACGGAAAGTACGGCATCACCGCGGTGATGCGCCGCGCCGACGCCGACTTGAGCGCGTCGATCATGATCAGCAGCTCGAGGATGCCCTCCGACACCGGGGGGCACGACGGCTGCACCACGAAGACGTCCTGCTCGCGGACGTTCTCCTCGATCTTGACCTTGAGGTTCTCGTTGGAGAAGCGGTGCGTGCGCGAGCGGCCCAGCGGGATGCCGACGTGCGCGGCGATGGCGGCCGCCAGCGCCGGGTGCGCTGACCCGGTGAAGATCTTCAGGTTTTCTTCGGGGGGGCCCACGGTGCGGCGCATCTTAGAGAAAAGGCAGGGGGCGGTCCATGGTGGGACTTCGAGGGGCGCCCGGGGGTTGCCTGGGCGCGCGGTCGGTCACATCGTGACGACGACCTTGCCGCGGGCGCGGCCCGAGGCGACGTACTGGTAGGCGGCCTCGATGTCGGCCAGCGGGTAGGTCTTGTCGAGGACGGGGCGCAGGGTGCCGGCCTCGACCAGGGAGGCCAGGTGGGCCAGCTGGGCGCCGTCCGGGCGCATGAACAGGTAGCTCCAGCTGGCGCCGCGGATGCGGGCGGCGCGGTCGTGCTTGCGGTTGGCCAGGCCGATGACGAAGCGCAGCGGCCAGGCCAGGCCGAACTCGCGCGCGGTGGCGACGTCGATGAGGCCGCCGATCGAGCACAGCACGCCGCCAGCTTTCAGGACGCTGAACGACTTCAGGCGCGTCTCGCCGCCCAGCATGTCGAATACGCCGTCGAGATCGGCGACGGCGCGGGTGAAGTCCTGGCTGGTGTAGTCGATGACCTGATCGGCGCCCAGGGACTTGACCAGCTCGGTGTTGCGCGGGCTGCAGGTGGTGGCGACCCAGGCCCCGAGGTGCTTGGCCAGCTGGATGGCCACGGTGCCGACGCCGCCGGCGCCGACATGGATGAGGATGCGGTGGCCGGGCTGCGTCTTCATGCGCTCGGTCAGCGCCTGCCAGGCGGTCAGGCCGACCAGGGGCAGACAGGCGGAGTGCACGTGATCGAGCCCCTTGGGCTGGCGCGCGACCAGGGCCTCGGCGACCACCGCATACTCGGCGAAGCCGCCCATGGTCTGCTTGGCGATGCGCGCGAACACGGGGTCGCCGACGGCGAAGCGGGTCGCGCCGGCGCCCAGGCTGTCGACCACGCCGGCCAGCTCGTTGCCGGGGATCACGGGCAGCGCGAACTGGATGGCGCGCTTGAGGTCACCGTTGCGGGTCTTGTAGTCGACCGGGTTGACCCCAGCGGCGTGCACACGGATGCGCAGCTCGCCGGGGCCGGGCTCGGGGATGGGCCGCTCGGCGACCTCGAGGGGCGCCTTGTAGCGGGTGATCAGCGCGGCCTTCACGGGCGCGATGGTGACATGGATCGCGAGCAATGGCGCTTCGAAATGGCTGCTTGACACAACTGGGTAACCAGGTTATCCAGTAAGGGTGCCGTCGAAGGGAGGCTTTCGTCCAGCCACACGCGCCCGCGTCTCCGAGGACATCTTCGAGCAGCTCGCCGCCGCCATCCTGGATGGCGAACTCGCGCCAGGGACCGCGCTGCCATCCGAGCGCATCCTGGCCGAGCGTCTGGCCACCTCCCGCATCCTGATCCGCCAGGCCGTGCACCGGCTGGCGGACCTGGGCCTGCTGCGGGTCAAGCAGGGTGGCGCGACGCTGGTGCTCGATCCTGCCGAGGCAGCCGACGTGCGCGCGATCGAACTTCTGTATCGCCATCGCAAGGCCGGGCGCGCGCGCAGCGAGGCCGCGCTGCCGGCGGGCGACATCCTCGACAAGCAGCTCCTGCAGGGGCTGTGTCTGGTCCAGCTGGCCGAGCTGCGGGCGACGCGTGAACAGCGCGCGCGTGTGGTCCAGCTGGTCGAGGAGTGGGCGACGAGTCCCGACCCCGAGGCGGGCTGGGACGCGTTCGACGAGAAGTTCTGGCGCTTGCTCGCCGAGGCTGGGCAGAACCGGATCTTTCGCATGGAGGTGGCCTGGTGGTACCGCGTGTTCGCGGACCGCGAGGCCCTGGCTGAAGCAGGGGCGGTGCGCCCGTCACCGCTGGCGATCAGGGTGGCGTTCCATCGCGAACTCGCGCGCAGGCTGGCCGAGCGCGACGGCGCGGGCGCCTTCTACCAGGCGGTCATCGCCCCGATCCTGATGACGACACGACGCAGCGGCTGAACCAGCGCGCTGCCTGGAGGGATTCACATGTTGCAAGCACGCACGTTCGTGCTGGGGCTGAGCTTCGCCCTGGCGCTGTCTGGCTGTGGCGAGGCCACGAGCTTCTCCCCCGGCGACCCCATCGGGCTCGAGGTCCACCTGGCGCTGGCGCCGGGCGTCGAGAGCTACCGCTGCAAGTTCATGCGGCTGCCCGAGGCCGGCGGCGAGATCTTCGTCAGCGGCGGCAGCCACCACTACAGCGCCGGGGTGCACCACTACCTGCTGTTCCGCACCTCGGTCGCCGAGATCCCCGCGGGCCTCGACGGCGAGGTCGACTGCTACGCGGACAGCGCGGTGATGAAGTACGCGCGCGGCTATGTCAGCGGCGGCCAGTCGCCCGACGTCAGCGCCGACTTTCCGCCCGGCGTGGCCTACCCGTTCGAGAGCGGCGAGCTCCTGCTGGTGCAGATCCACGCGCAGAACACCGGCGCCGCGACGCTGCAGGCCGACCTGTCCATCGAGATGCGCACCACCAAGGCCGAGACCGTGCAGCAGCGCGCCGGCACCCTGCGCTTCTACAACCCGTACATCCACGTGCCCGCGCGTGCGTCGGCGACCGCGACCATGCGCTGCCCGATCAGCCAGCCCATCACCATCCTCAGCGCCGCGCCGCACATGCACAAGCGCGGGGTCGACTTCCAGGTCGCGGTCGACCCCGCCGGCGAGCGCGCGGCGTCGCCGTTCTATCGCAGCACCGACTGGGAGCAGCCCGACACCTTCTTCGGCCCACTCGCGGTGCCGGCGGCGTCGCACATCCGGTTTCGCTGCGGCTACGCCAACCCGGGCGACACCCCGTTCATCCAGGGCCTCAGCGCCGACGCCAACGAGATGTGCATGTGGAGCGCGATCTACTACCCCGCGCTGCCCGAGGCCGAGGAGGCCTGCCTGGGGCAGGACCAGCACGGCAGCGGGACCGCCAGCTGCGCGGCGACCACCAGCTGCCTGGAGCGCTGCCCGGTGGCGTCGCGGCCGAAGTTCGCCGAGGGCTCGCCGGAGTCGGGCGAGTGCTGGCAGGCCTGCATCACGGCGTCGTGCCCCAACGTCACCGGGGCACTGTTCCCGCAGCTGACCTGCACCGATCGCCTGTGCAAGCGCGAGTGTGCGCAGAGCGGGACGGCGTGCACCAGCTGCGTGGTCGCGCGCTGCGCGGCCGAGGTCGACGTCTGCCAGCGCCAGGCCTGCGGCGACTGACGCAGGGACGGTCAGCGCAGGCGGGCGGCGCGGCGCTGGCCCTGGCTGGTGGGGCCGTCGGGGTGCAGCGGGTGATAGCTGGGCAGCCGGGGCGGCTGGCGCCAGATCTGCTCCTTCAGCTGGTCGACCTTGCGCTGCAGGTCGGCCAGACGCACCGCATAGGTCGGCGCGGCGGGCGCGGCGGGCGCCGCCTGCTCGGTGTCGACCGGGGGCATGCGACCGGGCGGCCGGGCCAGCGCCAGCGCAGGCACACCCGCGAGCAGCCACAGCCCCAGCGCCGCCAGCCGCGCACGCCCGCGCCCGCGCCCGCGCATCAGCGCACCTTCTTGGTGTCCCAGCGCAGCACGTCGAACACCGCCGGCGACTGCGCCGACAGCGGCTCGATCTCCAGCCGCGGGTGGCCCATGTGCACGATCAGATCCTCGCCATCGAGCACACCCTTCACGCCTCTATCTTCCCACAGCGCGCCGACGTGATCCCAGGCCCGTCCGGTCCCGGTCGCCCACGGCCCCGCATACCTGATCAAGATGAGGTCGCCCGCCGCCACCGCGACGCTGGCCACCTGCTTGCCGGTCGCCAGCGCGCTCAGCACCCCGCGCGCGTCGGCCGCGAACGGCCCCGCCACGTGGCGGGTCAGCCCGACCAGCCCGGCCGCGCTGGTGTAGTCGACCTTGGAGCCGCTGGCGCGCAGCGCGCCGACCAGGACGTCGGCGCAGTCGGCCCCGACATAGCGATCGGTCTGGTGATCGCGCCCGGGCCCGGCGCTGCCGAACACCTCGGGCACCATGAAGTACGAGCTGAGCCAGCCCAGGAAGCTGTCGTCGCGACGCACCGTCACGCGCGCCACGCGACCCAGCAGGCCGCGCTGGTCGGTGGCCTCGGCGCCCGCGCTGGCCACCACGCGCTCGCCCGTGCGCAGCTCGACCTTGAAGCGCATGGTGCCCAGGCCGTCCCAGGTGTCGTCGGCGGGTCGCGGCGGGCGCGCGCTGCCAGCCCGGATCCAGGCGCCGGCGGCGAAGTCGCCCAGCACGGTCTCGAAGTAGCCCAGCTGGTCGTAGCCCTTCCACTTGCCGTGGTTCTGGCCGCCCAGCTGCGCGTTCGAGTACGGCTCGGGCACGCCGTCCTCACCGACGTGCGCCGGCACCGGCTCGACCGTGGACCAGCGCAGCGGCGCCTCCGCCAGGCCGGCCTCCTCGGGGGTCACCACCTTCACGCGTCGCCCGCCCAGCACCAGCGCGGGCGCACGCGTGACCCAGACCCTCGCCTTGCCAACCAGCCGGGCCGCTGCGAACAGCGTCACCTGCTGGTCCTTGCGCGCGACCGCCGCCGCATTGCTGGCTGGCCCCGTGTCGCCCACCCTCGCCGCCACCACCACCGCATCGACCACCGGTGCCGCCGCCGCCGTCCCCAGTACCGAGACCGTCAGCAAGGCGAACATCGCGGAGGCTGCGCGCATGGACCGTCCTACGTCCCGGATAACGCGATCTTTTTCCTTGATCCCGCAGGCCCGATCCACTAGAAACACCAGGCTGCCGTACACGAGGAGATGGTCGTTTGGACAACTTGCTGGGTCGCCCGCTCGAAGTCGAAGTTCGCGATAGCCTTGAAAAGGCTATGAAAATCCTCAAGCAGAAGATGTCGAAGGAGGGCATCCTGCAGGAGGTCAAGCGCCGCCGCTTCTATGAGAAGCCGTGCGTCAAGCGCAAGCGGAAGATGCGCGAGGCCCGCAAGCGGCGCCGTCGCGAGATGAAGCGCCGCACGACCCGCTGAGCCCCAGCACCAGATTTCGACCCCGGGGTGCCCCACACAGGTGGCACCCCGTCTTCGTTTTCGGATCGTGATCGCCAGGCTGGTCCACCACCTTCGTCACGGGGTCCCGCGCCCGTGATGCACTACACTCCGACCATGGCTTTGGACGAGCTGCCTCCCGAGCGACCGCCCGCTGGCCCTGGCGCCGGCACGCGAGTCCTCACCGCGGTGCACGACGCCACCGCACGCTTCGCCGTACCCGCCGCCGCTGGCGAGCGCCCGCACATCCTGCCCCTGGTGCAGTCGGCCGCGTTCGACTACCCCGACGCCGCCTCGGCCGATCTGGCCGCGCGCGGGCAGGCCTATCTGTACTCGCGCGTGGGCAACCCGACGGTGGAGGCGTTCGCGCGCGTGGTCGCCGACCTCGAGGGTGGCGCGGGCGCGCTGGCCTTCGCCTCGGGCATGGCCGCGATCTCGGCCGCGCTGCTGTCCCGCGTGCGCGCCGGCGACCGCATCCTGGCCGCCGACGGCCTGTACGGGACCTCGCACGAGCTGCTCACCAGCTTCCTGCCCCGCTATGGCGTCGAGGCCGACTTCGTCGACGCCTGCGATCCGGCGGCGGTCGAGCGCGCGCTGCGCCCGACCACGCGCGTGATCTATGTCGAGACCATCACCAACCCGCTGGTGCGGGTGCCCGATCTGCCGCGCCTGGCCGCCATCGCGCGCGCGCACGACGCCGCGCTGATCGTCGACAACACCTTCGCGACGCCGCTCTTGTCGCAGCCGCTGAAGCACGGCGCCACGCTGTCGCTGCACAGCGCGTCGAAGTATCTGTCGGGTCACGGCGATCTCATCGGCGGCGTCGTCGTCGGCGCTGACGCCGATCTGGTGCGCGTCGGCGAGGTGCTGAAGATCGTCGGCGGCATGATGGATCCGTTCTGCGCCTGGCTGGCGCTGCGCGGCGTGCGCACGCTGGCGCTGCGGGTCGAGCGCCAGGTGGCCTCGGCGCAGCTCATCGCGGCCACCCTGGCCGAGACCCCGGGCATCACGCGGGTGGCCTACCCGGGGTTGCGCGCACACCCCGATCACGAGGTCGCGCAGCGCGTGCTGCGCGCCCCCGGCGCCATGCTGGCGTTCGACGTCGGCAGCCTGGCCGCGGCCCGGCGCATGTACGACCGCGCGCGCCTGGTGCGGCGCGCCGCCAGCCTGGGCGAGATCGACTCGCTGTTCACCCACCCGGTGTCGTTCTCGCACCGCGGCGTGCCGGCCGCCGAGCGCGAGCGCGCCGGCATCACCGATGGCCTGCTGCGCCTGTCGGTCGGCATCGAGGATCCGACCGATCTCATCGATGACCTCCTGCAGGCGCTGAACGCGGCGCCCGGGCTGTGATGCACGCGCACGCGCGCGCGCGCGCCGCGCTGCTGGGCGGGCTGCTGGCGCTGGCCGCCGTGGCCACGCCGGCGCGGGCCGCGCTGACGCCGGAGCGCGCGCCCAACTTCATCCTCATCCGTGACGATGGCACGGTGGCCGGCACGCGCTGGAACGACTCGGCGTCGGTCGACGCCACGGTGCGCAAGCTGGCCTCGGCCTACCTGTCGTTCGCGCCCGACGACGCCGAGCTGCTGGTCTTCTTCACGACCTTCGACGCCGACGACTCGTGGTGGCTGCTGGCGATGGAGAACCACCTCGAGGGGCTGGGCTGGAAGAACGAACCCGAGGGCCAGGACTTCGACTTCATGCCGCTCAGCAAGCTCGAGGGCGTGGTCAACCTGGGCGATCTGGCCTACTGGGGCAGCGTGCCCGAGCAGGAGTTCACCCTGACCGCGCTGCAGGAGATCGGCCACCGCTGGTGCTGCTACCTGCGCTTCGACGCCGGCACCGGCACCCGCGCCGATCTGCTCGGGCGCGCGCAGAACCACTGGTCGTACTTCCTCGACAGTGGTGGCTCACCGATGGAGGGCAACAGCTGGCGCGACAACGGCGACGGCAGCTTCACCACCACGACCGACGCCGCCGGCACCGGCTATGACGACCTCGCGCTGTACACCATGGGCCTCCTGCCGCCCGGCGAGGTGCCGCCGCTGCGCCTGCTCGAGGGGCCGCAAGTTGCGGGGCTGCGCGACCTCGACGGCCTGCCGCTGTCGGCCAGCTCGCCGCCGCAGCGCGGGACGCCGCTGACGGTGCGGGCCACCCCGCGCATGGTCAACCTGGCCGACGTGGTGCGCGCCGAGGGCGAGCGCCGCCCGGCCTTCCCGACCCGCAACATCTTCCGCATGGGCGTCATCGTCATCGCGCGCCCCGGCGACGACCTGGCCACGTTCGGCCCGGTCGCCGAGCAGCTGGTCGATCGCATCCCGGCCGCCTTCCGCGCGGCGACCCGGCAGAAGGGCACGCTGCTCAACATCACCGACTCGCGGGTGGTGGACGGCGGGATGGCGGACGGGGGAGGCGAAGGCGGCGGAGGCGAGGACTGCGGCTGTCAGACCGGGCGGCGGCAGAGCCCCTTCACGGCGGCGGCGCTGCTGGGCATCGCGACGCTCACGGCTCTTCTCGCCATTCGATCTCGACGCCCTCTTCGTCGGTGATCTCCTTGCGCAGGAGCTCCAGCACGGCGGCGTCGCAGTTCTCGTCCTGCAGGTAGTCGAGCAGATCACGATCGATGTAGTAGTCGTGATCCTGGGTGTCCTCTTCCTCGAGGAGGTCCTTGAGCTGCTGCAGCTGCTCCGTGGTGATGGTCCCGATCACCTTCCCGGTGTCCTTGTTGACGAGCTTCAGCGGCATCTCACACCCTCCTGTATCCCTCGGGGGGGAAGGTATCAGACGGCAATCGGGTTTGACAGTCGCAGCGCAGCGAGACTAGATCGCCCTGTGACCGTGAAGCCAGAGGACGACTGGGTCGAGGTCGTGGCCTCTATCCCCAGCATGCTGGAGGACAGCGCCACCGCCGCCGTGATGGAGGCCAACATCGGCGCCGACGGCTTCGAGATCCGCGATCAGGGCAGCTTCAAGAAGTCGCAGCCCGGTCGCGTCGAGCTGGTCTTCGTGACGCGCGGCCGCGACGTCGCCGCGCTGACGCAGCGGATCGATCAGGCGCTGGCGCCGGTCGGGCTGCACACCGAGATCACCACGGTGCCCGCGCCCGAGTCGGCGTGGCGCGACAAGTGGAAGGAGTACTTCAAGGTCTTCTACGTCACCCCGCGCATCGTCATCGTGCCCAGCTGGGAGAAGCACGAGCCGACCACCGCGGAGGTGGTGCTGAACCTGGATCCGGGCCGCGCTTTCGGCACCGGGCAGCACGAGTCGACCCGGCTGTGCCTGCGCGCGCTGGACGCCATCGAGACGCGCGGGCACGCGGCGCGGCGCGTGCTGGACGTCGGTTGCGGCTCGGGGATCCTGACGGTGGCGGCGCTCAAGCTGTGGCCGGAGTCGCGCGCGGTGATGGTCGACACGGACGTCGACTCGGTGCGCGTCGCGGTGGAGAACCTGCAGCTCAACGGGCTGGAGTCGCGCGTGCGCGGCGAGACCCGCGCGCTGGGCAAGCTCGCCGGCAAGTACGACGTGGTGCTGGCCAACATCCAGCTCGACGTGCTGGAGGGCCTGCTGCCCGAGCTGGTGGCGCGCGTCGAGCGCGGCGGTGTGCTCATCCTGGCCGGCCTGCTGGCGGGGCAGGAGAAGCTGCTGGAGGCGCAGCTCGGCGCGTCGAAGGCGGGGCGCGAGTTCGCGGTGTGGGGGCGCGGCGCCGAGGGCGAGTGGACCGCGCTCGTGCTGTACCGCGGTAACTAGTCGCGTGGCGCGGCCCCGGGTGGCGATCGCGTCGCTGACCGGGGACGACCATGTCCTTGGCGGCGAGGATCATCACTACCTGACGCGGGTGCTGCGCGTGGCGGTGGGCGACGAGGTCACGCTGTTCGACGGCGCCGGTGGCGAGGCCGACGCCCGCATCGTGGCGGCCAGCCCGACCGAGGTGCACCTGCGCGTGCTGGCCCGGCGCGCGCGCGCGGGCGCGCTGGGCGCGCGCATCACCCTGCTGGTCGGGCTGCTCAAGCACGACAAGATGGACTGGGTGGTGCAGAAGGCGACCGAGCTGGGCGTGGCCGGGATCGTCCCGGTGGCGTGCGCGCGCGCGGTGGTGCGGCTGGAGGGCGAGCGCGCGGCGTCGCGGGCGCAGCGCTGGCAGAAGATCGCCAGCGAGGCGACCCGGCAGTGTGGCGGCGCGCGGGTGCCGGTGGTGGCCGAGGTGCAGCCGCTGGCGGCGGCGCTGGCGACCCCGGCCGACCTGCGCGTGCTGTTCTGGGAGGATCCGCGCGCGGGTGGGGCGCGGGCGGCGCTGCGCGGCGGGACCGTGGTGAGCTCCGTGGCGGCGCTGATCGGGCCCGAGGGTGGCTTCACCGAGGCGGAGGCGGCGGCGGCGCAGGCGGCGGGCTATGTGCCGGTCGGCCTGGGCCCGCGCATCCTGCGGGCAGAAACCGCGGCCCTGGCCGCGCTGACGGTGCTGGCGTGGGAACTTGGCGATCTCGCCACGTAAGGTTTTGATTTTTTTCGCACAACCGCTATAAATGGTGAGGCAATGTCCGCGACCTCGACACCGGTCGCCGTCGCGCATGCGGCGGCCCCGCGCAGGCTCCGGGTGGCCGGGTTCTGGCGCCGCACCGCGGCCGCGTTGATCGATCTCGCCGTGGTGGTGCCCGCGCTGTTGCTGGTGCGCGTGCTGCTGCATGCGCTGGCGCCGGCCGAGATGCCCCCGCTGAGCAGCAAGGGCGTCGATATCGCCATCGAGCTGTACCTGGATGGCAGCGCGGTCTTCGTGGCCTGGGTGCTGCTGTCGATCAGCGTGGCGCTGCTGTATCACACCCTGTTCTGGGGCCTGGCCGGGCGCACGCTGGGGCAGCGGCTGCTGAAGGTGCGCGTGGTCGATGTCTATGGCGATCAGCTGTCGCTGGCGCGCGCGCTGCTGCGCAGCTTCGGCTTCGTGACGGGCGCGCTGCTGCTGGTGTGGCTGGCGGTGCGGGTGCTGTCGCCCGAGCACCGCATGGTGGCGCCGTTCGCGGCGGCTGTTCTGGTGACGCTGGGCTGGCTGTGGGCCGGCATCGACCGCGAGAAGCGCGGGCTGCACGACTGGCTGGCCGGCACGTACGTCGTGCGGACGTGATGAGCGATGGCCTCGCGGCTCAGCTCACTGCTGGTCCATGATGGTCTGGTCTCCGTCAAGCAGATGTCGGAGGCCTTCCAGCGCCAGGTGATCTACGGCGGGGCGCTGGACACCATCATCCTCGAGATGGGCATCCTCGGTGAGGTGCCGCTGACGGCGTACCTCGCGCAGGCGGCGGGGCTGCCGCCGGCGACGCCCGAGCTGCTGGGCAGCGGCGATCCGGTGGCGCGCGGGCTGTGCGCGCTGGACGTCGCCGAGGAGCACCACGCGGTGCCGCTGTCGTTCGAGGGCGAGGCGCTGCGCCTGCTGGTGGCCGACCCGGTCGACATCGCGCGGCTGGAGGCGCTGGCGACGCGGCTGCAGCGGCCGGTGCAGCCGTATGTGACGCCGGAGTTCCGCGTGCACGAGGCGCTGCAGGCGGCCTACGGGCTGCCGATGCCGCCGCGGTTCGATCGGCTGGCGGGCAAGTTCGGACGCCACGTGCCGGCGATGCCGCTGCCGACGTCGGGGGCGCGGGTGTCGCAGAAGCTGGCGGCGGTGGTGGTGCCCGACAAGCCGGTGCTGGTCGAGGCCGGGCCGTCGCAGCGGGTGGCGGGCCCGACCTCGGTGACGGCGCCGCAGCCAGTGGTGGCGCCGCCGGACGAGCTGCTGGTGCCGGCGGCGGGCGGGCTGGCCAGCGAGGACGCGCTGCGGGCGTCGCTGGGGCATGTCGATGTGGCGCTGCCCGGGCCGCCGTCGGGCGCCGAGGCGGTGCCGCTGTCGATCCATGAGATGGCGACGCAGCAGCTGACGCCGCTCACGCGCGAGCGCGAGGATGTCGAGTCGCGGGTGGGGCGCACGACGGAGCAGGGTTTCGCGCCGCTCAAGCGGGTCGAGGATGACCGGCCGCCGAGCACGACGGCGCAGGGGTTCGCGGTGCGGGCGGATGGTGGGGTGGCTGAGGGTGAGGGTGAGGGTGAGGCGAGCACGAGCACGGGCACGAGCACGAGCACGGAAACGAGCCCGGAAGAAACGGGCACGGGCACGGGCACGGGCACGGGCACGGGGGGCGAGGGTGGCGGGGGGGAGGTGGTGCATCCTGAGGAGGAGATGGACGGCGAGGGGCTGTTCGTCGCCATGGGCAGCGCGCTGGGGGTCGATGCCGAGGCCCGGCTGGCGCGGGCCATCGAGGCGCAGCTGGCCGATGCCGCCGAGCGGCTGCCCGAGGGGCGCATCCCGGTGGTCGCCGATGCCGGTGACACCGAGCCGACCGTCGAGCTGACCGCCGAGACCGAGGGCGAGGGCGAGGCCGCCGGCGAGATCACCGTCAACGAGCGCATCCCCAGCCAGGGCGTGCCCGAGTACAGCGTGATGCTGCGCTCCGGTCCGCACCTGATCCAGCCCGGCGTGCCAGTGGCCATCAAGCCCAGCGGCAGCGGCAGCGGCGGCGCGGTCGCCGAGCCGATGCCCCAGCGGCCGTCGCAGCGCGCAGCCTCGTGGCGCCATCGCGCCGGCGCCGAGGCCGCGCCGATGCCGGCGTCGGCCGCCATCGCGCGGCTCGATCAGTGTGAAGAGCGCGACGAGATCTTCGAGGTCATCGCGCGCGGGGCGCGCTCGCGCCTCGACTATGTCGCGGTGCTGACCACGCAGGGTGGCACCGCCTCGGGGCGCCTGGCGCTCGAGGGTGACAGCTTCGACGTCGCGCGGGTGGCCCAGGTCGGCGTGCCGCTGGACGCGCCGTCGGCGCTGCGCACCGCGCACGAGACCGCGTCGCCCTACATCGGGCCGCTGGTGGCCGACGATCGCGCGCAGGCCTCGCTGTATGCGCTCGGTGACGAGCTGCCGATGGCCGCGCTGGTGCTGCCCATCGTGCTCAAGAACCGCGTCATCGCCCTGCTGTATGGCTATGCGCGCGGGCGCGCGGTGCTGGCCAGCGAGGTGTCCGACGTGCTGCCGCTGGGGCCGGCGGCGGGCGCTGCGCTGGGCCGCCTCATCCTCAAGGTCAAGTCGGGCGGCTTCGCGCGCCCGAGCACGCAGCCGCCGGGCGCCGCGCTGGAGGCGCCCTCGCTGGAGCTGCCGGCGCCGCCGCCCAGCGCCAAGGACGCCGTGGCCGGGCAGTGGCGCGCGCCCACCAAGCGCCCGGTGCCCGGGCTGACGCCGGCCTCGCTGGGCCTGGACGCCCAGGGCCGCCCGCAGACGGTGCCACCCGAGGCGACCCAGCCGACCCCGCTGCGTCAACCCTCGCGCCCCATCATGGGCTCCGGTGACCTCGGCGGCGCCGGGGCCGGGCCGGTCAGCGACCGCGGCGCGCGCGCCGAGTGGCCGCCGATGCAGGCGCTGTCACCCGACTCGCCGGGCTCGTACAGCTCGGCGCGAGCCACCGAGTCGGGGCCTCACGTGACCTCCGACATCGGCCCGCGTGGCGCGCCCGGCTGGGGGGCGCCGCCGCTGCAGAAGCTGGACGCCGCCGGGGTCGACCGGCTGCTCGACAAGCTCGAGGATCTGGCCGATCCGCGCGGCTCGCAGGCCGCGGCGCGCCAGCTCATGACCATCGTCGACGAGGTGCTGCTGCCGCGCTCGATGAAGCGCTTCCCGGGTCGCCTGATGATCGATCGCTACTCGGTGCACGGCCGCGTGCTGCGCGCCAGCCAGCACGGCCCGCTGCTGGCCATGCTGGTGCAGCTCGGCGAGCGCGCCACGCCGTGGATCGTGGGCCGCCTGGTCGATCCCGATCGCGAGGTGCGCTACTACGCCACCGTGGCGTGCGCCGAGCTGGCCGCCCCCAGCGCCGCCAGCGCGCTGGCCGCGCGCCTGTTCGATCCCGACTATGCCATCCGCACCGCGGCCGTCGAGGCCCTCGGCGTGTTGCCGTCGGACGCCCGCGACGCCGCCCTCGAGCCGGTGCGCAAGGCCGCCGCGGACACCCGCGATCCGGTGCGCGCGCGCTCCGCGGTGCAGTCGCTCGGCGAGCTGCGCGACGTGCTGGCGCTGCCGGCGCTGCTGGTCGCGGTCGGCGCGCGTGACAACACGCTGGCCGAGGCGGCCCGGCGCAGCCTGGTCGAGCTGACCAAGCAGGATTTCGGCACCAGCCAGCGCAAGTGGCAGGCCTGGTGGGACAAGAACCGTGGCCGCCACCGCATCGAGTGGATGCTCGACGGCCTGGCGCATCGCTCCGACGAGGTGCGCATGAGCGCCAGCGAGGAGCTCAAGCGCGTCACCGGCGAGTACTTCGGCTACCACTACGACCTGCCGCGCCGCGAGCGCGACGAGGCCCACGAGAAGTGGCTGTCGTGGTGGGAGTCGGTCGGCCGGCGCCGCTTCGTACGGCACACGACCGAAGGCTGACCCGCCCGGCGGGTTGGCCTTCGTCCGGCTGCTGAACCGGATGGGAGCCGGAATAGCGCTCCTCGAAGCTTCGCTTCGAGGGGGCTACTCCGATTCGACCGGGCCGCGGGCGGAGCGGGCCTCGGCGTCGGCCTTCTGCTGCGCGGCGCCCTCGGCGGCCAGGCGGGCGCGCTTCTTGGCGATGCCGCGCTTGGCGTAGCCCATGCCGACCAGGATGGTGGCGAAGAACGGCATCGACGCCGCCAGCGCCATCAGGACCTCGTGGCGCTCGAAGAAGCGCAGCGTGGCGCCGAAGGCGGCCGACAGGAAATCGGCGTACAGGATGGCGTAGAACAGCCCGATGGCGCCGCCGACCCCGGCCAGGTTGGCCCAGATCAGGTAGCCCACGCGCATCTTCGGCTTGTCGCTGGCGGAGTGCTGCTTCAGCGGGCGGACGATGTTCTCGGGCTTGGCGCTGGTGGCGGTCGTCGACATGGGCAGTCCTGTGATGCCAGTTCCAGTGAATCCAGCGCGATCCATACCCGATCCTGCGCGCCGCGTCTATCGGTGCGTGATCTTGGGCTCCACGTACATGGGGCGGTGGCGCTCCAGCAGGAAGAAGTTGCTGGCCGGCCGCATCGGGCCCAGCGCCAGGTAGGCCTTGCCCAGCAGGAGGTCGTCCGAGCCCGGCTCGACGCGCACCAGGTAGTCGCGGATGACCTTGCTGGGGTCGTAGATCGGGTTGCCACCGCGGCCATAGTCGAGCAGCAGCGAGTGCAGGTACTCGTTGTCCTTCGACTCGGGGTCGACCGGGGCCACGCGGAAGAAGCCAAACCGCTTGGGCCGCGCGTCGTCGCCCTTGCACACCCACTCGCCATCCAGCTCGTTCTGCACCACCGGCGTGTTGCAGCCGAAGGTCTCGCCGAGCTCGCTCTTGAAGAAGCCCTTGATGAACTTGCGGATGCCCAGCAGCGACATCATGCGCGGGTGGTTGTAGCCGCGATACTCGTAGCCCAGGATGCCGTCCACCGACGGCGTCTCGCCGGCGCGAAAGATGCGCTCGAGCTCCTCCTTGGAGCGGCCGGCCAGGGACTTGTACTCGTGCGATGCGGTGCTCATGGTCATTTTCCCTCACACGTTGTAGCGGCGGCGGTTCTCGATCATCCACTCGGCGTTGCGCGTCACCAGGCCGAGGATCGACTCCATCGGATTGACCCCGACCGGGCCGGGGAACAGGCTGGCGTCGGCCACGAACAGCCCCGCGGCGTCGTGGAACTCGCCATAGCTCGAGGTCACGCCGCGGTTGCGGTCGTCGCTCATGCGGCAGGTGCCCATGATGTGCACCGTCAGTAGCTCCATCTTCGAGCGCGGAATGTCGCGGCGGAACAGCGCCTTGACGTCGTCGGGCCCCATCAGGTCGGGCACGCCCTCGAAGGGCAGGATGATGCGCTTGGCGCCGGCCGCGAACATGGCCTCGGCCGTCAGCGCCACGCCGCGCACGGCGCGATCGACGTCCTTCTGCGTGACCTCGTAGAACGCCAGCGGGCCCACGCCGGGCACCATCTTGATGTGGCCCGAGGTCGAGTCCTCGATGAGACAGCCCGCGACCACCATGCGGTTGTAGTCCTTCATCAGCTCGCCGAGCTCGGTGCCATGGTGCGGGATGCCCATGGTGACCAGCGACGGCGGGATGTTGACCGCGGTGAACAGGATGCCGTCGTCCATGAACTCGCGCACCTGGAAGGCCTGGTGCACGCCCTGCCAGCCCAGCACGTCCTCGTCGAACACCGCGACCAGCTTGGCGTTCGGGTGCAGCGTCAGGTTGCGTCCCAGCTGCCCCGACGGCGACTGGAAGCCCGAGCGCCACAGCAGGGCCGGCGTCTGCACCGAGCCGCACGCCGCGACCACCAGGGTCGAGCGCACCACCATCTTGGGCCCGCGCCGGCCGTCGGGGCGGATGAACCAGCCCTCGACCCCGGTGGCGCGCTTGCCGACGCGCGTGATCTTGTCAACCCGACAATCTGCATACAGCCTGGCGCCGCGGTGAAGTGCGCGCGGGACGTTGGTGACCAGCATCGAGCGCTTGGCCCCGGTGGGGCAGCCGAAGGCGCAGTTGTTGGTGCCGGCGCAGTGCAGCTGGTTGCGCAGGTTGGGGATGGTCTTCCAGCCGAACGCCGCCGCGCCCGCCTTGAGCAGCTCGGCGTCGCGCCCGATGGTCTCGGGATCCTGGTAGGCCACCGAGATGCGCTTCTCGACCTTCTCGAAGTGGCGCTCCATGTCCTTGGGCGTGACCTTCTGGATCGACTCCTCGCGCGCCCAGCGGTCGAGGATGTGCGCCGGCGTGCGCCACGACATGCCGCCGTTGATCACGGTCGAGCCGCCGACGCAGCGGCCCTCGGAGAAGATGATGGGCGGCGACCCGATGGTGGTCTGCGCGCCGGCGTCGCGATACAGCTCGCGCAGCGCGCGGCCGGAGTCGGCGGTGAACGACTCGGTCGGGTGGTAGCTGCCCTCCTCGAGCACGACCACGTCCATGCCGGCGTCGGTCAGCTCGGCCGCCATGGTGGCGCCGCCCGCGCCCGAGCCCACGATGACGACGTCGCACGAGATGTACAGGTCGCGCGTGACCTCGCCCTGCTCGGTCAGGCCGGGCAGGCGCTTCTTCTTCGGCGGCGCGGCGCCCGGGATGGCCGTCGCCGAGGCCGGCGCGGCGCCCATCATCAGCGAACGCTTGGCGGCGTTCATCGCGCACCCCGGTGCAGGCGCACGATCTGGCCCGGCTCGTCGGCGAACACGGCCTCCTCGCCCTTGCGGATGGCCTCGGCGTAGCTGTCGAGGCGGCGCTTGGCGACCTTGGCGATGTAGGCCTCGGGGTGGTACTCGAGCTCGGCGCGCACGGCCGGGATCTCGTAGTAGTTGAAGGTGACCAGGCCCTTCATCAACTTGCAGATGTTGCGCTGCGGGCCCAGCGGGCCGTGCGCCATGGCGCGGAAGTAGCGGTCGGCGCGCTCGTCGTCGAGGTTGGTGAAGCGGCTGCCGCGCGCCGCCGGCCACAGCCGCGCGGCCTGATCGAACGTCGTGAAGGCCGCCATCAGGCCGAGGCGCAGGTGCAGCGGCATGGCGCCGAGGTAGGGCTCGAGCTGGTCGAACAGCTGCTGCTCGAGCTGGTTCTTCACCAGGCCAGGTGGGCAGACCACGCGGGCGAAGCGCGCGATGATGCGCCGCTGGGGCGCGGGGATGTCGAAGCGAGCGGGCATCAGTTGCCTCCCGTGCGGGTGTCGGGGGAAAAGTCCAGGCCGAGGGCGTGGCACATCTTGCGGTCGTGCTCGCCCAGGTAGTCGTCGATGTGGCGCGCGGCGGTGAGCGAGTCGCCGCTCTCGAGCGCGTCGAAGGCGGCGTGGTAGGCGCCGCGGTAGCTCTCGGGCGGGGCGTTGTGAGTGGCGTGCGAGAACGTGGTCGCCAGCTCGACGTACACCGTGCGCAGCGAGTTCAGCATCCACACGCCGGGCAGGAAGCGCGCGCCCGCGACCACGCCCAGCATCAGGGTGAAGTCCTCGCGCACGAACTGATCGCGATCGTGGCGCACCGCCCAGGCGCGCTCCAGCGCGGTGCGCGCGCCGGCCAGCGACCCCGGCGGGCAGCGGTTGCCGACCAGGCGCACGATCTCGACCACCAGCGCGCGGCGCAGGCTGAGCAGGTCGACGATCAGGCGCGCGGTGGCCGGCCCGCCGCCGGCGCCGGCCTTCACATAGGCGGGCAGCACGTCGACGGTGGCGTCGGTGGTGACGTCGCGGACGACGATGCCGGAGCCGCGGCGCGGCGCGATCAGCGCCCACTGCTCCAGGCGGCGCAGCGCCTCGCGCAGGGTGGCGCGGCTGGCGCCGAGCTGGGTGGCCAGCTCGCGCTCGGCCGGCAGCCGCGTGCCGGCGGGGTAGCGGCCGCTGACGATGCCCGACAGCAGCTCGTCGAACACGGCGTTCGTGCTGCTGGGCGGGGTCGTCGTCTTGCGTTTGCGGATCGGCATGATGTGGTCAGACCAATTGGTCAGACCACTTATAGCGACGCCGCCCGGTCAGCGCAAGGGGAAAATCTCAATCGCAGGGATTGCCCTCGAGGATGATCTCGATCTCGCGCAGTCGGATCTCTGAAGGCGTGTTGTTCTCGATGGTTGCACCGGTCTCCCAGCCCCCGGCCCAGAAGCTCTGCGGGCCCGGGCGGGTGCACGGCTCGGGGAACTTCTCGGCGCCGCGCTCGGTCATCAGGATCTCGATGTCGCCCGTGGTGGCGGCCCAGAACTCGTACTCGCCGGCGGCGTTGGGGCGGGTGTCGAAGCGACCGTCGGGCATCGTGATGTGCAGCGTGAGGTTGTCAGTACCCTCGTGGCTGGCCCGGCCGGTGACGTGCACCAGGCGTGGCAGCGTCTGCCCGGGCGTGCGGCTCGGCATGCCGGCGTCGGCCACACCCGGATCGGGGCCGCCGGTGATCGGCCCGCTCTTCTTGACGCGCACCTTGGGGATCTGCGGGCGCAGCTCGTCGGCGCGCGCGATGGCCGAGGCCTCGTCGTCGAAGCGGCCGACCACCACGATGAAGAAGCCGGGGCGCAAATTGCCGAACAGTCGGCTCTGCACCACGGTGGCCGGGATGCCCATCGCCGCCAGGTCGGCGACCCGCGCGATGCCGCGCTGGTGGCGATCGAAGTCGTCGCTGATGACCAGCACGCCGGGGCGGCCGTCGAAGGTCCCGGCCAGGCCGGCGTCGCCGGTGACCGTCGGGGGGGTGGCGTCGATGGTCGGCCCGGCGTCGATCACGGGTGTCGGTGCCGCAGCGTCCGGCGCGGCGGGGGCGGCCGCGTCGACGCCGCGCGGCGTGGCGCCTGCGCCGCCGTCGCTGCTCGCGACTCCCGGCGTGCCCGACCCCGCGCCGGCGCCGCCCGCCTTGCTCTTCTTCTTGCAGCTCGCAGCTGCGAGTGCCGTCACCAGCAGCAGGCCCAGGCCGACGCGTCGCATGCCCGCATCCTACCCGACGTCGCGCCAGTTCGATCCGCCGCAGGTGTCCTGTCGTATGGTGGATCCATGCGACGTGTGGGGCTCGTGATCGGCTGTGTGCTGGCGCTGACCGGCTGCGGCTCGGGGGATGACACCGTGACCGCCGACGCGGCGCCGCCCGATGGCAGCCTGCGCGCCGATGCCGCCCCCTTCACCGACTGCGATCCGGTGACGCAGAACTGCCCCAACGCGACGCACAAGTGCACCATCGTCGAGCCGGGCGGCGTGCGCCAGCGCAGCTGCATCGCGGCCACCGGTGACGTCTCGGAGGGGCTGCCCTGCGTGCGCTCGGCCGCCGGCTTCGGCAACGACACCTGCGCCGCCGGGCTGTTCTGCTCCTTCATCGGGGGCGCGCCGCCGCCCACCGGCACGCGGCTCTGTCGCCGCTTCTGCCACGCCGACACCGGCTGCCCGGTGGGCCAGCGCTGCGCCCACCTGCTCGACAGCACGCCCGCGGATGGCTTCTGCGGCCCGACCTGCACGCCGTTCCAGCCTTGCGCCAACGGCCTCGACTGCTCCGACCTGTGGCAGGGCATGAACGGCCAGACCGACGTCTTCCTGGCCTGCCGCCCGCCCGGCACCACCGCCGCTGGCGGCTCGTGCACCATGGACGAGGACTGCGTGGCCGGAAACATCTGCTTCGAGGCCCTGGGTAACCCGCGCTGCCTGCCCATCTGCGACAACACGCACCCGTGCACGACCGGCAACTGCACCTTCACCCTGTTCCCCAACGGCGGCGGCATCTGCATGTGAGCAGGCTCGTGCTACGATCAGACCGTGTTTCCGGCTCGCAAACAGGCAACCTACGCCGACCTCGTCGCGCTACCCGAGGGCGTGACCGGGCAGATCATCGCGGGTGAGCTGATCGCAGCGCCGCGGCCGGCGGGAGATCATGCGATCACCGCCTCTTCGCTCGGGGTGGATCTCGGCAGCCCCTTCATGCGCGGTAAGGGCGGCCCGGGCGGGTGGTGGATCGTCGTCGAACCCGAACTGCATCTCGGCGCTGACGTTCTGGTGCCAGACCTGGCGGGATGGCGCCGCGAGCAGCTGCCCGAGTACCCTGCGGGGCCAGGTGTGACCCTGCGCCCTGACTGGATCTGCGAGGTCCTGTCACCCTCGACCGCGGCGATCGATCGGGTGCGCAAGTTGCCCATCTACGCGCGCGAAGGCGTGCCGCATGCGTGGATCATCGATCCCGTCGCGCACACCCTCGAGGTCTTTGCGCTGACTGGCCGGCAATGGGTCGTCGTCGCCACGCACGAGGGCGACGGCCCGGTGCGCGCGGTGCCGTTCGACGCCGTCGAGTTGACGCTGCGCGATCTGTGGCGCACGCCGACGACCCCCACCGCACCTTGAGCTGCTGACCCGCGCGCGCACTTGGCGTTATCATGCGCGCCATGGGCCATCGGGGGATGTCGAGGTTGGCGGCGCGTGCGCTGCTGGGGCTGTTCACGGTCGGCTTGCTGGCGGCGCCGGGCTGCGGTGGCAGCAAGCCGCGCGGCGCCATGGTGCCGTCGGGTCGCGTCGACGTCATCATCGTCGGCGCCGGCGTCGCCGGGCTGACCGCGGCGCACGAGCTGGCCAAGGCGGGCAAATCGTTCGTGGTCCTGGAGGCCACCAACCGCATCGGCGGCCGCGTCAACGTCGACATGAGCTTCAAGGTGCCCATCGATCTCGGCGCGGCCTGGCTGCATGGCGTCGACGGCAACCCGCTGGTGGCGTTCGCCGACAAGCTGGGCTTTCACCGCGTCGACACCAACCTCGACGGCCCCATCTTCGTGGGCAATCGCCTGGCCACCGAGGCGGAGGCCGAGGGCTGCACCCGGACCTGGGAGCTGCTGGAGAAGAACCTCGAGGAGGCCTCCGCTGCGGGGCGCGATCCGTCGCCCGACGAGCTCCTGCCCGCGGACGCCCCGTGCCGCGAGCTGATGCTCGACAACGTGGGCCGCTTCGAGGCCGCGGTCGACATCAAGGACACCTCGACCATCGACGCGGCCGAGTTCGACTCCGGCAACGACGACTTCGTGCGCGAGGGCATGGGCAACTTCATCGCCGCCTTCGGCAAGGGCGTGCCGGTGCGCTTCAAGTCGATCGTCGACCGCATCGAGCACGGCAAGGACGGCGTCACCGTGCACATCACCTCGGGCGAGCGCTTCTACGGCCGCAAGGTTCTTGTCACGGTGTCAACAGGCGTGCTGGCCGCCGGCAAGATCGCGTTCGCGCCCGCGCTGCCGCAGTGGAAGCTCGACGCCATCGCGGGCCTGCCCATGGGGCTGCTCAACAAGGTCGTGCTGCAGTTCAAGACCGACATCTTCGGCGACGCTCCGGCCAACGCCTGGACCCTGTGGGACGGCCCCGGCAGCGACAACATCGCCTTCGTCATCAAGCCGCTCGACGCCCCCATCGCGGTCGCCTTCTACGGCGCCAGCCAGGCCGCCGCCTTCGAGAAGGACGACGCCGCCGCGCTGGAGCACGCCAAGGAGGCGCTGCGCCAGATGTACGGCCCCAAGGTCGACAGCGAGTTCGAGAAGTCCGGCATCACGCACTGGAGCCAGAATCCGTGGTCGCTGGGCTCGTACTCGGCGGCGCGCCCGAACAGCTCGAAGATGCACGCCGAGCTGGCGCGCCCCATCGACGACCGGGTCTACTTCGCCGGCGAGGCCTGCTCGGCCGCGGTCTTCAACGGCAGCATGGCCGGCGCCTACCAGTCGGCGGTCGACGCCAGCAAGGCGATGGTGGCCAGCCTGGGCAAGTAGCCCGGGCGACCGCTACTCCGCCGCCAGCCCCTCGCGCAGAAGCCAGCCGTCGACCTCACGGTGCACCAGCTCGGGCCGCTCCAGCTGCAAGAGGTGGCTGTGGCCGGGCACCACGCGCAGCGTCGCGCGCGGCATGCGCGACGCCATCACCTCGGCCAGCGCCGGCGGGGTCAGCTGATCCATGCCGCCGGCGAAGATGATGGCGGGCGCGGCGATCTCGGGCAGCGCCTCCTCGGCGCTGTGGTGGACCCAGCTGGCGAAGATGGTGCCGATGACGCGCGGGTGCATGCGACGCACGTGCGCGAACAGCTCGTCGAGGATGCCGCGTGGCAGCGAGTCGCGCCGCGCCCCGCCGGTCAGGAAGGCCATCTCGCGCGCGATCCCGGTCGCCATCAGCGGCGTCATCAGCCCGCGCGCCAGCGGCGCCACCGCGAACAGCATGCGCGCCGCCGTCGCCGCCGCGCGCCGCCCACCGGGGCCGGCGCCCAGCCGATCCAGCGGGTGGCCGTAGGTCCCGCACAGCAGCGCCAGGGCGCGCACGTCGCCGGGGCGCTGTCGCGCGTGCTCCAGCGCGGCCTGCACCCCCATCGAGATGCCCGCCAGCACGGCCGGCCCGCCGCCCGCCGCCGCCAGCACCGCGGCGCCGTCGCGCGCGAAGCCCTCGATGCTGACCGCGTCGAGCTCGCGCGGGACGTCGTACGGTCCGTGGCCGCGGTAGTCCCAGCTGATGACCGAAAACCGCCGCGAATAGTGCTCGATCCAGAAGCGCCAGTGCAGCGCGTCCGAGACCAGCCCGTTGTACAGCAGCATGCGCGGCGCGCCTGGATCACCGTCGATCCGCCAGCGCACCGTGTCCTGGCCCACGCGCAGGAAGCGATCGCCCTCGCGCACGCGGCTAGCTCACCGCGCTGAGCACCGCGCGCTGCACGGCGTCGTAGTCGGCCGGCAGATCCACGGGGCGGTTGGCGTGCTCCGGCGTGACCCCGGGCAGCGTGCCGCCGTGGTAGCCGACCTTGAAGTCGGTGAACTTGAGGCCGTTGGCCGTCGAGATGACCACGGTGCGGTCCTTCTTCTGGATGACCCCGCTGCGCACCAGCTTGATCAGCACCGCCAGCGCCACGCCGGTGTGCGGGCAGTTGAACATGCCGGTGCGATCGGCCCAGGCCGAGGCCTCGGCCAGCTCCTGCTCGCTGGCCTGCTCGACCACGCCGTCGAACTTCTTCAGCGCGCGGATGGCCTTGTTGATGCTGACCGGGTTGCCGATCTGGATGGCCGACGCCAGCGTGGCCTGCGCGGTCACGGCCTGGAACTCCTCGAAGCCGCGCTGGTAGGCCAGGTACAGCGGGTTGGCGCGCGCCGCCTGCGCCACCACGATGCGCGGCCGCCGCGCGATCAGGCCCAGCTCGAACATCAGGTCGAAGCCGGCGCCCAGCGCGCTGACGTTGCCCAGGTTGCCGCCCGGGATGATGACGAAGTCGGGCACCGACCAGTCGAACTGCTGCACGATCTCGACCGCGACCGTCTTCTGCCCCTCCAGGCGCAGCGAGTTCATCGAGTTGGCCAGGTAGACGCCGGGCTCCTCCGACAGGCGCTGCACGATCTTCATGCAGCCGTCGAAGTCGGTGTCGAGCGCCAGCACCTGGGCCCCGTTGGCCAGCGGCTGCACCAGCTGCGCCACCGTGACCTTGTTGCGCGGCAGCAGCACGCACGCCTTGATGCCGGCCGACGCGCAGTAGGCCGCCAGCGACGCCGAGGTGTCGCCGGTCGACGCGCACGCCACCACGCGGATGACCTTGCCGTCGGCGATCATCTGCTTGACCACCGACACCAGCACGGTCATGCCGAGGTCCTTGAACGACCCCGAGTGCGAGTTGCCGCACTGCTTGACCCACAGGTCGTCCAGGCCCAGCTCGCGCCCGAAGCGGTCGGCCCACAAGAGGTTGGTCACGCCCTCGAACATCGAGACCACGTTGTGGTCGGCGATGTGCGGCGCGACCCACTCCTTCTTGCCCCACACGCCCGAGCCATAGGGCCACTGGGTGCGCGCGTAGCGCTCCTCGAACAGCTTCATCCAGGCTGCGGCGCTGCGATCCTTCAGCGCGGCCACGTCATGCGTGACCTCCAGCAGGGCGCTGCAGTTCGGACAGCGGTACATCACCGTGTCCAGCGCGTACTCCCCTGCACATCCATCGATACAGCGGAACCAGGCTCGGTAGGCCATCGCTTTCGTATAGCACGCGCGCCGGGCCGCCTGTACGCTCAGCAGCCGTGGCTCGCGCGCAGCTGGTGAAGATCGACGAGGCGGCCTCACGCATCGCCGACGGCGCGCGCGTGATGATCACGCAGGCCTGTGGCGAGCCGCGCGCCCTCATCGCCGAGCTGCTGCGCCGCGCCCGCGAGGGGCGCTTCACCCGCGGCCTGACCCTGGTCGGCGGCGGGCTGCTCACCGGCTACGAGTTCCTGGCCGAGCCCACGCTGGCGTTCGAGTCCTGGCAGATCATGCCGGCGATGTTCCCGCACCTCGGGGGCGGGCGCTGCGCCCTGGTGCCGCTGCGCTACTCGGAGATCATCCCCACCTTCTCCCCGGGCGGCCGGCGCGCCGTCGACGTCATCGTGCTGACCGGGTCGCGCCCCGACGAGCGCGGCGTGATCTCGATCAGCGCCTCGCCCAGCTACGCCTGGGCCATCGCGCGCCGCCGCCCCAAGCTGATCATCGTCGAGGCCAACGCCCGCCTGCCGCGCGCCGCCGGCAGCGCGCGCCTGCACGTCGACGACATCGATCTGCTGGTCGAGGTCGATCACGAGCCGGTGCCCTACACGCCGCCGCCCCCCGGCCCCGCCGATCGCGCCATCGCCACCCACCTCGGCAAGGTGCTGCCGGAGTCGCCCACGCTGCAGGTCGGCCTGACCGCGCTGCCGCTGCTCGACGCCCTGGGTGACCTCGGGCTGCGCAACCTGCGCCCGTTCGGCCTGCTGGTCGACGCCCACGCCCGCCTCAGCGACAAGGGTGCCCTGGACCCCACCGGCCGCATGCACGCCGGCGAGCTGATGGGCACGCGCCGGCTGTGGGACTTCGTGGCCCGCGATCCGCGCATCTGGCTGGACTCGGCCGAGGTCACCCATGGACCCGGCCGGATCGCGCAAGAACCGCGCTTCTGCGCGGTCAACAGCGCGCTCGAGGTCGACCTCACCGGGCAGGTCAACGCCGAGTCACTGGGCGACAGCCAGGTCTCCGGCATCAGCGGCCTGTTCGATCTGACCCTGGGTGCCACCCAGTCGCCCGGTGGACGCGCGGTCATCGCCATGCCGGCCACCGCGGGAGATGGCGCGCGCTCGCGTATCGTTGCGCGATTGTCGACTGGCTCGCGGGTCACCGTGCCGCGCCACCTGGCCGACGTCGTGGTCACCGAGCACGGCATCGCCGAGCTGCGCGGACGCACCACCGCCGAGCGTGCGCGGGCCCTGATCGCCATCGCAGATCCGGCCTTCCGCGAGGCTCTGGAGCGCACCTGGACCGATCAAATTCGCGTGTGATCTTGGTCGCTTGTCTAAAGGACTTTCGTTCGACATCAACTTGGACTACATCGTCTTACTGTTCGTCGGTTGATGGAGATTCGGATGTCGCTTGGTTGGCTTTCGCGGGCGCTGGCAGTGCTCTCGCTGGCGGTGGTGGTTTCGGGTTGCGGGCCGGCCGAGTCTGACGGCGAGGACGGCGGCGGCAGCACCGACGGTGGTCCGCCCGCGTGCAAGCCCGCGGAAGACTCCGATCAGGACGGCATCCCGAACTCGATCGAGACCTGCACCCGCGACACCGATCAGGACGGACGCCCCGACTACTTCGACACCGACGCCGACGGCGACACCATCCCCGACGCGCAGGAGGTCGGCGCAAATCCTGCGCAGCCGCGCGACACCGACGGCGACGGCGCGCCCGACTACATCGACAAGGACTCCGACAACGACGGCGCCAGCGATGGCAACGAGGACCGCAACCACGACGGCGTCCTGGGCAGCTGCACCACGACCTGCTCGGCCGGTGGTGGCTGCATGGCCGGTGAATACTGCTCGCTGCGCCCTGGCGCCGCCATGGGCGTGTGCACCAACCTGACCTGCCTCGAGGGCGAGTCGGATCCCTACAACAACGACACCGACGGCGACGGCACCCTGGACGGCAGCGAGGGCACCGCGATCTGCAACCCGCGCGGCGAGATGGGCAGCTCGGGCCTCAAGGAGGTCCAGTTCCGCACCAGCACCGTGGGCAACTGGAAGGTCGCGCTGGAGCTGGCGTCGTCGTACCAGGATCTCCTGCTCTCGGGCACCCCGCCGACCGCGGCCGCCGCGGTGTTCGATCTCGGCGCCGACGAGGTCGCCGGCTTCATCGTCGCGCTGCCGGCCAGCTCGGCCGGGCCGCTGACCGAGGTCACCGCGCTGAACGGCCGCATCATCGGCGCCGCCGGCGTCGGCCCCGGTGGCGTGCTGTCGTCGGGCTCCATTGGCAAGTCGCTCGACAACTACGACACCGCGCGCGGCGTCACGCTGGAGATCAACGTCACCGGCACCTCCGACGTGTCGACCATTCGCAACGCCACCGTGGCCCGCGTGCTGAACGTCGCGGTGCCCAGCCTGGGCAGCGTCCCGGGCCCGTTCGGCGCCACCACCAACCGCTTCGTCATCAGCTACCAGGTGCTGTTCAGGAACGCGACCGACATGATCGTGATGGGCGCGGTGACCTCGCGCGCCGGCTATGACGATCCGATGCGCACCACCGGCTGGCACGCCGAGGACCTGTCGAACGGCACCGGCCTGGCCACCGCGTCGAACACCGACGCCGTCGAGTGCGAGCAGTTCGTGGTCAAGTCGATCCCCAAGGCCGACATCTTCTGGATCATCGACCAGTCGGCGTCGACCGACGAGGACCGCACCCTGATCGTCGACAACGCGGTGCGCTTCTTCAACCAGGCCACCGCGCAGGGCCTCGACTTCCGCATGGGCGTGACCGACATGGACAACGCCAGCCTGGGCAAGCTGTCGCGCGGCCCGTCGGCGGCGATGGCCTACGGCGCCTTCATCTCGCCGGCCGAGCGCACCATCTTCGAGGCCGCCATCCGCGATCCCTCGGGCAGCGGCTCGGGCGACTGCTGCGACGAGCACGGCTTCGGCCAGGCCGTCGATGCCGTGCGCCGCCACCTGCCGCGCTCCAGCGCCGACGCCACCAAGATCCGCGATGACGCCAAGGTCGTCGTCATCATCGAGTCGGACGAGTCGACCCAGGAGCTGTACTCGGGCGGCACCTACCCGGATGGCACCACCTTCACCGCCATCGCCAACATCCTGAACACCTCGCTGACGCCGGCCCAGATGACCGAGCTGGCCACCCGGGTGGCGCCCTTCGCGACCTTCTTCAAGAACAACATGGCCACCGTGCACACCATCAGCGCGCCGGCGCCGCCCGCGGGCGGCAGCATCTGCACCTCGGGCGGCGGCACCGTGGGCTGGGGCTACCCCGAGCTGGCCGCGGCCACCGGCGGCCAGTCGGCGTCGATCTGCCAGATGGATCTGTCGCTGACCATCAGCCGCATCCTCGACGACATCTCGGGCGCGGCCTCGCCGGTGGTGCTCAAGAAGTTCCCCATCTCGCTGTCGATCGCGGTCGCGCGTGACGGCATGGTGCTGGCGCGCTCGCGCATGCGCGGGTTCGACTACCGCTTTGCCGGCAATTCGATCGTGTTCTTCGGGTTGCCCTTCGACGCGGCACGCCCGAGCGAAGTGACCGTCAGCTATCGGCGCTACCAGATGCAGCGCCCCATCGACTGAGATTGAGGATGAACATGAAATCAACGTTGCTGTGTCTCGGCCTCGCCGCTCTCATTGCGGGCTGCGGCCCCAATGCGGCCGACGACGAGCTGACCGATGGTGGCGACACCATCCCCAAGTGCAAGCCGAACGAGGACTCGGATCTCGACGGCATCCTGAACTCGGTCGAGGGCTGCACCCGCGACACCGATCAGGACGGCCGCCCCGACTACTTCGACACCGACTCCGACGGCGACACCCTGACCGACGCGCAGGAGGCCGGCCCCAACCCGGGCATGCCGCGCGACAGCGACGCCGACGGCGCGCCCGACTACATCGACAAGGACTCCGACAACGACGGCGCCTCGGACGGCAACGAGGACCGCAACCACGACGGCGCCCTGGGCACCTGCGCGACCTCGTGCAGCGCCGGCGGCGGCTGCGCGGTCGGCGAGTACTGCTCGATCCGCCCCGGTGGTTCGGCCGGCGTGTGCATCAACCTGATGTGCCTGGGCGGCGAGACCGACCCCTACAACAACGACACCGACGGCGACGGCACCCAGGACGGCAGCGAGGGCACCGCGATCTGCAACCCGCGCGGCGAGATGGGCACCACCGGCCTCAAGGAGGTCCAGTTCCGCACCAGCACCACCGGCAACTGGAAGGTCGCCCTCGAGCTGCAGTCGTCCTACCAGGACCTGCTGCTGTCGGGCACCGCGCCCAGCGCCGCCGCGGCGGTGTTCGACCAGGGCAGCGAGGAGGTCGCCGGCTTCATCATCGCGATGCCGGCCAGCCAGACCACCCCGATCCTCGAGGTCTCCACGCTGAACACCCGCATCGTCGGCGCCACCGGCGTCGGCCCGGGCGGCCTGCTGTCGTCGGGCTCGACCGGCAAGTCGCTCGACAACTATGACACCGTGCGCGGCGTGACCGTCGAGATCAACCTGACCGGGACCTCCGACGTGTCGAGCATCCGCAACGCCACCATGGCGCGCATCCTCAACGTCGCCGCGACCAACCTGGGCAGCCTGCCGGGGCCGTTCGGCACCACCACCAACAAGTTCGTCATCGCCTACCAGGTGCTGTTCCGCGACGCGACCACCATGATCGTCATGGGCGCCGTGACCTCGCGCGCCAGCTTCGACGATCCAACCAAGGCGGCCGGCTGGCACACCGATGACCTCGCCAACGGCACCGGTCTGGCCACCGCCGCCAACACCGACACCGTCGAGTGCGAGCAGTTCGTGGTCACCAAGGTGCCCAAGGCCGACATCGTGTGGCTGATCGACGAGTCGGGCTCGACCTCGGAGGATCGCGCGCTGATCGAGATGAACGCGGTCTCGCTGTTCCAGATGGCGGCGGCGACCGGCCTCGACTTCCGCATGGGCGTGGCCGATCTGGACGACGGCAAGCTGGGCCGGCTGTCGCGCGGGCCCACGGTGCCGACCGCGTACGGCAACTGGATCATGCCCACCGAGGCCACCCTGTTCGCGTCGGCCATCCGTGACCCCTCGGGCAGCGAGAGCGCCGACGGTGGCACCGAGAACGGCTTCACCCAGCTGGTCAACGTCATCAAGAACCACACCCCGCGCAACGGGGCCGATCCCAAGACCTTCCGGCCCGACGCCAAGATGGTCTTCATCGTGGAGAGCGACGAGGCGCCCGAGGAGCTGTCGATGGGCATGACCTACCCCGACGGCTCGCGCATGAACCCCATCGCCGGCCAGCCCAACAGCTCGATGACCATCCCGCAGGCGCAGCTCGACCAGGTCAACGCCGCGGTGATGCCGCTGGCCAACTACCTGCGCAGCAACGACGGCGTCTTCAACTCCATCGTGCTCCTGCCGGCCAACCCGACCTGCAACAGCGGCGGCGCCACCGTGGGCTGGGGCTACATCCAGCTGTCCGACCAGACCATGGGGCAGTCGGCGTCGATCTGCCAGACCAACATCAACACCACGCTGACCCGCATCCTCGACGACATCAACGGCGCGGCCTCCCCGGTCGAGCTGTCGAAGTTCCCCATCTCGCTGTCGATCGCGGTCGCGCGTGACGGCATCGAGCTGCCGCGCAGCCGCATGCGTGGCTTCGACTACCGCTTCGCGGCCAACGCCATCGTGTTCTTCGGCCTGCCGTTCGACCCGGTGCGCCCCAGCGAGGTCGTGGTCTCGTATCGCCGCTACCAGATGCAGCGGCCCATCGACTGAACCAGAGGTTGACGATGCGTAAAGCAATTCTATGCTTCGGTATCGCTATTCTTGCGGCCGGCTGCGGCCCCAATGCCGCTGATGACGAGCTGACCGACGGCGGCGAGACCATCCCCAAGTGCAAGCCGGCCGAGGACTCGGATCTCGACGGCATCCCGAACTCGGTCGAGGGCTGCACCCGCGACACCGACCAGGATGGCCGCCCCGACTACTTCGACACCGACGCCGACGGCGACACCATCCCTGACGCCCAGGAGGCCGGCGCCAACCCGGCCATGCCGCGCGACAGCGACGCCGACGGCGCGCCCGACTACATCGACAAGGACTCCGACAACGACGGCGCCTCCGATGGCAACGAGGACCGCAACCACGACGGCATGCTGGGCACCTGCGCGACCTCGTGCAGCGCCGGTGGCGGCTGCGCCCAGGGCGAGTACTGCTCCATCCGGCCCGGCGGCGCGGCCGGCGTGTGCATCAACCTGATGTGCCTGGGCGGCGAGACCGACCCCTACAACAACGACACCGACGGGGACGGCACCCAGGACGGCAGCGAGGGCACCGCGATCTGCAACCCGCGCGGCGAGATGGGCAGCACCGGCCTCAAGGAGGTCCAGTTCCGCACCAGCACCGTGGGCAACTGGAAGGTCGCCCTCGAGCTGCAGTCGTCCTACCAGGAGCTGCTGCTGTCGGGCGCGGCGCCCACCGCGGCGTCGGCGGTGTTCGACCTCGGCAGCGACGAGGTCGCCGGCTTCATCGTGGCCATGCCGGCCAGCCAGGCCACCCCCACCATGGAGGTCGGCGCGCTCAACGGCCGCATCATCGGCGCCACCGGCGTCGGCCCTGGCGGCGTGCTGTCGTCGGGCTCGACCGGCAAGTCGCTCGACAACTACGACACCGTGCGCGGCGTGACGGTCGAGATCAACCTGACCGGGACCTCCGACGTGTCGAGCATCCGCAACGCCACCGTCGCGCGCATCCTCAACATCTCGGCGACCAACCTGGGCAGCGTGCCGGGGCCGTTCGGCACCACCGGCAACAAGTTCGTCATCGCCTACCAGGTGCTGTTCCGCGACGCGACCACCATGATCGTCATGGGCGCGGTGACCTCGCGCGCCGGCTTCGACGATCCGATGCGCACCTCGGGCTGGCACGTCGAGGACCTGTCGAACGGCACTTCGCTGGCGACCGCGGCCAACACCGACACCGTGGAGTGCGAGCAGTACGTGGTCACCAAGGTGCCCAAGGCCGACATCATCTGGGTGCTCGACGAGTCGGGCTCGACCAGTGACGACCGCATGCGCATCGAGGCCAACGCCACCGGCCTGTTCACCCGCGCGGTGGCCCAGGGGCTCGATTTCCGCATGGGCGTGACCGACTGTGACGACGCCTCGCTGGGCAAGCTGTCGCGCGGCGCCACCGTGGCCCAGGGCTACGGCCTGTGGATCCTGCCCAGCGAGCAGGCCATCTTCGTCAACGCCACCCGCGATCCGTCGGGCACCAAGGCGGCCGACGGCGGCTCCGAGCACGGCCTGACCCAGATCGCCAACGCCATCAAGTTCCACACCCCGCGCAACGGCGCCGACCCCTTGATGGTGCGCCCCGACGCCGCCCTGGTCATCATCATCCAGAGCGACGAGTGGCCCGAGGAGTTCTCGGTCGGCGGCACCTTCCCGATGGGCGGCACCTTCACCGGGGTCAGCTTCTCGGATCTGGCGCAGAGCCTGACCGCGGCCGAGCAGGCCGAGCTCGACAGCCGCATCAACCCGTTCATCGCCTACGCCATGGCCAACGACGTCACCGTGCACGCCATCATCACGCCGACCATGAACCCGGCGTGCTCGACCGGCGGCTCGACCATCGGCTGGGGCTACATCCAGCTGGCGGCGGGCACCGGCGGTCAGTCGGCCTCCATCTGCCAGACCGACCTGTCGACGACCATCACGCGCATCCTCGACTCGATCACCGGCGCGGCCTCGCCGGTGGTGCTGCAGAAGTTCCCCATCTCGCTGTCGATCGCGGTCGCCCGCGATGGCATCGAGCTGCCACGCAACCGGATGATGGGCTTCGACTACCGCTTCGCGTCGAACTCCATTGTTTTCTTTGGCCTTCCGTTCGATCCCGCGCGCCCCAGCGAGGTCGTCGTCAGCTATCGCCGCTACCAGATGCAGCGCCCGATCGACTGACGCACCCAGGGTTCACGTCCCACCACCTTCCGATCCTCTCCAGAACGGCGTATCCTCACGGATCTAAGCCGCACTGGAGACACCCATGGCCTCGACTCGAACCCGCTTCACTCTCCTCTCTCTGGTCCTGGCGGCGGCGGTGGCGGGTTGTGGACCTTCTGACAGCGACGTTCCCCCCGGCGGCGACGGCGGCGTTGAACCGCCCAAGTGCAAGTCGGGCGAGGACGCCGACGGCGACGGCATCCCCAACCAGGTCGAGGGCTGCACCGCCGATCCCGACAACGACGGCCGCCCCAGCTACTTCGACACCGACAGCGACAACGACGGCATCCCCGACTCCATCGAGGCCGGCCCCAACCCGGGCATGCCGCGCGACAGCGACGCCGACGGCACCCCCGACTACATCGATCAGGACAGCGACAACGACGGCGTGCCCGACAAGTTCGAGGATCGCGACGGCAACGGCGTCATCGGCACCTGCACCACCTCGTGCACCCAGGGCAGCTGCGGCGCCGGCGAGTACTGCTCGCTGCGCACCGGGGCGACCGCGGGCGTGTGCGTGTCGTACATGTGCCTGTCGGGCGAGACCGATCCGTACAGCGGCGACACCGACGGTGACGGCACCAACGACGGCAGCGAGGGCACCGCGATCTGCAACCCGCGCGGCGAGATGGGCACCACCGGCCTGAAGAACGTGCAGTTCCGGTCCAACGCCACCGGCAACTGGAAGGTCGCCCTGGAAGAGGGCTCGAGCTACTTCGACATCACGGCGCCCGCGGGCGTGGCCGCGGTGTTCGACCTCGGCGCCGACGAGGTCGCTGGCTTCATCGTGTCGACGCCGGTGACCTCGACCTCGGTGGCGATGGAGGCCAGCGCGCTGGGCGCCAAGCTGATCACCGGCGGCGGCGTGGCCAGCGGGCAGCTCCTGTCCTCGGGCTCGGTCGGCAAGTCGCTCGACAACTACGACACCGTGCGCGGCGCCACCGTCGAGATCACCACCAGCGGCAACAGCGATGTGTCGACGGTGCGCAACAACATCATGGCCAAGGTGCTGAACACCCAGGTCGCGATGCTCGGCAACCTGCCTGGCATGTTCGGCAGCGCGTCGAACAAGTTCGTCGTCGTGTACCAGGTGCTGTATCGCGACGCGACCACCATGATCGTGATGGGCGCCGTCGGCCTGCGCGCGTCGTATGACGACGCCACCAAGGCGTCGGCCTGGCACATGGAGGATCTGTCGAACGGCACTGGCCTGGCCACCGCGTCGAACACCGACGTGGTCGAGTGCGAGCAGTTCATCGTCACCAAGATCCCCAAGGCCGACATCATCTGGCTGGTCGACGAGTCGGGCTCGACCGACCCGGATCGCGCGCTGATCGTGGCCAACGCGACCACGCTGTTCACCCGCGCGGTGGCGCAGGGGCTGGACTTCCGCATGGGCGTCACCGATCTCGACGATGGCTCGCAGGGCAAGCTGTCGCGCGGCAGCGGCGTGGCCCAGAACTATGGCCTGTGGATCCTGCCCACCGAGGCCACCGTGTTCAGGAACGCCGTCACCGATCCCTCGGGCAGCAAGGCGGCCGACGGCGGCCTCGAGCACGGCTTCACCCAGCTGACCAACGTCATCGAGCACCACCTGCCGCGCTCGACCACCGACGCGACCAAGATCCGCACCGACGCCAAGCTGGTCATCATCATGGAGAGCGACGAGAGCGCCCAGGAGCTGGAGTCGGGCGGCACCTTCCCGCCACCGGCGGGTGGCACCTTCGCGCGCGTGACCGGCATCCCCAACAACTCGGCCACGCTGAACGCCAACCAGCAGAGCGCGGTGGCCGCGATCGTCACCCCGTTCGCCAACTACATCAAGCTGCAGGACTCGGTGTTCCACGCCATCGTGCTGCCGCCGTCGGTGCAGCGCTGCAACGCCAGCGACATCGGCACCGTGGGCTGGGGCTACATCGAGCTGGCGGCCGCGACCGGCGGCCAGTCGGCGTCGATCTGCCAGGCCGACATCACCACCACGCTGACCCGCATCCTCGACGACATCTCCGGCGCGGCGTCGCCGGTGGTGCTGAAGAAGTTCCCCATCTCGCTGTCGATCGCGGTGGCCAAGGACAACGTGCAGCTTTCGCGCTCGCGCTCGATGGGCTTCGACTACCGCTTCTCGTCGAACTCCATCGTGTTCTTCGGGGTGCCCTTCATGCCCAACGTGGCCAGCGAGGTCGTGGTCAGCTACCGCCGCTACGAGCAGCAGCGTCCGATTGACTGATTCACAGGGTGGTTCGGGTCCTGACGACGGGGGGGTCGGCGTGGCCGAGGAGCTATCGAGGCTGGCAGTGCTCGCCGGCCGCTGGCAAGGAGACGAGACGCTGTATCCGAGCGGGGACGACCCGGGCGGCGCCGCGCGCTCGCTGGTGACCGCGCGCATGGTGCTCGACGGGACGTTCCTGATGACCGAGTACGAGGCCGAGCGCGAGGGGCATTTGCCCTACTCGGGCATCGGCATCACCGGCTGGGACGACGCCATGAAGTGCTACACGATCCACTGGTTCGACTCGCTGGGGCGCAGCAGCGCGCTGCCGGCGACGGGCAGCTGGGACAAGAACGTGCTCAGGCTCGAGCAGGCGGATCCGGGCGGGAGAATCAGGTACCTCTACGTGCTGGAGTCGCCGCAGCGGTACCTGTTCAGGATCGAGCGCACAGTGGCGGGGGAGTGGCGGGCGGTGGTGCAGGGCAGCTACACGCGGATCGACTGACCTGGGCCGGATCAGGACCCCTCAGATGCTGGGCGCGGCGCCAGCGATGGCGTTCCAGACGAACAGGACCTCTACCTCCTGCGCCGTGTCGTCCACGCGGTAGTAGAGGTGGTGACGAGTCCTGGGCATCAGGATGCGCCAGATGATCCTGCCTCCCCGTGCAGCGAACCTCTGGCGTTCCTGGTCAGCGCCAGTCCTGAGCCTGTGAACGAGATTGGCAAGCTCCTCGACGAAGAGCTGCGGAGCCTTCTCTCGATGCTGCTCCCACCATGACCGCTTCTCCAGGACCGCGAGCCGGGCCTCGGGGGTGAAGCGAACTCTCACGGACGGCGAAGCTCGTCCAGGATCTCATCGGCGTCGATGAGGTTGCCCGCGTCGGCCTGGGCGATGCTGCGCTCGAGCGCGTCCTCGAGCGCCGTCCGTTCCGCTGGCGTCAAGGTGTCCATGGACGCGTCGTAGAGGAAGACCTGGATCTCGGCGCCGTCGGGGAGATCGACAGGCTCGTCCACGACGATCCTGCCGTTCACCACATGAGCCTTCAGCGCCGTCACGCCTTCAAGAATACACGAAGGACGGCGAGGGGGCTCGGGAGCAACGTGAGCGGGGGCTGCGAGGACGACTGACTACTTGGCCGGCATCGGGATGGGCTTGAGGATCGAGAACATGGCGCCCTGGGGGTCGGCGAGGGTGGCGAAGCGGCCGGTGTTGGGGATGTCGGAGGGCGGGACGAAGATCTTGCCGCCGAGCTCGGCGGTCTTGGCGGCGGTGGCGTCACAGTCGGCGACGGCGAAGTAGAGGCCCCACATGGAGGGCGCACCGGCCATCTCCTTGGGTTGCGCCATCATGCCGCCGATCTGCTGGTCGCCGTTCTTGATGAGGATGTAGGTCAGCTCGGGCGACATCTGGACCGGCTGGAAGGTCCAGCCGAACAGGCCGGAGTAGAACTTGCCGGCGGCGTCGACGTTGGTGGACATGAGCTCGTTCCAGCACAGCGCGTTGGTCTCGCCGTAGAGGAAGGTGCCCATCGACTGCAGCGGCTGCCACAGCGCGAAGGTGCCCTGGGCGGGGTCCTGGACGACGGCCATCATGCCGGGGCCCATGGTGACCGGGCCGAAGACGACGGTGCCGCCCAGCGAGGTCGCCTTGGCGGCGGAGGCCTTGCAGTCGTCGACCGCGACGTAGGACAGCCAGTGCGGCGGGGCGCCCATGGCCTTGGCCTGGGCGGGCAGCTGCATGATGCCGGCGACGTGCTTGCCGCCGATGTCGGCGATGGCGTAGGGCTCCGGCATGGGCATGTCGGTGGTGTTCCAGCCCAGGAGCTGGCTGTAGAACTTCTTGCCGGCGGCGGGGTCGCTGCTGGCGAGCTCGACCCAGCAGAAGCTTCCGGTGACGGGCTTGGTGATCTCGGGCATGGCCGACCTCCTCTGTGCGCGTGGGGTGGGCGCAGAGAGTAGATCCGTTGCGGGCGGGTGAAAAGCGTCGACCGCGTGGAAACTACTTGGTCATGACCCAGCGCAGCATCTGGCGCATCGAGGCCGGCTTGCCCTGCATCAGGACGCCGGCGCGGAAGATCCGCCCGGCCGCGAACACGCAGCCCAGCGTGGTCAGGGCGCACAGCACGACCGACAGCGCGACCTGCCACATCGGCGGCCCCGGGTGCAGCGCCAGGCGCAGCATCATCAGGAACGGCGTCGCCGGCGGCAGCAGCGAGAAGATCACCGACAGGTTGCTGGCCGGCGCCTGCAGCACCACGGTCCACAGCATGATCGGCATCACCGTGACGACCACCACCGGCATCATCAGGGACTGCGCGTCTTTCAGCTCGCTGCAGGCGGCGCCGACCGCGATGTACAGCGACCCGAAGAAGAAGATGGCCAGCAGCAGGAACAGGACCAGCCAGGGCAGCAGGCCCAGCGGGATGGCGCCCAGGTAGCCCAGCGCGGCCGCCGCGATGGCGCCGCCGGTCAGGTAGATCGCGGCCAGGATGAGCGTGATCCCGGCCGAACCGCACAGCTTGCCCATCATCAGCTCGAACGGCGTCACCGAGCCGAGCAGGACCTCGCTGATGCGGTTCATCTTCTCTTCGAGCACGCTGTTCAGGAGCTGCGGCGCGCTGGTCATCACGATCAGGAAGAGCAGGAACATGAACATGATGGGGATGAGCAGGTTGCGGATCTGATCGACGCGCTTGCCCTGGCCGACCTTGCCGTCGGCGCCGCGCGCCAGCAGGCCCAGGTGATCGGTGGGCACCGGCTTCTCCAGGCGGGCCACCAGGGCGGCGTCGAGGCCGGCCTCGTCGAAGCGCTGCGCGCGGATGAGCTGGTTGGTGACGATGTCGATCCACATGCGCAGCTGCTCGTCGGTCGGGTGATCGCTGTGGTAGCGGATGCGGGCGTCGCCGCCGCTCAGGGTGTCGGCCGGGATGTCGACGAAGGCCCACAGCTTGCCGGACTTGACGCGGCTCGACAGCTCGAGGCGCTGGGTGTCGGCAGCCGCGCCATCGGCGGCCGGGGTGACCTCGGACGGGGTGAACAGCGCGCCCGAGGCGGCGCCCTTTCTGATGAGGTCATTGCGCGCCTCGGTGGCGGCCGCCAGCGGGGCGTACAGCTTGCCGGTGCGGTCGATGACGGCGAAGCGGCGCTGGGTGGTGTCGCGGTGGCCCGCGGTCAGGCGCTGGATGAGGATCGACCCGCCGGTCAGGATCGGCATCAGGATGACGCTGATGATGAAGGCCTTGCTGCGCAGCGAGGCGCCCAGCTCGGAGGCGGCGACGATGAGGATCTTGCGACTCATGCAGTGGCGGCAGTGTAGCCCCGCGCGCGAATCAGCGCGACCGCCTCACGGCAGGTGGCCTGGAGGTCGCTCTGGATGGCGATCGCCGGGCAGTCCTGCGCGAAGCGACGGCGGATGTAGCGCGCGCCGGTGAAGCCGTGCTCGATGCCCAGCACCAGCGGGGCGCCGGTGCTGCGGTGGCGCTCCTTCCACTCGGCCAGCTCGAAGCGGGTGGTCTGGGCGTAGGCGCGGTGGCAGTGGTGCTCGCGCTCGCGGGCCAGCCAGAACAGGACCACGCCGTCACGGGCGGCGCGCTGCAGGTGCTCGGACTCCCAGTCGACCTGCTCGTTGTACATGGCGGTGTCGAAGTCGCGTTGGGGGTCGATGGGGCGGCGCGGGCTGGCGACGTGGATGTCGGGCGCGATCTGGCCGAGGTACTCGATGGCTTGCAGCTGCCACTCCACGGTCCAGGTCGGGCCGGCCAGGAAGATCAGCGGGCCAGGGCGGGTGCCCCGCTGGGGGGCGATGAGGACTTCGCGGCGAGGGTCGTTTGTCATGCAGTTAGTGTGTGCATAACACTAACTGGTGTCAAGGGCTCTCGTGGTGGGTCTGGGCCTCGCTCTCCGGGCGAGCAATGGCCACGAAGATGTCGTGCAGGGACGGGCGCACCAGCTCGAACTGGGTCACCGCGGTCCTGGCGCTGAGGGCGTGCAGGAAGGCCTGCGGGTCGCCGTCGAGCTCGACGTCCTGGACCTGGCCGTGGTCGGTCACCTTGGCCACACCGGGCAGGCCGTCGAGGATGGCGGCGCCGCCGGCACAGCGCACGCGGGCGCGCTGGCCGCCATGGGTGGCCTGGATCTCGTCGAGGGTGCCGTCGAGGACCTTCTTGCCGCGGTAGATCATGAAGATGCGGTCGCACATCTTCTCGGCCATCGACATGTCGTGGGTCGAGAACACGATGGTGACGCCGCGCGCGCGCTGCTCCAGGATGGCCTCGCGCAGCGCGACGGCGTTGACCGGGTCGAGGCCGCTGAAGGGTTCGTCGAGGATGAGCAGCTCGGGGGCGGCCACCACGGCGGCGATGAACTGCACCTTCTGCGACATGCCCTTTGACAGGGCGTCAACCTTCTTGTCCGCCCAGCGAGCCAGATCCAGGCGCTCCAGCCAGCGGTCGATCTCGGGGCCGAGCTCGCGCGCGGGGCGCCCCTTGAGGCGGCCGTAGTACATGAGCAGGCGGCGCACCTTCATCTTCTTGTACAGGCCGCGCTCCTCGGGCAGGTACGCCACACGGTCGCGCGCCGCGGTGGTGCCGGTCTGGCCCAGGACCTCGACCTCGCCGCGGTCGGGCAGGAGGATGTTCATGATCATGCGCAGCGTGGTGGTCTTGCCCGAGCCGTTGGGGCCGATGAAGCCGTAGATGGTCCCGCGCGGGATGGTCAGCGACAGCTCGGACACCGCGTTGACCGGGCCGAAGCTCTTGCTGACGTTGCGGATGGCGATGGCGGCGCCGGCAGCGGCGGCTGCGTCGGCGGCGGGCGCGGGGGCGGACATGCTACGGCTCGGCGCCCAGGGTGGCGATGCGCACCGAGTGGGTGGCGCCCGAACGCGCGGTCGTCGCGCAACACGCCGAGCACGCTGACCACCGTGTCACCCGGCTTGGCCAGCCCGGCGGCGGGCAGCGCGGCGGTGGCCCAGGTCAGCAGGCGCGGCAGGTCGGGCAGGGTGTCGGTCAGGTGCGGGCTGACGCCCCAGTACAGCGCCAGCCAGCGCTGCACGCTGGGATCGGCGGTCAGCGCCACGATGGGCGCGCGCGGGCGCTCGTCGGACAGCAGCATCGCGGTGCGCCCGGTGCGGGTCAGACACACGATGGCGGCGACGTCGATCTCGTGGGTGGCCGACGCTGCCAGGTGCGCGGCGACGCAGGCGAAGTCGCCGCGCGCGGTGGAGCCGGGGGCGCCGGGGGCGACGGCGTCGCGCACGCGCTTGCCGAAGGGATACAGCGTCTCCTCGGTGGTGCGCGCGATGGCGGCCATGCGGCGCACGGTCTCGACCGGGTACTTGCCGACCGCGGTCTCGCCGGACAGCATGACGGCATCAGCTTCTTCGTAGATTGCGTTGGCCACATCGGTGACCTCGGCGCGGGTGGGGATGGGGTTGTCGGTCATCGACTCCAGCATCTGGGTCGCGGTGATGACCAGCTTTCCGGCGCGATTTGCGCGCGCGATGATGTGCTTCTGGTGCGCCGGGATCATCTCCAGCGAGACCTCGACGCCGAGATCGCCGCGCGCCACCATGACGCCGTCGGCGACCGCGACGATCTCGTCGAGGTTCTCGATGGCCTGCGGCTTCTCGATCTTGGCGATGATGGGGACGATGCGACCCAGGCCGGTCATGAGGTCGCGCAGGTCGGTGACGTCGCTGGCGCGGCGCACGAACGACAGCGCGACCAGGTCGACGCCGAGCTCGAGGCCGAAGCGTGCGTCCTCGCGATCCTTGTCGGTCATGGCCGCCGCGGTCAGGGTGGCGCCCGGCACGCTGAGCCCCTTGTTGGAGCTGAGCCGGCCGCCATCGATGACGGTGCAGACCACGTCTTCACCGTGGATCTCGCGGACCTCGACGCACAGGCGGCCCTCGTCGAGCAGGATGCGCAGCCCGGGGCGGACATCGCGCGGCAGCGGCTGGTAGGTGGTCGACACCCGGCCGGCGTCGCCCTCGATCTCGTGCGTGGTGATGGTCAGGGTCGAGCCGGTGGGCACGTCGATGCCCCCGTCCTTGACGCGACCGATGCGGATCTTGGGCCCCTGCAGGTCCTGCAGGATGGCGACCGGGCGGCCGGCGCGGGCGGCGGCGGCGCGCACCATCGCATAGTTGGCGGCGTGCGCCTCGTGGGTGCCGTGCGAGAAGTTGAGTCGCACCGCGTCCAGACCCGCCGCGATCATGGCGTCGAGGACCTCGGGGCGCGCGGAGGCTGGCCCCAGGGTGGCCAGGATCTTGGTTCGTTTATGGCCGGTCACGGCGGCATCATACGCCGGATGCAGGATGGGTAGATCGACCGGGGCGGTCGCGCGTAGCAGGGCCAGATCCGACATCGGAGGCCGACATGCGCGTGACGTCGAGGCGACCCAGCTGGATGACCATCGCAGCCCTGGCCGGGCTGTCCACCCTGGCGCTGGCGAACAAGCCGCGCCCCGACGAGCGCAAGCGCAAGATCGGCGCGCCGTCCCCGGCCAAGGTCTACGACTTTTCGGCTGATTCCGTGTCGGGCGACCTGTCGGCCACCGCCGGCGGCGCCAAGGACATCACCTTCTTCCGCGACCGCGTCGGCACCGGCGAGATCCCGCACCCGAACGTGTTCACCCCCGAGGGGCTGCTGTCGGAGCACGACCTGCCCCTGAAGGCTGGCAAGGGCTGCACCAAGCTGTTCTGCGCCATCGGCGAGGCCGGCGAGGCGGGGCTGATCGCGCAGCCCGAGGTGCGCTGGCTGGCCCAGCTCGGCTTCGAGTCCAGCCTGAGCGACGCGACCTTCAAGCGCGCGCCGCTCAACTTGATCGCGGTCATCGACAAGTCGGGGTCGATGTCGGGGCAGCCGCTGGAGCTGGTCAAGGACAGCCTGCGCCAGGTGGTGGCCGCGCACCTGAAGCCGGGCGACCGCCTGGGGATCGTGCTGTACGGCGATCGCTCGCACGTGCACCTTGCGCCGACGCCGATCGAGAAGCGCGCCGACATCGACGCGTCGATCGACGCCATCGAGAGCGCGGGGGCGACCGCGATGGAGGAGGGGCTGAAGGTCGGCTTCGATCTGGCGCGCAGCAGCAGCAAGGACTTCAAGGGCACGACCCGCGTGATGCTGTTCACCGACGAGCGGCCGAACGTCGGCGCGACCGACGCCGGGTCGTTCATGGGCATGGCCGAGGCGGCCTCGAAGGCCGGCATCGGCATGACGACGATCGGCGTCGGGGTCCAGTTTGGCGCCGAGCTGGCCACCAAGATCGCCGGTGTGCGCGGGGGAAATCTCTACTTCTTCGGCGACCTCGGCAAGATGAAGCAGACCTTCAAGGACGACTTCGACACCTTCGTCACCGAGCTGGCCTATGACCTCGAGCTGGTGGTGACGCCGGCGCCGGGCCTGAAGATCGCCGGTGTCTACGGCATCCCGAACAACCTGCTGGAGTGGATGCCGGGCACGACGGGCGCCATCAAGCTGCAGGTCAAGACCATCTTCCTGTCGCGCCGCGCCGGCGGGATCTTCGTCGGCCTGACCCCGGCCGGCCCGAGCAACCTGCCCGTCGCCAAGCCCACAGTCGGCAAGTCGATGGCCCAGGTCGGCCTGTCCTTCACCCCGCGCGGCAAGCCCAGGACCACCGGCGCCGCCGACCTGGTGCTGGTGGCGCAGGACAAGCGCTCGCTCGGCCTGGTGCGCGGCAGCCTGCTGGTCGACGAGGCCACCTCGCTGAAGGCCGCGACCACCCTGCACCACGAGAAGAACGACCAGGAGGGCGCCTACCGCATCATCCACGCCCTGGCCGGCCTCTTGCGCAGCAACAACGACGCCGACCTCGCCAACGAGCGCAAGCTCATCTTCGACCTCGAGCGCACCCTCGCCAAGTTGAGCGGCCACCAGGGCGAACCGGCCCCGGTGAAGGCGCCGAGCGTAGACCCGGTGAGCAGCCTGCCGCCGCGGCCGTAGGGCCCGGGGTCGAGACACCGGTTGGAGCGAAGCGAGTGGGGGAGTACCTTGCCCATGTCGTGAGCCCAAGCGACCTGTTCACAGCGGTGTTGAAGGAGCTGGCGACCTCGAGCCTGCTGCGTGGGTTCAAGCGGCGAGGCTCCTATCTGCGCCGCCGGGTCGACTGCAACCAGCTCCTCGTCAACCTCCAGAGATCGACGTCCTCGACCCGCGACCACATTCGCTTCGTGGTCAACGTCGGGATCGTGTGTGACACCCTTCTCCGCTTCTTTCTCGAAGAAGACGCCAGACCATCCGGCGCGGATCATGCCAATTCTCACTGGAGGATGCGAGTCGGCAACCCCCAGGAGCGATGGTTCGAGATCGACGCGTCGACGGATCCCGTCACTCTTGCCCGCGAGGTCGAGGACGAACTTCGGCCAGTGCTGGAGCAGGCAAGCGCCGCCCTGAGCGACGCGGCGCTGGTCTCCATCTGGAAGTCCGGCCGCGGACCTGGCCTGGGTGACTTCGAGCTCACCAAGAACCTGGCGGTTCTCGCCAAGAAGATTGGTGATGACGCCGCGCTCGAGAGTGCGCTGGCAGCGATGCAAGAGCTGGTTGATAGGCACGACTACATCAGGGCCACGGCGACGGTCTTTCGCTCGAAGCTCGAGGTATGGCAAGACCCGACCTAGCGAGAATCCGGGTGCGCGCGTCATCAGCCGCCACCCGGACCGACGACGCCGAGGAAGGCGCCGCGGCTCTGCCCGCAGTGGCGCCCGCCGAGGCGATGCGGACCGAGGTGGTTCTGACGCTCACGCACCCATGGCAGTACGGTCGCCAGTCCGGCCAATCGGGACGCCCTACGTGGAGCGCTGAGTCGGTTGAACTCGGGGGCGATCAGCGCGGGCCGAACAGCTCGGCGTGGTGGGCGGGGTCGATGTGGATGTAGTAGCAATTCTCGTCGACGAAGGGGAGGTCGCCGCTGGCGACCTTGTGCCAGGCGGTGGACTCCTGCCGGGCGACGAAGCGGGCGGTGTCGTCGCTGGCGTCGGGGTGGGTGTCGATGAAGCGCTGTAGCAGGGCGAGGTGGGCGTCGGCCCAGGCGCGCATGGCGTCGGGGGCGCGGGCGCGGGTGGCGGTGGCGAGGGCGGTGAGCTCGGCGGTGACCGCGGCGTGCTCGCGCTGGGCGGTGGCGCCGTCGGCCATCATCTGGGCGTGCTCGGGGCCGTCCTTGGGGCCCCAGCGATCGTACATATCGACGTTGAGGAGGTTGCCGGCGAGCTCCTTGCGGCGGATGAGGAGGCGTTCCAGGGCGAGGGCCTCGGGGGGCATCATGAGGGCGACAGAGTAGCGCGGTCCAAGCCGAGCGCCCGGAGTGGATGAGGTGCCTCGCTCGAGCACAGCTGCGGCAATCTTGCGGGCAAGGCGAGATCCGGGACGAACCCCGACCACAGTGCGCACCAGCGTGCCGGTGAGCCTGGAGAGGGGGAACGGAAAGAGAAGCCCTGTGTACGGCGTCGTGTGCTTTTGCGCGCTTGGTACCAGAACTTGCTGGCAAGATATCGCGCGCGCGCCCAGACGGTCAACCGACGCGCGAGGGGGCTGATGACGGCGCCTGGTGGTGGTGGAGAGCGTCCGGTCTGGACTGCGGCGCGCGCGGGAATCGATGAACTGCTGGCCCGGCGTCCGCGCTCACGGGCGCTGGACGCCGGGGTTTCGGCCTCGGCGAGCGCCCGTCTGGCTGACGAGCGTGTGCGGCTGAGGGGCTTTGTGGATGAGGCTCGGGCGAGGCTCGTCGCACACTCGACCGCGCTCGCCGGGACCTCCGACGGGGAGCTCCGGGCGCGACTGGCACCATCAGCACGTCGCTTGATCGACGGGCTCTCGGACGCGCATGTCGACCTCGCGCTGAACCACGCCGCCGGGGCGGACTGGGCCGCCAGCGCGCGCGACGCCCGCGAAGCCATCAAGCTGCGCAGCGCTGCCGCCGAGCTGGGAGGGCGGCCCCTCAAGGCCTCCGCGAGCGCCCATGGCGTGCTCGCCAACGCGACCTTCATGCTGGAGGGCAACACGCCCGCGTTGCGCGCGGAGCTCGGTCGCGTCCTTGCGGAGGAGGTCGCCAGCCCCGGCCTGCGGGCGCTGCTGGCCAACCTGCACGTGATGGCGCGCGACTTCGAGGCCGCGCGCGCCGCCCTCGGTGACGCCCGGCCGGCTGAAGCAGGGCTCATCAACACGCTTGGCAAGCTGGTCGGGGTGCGCGGCGGCGAGGCGTGGGAGAAGCACCCCTGCAACTTCTACACGTACCGCTACTCGCTGGTGGCGAGTCCACGCATCCAGGAGATCGTTGCTGAGCTGCGCGCGCTCGATGCCCCGGCCATCGAGTCGTTCGGGATCCACAGGGACGACGTCGATATCGCGCGGGCAGTCGCGATCGACTGCCTCGGGTGCCATGACGCGTGGAACCGGGGCAACGCCGCGTTCGAGCGCGGGAACTACCGGCAAGCAGCGCTCTTCTACGTCGACGCCTCCCAGGCGATCCGGAAGTTCTTCTTCGTGCATCGGGGCGTCGCCAACCCTTCGCAGCTCATCACACCAGGAGCGATCTGGCGACACCGGGACAAGGAGGTGCATGCGCCACGCTGGCTCATCACACACTTCAGGAACCGCTATCGGGCCGCCAGCCTCGAGGAGCTCTACAAGATCGACTGGAGACGGCCCCACGAGACCAGCGATGCCGTCGCGCCGTACCAGAACGCGCAGGGCATTCTGACTGCGATCGGCCGCTGGGCGGACAAGTTCGAGGAGAAGATCGACGCGCCGCTGGCGACCTTGTACTTCGCGCTGCTCCCGCTGGCCATCGCCGAGGCTGGCCTGGCGCGGCGTCGGCTGGAGGAGACCACCGAGGCGCCTGCGGCTGGTACCGGTGCGTTGCAGAGCGTGAACCTCGCGATCACCAACCACGACAAGCACAAGGTGCTGTCCGAGATCGTCGAGCGTCCCTTCGCCGCGATCCTCAAGGCACGCATCCTGCTCCGCAAGGCCGACAACGCCTACAAGGCGCGCCTCGAGGCCAAGCCCAAGCAGCTCGACACGAACGGCGTTGTCCGCTACCAGGGCCTCCAGGCAGCCAAGCTCTATCAAGGGGTCCTCGACCACTTCCACCGGGCCGGCTACTGGACCTATGTCGACGAGGTTGGCACCGCACACGCCGCGCTGCGCCAGCGGCTGGTTGATCTGCGCGCCCGGGTGCACGATCAGCACGCTCGGGATCTCCGTGCCAGGGACGCGACGCCTGCGGACCCGACTGGCGCACTGCCGCCCGACGCGCAGCCCAATGAGACCGCAGAGCTGAAGCAGCTTGGGCTCGGGGTGCTCTTGCCTGGTGCCAGGACGACCGAACCGCACCTGCCCGGCCTCGGCCCGCGCGTCGCACCCCACGTGGCCCTGCTGCAGTTCAACGAGGTACGCGACTCCAATCCAGTGATCTTTGCGCTGGTCGCAGAAGCGAAGGCGCGCCTCCTCCAGCTCGACGCTGGCTTCAACTGGCTCGGCTACCGGGATGACTACGTACCGCCCTGGCGATTCGGCTTTCTCCTGGAGCGTGCCCGCTACTTCGCCCGGCACGCGGCTGACGTGCAGAGCACCTACCTGAACTTCCTGGCCAACGCCGAGCGCGAAGAGCTCCAGGAGCAGTCCGCCGGCCAGGCCGCTGCGCTCGAGCTCGCGAACGTTGCGGTCGAGGCCGGCAGGGTCGAGCACGCGACGGCACACCTGACCGCGGCGCAGGCGTCGACTCAGCTGGCACGATTGGTGTCTCGCAACGCCGAGCAGCGTCACCAGCGCTATCTCGCGTTCGAGCGTTACACCAGGGAGCGGGCGCGCCGGAGTGGGTTCTGGTCCAGGATCGGCTCGGCTGCGGGCGTCATCTCGTCCTTCGTCGGGGGTGGCGGCGGAATCGGTGCCATGGCGCTGGGTGCCTTCAACCCGGGCGCGGGACTCGTCATCGGAGGTCTGTCGCTGGTCTCGGCCATCGCCGCCGATCAGCAACAGCAGAGCGAACGTGATGTGCAGTCCGAGCAGCGCGCGATGGAGCGCGAGAACCTGCGGCTCGCGGCGAGGGAGGCCGACGAGTCCATCATGGTCGCTCAGGCGCAAGAGCTAGCGTCGGCGGCCGGGGTCGAGGTCGCAGGGCTGACGCGCCTGGTCGCTCTGATGAGGCATGATTTCGCGCTGCAGGCCCTGGCCTTCGTGCGCAACCGAACCACGGGTGCCGAACTCTGGTATCGGCTGGCCGACGCCTTGCGCGCCGTCAGCGACCAGTACCTGAATCGCGCCGTCGAGCTGGCGTTCCTGGCCGAGCAGGCGCTCGAACTCGAGACCAGTCGGAGGCGCGACGTCATCCGCTTCGACT
>JBGASF010000279.1:0-4687 GCA_044229835.1 Polyangia bacterium | reverse complement strand
GGATGAGCTTGTTCTCGAAGGCGAAGTACTCGCCGACGAAGACGGTGCTGGGCGGGGAGGACAGCGAGCTGCTGAAGGTCGCCCCGACGTTGGACACCACCAGGCGACTGAAGTGCGCGATGGACATGCGCAGCTTGGCGGTGTCAGGGCTGGTCATGGGATCGAGCTCGGTGGGCAGGAACTCCAGCAGGGGCGTCACCCCCGGCCCCGACTGGTGCAGCACCGACAGCGGCGCGCCCCCGGGGTCCGTCGCGTCCAGCGTCAGGATGGCGACGGCGGGGACGACCAGCACCAGCCCATCCGGCGACAGCGTCCAGCCACGACGCACCGCCACGCCGTCCACCAGCGGGAGCTCGGCGCTGGCGAGCTCGCCGATGCTGACCGAGCCCTGCGTCACCCCCGCAGGCAAGGCCCCCTCGGGGAGCTGCAGCGTCAGCACGCCGTCGGGGCTGCTGACCGTGAAGGCGGGGCTCTTGCCGCCGTCGCCACCGCTCCCACCGCAGGACAGGCTGGTCCCGCTGGCCAGCCCGAGGGCAAGGCCGACCGCCCGGAGCGCGCGCCAGCTGCAAGAACGCATCATCACCCCGCGCGAGCTAGGGTAGCTTGTGGTGGTCGGTCACACGGACGCCAGGGCGGCCCATGACATCGACGAAGATGAAGGTGGTCTGCCAGCCGCTGGCGACCACGGTCACGCTCTGGTTGAGCGGCACGTCGATCAGGCGCTGCTGCGGAAGGCCTGCCGTGCGCGGCACCAGCGTGCCCGCGGTCGTCGAGCTGATGCTGCCGTCGGCGCCGCGATCGTCGACCTGGCCGGTGCTGCCCGCCATGTCGCGCGAGAACATGAGGCGGTAGCTGGCGTTCGCCAGCGACTTGCAGTTGCCCACCAGGGTGCCCTCGCGACAGGCCGCACCCGGTGGGCCAAAGTTCGTCAATCGACAGATCCCGGCGTCGAGGATGATGGGCACGCCGGGCCCCGGGTTGATGAGGGGGCCCTCCAGCGTGGTCTCGGACGGCAACACCAGGCCGTTGCACTCGTCCATGTTGCGCACCGGCCCGCTGGCGTCGGCGCTGACCGCGCCGTCGGCCTGGGCACCCGCGTCCTTGCCCCCACCGTCGTCGTCGCCGCCACCGCACCCGGCCGCCAGCACGAGCCACCCCACCGCGAACACCACGCGCCGCTGAAGCATCGCGCCCTCCGCCACCACGTCCTCCACCATAGTAGCCTCCCGGCCGACGCGATTCAACGGCGGCCGCCAGCGCCGCGCGAGCGCGACACCCCGCCCGCGTGCGATCTGCGCGATGCTCGCAGCCAGATGCCCGGGCGCGCATCGAAGCAGCCATGACCGTGCCTCTTTCAGCGCTCGATCTGGTGCCCGTGGTCGAGGGCGGCAGCAGCGTGGCCGCCCTGCGCAACGCCGCCGAGCTGGCGCGCAGCCTCGACCGGCTGGGCTACACCCGGCTCTGGTACGCCGAGCACCACAACATGCGCGGCATCGCCACCGCCAACCCGGCGCTGCTCATCGCGCACGTCGCGGCGCAGACCAGCGGCATCCGCCTGGGCGCCGGGGGCGTCATGCTGCCCAACCACTCACCGCTCGCGGTGGCGGAGAGCTACAAGCTGCTGGAGGCGATGCACCCTGGGCGGATCGACCTCGGCATCGGGCGGGCCCCGGGCACCGACGGGCTGACCGCCCTGGCGCTCAGGCGCTCGCGGGAGGCGCTGGGCGCCGACGACTTCCCCGAGCAGCTGGCCGAGCTCATGGCCTGGGGCGGCGGCGGCTTCCCCGACGATCACGCCTTCGCCGCGCTGTGCGCCATCCCCGACGATGGCGCGCTGCCGCCGCTGTACCTGCTCGGCTCCAGCGACTTCGGCGCGCGCCTGGCCGGCCAGCTCGGCGTCGGCTTCGCCTTCGCGGGCCACTTCAGCATGGACCCGCCCGAGCTCCCGCTGCTCGACTACCGGGCCCGCTTCCGCCCGCGCGGCGCGCTCGAGCACCCGCACGCCATCCTGGCGCTGGCGGTGCACTGTGCCGACACCGAGGCCGCCGCCGAGCGCATGGCGTCGTCGATGCTGCTGTCGTTCGCGCGCCTGCGCACCGGCCGCCCCGGTCGCCTGCCCAGCCCCGAGGCGGCCGCGGCCCACGTCTACACCGCCCAGGTGCGGGCCGTCGTCGAGGCCTACCGGCCGCTGCAGATCGTGGGCACGCCGGCGCAGGTGCACGCGCGCATCTCGGCCGTCGCCGCGCGCGCCCGCGCCGACGAGGTCATGGTGGTGACCCACGCCTTCGACCCGGCGGCGCGGCTGCGCTCGTACCAGCTGGTGGCCGAGGCCTTCGGGCTGGCTCAGCGCCCGTGACCGCCGGGGCTGGTCGGGCACAGCTGCACGGCCCACAGCTCGCCCTCCCAGGGCACGTCGAAGGCCTCGTCGACGTGGCTGCCGTCACCCAGCGCCAGCTGGTAGCGCCCGCGCGCCCGCTGCCCGGGCTGGAGCGACTGCAGCCACACGGTGCCGCTGCAGCCGGGACCACAGAAGTGGGTCGAGGCGCCGCCGACGGCGAACTGCCGCGGCACCGGGTCGGCCGGCCCGTGCTCCAGATCCAGCTCGAACCAGCGCACCGAGGGGCCGCTGGCCTGCATCAGGATCGACACCAGCGCCGGCGCGCTGGCCTCGCAGCGGTGGAAGGCCCGCACCACACCTTGATCGAACTGCGCCGGGCCGGCGGCGGGCGGCGCCACCCGCAGCGGCGGCGCGCCACCTGACGACGTCCCGCGCGGCGCCCGGGCACACCCACTGCCCGCCAGCGCGAGCAGCCCGAGCACGCCGAGCACACCACCACCGAGCCCCACGCGCGTCCCCATCGCGCCATGGTGCCACACCCCCGGCGCCGGGCGCAGGCCAGCGGCTCGTGCCTAGGGGGCAGCGGCGCCGTGCTCCATCGGCGCGGGGTGAAACAGCTGCTCCAGGAGGTCGGCGTAGCGCTCGACCACGCGCTGCCGCTTCAGCTTGAGGGTCGGCGTCAGCAGGCCGTTGTCGGTGCTGAAGTCCTCGCCCACGACAGCCACCGCCCGGGGCCGCTGGAAGGCCGGGAAGTCCTTGCAGCGCTCGTTGACCTCGTCCTCGAGCAGCTGGTGTAGCCCGGGGTCCCGGGTGGGGTCGCCGAGCCGGATGCCGCTGGCCTCGGCCCACTCGGTGACGGCCGCGACGTCGGGCACCAGCAGCGCGACGCAGAAGGGCCGGTTGGCGCCGTGCACGAGGACGTTCTTGATGTACGGCGACAGCTTGATGGCCTCCTCCAGGGGCATCGGCATGACGTACTTGCCGTTGTCGAGCTTGAACTGCTCCTTGATGCGCCCGGTGATGACCAGGTAGCCGTCGTCGTCGAAGTAGCCGAGATCGCCCGTGCGCAGGCCGCCATCTGGCGTGAAGGCCGCGGCGTTCTCGGCTGGCCGGTTGTGGTAGCCCTTCATCACGATGGGGCCGTAGATCACGACCTCGCCCACGCGCGGATCGCCGGTGGCCAGGGTGTCGATGTCGACCACGACCCCGGGCAGCGGCTGGCCGGCGGTGCCAATCTTGCGCGCCCCCTTGGGCTGCAGCGTGGCGGTGCAGCTGGTCTCGGTCAGGCCGTAGCCCTCGTGCACCGTGATGCCGAGCGAGTCGATGAACTCGGCGACCTCGCGCCCCAGCGACGCTCCGCCGCAGAACACCCACTTGAGCCGGCCGCCCAGCTTGTCGCGCACCTTGGCCAGGATGAGCCGGTCATCGACCGCCAGCTCGAGGCGCTCGAGCAGCCCGACGTGCTCGCCGTGGCGCTGGTGCACCGCGGTGGCCATCCCATCGGCGAACAGGCGGCGCACCAGCTTGGACTTGTGCGCGATCTGGCGCACCACGCTGGCGTGGATGCGGTTGAACACGCTGGGCACCGCGACCAGGAGCGTCGGCCGGACCTCCTGGATGTCCTCCAGCAGCCGGGTCAGCTCGTGGTTGAGCGCCATCGAGATGCCGACCGCCACGCCATGATGCAGCTCGCCGATCTGGCCCAGCACGTGGGCCCAGGGCAGGAACGAGACGGTGCGCTCCTCGGGCTCGATGGGGAAGACCTTGCGCATGGCCTCGATGTCGGCGACGAAGTTCGCGTGGGTCAGGAGGACCCCCTTGGGCAGGCCCGTGGTCCCCGAGGTGTAGATGATCTGGGCCACCGCGTCGGGCGCCGGCAGGATGGGCGGCAGCGTGGCCAGGCGGCCGTGGCGCTCCAGGGCGGTCCATGAGCGCGGATCGTCGTCGGGCTGGTCGAGGCCGATGACGTGGTCGAGCGCGGGCAGCGCGGCCTGCATCTCCGTCACCGCCGAGAAGGCGGGCGCGCCCGAGACCAGCGCCACCTTGGCGCCGGCGTCGCCGAGGATGAAGCGCCACTCGGCGGGCAGCTGCTTCTCGTACATGGGCACGACCACGGCGCCGAGGCCCGCCGCCGCGTAGCAGGCGATGGGCCACTCGACCCGGTTGCGCGCGATGATCGCGACCTTGTCTCCAGGGCCCACGCCCAGGCCGGCGAGGCCCACGCGCGCGGCATCGACGCGGTGCAGAAGGTCGCCATAGCTGAGCCACTCCCAGCCATGTGCGCCCCGGGTGCCGAACGCCGGACGGTCTTCGTTCTCGAAGCAGCTCTGCTGGTAGAGCTCGACGAGG
>JBGASF010000278.1:0-4770 GCA_044229835.1 Polyangia bacterium | reverse complement strand
GTGGCGCCCGAGGCCGCTGCGGTCGCGCCGTCGCCGCCGCCAGCGCCCGAGGCACGCGGCGCCGACGGCAGCGCGGTGGCGCTGGCGCGGGTGCGCTTCGCGGACGGCGATCTGACCGGGGCGCTGCTGGCGCTGAGCGGCCTCGACGAGGCCACCGCGCCGGCCGACGCGCTGCTGCTGGTCGCCGAACTGTACGAGCTGGGCGGCCAGCTGCGCCACGCACGCTGGGCGCTGGAGGCGCTGCGCTGGCGCGCGCGCGCCGCCGGCGACACCGGGCTGGAGCTGGAGCTCCTGCGCCGCCTGGCCGGCCTGGCCAGCAAGCTGGGCCTGGAGACCGAGGCCGAGGCGCTGCTGCTGCGCACGGTGGCCATCGAGCCCGACGACGACGCCGCCGCGGCCACCCTGGCCACGCTGTACCAGCGCCGCGGCGACGACGCCCGCTACGCCGCCATGCTGGAGCGCCAGCTGCAGATCGCGCGGCGCACCCGGGCACGGCCGGAGCGGGTGCTCGATCTGATGATCACGCGGGCCCAGGTGCTGCTCGGGGCCGGGCGCAACGAGGAGGCCGGGCGCGCGCTGCGCGACGCCTCGGAGGCGGCGCCGCGCGACGGCCGCGTGCTCCGGCTGTGGACCGATCTGGCGCTGGCGCAGGGCGCCTTCGCGGAGGCGGCGCGCACCCTGGAGGTGCTGGCGCGCTCCACTGGCTCGCGCGGGGACACCGCGGCGCGCGCCGAGCTGTACCTCGAGCTGGCGGCGATCTACCTCGATCGGCTGCACGATCGCGCCAAGGCCGCCGACACCCTGCGCCACGCCGCCGCCGCCGCCCCGCCGGGCCCGGCCGCCGATGCGGTGCGCCGCGCCGAGGGCCGCGTCGCCTGGGATGTCGGCGACCACGCCGCCGTGGTCACCGCGCTGGAGGCGCTGGCGCCGCGGGCGCGCCAGCGCGACGACGTCGAGCGGCTGGCGGCGTCGCTGGTCGCGCTGGGCCGCCGCGAGCAGGCGCTGCTGGTGCTGCGCGAGGCGCTGGCCCGCGGCGCGCAGCTCGGCGGCGTGGCCTGGGTGGCCACGCTGGGGCGCACCGTGCACGACCTGGATCCAACCGATCTCGACGCCCTGCAGGCGGTGGCGGCGCGCATCGGCACCGGGGCGGAGCTCCTGGCCTACACCGAGGAGCTGGCGCGACGGGTCGATGACCCCGACGCCCGCGTCGAGCTGTTCCACCAGCTGGGCGCGCTGCGCCGGGCCGACGGCGACGCCGCCGGGGCGGTGTACGCCTACCAGCGCGCGCTCGACGAGGCGCCGCTCGACTCCGAGGCGCTGATGGGCGTCATCGAGGCGGCCCAGGCCGCGGGGGTGCTGGAGCACGCCGCCGCCGCGCTGACCCGGGCCATCGAGCACGAGCGCGATCCGATGCGGCGCGCGGTGCTGGAGCAGCGCCGCGATGTGCTGGCGGCGCAGCAGCGCGCCGAGCTGCAGCCGCCGCCGCTGGGCGACGAGGGGCCCGAGGAGCTGACCCCGGTGCCCGGAGAGTGGGAGGCCGAGCGCGCGCGGGCCCGGCAGCAGGGCGAGGACCAGCCCGCGCCGGACCCGGCGTCGACGCCGACGGCCGCCGCCGCGGCTGCGGCTGCGGCTGCGGAGGCCGACAGCGAGGAGCGCCGGCTGGCCCGCGAGGAGGCCGAGCGCCAGACCCTGGCCTGGGCCGGGCGGGTCGCAGCGACACCTGCGCTGACGACCATCCATCCCCAGCCCCGCGAGAGCGCGCCCGAGGTCGGCGCACCAGCCGCGCCGGTGGCGCCGCGCACGCGCAGCGCGGTGCCGTTCGAGGATCCCGACGACGCCCGCCTGGCCGCCGAGGCGCGCAAGCTGGTCGAGCAGGCCGACGGCCTGGAGGACGCCGAGGCGCGCCGTGATGTCCTGATCCGCGCCGCCGACATCTACGAGTACGAGCTGCACGAGCTCGATGACGCCGGCCTGCTCATCGCGCAGGCCTACAAGCTCGATCCCGCCATGATGGGCCTCGGCAACCGGGCCGCGCGGCTGCTCACGCGCGCCGGCGATCTGGCCGCGGCGCTGGCGGTGCGCGAGCTGCAGATCACCAGCAGCGCCGATCCCGCCCGCACCGCCCTGCGCGCCGAGCGCGCCAGCCTGCTGCACCTGCTCGGGCGCAGCGCCGAGGCCGAGCGCGAGCTGGCCGAGGTCCTGGTCACCGCGCCCGGCCTGGGCAGCGCGCACCTGGCGCTGGGCAACCTGCGCGCCGCGCGCCTGGAGGGCCGCCCCAGCGCCGCCGCCGAGCGCGACGCCGCGCTGCGCCACCTGACCGCCGCCGCGGAGTCGCCCGACGTCAGCGCGCGCGACGCCGCCGCCGCCGCCATCATGGCCGCGCATCTGCACGAGACCGGTCGCGAACCCGACAAGGCGCGCGCCCGCTACGAGGACGCCCTGCGCCTCGACCCCGCCGATCCGCGCGCCCCCGCCGCGCTGGAGCGGATCTACCGCGAGCTCGGCGACTATGACGCCCTGGCCGAGGTGCTGGGCCGCCTCATCGTGCTGTCGTCGTCGCGCGAGGAGCGCGCCCGGCTGTGGTTCCGGCGCGCCCTGCTCTACCGTGACGTCCTCGATCGCGAGCCCGAGACCTACCGCTGCCTCAAGGAGGCGCTGGCCGTCGCCGAGGCGCTGCGCGTGGCCGCGGCCGCGCGCGGCGACTGGACCCTGGTCGCCGAGCTCCTGCACCGCGAGCTGGCCACCACGCACCACCCCGGCGCGCGCGCCGCGGTCTACGCCCGCCTGGGCGCGGTCTACGAGCAGCGCCTGCTGGCGCCCGAGCGCGCGCTCAAGGCCTACGAGGAGGCCGCCGTCATCGACGGCTCCAACCTGGAGGCCCGCGTCGGCCTGGCCCGCCTGTACAGCGACGCCCGCCGCTACGCCGACGCCGCCGCCATCGAGCGCGCGCTGGCCGCGCTGGCGCCCGACGCCGAGCAGCGCGCCGAGCACCTGGCCCGCGCCGGCGAGCACGAGGAGAAGGCCGGTCGCAAGGACGCCGCGCGCGCCCTGTACCGCGACGCCGCCGACGCCGCGCAGCACCGCGGCAACGCCGCCAGCGCCGCCGCCCGGGGCCTCCTGCGCCTGACCGACGACCCCGTCGATCGCGCCCACCTGCGCGAGGTCCTGCTCGGCGAGCTCGGCGAGACCACCGACGCCGACGAGCGCCTCGAGATCCTGCGCAAGCTGCTCATCACCGCCGAGACCAGCCACGCCGCCGGCCTCGATCCCGCCGGCACCGATGCCGACATCGAGACCCGCGCCCGCGAGATCCTGCTGCTGGAGCCCGCCGACAGCGCGGCCTTCCTGGCCCTCAAGGCGCTGCTGGTGCGCCGCGGCGACGCCCAGGCCCTGGCCGAGCTCCTGCGCCGGCGCGCCGAGGCGCAGAGCGACGACCGCGAGCGCGCCGCGCTGCGCTTCGAGCTGGGCCGCCTGTTCGAGGCCCGCCTGGGCGACTCCGCCCGCGCCGCGCTGGCCTACGAGATGGCGCTGGCCGACGATCCAGGCCACGCCGCCGCGCGCGACGCCCTGGCCGATCTGGCCTACCGCCAGGGTGACTTCACGCGCGCCCGCCTGCGCTACCAGGAGCTCGACGAGCACACCTCGTCGCTCGGCCTGGAGGCGCTGCGCTATCGCCGCGGCGAGCTGGCCGAGCGGCTGGGCCTGTACGACGAGGCCGCCACGCTGTACCAGCGCGCGGTCGAGGTCAACCCGTCACACCTGGAGGCGCTGCAGGGCGTGGCCCGGCTGGCGCAGCAGCGCGGTGACGCCGAGGGCGCCGCGCGCGCGCTGCGGCAGGCGCTCGAGCTGCTGCCGCTCGACGACGTGCGCGGCATCACCGGCATGCGCCAGCAGGTCGCCGACCTGTACCAGAAGGCGGGCCAGCTGGGCGAGGCGCAGGCCTTCTACGAGCTGGTGGTGGCCGAGGATCCCGAGCGCGTCAGCGCGCTGCTGCCGCTGTCGGCGCTGTACGCCGCGGCCGGCGAGTGGGAGCGCGCCGCCGAGGTGCTGGGCCGGCTGTCGGCGCTGTTCGAGGCGCCCGACCGTCGCGCCGATCTGCTGTACCGCCAGGGCGAGGTCCTGCTGCTGCACCTGCGCGACACCGAGCGCGCCTCGGCGGCCTACCTCAAGGCCATCGATCTGCTGCCCACGCACGTGCCGACCATCCTGCGCCTCATCGACTACTACTGGGAGGAGGCCTCGTGGTCGGACGTCGCCGAGCTGGGCGCCGACCTCGATCACCTGGGCGCGCTGGCCGGCACCCCGGGGGCGCCCACCGCCGCCTCGGGCGAGGCCGCGCGCCGGCTGGCGCGCATCGCGGTCGCGCAGGCCATGGCCGGCGACCCGCCGCGCACCCGCGAGGGCAGCATCGCCTGCGTGCGCCTGCTGGCCGAGAGCGAGGGCGCCGCGCGCGCGGTGTCCAGCGCGCTGATCGCCGCGGTGCCCTACCCCGAGGGCCCCCCGGGCGAGGGCGACGACCCGCGCATCCCGATCATGATGCAGGCCGCGCGCGTGCTGGTGCCCATGCTCAGCATCGGCGCCGCCGCCGGCGGCCCCAGCCCGGGCGCCGTGCTCGCCGACCTGACCCAGCGCGTGGTCGCCGCCGGCCCCAACTCCGCGGTGCGCGTGGCGGAGCAGGCGCTGGTGAGGAGCGGGGGGGCGGGCGGGAAGCCCGCGCGGCCGTCCGGCGGCCGCGTCTTGCGGAGCCGCCCGGGCGGGCGGCACCGGGCC
>JBGASF010000277.1:4543-4799 GCA_044229835.1 Polyangia bacterium | reverse complement strand
GTCATTTCCCGCTCCGGCGCGTCCACCGTGTCGGAAATCGCGGCCATCGGCCGGCCGGCGCTGCTGGTGCCCTATCCCTTCGCGCTCGACCATGACCAAGCGGCGAACGCGGCCGCGCTGCAGAAGGCCGGCGGCTGCGAGGTGAGGGCGCAATCGACGCTGTCGCCGCAGTTCCTTGCAGAAACGATCGGGCGCGCGATGGCCGAGCCCGACCGTCTTGCCGGCATGGCGGCGGCGGCGCGCGGTGTCGGCAAGC
>JBGASF010000277.1:0-4533 GCA_044229835.1 Polyangia bacterium | reverse complement strand
GTTGCTTGCCGATCTGACAGAGGCTATTGCATCCGGCCGCGGCGTCGCGGACTTCCGGAAAGGACTTGGCTCATGAAAATGCCGGACATCGGCTTGGTGCATTTCATCGGCATCGGCGGCATCGGCATGAGCGGTATCGCCGAGGTGCTGCACAATCTCGGCTATCATGTGCAAGGCTCGGATCAGTCCGACAGCGCCAATGTCCAGCGGCTGCGCGCCAAGGGCATCACCTGCTTCGTCGGTCACCGGGAAGAAAACCTCGGCGACGCCGAAGTGGTGGTGGTGTCCACTGCCATCAAGGCCAACAATCCCGAACTCGTCGCAGCGCGCCACAAGCTGCTGCCGATCGTGCGGCGGGCCGAAATGCTGGCCGAACTGCGCGGGCTGATCGACGGCCTGGGCGCGCCGTGGCAATCGCTGGTCGCGCGGCTGCTATTGAAGGGGCTCTCGCACAAGGAGATCGCCACGGTCCGCGGCGCCTCCGAGGCCACCGCGCGACAACACGCCACCGCCGTGTACAAGAAGGCCAACCTCGCCGGGCGCGCCGAGCTGGCGGCGTTCTTCCTGGAGGACCTGCTGCTGCCGCGCAAGCAACTGACGAAGTAGCCAGGCTACTTCGTCAGCGGAAGCCGGAGCCGGACAACTGACGAAGTAGCCAGGCTACTTCGTCAGTTGGTCGTAGACCCCGGTCCAGGCCGTGGGGGGCGCGGCGACCAGGGTGCGGCAGCGCCCCAGCAGGGTGGCGGCGGGGCCGTCGTCGGGGGCCTTGGCCAGGGCGGCCTCGAGGTGCGGGATGGCGGCGGCGAAGTCGCCGGCGCGGTAGCAGTCGAGGCCCCGGGCGAAGCGCTCGAGGTCGAGGCGGGCGCGCGCGGCGGCCTCCTCGGGGCTGCCCTTGGCGGCGAGCAGCTCGTAGACGCGCGCCGGGCGGTCCTTGCCCTTGACGCGCACCAGGTCGACCTCGCGGAACAGGAAGTCGGCCTCGGCCTCGGCGTAGGTGGCCTCGCCGGCCAGGATGCGCACGTCGTAGTCCTTGGTCAGGGCCTCGAGGCGCGAGCCCAGGTTCACGGCGTCGCCCATGACCGTGTAGTCGAAGCGCGTGGCCGAGCCCATGTTGCCGACCGAGACCATGCCGGTGTTGAGGCCGACACCGATGGCGATGGCGGGCAGCCCGCGGGCCTGCCAGCCGCGGTTGAGGTCGGCCAGCGACGACTGCATGCGCAGCGCCGAGCGGCAGGCGCGGGTGGCGTGATCGCGCTGCGCCAGCGGCGCGCCGTACACGGCCATCACGGCGTCGCCGATGTACTTGTCGAGCAGGCCGTCCTCGTCGAGGACGATCTGGGTCATCGGGGTCAGGTACTCGTTGAGGAAGCGCGCCAGCTCCTCGGGATCGAGGCGCTCGGAGAAGGCGGAGAAGCCGCGGATGTCGGAGAACAGCACGGTGAGGACGCGGCGCTCGCCACCCAGGCGCAGCTTGGATGGGTCGGCCAGGATCTGATCGATGAGGCGATCGCCGACATAGTGCTCGAAGGCGCCGCGCAGCTTGAGCTTCTCGCGGCCCTCGGTGGCCAGCGCGGCGCCCAGGGTGACCAGGGCGATGGCGACGTAGGCCACGATGGGCGTGGCGATGGGCAGCCACAGGCGCGCGCGGGTGAAGGCCAGGTGGGCCACGATGAGGTAGGCGCCCAGCCCCAGCACCCCGGCGATCGCGGGGACGACGGTGCGGCGGCGCACCGGGCGCAGCTGCAGCGCCGACAGGTACAGGCCGAGCAGCACGATGATGAGCAGGGTCAGCGTCGGCGAGGTGCGCGTGAGCAGCTCGCCGTGCAGGGCGTTGTGGAACAGGGTGGCGTGCAGCTCGACGCCGTCGACCAGGGGCGCCAGCGGGGTGGCGACCTTGTCGCGCGCGGCGTCGGTGAAGCCGATGAGGACGACCTTGCCGCGCAGGGCGGCCTCGGGGACGCTGTGGTCGATGACGTCGGCGGCCGAGAAGGTCGGGAAGGCGCCGGGCGGCAGGAAGTCGAGCAGGGCGCGACCGCGGGCGTCGCTGGGCAGGCGGCGACCGCCCAGGGTGACGCCGCGACCGGCGACGTAGGCGAGATCGGGCGGCGTGCCCTGGCCGGGCTTGCGCGCGAGCTGCAGGTGGCGGCGCAGCAGGGCCAGGCCGAGCGGCGCGTAGTGGCGGCCGGCGTGCTCGACGACCAGGTAGGCGCGGCGGATGGTGTGATCGGGATCGGGCAGGCTGTTGACCGCGCCGGCGCCGGCGGCGTGGCTGGCCACGGCGTCGTGGGTGGCGATCACGGTCGAGGCCGAGGGGGCGCGCGCGCCGCGGGGCAGGCTGGGCGAGGACAGCGCCTCGTCATAGCGGGCGGCGGCCAGCGCGGCGGGCTCGCGCGCGGTGGCGGGGGCGGAGCGGTCGCCGAGCACGGCGACGAAGCCGAGGTAGACGTTGCCGGCGGCGGCCACGGCGTCGGCCAGGCGGGCGTCGCCGCGGGTCTCGTCCTGGATGGCGGCGAGCAGCGTGCGCGCGGGGTCGGCCTCGGGCGCGGCGGGGGCAGGGGTGGTCGCGAGCAGGTCGTCGATGCGCTTGACCAGGTCGCCAGGCAGGACGATCTCGGGGCGCGCGAAGAAGGCGTCGATGCCGATCAGCTCGGGCTGGTAGCGCGCGGTGGCGGCGAGCAGGGTGGCCCAGCCGCGGCGGCGCTGGAAGACCTCGGGGTAGCGGGTGCGGGTGGCGTCGTCGATGCCGATGATGGCGAGCTCGTGCGAGCGCAGCGCGCGCGGGCCGCGCAGCTTGAAGCGCATGTCGAGCGAGCGCGCCTCCAGGTTGTCGAGCGACTGCCAGCGCACCGCGCCGGTGATCTCGAGCAGCTGCAGCAGCGCGGCCAGCAGGGTGGCGGCCAGGCCCGCGAGCAGCGGGACGTTCCAGCGCAGGCGCTTGGTCGCGGCGGGAGGGGCGCCAGCCATGCCGCGAGGGTACACGCGGGCGCCGGTTTCGCGAAGCGGTGCGAGGCCGTAGGATGCGGCATGGCCGTGACCGGGATCGACCAGCCGGGGAAGTTCTACCTCGGGCAGCCCTATGATCTGGAGACGCGCAGCGCGCGGCCCGAGCCGCTGCTGTATGACGCGCGCGATCTGCTGACCCACGCGGTGTGCGTGGGCATGACCGGGAGCGGCAAGACCGGGCTGTGTGTGACCTTGCTCGAGGAGGCCGCGCTGGCCGGGCTGCCGGCGCTGGTCATCGATCCCAAGGGTGACATCGGCAACCTGTTGCTGGCGTTCCCCGATGTGCGCGGCGAGGACCTGGAGCCGTGGGTCGACGCCGAGGAGGCCGCGCGCAGGGGGATTGGCGTCGGCGCGCTGGCGGCGGAGCAGGCCGAGCGCTGGCGCGCGGGCCTGGCGGCGTCGGGGCAGGATGGCGCGCGGGTGCGCCGGCTGACCGAGGCGGCGGAGTTCACCATCTACACGCCGGGCAGCCGGGCCGGGGTGCCGCTGTCGGTGCTGCGCTCGTTCTCGGCGCCGGCGCAGGCGCTGCGCGACGATCCGGATGCGCTGCGCGAGCGGGTCACGACGACGGCGTCGAGCCTGCTGGGCCTGCTGGGGATCGACGCCGATCCACTGCGCAGTCGCGAGCACATCCTGGTCGCCAGCCTGCTGCAGCGGGCCTGGCTGGCGGGGCAGGATCTCGATCTGGGGGCGCTGATCGGGCAGATCACCACGCCGCCGCTGGAGCGGGTCGGGGTCATGGAGGTGGACAGCTTCTTCCCGCCGGCGGCGCGCGGCGAGCTGGCGCTGCTCTTGAACAACCTGCTGGCGGCGCCGGGGTTCGACGCCTGGATGGACGGTGCGCCGCTGGATGTGGGCGCGCTGCTGCGGACGCCGGAGGGGCGGCCGCGGGTGTCGATCCTGTCGATCGCGCACCTGACCGACAGCGAGCGCATGATGTTCGTGTCGATGTTGCTCGGCGAGGTGCTGGGCTGGGTGCGCACGCAGTCGGGCACCAGCAGCCTGCGCGCGCTGCTGTACATGGACGAGATCTTCGGCTATTTCCCGCCGGTCGCGAACCCGCCGTCGAAGCCGCCGCTCTTGACGCTGCTCAAGCAGGCGCGCGCGTTTGGCCTCGGCCTGGTGCTGGCGACGCAGAACCCGGTCGACCTCGACTACAAGGGGCTGTCGAACACCGGGACCTGGTTCATCGGGCGGCTGCAGACCGAGCGCGACAAGATGCGGGTCATCGAGGGGCTGGAGGGCGCCAGTGTGGGGGCGCAGGGGTTCGATCGGGGGCGCGTGGAGGCCATGCTGGCGGGGCTGGGGAGTCGGGTGTTCCTGATGAATGACGTGCATCGGGGCGGGTTCGAGGTGATGACGTCGCGCTGGGCGATGTCGTATCTGCGCGGGCCGCTGACGCGGGATCAGATCAGGCGGCTGACGGGGAGCGGGGCGAGTACGGGGGCGAGTGCGAGCACGAGCACGAGCACGAGCACGAGCACGAGTCCGAGTCCGAGTCCGAGTCCGAGTCCGAGTCCGAGACGCGAC
>JBGASF010000276.1:0-4819 GCA_044229835.1 Polyangia bacterium | reverse complement strand
GCGCCGGGCAGATCGCCGGTGCGCTGGGCGATCTCGCCGGCCAGCACGGCGAAGCGGGCCTCCTCGGCGTCGCTGCGCTGCGCGCCCAGCCGGGCCAGCACCCGGCTGGCCTGCTCGACCAGGGAGGCCCGCACCAGGCCGCGCGCGACCAGCAGATCGATGGCGACCTCGTGCGTGGGCAGGGCGTCGCGCAGGCGCTGCAGCGGCTCCTGCAGCAGGTGCTCGCTGCCCGCGGCGGCCAGCGCGGAGTGCCAGCGCTCGATCAGGCGCCAGGCCTCGGCGGGGCGGCCCGCGGCGAGGCGGTGATGGATGGCGTCGACCGCCAGCAGCAGGGGCGGTGGGGCGCTGGCCTGCAGCGCGCCCTGGCACAGCGCGGCGGCGTCGTCGTGGGCGGCGGCCAGGGCGGCGGCGTCGGTGCGCGCCAGCAGCGCCTCGCGCACCAGGTCGTGCACCACCAGATCGCCGCGGCTGGGGTCGACCAGGAAGGCCTGCTCGAGCTCGCGCACGGCGTCGTCGAGGCCGGCCAGCTCGGGCAGCGCGCGCCGCACCGTGGCCAGCGCCGGGCGGTGCTGCGCCACCGCGGCCGCCAGCAGCAGGCGCCGCGCCGGGGCCGGCAGCTCGGCCAGGGTGTCGTCCAGCGAGCCGGTCTCGGGCGCGTGGCGCACCAGCAGGCGGTGGATGTGGAACGGGCTGCCGTGAGTCGAGCGCATCAGCTGCTCGGGCGGCACCCGCGGCACCTGCAGGCGCGAGGCCAGCGCCGCCATCATCTCCTCGGCGGCGCCGGCATCCAGCGGCCCCAGGTGGGTGAGCACCGGCGGCGGCGCGTTCGGCGGCAGGTGCAGCTCGCGGCGCGACGCCACCAGCAGCCGACTCTGCCGCACGTGGCGGGCCAGGTAGCCCAGGGCCTCGGCGACCTCGGCCGGGGGCAGGTGGTGGACATCGTCGAGGAACAGGAGGTGGCGGCGCTCGTCGAGGCGCCGAGCCACCAGCTCGAGCTGCTCCGACAGGTGGGCCTGCTCGGTGGGCTGACCGCGGCGGGGCGCGCGCCCGGAGCCGAGGGTGGCGAGGAGCTGCGCCAGCACGCGCGGCGCCGTGGTGCCCGGGCGCACGTCGAGCACCACCGGGATGGCGTCGGCCCAGCGCGGCGCGGCGCCGAGCTCGCGCATCAGCTGGTAGACGAGCTCGCTCTTGCCGATGCCGCCGACGCCGTAGACGAAGAACAGGGTGTCGTGGTCGATGTGCGCGAGGATGCGGTCGAGCTCGGCGCGCCGGCCCGCGAAGCTGCCCACTGGCTGGGGAAATACCGGAGCAATCCCCGCTGCGGGGCGGGCTGGGGGCGAACGCCGCGTCATGTGGTCTGGCAGCTGCATCCTACGCCCGATGGTCAGCCCTCCGCCCACGACATGCGCAGCCTAGCCTGGCCGGGACAGATCGGTCTTACTTCGTCTTACTGCGCCCTGCGCCCGGGCGGCGGCGCGGTCGCCGGGTGAAGGCGCCTCAGCGCGACGACATCGCCGCGACGGAGTACCATGAGCCATGGAGCTCTCAGAGCTGAACGAGCAGGAGCGCATCGCGCTGGTGGCGGTGATGCGGCTGTGTGGACCGGCCGACCCCGAGGCGGCCGAGGCGGTCGCCGAGCACGGCCAGCGCCTCATCGAGGCCTTCGACGCCGTCGAGGTCGAGTTCGCCAACCAGCGCGCCGACGCCATCGTGGACGAGGCCGGCCTGCGCGCCGCGCTGGCCGAGGTGCGCCCCGAGGCGCGTGACGTGTTCTTCGCCTTCGTGCGCGAGATGGTGCTGGAGGGCGGCGTGGTCGGGCGCGAGATCCAGATCCTGGAGCTGATCGAGAAGGAGTGGGGCCTGACCGAGGAGCCCGCGCGGGGCTGACTCAGTCGGGGCAGATGTAGCTGCAGCAGACCCGCCCGGCGCCGCAGGTCAGCGCCGGCCTGCTGGCGCCCCAGCACGGGTGCGTGCACGCGCTGCCGGCGAAGCAGTCGGCGTGGCTGGTCTCGGCGGCGCAGCTCGACACCGGCGTCGGCGCCGGCACGCAGCAGAACGAGCCGCGGCCGCCCGAGGGATTGCAGTCGGCATGGATGTCGTCGGTCGGCTGCGTCCCGGGCGGACAGTTGGCCCAGCGCCCGAACACGCAGCTGCCCCCCATGGCGGCGCACAGGGGCCCGACCGCGGCGTCCGGCGCGGCGTCGCCGAGCTGGACGTCGACCACCGCGCCAGCATCGGTGACCGCGGCGTCGAGCCGCCCGGCCTCGTCGTCGCCACAGCCGGCGACGACCGCACACAGCATGAGCAGCCAGCGCGTCATGGCTAGCGCGCCACGCCCGAGCGCAGGGCGTAGCGGACCAGGCCGGCGGTGGTGCGGATCTGGAGCTTGTCCATGATGTTGGCGCGGTGGTTCTCGATGGTCTTGGGCTTGAGGCCAAGCTGGCGGGCGATGGCGGCGGAGGTGTGGCCGTCGGAGATCAGGCGCAGGATCTCGCGCTCGCGGTCGCTCAGGGGGTCGCCGTCGCCGGCGCGCAGGTAGCCGGTCAGGACGTGGTCGGAGATGTCGGGGCTGAGGTAGACCTCGCCGCGGCGGACCGAGCGGATGGCGTCGCACAGGCGGGCGAAGCCGGCGCCCTTGAGGACGTAGCCGCGGGCGCCGGCGCGCAGGGCGCGGTCCACGGTGGTGGCGTCGTCGTGCATCGACAGGATGACGACGGGCAGCTCGGGGGCCTGCTGGCGCAGGCGGCGGGTGGCCTCGATGCCGTCACACAGGGGCAGGCCGATGTCCATCACCACGACGTCGGGGCTGTGGTCGAGGGCGGCGCGGATGGCCTGCTCGCCGTCGCTGGCGTCGGCCACGACCTCGAGGTCGGGCTCGCCGTCGATCAGGGCGCGCAGCCCTTCGCGCACCATCTGGTGGTCCTCGCACAGGACGATGCGGGTGCGGGCGGAGGTGGTCATGCGGTGGCTCCGGCGGCGCTGCCGGCGGGCAGGTCGACGACGATCCGGGTGCCCTGTCCCACGGCGCTCACGATCTCCACTGTACCGCCGAGCATGGCGGCGCGCTCGCGCATTCCGGGCAGACCGCTGCCGCGCGCGCTGGCGGGGTCGAAGCCTGCGCCCTCGTCGCTGATCTCGAGCGTGACGCGACCCGCAGCGCCGCCGAGGACGACGCCGGCCTCGCGGGCGCCGGCGTGGCGGGCCACGTTGGCCAGCGCCTCCTGCAGCACGCGCAGCAGGCAGGCGGCCGCGGCGGGGGCGGCCTGCGGGGCGCTGCCGCCGGCGGCAGCGCCAGCCGCGGCACCGGAGCGCTCGGCGACGCGGAACGACACCGCGATCCCGGTGCGGCGCTCGAAGCGCTCGGTGCACTCGCGCAGCGTGTCGGCCAGATCGGCCCCGGCCAGCTCGGGCGGCAGCAGATCGTGCACCACGCGGCGGACCTCGCGCAGGGTCTCCTCGCAGGCGCGCACACAGTCGGCCAGCCGGCGCGGCGCCTCGTCGGGGCGCGCGGCGACCAGCTCCAGCGCCAGGCCGAGCGCGGTCAGGGCCTGGCCCACGCTGTCGTGCAGATCGCGCGCGATGCGCCGGCGCTCCTCCTCCTGGACCAGGCCGACGCGCGCCGACAGCGCGCGCACCTCGGCGACCGCGGCGGCGACGCGCGCCTCGAGCTCGCGGTTGGCGCCCTGCAGGCGCGCCTCGGCGGCCTCCAGGCTGCCGATGGTGGTGCGCAGCCGGGCCGCCTGGCGCTGGGTGACCCGGCGCGGCAGCCAGTACAGCAAGAGGCCGAGCAGCGCGCCGACCAGCAGCGCCGCGGCGCCCACCGGCAGCGCCAGCGCCAGCACCCCGCGCGCGTCCATCTCGACGCGCACCCAGGCCACGGTGCGGCCCTCGACCACCACGGCGGCCTCGCGCGCCGGGCCGTCGCCGCGACCGCTGCCCATGGCGCCGAGGCCGGCCACGCCGCGCAGCGCCGCGCCGTCGCAGCCCAGCACGCGCACGCGACCGAGGTCGTGCACCTGTCGCCCAAGCGCCAGCGTGATGACCTTGTCGGCGCCATACGGCCACAGCACCGGCTGGCGCGCGGCCGTGATGGCCAGCCGGCGCGCCAGGTGCTCGGCGTGCACCGCGGCGGCGCCGGCCAGCCGGTGTCGCGCCACCAGCACCGCGGTCAGCGGCGGCAGCACCGCGACCACCACGGCGGCCAGCGCCGCCAGCGGCAGCATGCGCCGCGCCAGGCGCCGTTCCAGGTCAGCGGCCATCGCCGTCCAGGTCCACCGGCAGCGGGCGCAGCACCGGCCCCACGAAGAGGTCGTCGGCCGCCGCGCTGGCCACGAAGTCGAGGAAGCCGCGTGCGTCGGGCGGCAGCGCGTCGCCGCGGGTCACCAGCGCCAGCGGCGTCACCAGGGGATAGCGCCCGGCCAGCGCGGCCTCGCGCTCGGGGGCCACGCCGTCCAGCGCCAGCGCATGCAGCGCCGGACCGTCCAGGCGCAGGGTCGCCAGGTCGATGAGGCCGATGGCGCCATCGACGTTGAGCAGCGCGGCCTCCAGCTCCTGATCGGTGTAGGCCACCGGCAGGCGCTCGCTGGCCAGCGCGGCCGAGCTTGCGCCCGAGCGGCAGGTCGTCGTCGCCGGGCACGGGCGCGAGCAACTGGAAAACCTCACGCTGCTCGGCACGGCCCACCTCAACGGCGCCGGCAACGCCAAGGCCAACGTGCTCCCCGGCAACTGCGGTAACAACATCCGCGCCGGCCTCGACGGAAACGACGCCCTGCTCGGCCTCGACGGCAACGACAGTCTCGATGGCGGTACTGGCAACGAT
>JBGASF010000275.1:0-4942 GCA_044229835.1 Polyangia bacterium | reverse complement strand
GTCGTCCGCAGGCGGTGGGCGTTCGCGGCGTCGCAGCTCGGCGACGAGGCCGCTGCCCTCCGGCACGTCGAGGGGCTCACGGGCGAGGGGGCCGCCGCGGTGTTCGTGACGCTCGCCCGCGCGTCGGCGGCGCGCGGGGCCTGCGGCGCCCCGATCAGCTCAAGGTCACCGTCGGCTTCGACGGCGGCTTCCTCGCCGAGGCCGAGATCAGCTATGCCGGACCCGGCGCGGCGGCGCGCGCGCAGCGGCTTCCGGCGCGTGCTCGCGGCGGCGGGCTGGCTGACCTTGATCGGCGCCACCGTCAGTCTGCTGGTCGGCTGAGGCGGCTCAGCTGGCGGCGCTGCCGCGCTCCTCGGGCGGCCTGATGCGGCTGAACAGGCGGTACAGCACCAGGTCATAGGTGATCTTCAGCGCGGCGCCACAGCCGAGGGGCCACCACAGATCGGCGTCGGCCATCAGGCGGCCGGCGAAGGCGGGGGCGATGGCCCAGCCGGCCATGCGCACGATGTGGGTGACCCCGGCGGCGACGGTGCGCTCCTCGGGGCGCACCACGGCCATGACGTAGGACTGCCGGGTCGGCACGTCCATCTCGACCAGGGACTCGCGCAGCAGGAACAGCGCGGCGGCGACCCAGAAGCTGGGCGCGATGGCGACCGTGACCAGCAGCAGGCTGGAGGGCAGGTGCGTGAAGACCATGGTGCGCACCAGGCCGATCCGCCTGGCCAGCCAGGCGGCGCCCAGGTGCGAGGCGGCGTTGGCGACGCGGGCGGCGAAGAACAGCGCGCCCACGGTGGCGGCCGAGACCCCGAAGCGGCCGTGGAAGAAGTACGCCAGCAGCGCCGCGGTGAGGAAGCCGCCGCCCACGCTGTCGAGCGCGAACAGGGCCGACAGGCGCCACAGCACGCGGCGCGACGCCGGGGTCAGGCGCGGCCCGCGCGGCGCCGGGGGCGCCTCGACCGCGGCTGACAGGCCGAGCACCAGCAGCGCCGACAGCCCGACCAGCGCGGCGGCGCCGAGCAGCAGCGGGCGCGTCACGCCGGCCCCGCGCGCGCCCAGCCAGACCACCAGCGCCCCCACGGCGTGACCGCCATCCTGGGCCACGCTGTACAGCGCGAACGCGCGCGTGCGCTCGCGGTCGGGCGCCACCTGGGCCAGCGCGGCCTGCTCCAGGATCAGCGCCGAGCCGCGGTCGCGCCCCATGCCGTTGACCATGCCGAACCCCGCGGCGACCAGCAGCAGCGGCAGGCTGCCGAGCAGCGTGACCGCCGCGATCCCCGCGGCCCCGAGCAGCGCCACCAGCACCAGCAGCAGACGGCGGCCCAGGCGGTCGCCGAGCAGCGTGGTCAGCCCGGCCGCCAGGGCCGCGCCGCCGAGGCCGACCGACACCACCAGGCCGATGGCGCCGCCCTCGAAGCCACGGCGCAAGAGCTCCAGCCCGAGCACCACACCGACCACCGAGGTCGCGACCGCGCGCATCGCGGCCACCACATACAGGCGCGCGGCGTCGCTCACGAGGGCGGCCCTACGCCGCCGGGGTGCGCGCGGCCAGCGCCGCGTACAGCGCGTCGTAGAGGAAGCCGGCGCGCTCGACGGTGTCGTGATCGTCGCGCGTCACCAGCGGGAAGCCCAGCGAGATGGCGCGCAGACCGGCGGCCTCGGGGGCGCCGGCCACGGCGTCGGCGCCGGGGTCGTCGAAGTCGGCGCAGTGGACGATGTGCGCCAGCCGCTGCAGCACCGGGTCGGCCTTGCAGTGCTCGTCGACCAGCGCCTCGAACGAGCAGCGGCCCTGTTCGTCCTGGTGTGGATAGCGCGCGCCGGGGGCGTCGAAGCCCAGCGCGCCGTCGCGCTGCTGCACTGTGGCGACCTGGTCACGGTCCACGAAGCTGAACTCGGCGGCGGGATCGATGAAGCGGCGCACCAGCCACGCGGTGGCGGCGCGGTTGATGCGGATCTGCTTGCGCGTGACCCACTTCATGACGCCGCCAGCAGGCGCGCCGCCTTCTGCCCGCGCGCCAGGCGGCGGTTGACCTCGTCCCAGCGCAGGTTGGCGAAGAAGGCGTCGATGTACTTGGCGTGGGCGGCGCCGTAATCCATGGCATAGGCGTGCTCGAACATGTCGAGCACCAGCAGCGGCTGGCCGAAGGCGACCGCCTGGCTGTGCGCGCCGGTGCCGTAGGTGCGCAGGTCGCCGCTGTGGAAGTTCAGGTCGACCACGACCCAGCCGCTGCCGCCGCCGAGCCCCATCGCGGTGGCGCGGAACAGCTCCTCCCAGCGCGCCAGCGAGCCGTGCGCCGCGGCCAGCGCCTTCTCGATGGCGCCCGAGGGCTTGCCGTCGCCGCCCAGGTTGCCGAAGTAGTGCTCGTGCAGGATGAGCGAGTTGGTGTAGGTCAGCTCGCGCTCGCGCAGGCCGGTGACCAGGAAGCCCGGGGTGTCCTTGGTCACGCGCCCGAGCTCGTCCTCGACCTTGTTGAGGTTCTTGACCGCGCCGGCGTAGTTGTTGTCGTGGTGCGACACCAGCAGCTGCTCGGACAGCCCGGTCAGCTTGCCGGGCGCGAACGGCAGCGGCTTGATGGCGTGCTGGCCCGGGGCGGGCGGGGTGGCGGGCGCGGCAGGCTTGGGCGCCGGCTTGTCGGCCTCGGCGGCGTGGGTGGCGCCCAGCATCAGCGCCCCGGCGGCGGCGCCCTGCAAGAGGTGGCGGCGGGTGATCGACATGCGCGCGAGTATAGGCCCGCGCGGCCGGGGGCGCGGGGCGCTACTCGAAGGCCTGGAAGGTGAAGGTCGCCTGCAGGTCGGCGTCGGCGCCCTTGCCCTTGAAGGTCGCCGCGGCGGGGCCGGCGAGCACGACCTTGTAGCTACCGGCATAGAACTTGGCCAGGTCCTGCGGTGGCAGCGCGGCGTAGTCGAACTGCACCGTCATCTTCACCGGGCCGCGACCGGTGGGGTTCATGAGCTTGGCGACCGGGACGATGTTGTTCGAGGTCTCCATCACGAACTGGATGACCACCTCGCCGGTGAAGATCTCCTCCAGCGCGGTCACGCCGGTGGAGGTCGCGCCCAGGGTCAGGGTGATCTCGGCGAGATCGACGTCGGAGGGATCGTGGGTCAGCTTGGTGCGCGCATCGGTCACGAACTTCGCCCACGGGTTACCGGACTCGGTGGTGATGTTCTTGTCGGCGGAGATGGTCGTCTGCGCGCTGACGTCGGACGACTTGACCTTGAGGTTGATGCCGATGGGCGCCGAGTGGGACACCGGCTCCTCGTCGGAGCAGCCCGCCGCGAGCAGCGTGACGGCGAGGGCGAGGGCAGCGGAGACAGCGGGACGCAGGCTGGGCGTCTTCATGGTGGAGATACGAGTCCGCTGCCGGCCGCGATACATCGGCACGTGGTCGTGATCACGACTGGTGTGGCAACCCGGCGCCCGCCATCAGGGCAGCCAGGCGGTGACCAGCGCCGGCTCGGCGTCGTCGAGCAGCGTCACCGGGGGCGCGGCGCCCAGGCCGAGCACGTCGAGGTGGCCGCTGTCCCAGTAGGCCACGCAGCGACCGTCGGGCGACAGCCGGGGCAGGCGCGCGCCCTCGGGCAGGCTGCGCGCGCGCGCGTCGCCGAGCGAGACCAGCTGCATGCGCGGGTCAGCCTCGGTGGCGGCGAAGTCGCGCGGCGAGGTGTCGCCGGGGCGCACCGGCTGGGTGTGCGCCTCGAGCACCAGGCTGGCGGCGGCGCGCTGCAAGATCCACAGCGGGGCCGGCACCGCCTGGCCCTGGCGCGTCCACGGCGCGCTGCCGCGGGCGGAGCAGTACAGCCCTGCGGCGCGGTCGTCGCGCAGGGTCACGCACACGGCGCCGTTCGGGGCCAGGGTGGGCGTCGCATCGCCCAGCAGCGGGCGCAGCCCGGCGGGCAGCTCGAGCGGCACCGCGCGCAGGCTGCCATCGTCGAAGTCGGCCCGGAAGTAGCCGGCGCCGTCGGTCAGCAGCGCCTGGTCGGGCTGCACCTCGGAGATGGCGAAGGAGGTGTGGGGCAGGGCGACGCTGCGGGTGCCCTGCGGGCGCTCGTCGACCAGGGTGGCCCCGACCAGCAGCACGACGTGGCCGGCGGGCGTCTCCAGCTCGGCGAACGGGCCGGTGAAGGGCTGCACCACGCCGGTGGCGGGGTCGAGCCAGCCGTGCACCGGCGCGCTGGAGCCGGTCCAGCCCGGCAGGCGGCCGTCGCTGGCGAAGGTCCCGAGCAGGACGAAGTCGTGCAGCCGCTCGCTGCCGTCGGGGCTGAGCACCAGCGTGCCCGGGGTCGGCTCGCGGACGTCGACCGCCAGGGTGCCACCTTCGCCGACCACCGCGCGCGAGCGGCCGGTCAGCGTCTTGGCCCAGCGCACCGCGCCATCGGTGCCGAGCAGGACATGGCTGGTCACGACGTCATTGGGGTTGGCGTAGTGGTTGCTGGTGCGCGAGACGACCAGGAAGTCGCCTGCCGCGGCGAGCTGGCCGCTCCAGTACGGGCGCGAGTCGGGCGCCTCGTCGAGGGACGGGAACGCGTACGGCACGGTGCGGCTGCCGTCGGCGTGCAGGAGGACGACGTCGCGACCCAGCAAGCTGGCGAGGACGACGCGCGACGAGGGGCGCTCGAAGCCGCAGGCGCGCGCGGGCTGCTGCTGCTGCGCCGGGCCGGCCGGGTCGGGCTGGCCGCAGCTGGCCAGGGTCGTCACCACCAGGGCGGCCAGGACGACGGGGCGAAGGCGAGGTGTCATGGCGACATGGTGCACCGCGCGTGCGGTGAGACTATCGATGCTTTCGAGTCTGGATTGTAGCGAGGTCGTTGATAGTCTCGCGCCGGCCCGGTCGTCGGATCAGCGCAGCTCCTGCACGGCGGCCTCGAGGGCGCGCTGGGTGGCGGGGGCCCGCCAGTCACGGGCTCCAGCGATGCGTGCGCGCAGGCGACCGTCGCCGCTGAC
>JBGASF010000274.1:0-4943 GCA_044229835.1 Polyangia bacterium | reverse complement strand
CTATTGGGCGCATGTGCTGGAAGGCCCGCTGCCGGCCCTTGATCTGCCGCTCGACAGGCCGCGGCCGCCGGCGGGCTGACACCGAGGGACAGAAAAGCGCGCATGGCTTGCGCGCGCGCCGCGGCGGACACGCACGCGCTGCGCATGCCATGGCGCCAGGCGCCCCGTCACGCGGGCCCTGCCCTTGCATTGCCGAGGGGCATGTTGCTGTCATCGCCCGCCATCGAGCCCAGCGGCGCCATCCCAATGCGCTACACCAACGATGGCGCCAACGTGTCGCCACCGCTGAGCTGGACCGAGGTGCCAGAGGGCACCCGTAGCCTGGCGCTGGTGGTCGACGATCCCGACGCCCCCGACCCGCGCGCGCCGCGCCGGACCTGGGTGCACTGGGTGGTCTACAACCTGCCGCCCGACGTCGGCGCGCTGCCCGAGGCGGCGGCCGCGGTGGGGCTGCCTGCCGGCGCGCGCGAGGGGCTGAACGACTGGGAGGCCATCGGCTATGGCGGGCCGGCGCCGCCGATCGGGCGCCACCGCTACTTTCACAAGCTGTATGCCCTCGACATCGAGCTGCCCCGCGGCGGCGTGCTCGACAAGGCCGAGGTCGAGCGCGCCATGAAGGGCCACATCCTGGCCCAGGCCGAGCTGATCGGGACCTACCAGAGGGGGGGCAAGTGACGCTGCATCCGGCCAGGACGCTCGCCGAGGAGATCGCGCGGGCCATCGGGGCCCACGGCCACTGGAAGGCGCAGCTGCGCGCCGCCATCGCGTCGGGTGAGCTCGACGTCAAGGTGGCCAGCATCCGGGTCGACGATCAGTGCGCGCTGGGCAAGTGGCTGCACGGCTCGAACATGGCGGACAGCGAGCGCGACCACGACCATCACGAGATCGTGGCCCGGCTGCATGCCGAGTTTCATCGCGTCGCGGCGCGCGTCGCCGAGCTGGCGCTGTCGGGCAACAAGGCCGAGGCGCAGAAGCTGATGGACCTCGACGGCGAGTTCACCCACGCCTCGGCCAAGCTGACCCTGGCGATGATGACCTGGAAGCACGCGCTGGCGGGCGAGCTGGGCTAGCTACTTGCGGCCCAGGGCGACCTCGCGCGCCTGCGCCGCGTCGACACCGCGCACGAAGCGCGAGAAGGCCTCGTACTCGGTGCGCGGCACCCGGCGCAGCGGCATGCGCAGGCTCTGCGTCACCGTGAAGCTGCTCGGGCCGTCGGCCTTGATGCTCTGGGTGAACTTGCCGTAGGGGCCGTCGAGGTTGATGGGATCGGGCGCGCCGACCATGGCCGCGCCCGCGGGCAGCGTGACCTTGGCGCTGACCTCCTCCAGGGGCAGATCGTCCACGATGAGATCGCGGGTGCGGCTACCGACGCCCAGGTAGGCCTTGCCGAGGTCGGCGCCGTACAGCGCCAGCGAGAAGGCGATCCCGCCGCCGCGCCCGGGGCGCAGCAGCGACGGCGCGTGGAAGCTGTAGCGCAGCACCAGCGGAGCATCCGGGGTCCGGATGTCCTTGCGGCCCTCGATCTTCAGCGCGGTCAGCTCGGCGCCCGGGAAGTGGTAGCCCAGCACGCGCTGCTCGAACTGGCGCTCGACCTGATCGGGCGGGATCTGATCGAGGCCCTCGCGCCACTCCAGCGCGGGCACCCCGCGCAGGGTCTCGACCGCGCTGACCTCGGGCATGCCGCCGGCGGCGAAGCCGACCTCCAGCGTGATCGAGCGTCGATCATCGGTGTGCTCGCCGGCCGGGACCTGCCCCCACAGCTGCGCCTGCGCGGTCGCCGTGGTCGACGGAGTCGGCCCCGGCGCCACCAGCTTGAGCGCGGACGCCCCGCGCAGCGCGGGCGGGATGAAGCCGAACGGCGCGCGCTTGTAGCGCAGCTCGGTGAACACCGGGCCACCGGGCAGGTCGACGCGCAGGATGGCCTCGCTGGCCTCGTCGACCTCGGGCAGGCGCGGCGGCTCGTCGCCGGCCTGGCGCGGGCGCGCCAGCCAGATCTGGCTGCTCATGCCCTGGGCCGCCAGCAGCGCCGACAGCAGCACCACGCGGCTGCCGGCGCGCTCGGCCAGCACCTCGGCGGGCTCCATGCCGAGGCCCCCGCCGCCCTCGATGTTGCCGACCACCCAGTCGTACAGCGCCACCGCGCGCTCGCGCGGGGACAGGGCATGGCCGAGCCGCTGGCGCCGCGCCGCCACGATCTGCGCCGCGCGCTCGCGCACGGTGTGATCGGCGCGCGCCGAGGCCCAGGCCTGCTGGCGCAGCATGCGGCGCCAGGCCTCCCAGGTGATGCGCGCATAGGGCCGGGTCGACGCGATGACCTCGACGTTGGGCACCGAGGCCGGCTCCGAGACCAGCTGCTTGCGCTGCACGTCGGCGAACATGACGTGGGTCTCGCCGTTCTCGGTGCGCGTGACCGGACGCGGGGCGTCGCCGCGCACGTCATACAGCACCGCCAGCCCCTGGGGCGTCACGATGTCCATCTCGGTGCGGTCGAGCGGGGCGTCGAAGGTGCCGAAGTAGAAGCGATCCCCGACGAAGCCGCCCCCGAAGGCGTTGAGTGGGGCGTCGGCCTCGATCCACTCGTACTCGACATAGTCGCCGATCTGCAGATCGGGCGCGCTGACGGCGTCCTTGTTGGCGATGTCCTCGGGCTCGCGGGTCGAGAAGTCGGGCTTGATGGTGCGCAGCTTGATGACGCGGGCGCCCGACGGGATGCGCACCTCGCCCCACTGATCGAGCCCCTCCTTGGCCAGCACCTGGATCACGTTGTGGGTCAGGGTCAGGCGGGCGCCGGTGGGGAAGATCTTGACCACGGTGCGATCGAGCAGCACCACCGCGGGGCCGCCATAGCTGCGCCCGCTGGCGAGGTAGCTCTTGATGACATCGACGCCGTCGATGCGGTAGGCGTCCATCGGGCCACCCTCGCCGAGGACCTCGCGCGCCGACCACAGCGCGGCGGCCTCGGGGGCCTGGGCCAGGCCGGCGTCGATGGCGGCCAGCGCCTCCTTGCGCTGGCCGGCGGCCAGCAGGGCGTCGACCCAGCTCAGGCGGCGGCTGACGTCGGTGGGGCGGCGCGCCACCGCGGCGCCGAGGTCGCGCGCGGCGCCGGCGGCGTCACCCTCGACCAGGGACAGCTCGGCGCGCTCGACCGCGAGGGCGTCCTCGCTGAGGCCGGCCAGGGACAGGCGTCCGAGCTCCTTGCGCGCGCCCGGGAAGTCGGCGCGCTTGCGCAGCACCGAGAGCAGGATGGCATCGTAGGGATCGCAGCGCGTGACCGCCTCGGCGTGGGCCAGCTGCGCGGCGGCGTCGCGGTGCGCGCCGGCCAGCGCGCTGAGCGCCTTCTCGACCGGGCAGCCACCGGGGAACACGCGCGCCGCCTCCAGCACCGCGGCGTCGGCCTCGCGCTGGAAGCCGCGCTCACGCAGGGCGCGAGCGTGCTCGAGGTGCAGGGACGCGGCGTCGGGGGCCAGCACCAGCGCGCGCTCCAGCCGGGCCAGCGCCTGGCGCGGGTTCTCGTCCTCGAGATCCATCTGCGCCAGCGCCAGCAGGCCGCGGGCGCTGCCGGGCGAGGCCGCGACCAGGCGCGTGAAGTGCTCGCGCGCGCTGTCCCGGGCGGTGGTCCAGCCGACCACGCCGGCGCGCTCCAGCGCCAGCTGCGCGGCCAGGAAGCGCGCGGCCGCGAACGGCGTGCGCGTCAGCTGCTCGCCCAGGCGCGCCACCGCGGGGCCGTCATGATCGCCGGCGCGGATCTCGGCGTGCACCGCCAGCAGCGCGGCCAGCGGGGCCAGCCGCGACCCCGGGAAGCGCGCCGCCAGGGCGGCGAGCTCGGCCGGGCTGGCGCCCAGCGGCTGCGCGGCACCGGCGCTGGCCTCGCGCGCGGGCGCCTGCTCGCCAGGGCTGACCTTCAGCCCGGCGGGCGCGTGGCCGGTCGCCGGATCCAGGATGCCGATGCGGAAGGTCGCCATCGAGCCGCGCGTCGCGCTGCGCAGGCGCAGCACGGTGGCCCCGGTCAGCGCGATGGGGATGACCACCCGGCGCGGCAGGAAGCCCTGGCGCGACATGTGGCGGTAGATCTCCTTGCCGCCGAGGTCGACGATGTACGGCGCACGATCGACATCGTCAATCATCAGAAGCATCGCGCCTTGCCCGGTCAGTGTCGCGCTGGCGTGCAGCACGCCGGGCTCGCCGCTGGCGGGCGCCAGGCCCAGGCCACACAGCGTCGCCGTGATGTCGCGCGCGGCGACCTTGGACTGCGCGGCCAGCGGCAGGTCCACGCCCTCGTCGAGATCCAGCAGCGGCAGCGTGCCGAACGGCCCGCGCAGCTCGAGCGCGCGCACACAGCCGCGCGCCTGCGACGTGGCCACCGCGCGCCCGAGGTCCCCGGTGGCCTTCTCGAGGTCGACCGCCACGCCGGCCAGATCCCAGGCCAGCTCCGGCGGCAGTGGCTGCGCCAGCAGCGCGCGCACCCGCGGCAAGAGGCCGACGTCGCCAGGTGCCTCGGCCAAAAGCTGCCCCAGCTCGCTCGCGGCCACACCCGCCAGCGCCAGCGCCACCGGGTCCTTGCGCGACAGCTCCAGCACCCTCAGGTAGCGCTCACGCGCCGGCGCGATCCGCAGCGCATCCTGATCCGCCAGCGCGGCCCCGAACAGCGCCAGCGCATCATCCGGTCGCGTCTTCAGCGCCCGCGCGAACGCCCTCTCCGCCGCCGCCCGGTCGCCGCTCCACATCAGCTCCAGCAGCCCGAGCTCGGTGTCCCCCGCCGGCCCCTTCCTCACCAGCGCCGCCCGCTCCGCCGCCACATCGATGCTGACCAGCGCCTGCGGCCGCACCACCCCCTTGCGCGCCCCGCTCCCCGTCCCACACCCCGCCACCACCAGCAGCACCAGGGCCGCCCATCTGCTCGTGCTCGTGCTCGTGCTCGTGCTCGTTCCCATTCCCATTCCCAT
>JBGASF010000273.1:0-4959 GCA_044229835.1 Polyangia bacterium | reverse complement strand
AGGCCTGGCGCTGCTCCAGCGTGACCTTCAGCGCGCCGGGGCCGGGCCCGGGCAGCAGGCGCAGCTCGTTGCCGAGCCACTCCAGCTCGGGCTGCGGGTCGAGCGCGCGCGCGGCGGCCAGCAGCGCCAGCGCGCCCTGCGGGTCGGGGAACAGCCAGGCCCACGAGGCCGGCTGCGGCTCGGCGTCACGCAGCGGGGGCAGGCGCGCGGCCAGCGCCTCGGCGGCGGCGCGCTCGCGCGCGAAGTCGCGGCGCACATGGAAGGCGCGGGTGCCGCGGCGCACATGGATATCGCGCACGCCCTCGCCGGGGACCTCGGTGGCGGCGTCGTGCAGCGGGCGCGTGCGTAGCTCGACGCGGATGACGCCGCCGCCCTGGGCCTCCAGGCGCAGCACCGGCAGGTTGGCCGGCGGGATGGCCTCGCCCATGATGGTGCGCGGCAGCGCGACCGGGACGCGCAGCGACAGCCGCGACAGGCGCTCGATCAGCGCGCCATGGCTCTCGGGCGGGAAGCTGTTGCCGTGGCGCGCCAGGATGGCCAGCAGCGCGCGCACCTCGGCGCTGACCTCGAGGACGCTGAGGCGCCGAGTGCCGCGCTCGAAGTGGTGCAGGACCTCGTCGGGGCGGGCGCGGCGCACGCGCTCCAGCATGATGGCGGGCATCGACGCGCCGTCGAGGCCGGCTGTGACCACCACGGTGCCGCCGCGATCCTCGGCCACGATCCCGACGCGCGCGCGCTCGATGCGCACCGGCGCGGGGTCGCCGTCATCGATGTGCAGGCGCGGGTGGCCCTCCAGCTCGTGGAGCAGCGTGCGCGACGCCGGGCCGTCCCCGTCGGGCAGCAGCGCCGCCAGCCGCGCGTCAGCCGGCCCGAGGCGCGCGCCATACTCCAGCAGCAGGCGCCGCCGGGTCAGCCGCGCGCCCGTGGTCAGCCCCTTCTTGCCGTGGCGATGCACGTACGGGGTCACATACACCGCGTGGCCGTCGACCAGGGTCAGGCGGAACGACAGCTCCAGCGCGGTGGGATCGACGGCGCCGCCCTCGCTGGCGACACGGTCGAGCGCGCGCAGACTGCGCTCCCAGCCATGCGACAGCAGCGTGGTGACGGCGTCCTCGAACGTGGGCGTCGCCGGCTGGCGCAGCCACAGCAGCGCGGCGTCGATGGTCGCCAGCGCGTGCGCGCAGGCGGGTGCGGCGCCGCAGCTGCAGTCGGCGCTCACGCGCACCGGGGTGAAGGTCAGGCGCACCTCGGGGATGAAGCGCCCGGCGGCGTGCTGCACCGGGTGGCGGGTGTCGCGCATGCGAAAACCCGGGAGGATGTCGTCGAACTGCAGCGCGGTCAGGTCGACCAGGGACGCCGCGCGCGAGGCGACTGGGGCCGGCACGGTCGCCCGCAGCTCCTCCAGCAGGCCGCGGGCCTGGCTCACCGCGTCGGTCGGCACCGCGGCACTCTATCAGCACCACGCGCCACGGCGCGGTACTGGCGAACGGCCTCACCCAGGGCGACTGACGGGTCGGCCGGCTCTACCGGGCGCAGCGAAACCCGACCTGGGGCATGCCGATGAAGGGTCCGTCCTCGTCACCGGAGATGAAGGTCGTGGTCTGGCGCTCGGGCGGCTCCTGGTAGCTGCCGCCGCGCCAGTAGTAGGTCAGCCCGGGCTCCATGGCGGTCCACTCGCCGACGTTGCCGGCCATGTCGAGCGCACCCGAGGGGCTGGCGCCCTCGGGGCGCTGCCCGACCACGCCGGGGCCGCCATCTGTACATGCCGACGACAGCGCGCGCGAGCAATCGGCGGCCGGCGTGTCGCCCCAGGGGAAGCGCCGGCCATCGCTGCCGCGCGCCGCCAGCTCCCACTCGTCCCAGGTGGGCAGTCGCTTGCCGACCCAGGCGCAGTACGCCGCGGCGTCCTCGCGCCGCACCAGCCGCGCCGCGCGATCGTCGGCGGTCAGCGGGTTGAACATCCGGCACGCGCCGGCGCTGACACAGGCGGCGAACTCGGCCGCGCTGACCTCGCGCACATCGATCGAGAACGGCAACACCGTCACGGTGTGGGTCGCCAGCCGCGGCGGCTGGTTGGCGCAGTCGCCCACGCCGAGGTCACAGCCCAGCGTGACCGTCGCGCCGGCGACGCCGACCATGCCCTGCGGGACGACGACGTCGATCCAGGGCGCGTCGGGCAGCGCGGCATCGGCGACCAGCGCGCCATCGGCCGGCGCGGCGTCCACCGCGCCACCATCGCGGGCGGCCCCACCGTCGCCGCAGCCGCCGGCCCAGCTGGCCAGCCCGACACAAGCAGCGGCGACGAGCAGGCGAGACCGGCGCGACATGGCAGCAGTCTACCTGCGGACGTGGACGCCGCGGTCGGACAGGAAGGCCTTGGCTTCGGGGATGGTGTGGTCGCCGAAGTGGAAGATGCTGGCGGCCAGGACGGCGTCGGCGCGGCCCTGGGTCAGCCCTTCGTGCAGGTGCTCGAGGGTGCCCACGCCGCCGCTGGCGATGACCGGGACCGAGACGGCGTCGGCGATGGCGCGCACCAGGGCGAGGTCGTAGCCGGCGCGGGTGCCGTCGCGATCCATGCTGGTGACCAGCAGCTCGCCGGCGCCCAGCTCGACCACCTTGCGCGCCCAGGCGATGGCGTCGAGGCCGGTGGCGGTGCGGCCGCCGTGGGTGAAGACCTCCCAGCCGTCTGCCACCGCGAAGGCGCGGTCGGGTGAGTCGGAGACCCGGCGCCGGGCGTCGATGGCGACCACGATGGCCTGTGCGCCGAAGCGCTGGGCAGCCCGCGCAACCAGAGAAGGGTCGCGAACTGCGCTGGTATTGATTGACACCTTGTCAGCACCCGCCTGCAGCAGGCGGCGCACGTCGTCGACCTCGCGCACGCCGCCGCCGACGGTCAGCGGCGCGAACACGCGGTCGGCGGTGCGTTCGATGACGTGCAGGATGGTGTCGCGCGCGTCCGACGACGCCGTGATGTCGAGGAAGGTGATCTCGTCGGCGCCCTGGGCGTCGTAGGCGGCCGCGACCTCGACCGGGTCGCCGGCGTCGCGCAGGGCGACGAAGTTGACGCCCTTGACCACGCGGCCGTCCTTGACGTCGAGGCAGGGGATGATGCGCTTGGCCAGCATCAGGCGCTGCCCGCGGCGCGGATGGCGTCGGCCAGGGTGAAGCGCTCCTCGTACAGCGCGCGCCCGATGACACACGCGGGCACGCCGGCCGCGGCCAGCTGGCGCAGGTGGTCCAGCGTGCCGATGCCCCCGCTGGCGATGACCTCGACCGGGGCCACCGCGCGGGCCAGGGCGGCGGTCGCCTCCACGTTGGGGCCGACCTCGGTGCCGTCGCGCGACACGTCGGTGTACAGCAGCGCCGCCGCGCCGACCGCGATCATCTGGCGCGCCAGGTCGGTCGCCAGCACGTCGGTCTCGACCGTCCAGCCCTCGATGGCGACCTTGCCGTTGCGCGCGTCGATGGCCACCACCACGCCGCCCGGATGCGCCGCGCACGCGGCCGCCACCATCGTGGGATCCTTGATCGCCGCGGTGCCCAGCACCACGCGCTCGACGCCGATGTCGCGCAGCCCCTCGACGGCCGCGCGGGTGCGCACGCCGCCGCCGACCTGCAGCCCCACGCGCGCCGCCCGCAGCGCGCCGGCGATGCGCTCCAGCGCCTCGCGGTTGGCGGTGTCGCGGGTGCCCGCGAAGGCGCCGTCGAGGTCGACCACGTGGACGCGGCGCGCGCCGGCGGCCGCGAAGCGCTGCGCCACCGCCCAGGGCTCGTGGTCATACACGGTGGCCTGATCGCGCTTGCCCTCGCGCAGGCGGACGGCCTGGCCGCCCAGCAGATCGATTGCGGGATACACGCGCATCAGCTGTCCAGGAACCGGCCGAGCAGGCTGAGGCCCGCCGCCTGGCTCTTCTCGGGGTGGAACTGCGTGGCCAGGATGTTGTCCTTGCGCACCGCCGCGCAGACGTCGAGGCCGGCGTAGCGCGCGGTCAGCACCGTGACCGGCTCGTCGGGCACCGCGTAGTACGAGTGCACGAAGTAGTACCAGGCGCCCGCCGGCCCGGCGACGGCGTCGGCCCGCGGGGCGTCGACCTGGTTCCAGCCCATGTGCGGCACCTTCACGCGCGCGCCGTCGGCGTCGCGCGCATCATCGGGGAAGCGCACCACGTGGCCGCGCAGCAGGCCCAGTCCAGCCACCGGGCCGTGCTCCTCGCTGCTGTCGAACAGCACCTGGAGGCCCAGGCACAGCCCCAGGTACGGCACCCCGCGGGCCACCGCCGCGCGCACCGCGTCGGCCACGCCGCCGCGCGCGAGCCCCGCCATGCAGTCGGCGAAGGCGCCCTGCCCGGGCACCACCACGCGGTCGGCGCGCGCCACCACGTCGGCGTCGCTGCTGACGGTCACCGTGGCGCCGGCGTGCGCCAGGGCCTTCTCGACGCTGCGCAGGTTGCCGGTCCCGCTGTCGACCACGACGACGCGCTTCATTTCGTCAGCGTCCCCTTGGTCGACGGCACCGCGCCGCCCAGGCGCGGGTCGAGCTTGCAGGCGGCGTCGGCGGCGCGCGCGAAGGCCTTGAACAGCGCCTCGATGATGTGGTGCGCGTTCTCGCCATAGTGCAGGCGAAAATGCAGGTTGCACTGCGCGGTGTTGGCGAACGCGGCGAAGAACTCCTTGGCCAGCATGGCGTCGAAGCCGCCGACCCAGCGCCCGTCGAGCGCCGCGCCGACGCCCCACACGAAGGCCGGGCGCCCGCCGAAATCGATCACACACTCGGCCAGCGTCTCGTCCATCGGCATCAGGAACGACGCGTAGCGCACGATCCCGCGGCGCTCGCCCAGGGCCTCGCGGAAGGCCTGGCCCAGCACCAGGCCGACGTCCTCCACGGTGTGGTGGGCGTCGACCTCGACGTCGCCGCGCGCGTCGACCACCAGGTCGAACACGCCGTGCCGCGCCACCCCG
>JBGASF010000272.1:0-5074 GCA_044229835.1 Polyangia bacterium | reverse complement strand
GGGCGGCTTCCCGCCGCCGCCGTCAGCCGGAGGCTTCCCGCCGCCGCCGTCGGCCGGAGGAGGCTTCCCGCCGCCGCCGTCGGGCGGAGGGGGAGGCTTCCCGCCGCCGCCGTCGGCTGGAGGCGGCTTCCCACCGCCGCCTTCGCCGGGAGGTTTCCCACCGCCGCCTTCGCCGGGAGGCTTCCCGCCGCCGCCCTCCGCTGGAGGTGGCTTCCCGTCGCCGCCGTCGTCGGGCTTCGGCTCCAAGCCGAACCCGCTGCCCAGCCCGGGAGGAGGCGGCTTTCCGCCCCCGCCAGGTGCGCCCGCGCCCGCCGCGGGTGGTGACACCCTGCACTGCTCGGCGTGCGGGGGCACCAGCCCGATGGGCTCCAAGTTCTGCCAGCACTGCGGCAACCCCAACCTGACGCCGTCGCGCTCCGCGGTCGGTCGCGCGGCCACGCCGCCGCTGGGGCAGCCGCCGCTGCCGGCGCCGCCGTCGGCGCCCTCGGCGCAGGCCGCCGCGATGGCCAAGACCATGGCCGCCGACATGGGCTCGGGCGGCTTCGATGGCCGCCTGCCCACGCCCGCCGCCGACATGCCGCAGCCGCCGAGCGGCATCCCCATGGTGCCGCCGGGCACCGGGCCGGTGTTCCAGCCGGCGCCCTTCGTGCCGCCCCCGGGACCTGCCGCCGCGCCGCGCAGCCCGACCCCCGCCGCCACGCCGCGCGCCGAGCCGGCCTATGGCCGCCTGGTCGCGGTCAACCGCGACGGCAGCGACGGGCAGAGCTTCCCGCTCACTGGCGATCAGATCGATCTCGGTCGCAGCGAGGCCGCGCTGACCTTCCCCGAGGATCTCTACCTGGCGCCGCGCCACGCGCGCTTCGAGAAGCGCTCCGGCAAGGTGCTGGTCAAGCCGCTCGACGACGTCAACGGCGTGTTCGCGCGCGTCAAGGACCCGGTGCCGCTGCACAGCGGTGACCGCGTGCTCCTCGGCAAGGAGGTCTTCCGCTTCGAGGAGGTCGGCCAGGACGAGCGCGACATCAAGCCGGCGCGGCAGAACGGCACCCTGGTGTTCGGCACGCCACCGCGCGCGCCGTGGGGCCGGCTGTCGCAGATCATCACCTCGGGGGTGACGCGCGACGTCTACCACCTCAGCAAGATGGAGGTCGTGCTGGGGCGCGAGGAGGGCGACATCACCTTCCCGGACGACGAGTTCATGTCGCGTCGTCACGCCGTGGTGGCCAACGCCAGCGGCAAGTTCGAGCTGCGTGACAACGGCAGCTCCAACGGCACCTACATCCGGGTGCGCGGCGATCGCGAGCTCAAGTCGGGCGATCTGCTGCGCATGGGGGACCAGCTCTTCCGGTTCGAGCTGACCTAGTCCCCAAGGTGGCGCGCGGCGGTGACATCACGGTCGAGGTCTGCGGACGTACCGACGTCGGCCTCGAGCGAGAGCACAACGAGGACTCGTTCCTGGTCGCGGACCTGGAGCACGGCTGGCGCGCCGGCGAGACCGACGCCACGCGCACGCTGACGGTCAGCGGCAAGGGCGTGGTGCTCGCGGTGTGCGACGGCATGGGCGGCGCCGCCGCCGGCGAGGTCGCCTCGGGCATGGCGGTCGAGGCGCTGTTCGAGGAGCTCGGCGGCGCGGCGCGCGACAAGGTGGCCCGGCCGGCCGAGGGCAAGCCCGACGACGACGCCGCGGTGCTGGCGCGCCGCGAGGGGCTGGCCGAGCTCCTGTACAAGGCCATCATGGCGGCCAACACGCGGATCTGGGACGCCTCGGTGGCCGAGCGGGCGCGCAGCGGCATGGGCACCACGGCGTCGGCGACCACGCTGATCGACGAGCACCTGGTCATCGCGCAGGTGGGCGACTCGCGTGCCTACCTGTTCCGCAAGGGCGTGCTGACCCAGATCACGCGCGATCAGTCGCTGGCCGGCGCGCTCATCGAGTCGGGCACGCTGGATCAGGCCCAGGCCAAGGACTTCATCCACTCCAACGTGATCCTGCAGGCGCTGGGCGTGGAGCCCGACGTGGCGCCCACGCTGTCGTCGATCGCGCTGTGCCGGGGCGACGTCGTGCTGATCTGCTCCGACGGCCTGTCGGGGCCGGTCTATGACGACGAGATGCAGAGCATCCTCGGCGCCGAGAGCGATCTGGCCAAGGCCTGCGACCTGCTCATCGAGGGCGCCAAGGAAGAGGGCGCGCCCGACAACGTCACCGTGGTGCTGGCGCGCTTCGGCGGCGACGGGCTGCCCGAGCCGGCGGCCGACGCCGGCGCGGTCGCGGTGCACAACTTCGACACCACGCCGTGGGAGCCGCCGCGGCCCGAGGGCGCGGGTGCGGGCGAGGACGACGACGGCGAGCCGTCGACCATGAACATCCGCGGTCCCACCGAGGACGAGTTCGACGAGTACGATCGCAGCGGCCGGGTGCCGGCGCGGCTGGCGGGTGACGTCCGCACCCGCGGACGCAAGGGCGCCGCCGGGGCCGCCGCCGCGACGGTGGCTGCCGATGCCAGCGAGGCGGCCGATTTTCGCACCGCCGTGGTGCTGGGTGTCCTGGGCGGGGCGGCCATCGTCGCGGGCCTCCTGATATCTCGCTGGTGAGCAGGTGCTGAAGTGAGCATAATGACATCCACCATGGCCATGGCCGAGGGACTCGCATGATTCCCTGCCCACGTTGTCGGACGGGCCTCGATGACGCTGCGAAGTTCTGCGGCGCCTGCGGCCATCGCCTCGATGGGCGGCCGACCGCCGCGGCGACCAACCAGCAGCCCACCGTCGCCGGCAAGGGCCGCCCGCCGGGCGGGATCGATCCGCTGGCGCAGACCATGATGTCGTCGGGGCCGAGCGGCTTCGCGCCGTCACAGCCGCATCCACCGCAGGCGCCTGCGGTGCCGCGGCCGATGCCCCAGGCGCCCAGCGCGCCCATGATGGGGATCGGCAACGTGGCGCCCGCGGGCCCGCGCATGTCGCCCGATCAGCAGACCTTCGTGCCGCCCAAACCGGCGGCCGCGCCGGCGCCCGGCGCCGACGTCGACCCGCTGGTCGGCAGCGTGCTCAACGGGCGCTACCGCATCGACGGCAAGCTCGGCGAGGGCGGCTTCGGTGCGGTCTACAAGGGCGTGCAGCTCAACATGAACCGCGAGGTCGCGCTCAAGGTCCTGCACCCGGATCTGAAGAGCGACGCCAACGTGGTGGCCCGCTTCATGCGCGAGGCGCAGGCCTCGTGCGGGCTGCGCGACGCCCACACCATCACCACCTTCGACTTCGACAAGACGCCCGACGGCACGCTGTACATCGCGATGGAGCTGCTCAAGGGCCAGTCGATCCACGCCGCCACCCGCGGTGGGCCGCTGGAGTGGCAGCGCGTGGTGCGCATCCTCGAGCAGATGTGCAGCTCGCTGGGCGAGGCGCACGGCCAGGGCATCGTGCACCGCGACATCAAGCCCGAGAACATCTATCTCGAGCGGCGCGGCGCCGACAGCGACTTCGTCAAGGTGCTCGATTTCGGCATCGCCAAGATCATGAAGGGCGACTCGTCGACCGGCGGCAACGCGCAGCTGACCGCGATGGGGCAGACGCTGGGCACGCTGGAGTACATGTCGCCCGAGCAGCTGATGGGCAAGCCGCTCGACGGGCGCAGCGACATCTACGCCATGGGCGTGCTCGGCCACGAGATGCTGACCGGGCAGCTGCCGTTCCCGCACGCGCGCGCGCCCGGCCTGCTCATCACGGCCCAGCTGCGCGAGACGCCGCCGCCGCCCAGCCAGGTGCGGCCCCAGGCCGGCATCCCGCCCGCGGTCGACGCCCTGATCAAGAAGATGCTGGGCAAGCAGAAGGAAGAGCGCCACCTCGACGTGCACGCGCTGCGCGCCGACTGTCAGGCCATCCTGAACACTGGCGGGGCGTCGCAGCCGGTGCAGGTGCAGGCCGATCCCGGGCTGGCGGCGGGGCCGATCTCGCCCGCCGAGCAGACCATCCCGGCCAACCGGGGTGGCGTGCCCGCCCCGATGGCGCCGCGCGCCCCCGGGCCGGCGTCGGCGCCCGCGACCGCGGCGACCGCGGCGGCAGGGGCCAATAACCGCAACATGTACCTCATCATCGCGGCCGTGATCGTCGTCGGCGCGGTGATCGGCGCCATCTTCGCTTTCAAGTAACGTTCAAGTCGTACTTGAAGGATCGCGCCGCTACGGGGTGCCCAGCCAGGCCCGGACCTCCTCGACCTCGTCGAGGTAGGGCGGGCTGAGCTCGAGGAAGCGCTGGTACTCGGCGCGCGCGCCGGCGCTGTCACGCTGGGCGCGCAGCACGTCGGCCAGCAGCTTGTGCGCGCCGGGCAGGCTGGGGGCGAAGGCGACCGCGCGGCGCAGCGCCTCGACCGCGAGGCGGCGCTTGCCGGCGGCCAGCATGCGCACGGCGTCGGCCACCGCGGCCTCGGCCACCAGCAGATCACGATAGGCCGCGGAGTCGAGCGCGGCGTCGGCCGGGAGGTCGGCGGGCGGCGCGGCGCCCGCGGTGGCCTGGTCGGGACCGGCCAGCTCGTGGCGCACGTCGAAGGCACGCAGCGCGCCCAGCGCGCCGGGGCCCTCGCCGACCCACATGATGAGGGCGCTGGCGTCGAACACGATGGGGCGCGCGCTGGTCGACAGCAGGGCGGCGGGGTGGCCCAGCGGCAGCTCGGCGCCGCCGGCGGCGTGGCGGTCGCGCAGGACCTCGAGCGCACGCTGCGCGTCGAGCACGCCGCGGCGCTCGGCGACCAGCTCGCCCAGGCGCTGGTGGCGCGCGCCCGAGACGCCGTAGCGGCGCATGCGATCGTTGTCGCCGTCGGACTCGAACTCGGGCGAGGTGAAGTGGCCCGCGCTCCACACGCCGCCGCCGGCGTCGGCGCGGCGCACCGCCAGCCGGCGCGGGGTGCGCTCGACCACGATGGCCTCGCCCTCGCGGCCCGAGGCCAGCAGGAACGACGCCGCGGCCAGCCCCTTGCGCGTGCGCAGGAGCTGCTGCGCCTCGCCCAGCGTGCTGGCGCGCGCCAGCAGGGCGCGGCCCAGGGCGGCGATGGGCTCGCCGCCGGGAGCGCCGACGCGCGCCCGGG
>JBGASF010000271.1:0-5165 GCA_044229835.1 Polyangia bacterium | reverse complement strand
CGTCGGCGACGCGCGCCGCAGCGGCGTGAGCGAGCTGGTTGGAACCGCCAACCACAAACGTGTCGAAGGTCTGGCTCGGATCGAGCGTCAATGTCCGGTCGGCGATCGATGCCTGCAACGGCGGCAGCGGCGGCGGCGGCGGTGACGCGGCGAACTCGTAGCGCCGTTCGAGAACCTCGGCGGGCCGGACCGGCATTGCTCCCCGCACCCGCACCTGCACCTGCGCCTGCGCCGGCTCACGCCCCGCCCCCCGCTTCGGCACCACATCACCCGTGCTGCGCGCCCGTGCCGCCGCGCTCGCGCTCCTCCTCAGCGCCCCCGCCACCTCCGCCGCGAACGCCCGGGCGTCCGCCGGGCGCTGCTCCGGCCGCGTCGACAGCGCGCCCAGCAGCACCTCCTCCAGCGCCCCCGGCAGCTCCACGCCCGCGTCGCGCGGCCTGAGCGGCACCAGCCGCCCCTCGGCGTCACTGCTGTCGGCCCACGGCAGCCGCCCCACCAGCATCAGGTACAGCACCACCGCCAGCTCGTAGACGTCACTGCGCTCCGTGGTCGGCGCTCCGAAGAAGCGCTCCGGCGCCATGTACGCCGGCGTCCCGCGCACCAGCCCCGACCGCGTCGTGGTCCCCGGCGGCGCATCCACCGCCCGCGCGATCCCCAGATCCAGCAGCAGCGGCCGCTGCCCGGAGGTGTCCTTCACCAGGAACACGTTCTCCGGCTTCAGATCCCGATGCACCAGCCCGGCCGCATGCAGCGCCGCCACCGCCTCCGCCAGCAGCCCGAACAGCCGCAGCGCCTCGTCCACCTCCAGCCGCCCGCGCGCCAGCCGCGCCGCCAGCGTCTCGCCCGCCAGCAGCGGCATGGCCAGGAACGGCCGCCCATCCGGCAGCGTCCCCGCCCCCAGCAGCCGCACCACGCCCGGGTGATCGATGCGCGCCAGCAGCTGCGCCTCGCTCAGGAAGCGCGCCTGCTCCTTCGGCCCCACCAGCACATCCGCGCGCAGCACCTTCAGCGCGCAGGCCTGCCCGCCCAGCCGGGCCGCATACACCGTCCCGCTGCCGCCCTCGCCGAGGACGCCGTCCAGCTCGAAGTCACCCAGTCGCTGCATCAGTTCAGCGCCCGATGATACTCAATCGGGTTCTGCATCACCCAGCATCGGGTCCTCGGCAACCCAACCGCCCGCCGCCGCCCGTCCAACACCGCGAATCCTCGCGGCCACCCCGGGGCACACTGGTTGCTCTGGCAGGCGGCCAGACCTAGTCTGGAGGCACCGCAATGTCGTCGAAGTCGAAGCTCGCTCCGCACCACCTCGCCATCGTCCTGGCCACCCTGGCCGCAGCCGCGCTCGCGACCCCCGCGCTGGCCGGTCCACCCACGCCCGCGACCGCCCCCGGCGCACCCAAGCAGCTCCGCCTGGCGCCCAACTTCCACAACCCGACCGCCTTCGCGGCGCTGCCCGCGACCACGCCGATGCGCTCCAACAACCTCGGCCTGGCCTGCGACGCCCGCTACGCCGAGCAGCCCCTCGCCGTCCTCGAGCTCAAGGCCATGACGCGCAAGCTGCAGGTCACCGCCGCCGGCGCCGGCGCGGTCGCCGTGGTCTTCAATGGTCGCGGCGCCTGCGCGGTCACCGAGTACGCCGGCCAGGATCCCAGCGTGATGCTCGACGAGTGGCCCGCCGGCAAGGTCGAGATCTATGTCGGCGACACCAAGCAGAACTACACCATGAACGTCGCGCTGCGCTTCGAGGAGCTGGGCCGCAAGCTCGATCTCGACTGGGACACCGCGACCGACATCCCGCGCGTCAAGCTCGACGCCGCGCCGGCCACGCCGATGGTCATGCACATCCCGGCCGGCGGCCCGCGCACGCGCTGGGCCCGCGCCGCCCAGGGCTGCGGCGTGACCTATTTCCGCGCCCGCCCCGACTTCGTGCTCGAGGTCGGCCAGGTGGTCACCGACCTCGGCCTCGACGTGCGCAGCCACGACGACTCCACCGTCCTCGTGGTCGGCCCCATCCCGCCCGACGCGCGCAACATCCCCATGCAGTGCCTGCAGCAGCGCGACAGCTACACCCTGTCGCGCCTGGAGCCCGGGATCTACGGCATCGCGCTGGGTGGCGACGCCACCGCGCCGGCCATCTCCAACATCCTGCTCACCGGCAAGGCCACCCCGCGTGACCCGGCCGCCGTCGCGCCCACCGTCCCGGCCGCCCCGGCGCTGGCCGACCGCGACATCCTGCTGCACTTCCCGCAGCTCGAGTTCGAGACGCTGACCCGCCAGGACGAGGTGCGCTTCGCGCTGTTCGCCAATGCTCCGCGCCAGCTGCGCGTCTTCGTGCGCCGCGATCTCGACGCCAGCAGCGCCTCGCTGATCGGCATCGGCGGCCAGGACGCCAGCCGCGCCGGCGGCTCGTGGCCCACCGGCGAGGCCCCCGCGCGCGCCTTCCCGCGCAAGGACGAGCCGGTGCTGCTGGTCGGCGGCCGCGACATCCTGACCGCCGAGGGCAACCTGTTCGAGGTCGACTTCCGCGATCTCGCCCCGGCCCCCGCCGGCCCCGCCGCGCTGCCCGACGCCCCGCGCATCCCCGAGGCCGGCCTGAGCTACGCCATGCAGAACCCCGCCGGCCCCGCCGCCGCCAAGCTGGTCAAGGAGCTACGCGCCTCCAACGAGGCCTACGACGCCTGCAACACCATGCTGTGGAACAAGACCAGCCGCGCCATCGAGGCCATCCAGGCCAAGCCCTGGCGCTGGAACACCGACGCCAAGATCGAGTCGATGCGCAACCAGACCGAGCGCAAGGTCATCGCGCAGTGCAAGCTCGGCGCGCTGGAGAAGAAGCGCAAGGTCACCTGGGCCAAGCTGCTCGAGCTGCGCAGCGCGCGCCGCGCCGAGGCCCTGGCGGCCGCGCGCAAGCTGCTGGCCGAGACGCCCTGAGCGCCGCGTCCGCCGGCCCGCGCCTGCAGGCCCGGCCCTGCAGTGTCGGCCCGCCCCTCGCGAATCGCATCGTGATTGCGACAGGTTAGCCATGGCACGGCGGGTGAAATACAGCCCGCACATGATGACCAAGACCTCCCTCCTCCTGTCCCTCTGTCTCCTCTCCAGCGCCTGCGTCAGCGACCCCGACCCGGGCTCCGGCGCCACCGGCGGCGACGGCATCGCGTCCCAGAGCGCGGCCGTCGGCGCCAGCGGCACCGTCACCATCCGCGGCAAGGTCTTCTACAACGACCGCCGCAACGACGGCCTGTTCTCGACCCGCCGCGATCCCAATGGCAACCCGGGCACGCGCTGCAAGGTCAACGGCACCCGCGACGACGGCAGCGCGTGCAGCGAGAACTGGCTGGGCGCGCACTACGCCGTGGTCGACGTCATCGAGCGCGACGAGGGCTACGGCCCGCTCGACGTCGACTGCAAGCAGGAGGACCTCATCAAGAGCGTCGCCATCGCCTCCGACGGCTCGTTCACCGCGACCTTCACGCACACCGATCGCTGCGACCACGACGACCGCTCGCGCCTGGCCATCGCGCTCAAGGTGCGGCTGCGCTACTGCGGCGAGGACTGGGGCTGCTTCTCGATCAACACCAGCAGCAACAACCCCTACTTCCTGTGGTACCCGGGCGCCACCTCCAGCGCGCCGCTGCAGGTCAGCGATGGCGACGACCGCACGCTGTCGCGCATGAACTTCAACCCCGCGGGCAGCTCGCCCACGGTGGCCAACAACACCACCAAGGCGGTCAACTACTACGCCTCCATCGTCGACACCATCACCACGCTGAATCGCGACGGCGGCATCCCGTTCTACAAGGACAGCTTCGGCGAGATCCAGTATGTGTTCCCGTCGACGCAGACCTCGACCGCCACCGCCAAGAGCCCGACCCTGATCGTCATCTCGAGCACGCTCGACCCGTCGTGGCCCGACGGTCACACCCCCGCGCACGAGTACGGTCACGTCCTGATGCAGCGCGCCTGGGATGGCGACTACGGCTTCGACGGCGTGGGCATCTCGTGCGGTGACAGCAGCGAGTGTGTGTCGCGCCAGATCGCCTTCAAGGAGGCCTGGGCCGAGTTCATCGGGCACGCGGTGTTCGACGACACCGAGGGCTGCGGCCGGTCCTCGTTCGACGACAACGCCAGCACCCCGGTGCCGGGCGCGCTGGGCTCCGGCGCCAGCTTCCGCCTCAACGTGACCAAGGCGCTGTGCGACTGGTACGACACCCGCAACGACGACGACAGCGCCAAGGCCGGCGCCGGCGATCACTTCGCGGCCGACGACATCTACTCGATGTGGTTCAACCTGCGCAGCATGTACACGCAGCGCGCGGCCTACGGCGGGGACTACTCGGGCGAGGGGCTGTGGTTCTGCGACTACGTGGACTACTACACCGAGGTGCGCAAGTCGGTCAGCGCGGTCGGCGCCGCCAGCCACGACGAGTACCAGGCCAAGATCACCGACCTCATCTTCAACAACAACATCGCCTGCAACCGCCCCACCCCGTAGCGAGCTGGCCCCGGGGCCGAGGTGGGCGCTACATCGCGGGTAGCGTGACCTCGACCCCGCGGCAGAGCTTCAGCACCTGCTGCCACGCCTGAGCGGCGTCCCTCTTCGCCACCACCCGCCCCGAGCAGCGCATGGTCACCGCGCCGACCTCCCAGTACACGTTGATCATGAAGCGCACCACGCCGGGGGCCATCTCGTAGCCCTCGTCCTCGACCCGGCTCCAGCGCCCGGCCGTCTCGGTCGGAGGATCGACCGGCTTGTAGCTGGGGTCACCTGGCTCCGCGGCCGCCTCCTTGGCCTTCTTGGGGCTGTAGAACGGGCCGATCTCGAGCGAGGCGTTGACCATGCCCTTGACCTCGGGCATCGACCAGCGCACACCGCCCAGCGAGTCCCGCTGATCCCAGCCCTTGGGCAGCTGGCCCTTGATGACCATCTCGCCGCTGCCGTACTTCGCGCAGTTCGTGCGCGGTTTCGTGCCGCTCGCGGGCGCCGTGGCCTGGGTGCGGGCGGACCCCGACCGTTCGCGCGGGGAGTTCGTGCTGGTGGTCGAGGGGCGGCCGGTGGAGGCCGCGGCGACCGTGGACCCGCGGCGCGTGCTGGAGGCGCTGCTCGCCGAGCTACCCGTGAAGCAGGCCGTCGCGCTCGCGGTGCGCATCACCGGCGCGGCGAGGAA
>JBGASF010000270.1:0-5228 GCA_044229835.1 Polyangia bacterium | reverse complement strand
ACGAGGACGAGGCCGAGGCCGAGCACGAGCACGAGCACGAGGACGAGGACGAGGCCGAGGCCGAGCACGAGCACGAGAGCCCGCGCCCGCGCCCGCGCCCGCGCGAGCAAAACTGCGACTCGCCGGGGCTAGAGCTGGGCTGAGAGCGGGGCTAGAGCGTCGCGGTACCGGGAGGGTCGCTGTCGAAGATGCCGTTCCCGATGGACCCGATGGCGGTGCCGCAGCCTTCGAAGGTCAGCTGGTAGCCGCTGAAGCTGGGGCTCTTGCCGGGGACGGTGCTGGAGAGCTGGACCTCGACCTGGGCGAAGCGGGTGCTGGGGACGCCGAGGGCCATCAGGTTGACCGGGGGCTGCGGGGCGTCGAAGGGGCCGAACCAGGCGGCGGTGTCGAGGCCGGCGATGGTGTCGGCGAAGCGGACGCGCAGCTTGACCGAGGTGCCCATGGGCTCGACCTCGTTCCAGGTCAGCGCTCGCCACTTGGTCTTGTTCATGCTGTCGAGGCAGCCCTCGACGACGCTGCGGAAGAAGCCGTCGGGGCGCACCACGGTCTGCAGGCCGAAGCCGGTGAAGTCAGAGTAGGTGTACGGGCTCTTGCCGACCGGGAAGCTCTCCATCATGCCCGCGGTGGGCAGGATGCGCGTGATGGCGCCGGTGGGCGAGCTGTCGTTGCGGGACACCGCCCAGATGCTGCCGTTGCGATCCACGCCGACGCCGATGGTGTTGTTCATGACCGTGGCGGCCGCGCCGGCGGGCGGCGGCAGGGTGTAGGTCATCGAGGGCGCGGCCTGGCCCATGGCGACCACGTCGTCACCGCGGAAGCGGCCGACCTTGCCCATGGTGTAGGCGACCCAGACGTCGCCCTGCAGGTCGATGGCGATCCCGCGCGTGTTCGACTCGTTGTTGAAGTCGCGGTCGTACCAGGTCTCGGTCGAGGGCACGAAGACCTTGGCGTCCTTGCAGTCCCAGCCGCCCAGCCAGACCCGCTGCTTGACGTCGATCGAGATGCCGTAGCCCTTGGAGCAGCCGTCGGGATCGTCCTGGATCGGGTACATCTTCTCCAGCGTCTTGCTGGCGCTGTTGACCTTGGCCATGAAGGTGTTGTTGGCGCCGTTCTCCAGGCCGGGCAGCCAGACATAGCCGGCGCCGTCGATGGCCGCGCCGTAGGGCGACAGCTGGTTGCCGCCCATGCTCAGGTTGACCGACACCGGCTGGCCGCCGACCATGATGGGCGCGCCAGTCGCGCCCGACAGCTGGATGACGCGGTGCTCGGCGAACAGCGCGACCCAGACGTTGCCGTTGCGGCCGTCGGCGCCGCCGGAGTCGACCGCCAGGCCGCGCGGCACGCCACCGCGGTTGCCGGCCTTGACCGTCCACAGGATGCACTCGTCGGCCTCGCCCAGGAACTCGGCGGGGTCGTTCTTGTCGATGCGCTTGTCGTTGTCGAGGTCCTTCGAGGTGTCGATGCGCATGTTGCCGTTGCGATCGACGCAGTCGGCGATGGCGTTGGCGAACTTGGTCAGCGAGCCCTGCTCGTTGAAGGCGCGGTTGGCCACGAAGGCGTCGCCGTTGAAGTCGATCGCCGTGCGCGACGGGCAGTTGCCGCAGTTCGACTGGTCGCCGCCGAAGCCGCGCGCCGGCACCGGGACCACGCCGACCGCGGCGCTGTCGCGCACCGAGGCGTAGCGCGCGACCTCGTCGCCGGTATCGACGTCGATCTTCGACACCGTGTTCTCACCGGTGTTGGCGATCCACAGGTAGCCGAAGTCGACCTTCTTCATGTCGGGATCGAGCAGGAGCTCGCCCTCGGGGCCGAGCTTGACGTTGTCGGAGTTGGTCGGGTTCGGGTTCAGCTTGCCGGGGCCCAGGGTCAGGCTGGTGCAGTTGACGTTGGGCACCGGCTCGCAGGCAGCGTAGGTGCCGTCGAGGCAGAAGCTCTTGCCCTCCTTGCACGAGGCGCTGATGGCGGGGTCGGTGCCGGTGGTCAGGCACGACAGCGGCGCGCCGTTGTTGCAGGCGCAGCCGGGCAGCGGCGGCTTGCAGCTGTACACCGTGCCGGCGTCGTCGCGGCCGTCGACGCAGTAGCCCTTCGCGGTGTCGCAGATCAGCGGCACCGGGCACTCGTTGGCCACGGTGCCGGTGCATGCGATGCCGTTGATGCTGGTGTCGTCGTTGCAACTGCAGCCGGGTGACACGGCTGCGATGGCGGCGACGCCGAGCAGGATGAAAAGGGCGGACATCGGGGACGGGCGTTTGCTGGACATGGGGGCAACCTCCGCTGTTTCAAGCCGGGTGCCAGGTTCGGGGGTAATGATCTCGAACCTTTGTGCGGCCCAGACAGGGGGACTTCCCCTCAGATCCGAGGGGAAAGTCCTCATGTCTCGATCAGCATAGACCTGTCGAGACTGCGGCTCAATCTTCCTGCGGAGTGCGGGCGGGATTACGGACGCTGAAGGCTGAGCCCTGGGCTCAGTCTTCAGCGTTCCGAGGGGCTGGAGCCGGACGAGGACTGAGCCTAGGCTCAGTCGTCAGTCCTCGAACAACACTTCGTCGGACATGTCTTCCGCCTCCGCCTCCGCCCGGCGCACACCCGACAGATCCTCCGTCGTCTTGCGCAGGCGCTGGTTCAGGACCTGGACGAAGCTCCACAGCAGCTTGACCGAGATCTGTGGCTCCTTGCGGATGAGCTCGTAGAAGTCGGTGCGGCGGATCGCCAGCAGGCGGACCGGACCGGCACCGGTCTCGGCCTCGGCGGTCACCGAGGCCGAGCGCGGGCTGCGATCGACCAGGGCCATCTCGCCGAAATGGGCGCCGCGGGTCAGGGTGGTGATGGTGGCCTCGTCCTTGTGCAGGCGGGCGTTGCCCGACAGGATGACGAACATCTCGTGGCCGGGCGCGCCCTCCGAGATGATGCGCTCGCCGGGGGCGTACTCGCGCACCTCGGTGAGGTTCATGATGCGCACCAGCTCCTTGTACGAGAGGTGCTTGAAGAGCGGCATCATCTTCAAGACCTCGAGCTTGAGCGACAGCTCCTCGGTGCGGGTGTCGGCGCCCTCGGCAGCGTGCGCGGCGGTGCGCACCACCACCGCGGTGATGTTGTCGTGACCGCCGCCGGCGTTGGCCAGGTCGACCAGGCGCGGCGGGATGTTGTTGATGTCGGGCGCGCCCAGCAGGCCGGGCAGCTCGGCCTCCTTGAGGTAGTGCGACAGGCCGTCCGAGCACAGCAGGAACGAGTCGCCCGGCAGCACGTCGAGATCGAAGGTGTCGACCTCGACGCTCTCGTAGACGCCGACCGCGCGGGTGACCGCGTTCTTGTACTTGGCGTACGGCGTGGCGTCGATCTCGTCGCGCTTGACCTTGCCGCGCTTGACCAGCTCGTTGACCAGCGAGTGGTCCTCGGTCAGCTGGTGCACGTTGGTCTGCCGCGCCAGGTAGATCCGGCTGTCGCCGACGTGGGCGATGAAGCCGCGGTTGCCGGCGATCAGCAAGAGCGAGCAGGTGGTGCCCATGCCGCGCTTGTCGGTGTCGGCCTGGGCGCGCTTGTAGACGCTGGCGCACGCGGTCTGCACCGCGTGCTCGAGGATGGCGAGCAGCTCGTGGCGCTGCACCCCGGGGTCGTTCTGCTGGAAGCGCTCGATGAGGTCGGCGTTGGCCTGCACCGCGTCGCGCACCTCGTGCACCGCGAGGTTGGAGGCCACCTCGCCGGCGGCGTGGCCGCCCATGCCGTCGGCCACGACGAACAGGCTGAGCTTCTTATCAATGAGGAAGTTGTCCTCATTGTGGTCGCGTTCCTTGCCGACGTCGGTGGCTGCCCAGTACTGGAGCTGCATGATATGCCCGTGCCCGTGGCCGTTGAGGGTGACGCCCAGCTAGAGGCGTGGGCCCACATGGTACAGCATCACGTAGACCACGACGCCGGTGACCGACACATAGAGCCAGATGGGGAAGGTCCAGCGCGCCAGGCGGCGGTGCTCGGGGCGGCGGTTCTCGAGGCCCAGGAACAGGGTGCGCAGCACCATCGGCAGCACCGCGACCGCCAGCACCATGTGTGAGAACAGGATGACGAAGTACAGCGTGCGGTCCCAGCCGAGGTGCGGGTACTTGTGCGCCCCGGTGGTCGCGAAGCGGATCAGGTACGAGACCAGGAAGACCGCCGAGACCGTGGCCGCGCCCAGCATCAGCTTGCGGTGGGTCTCGATGCGGCGGGCGCGGATGGCGCGAAAGCCGGCGACCAGGAAGAGGAACGAGGTGAAGTTGAGGCCGGCGTTGATGGCCGGGTGCAGCTCCGTCCAGGTCACGGCTTGGCTCCGCGGGTGCGCGCCGGGCGACCGCGCCGGCTGGGGGCGCTGCTGGCCAGCGCGGCCAGTGCGATGCAGCCGATGGCGAAGCCGGCGCACACGATGAGCTCACGCGCGGCGGTGGCGCCGGGGACGCCGAGGCCGGGCGCCAGCGCGCCGCCCGCGAGGGCGCGGCGCAACCCGGCGACGCCGTAGGCGACCGGGTTCCAGGTCATCACGGTGGCCAGCCAGCCGCCGCCTTTGGCTGCCGGGAACATGGCGCCCGAGACGATCCACAGCGGCATCAAGAGGACCGACATCACGGCGTGATAGCCCTGCGTCGAGTCGATGGCCCAGGCCAGCGCGAAGCCCAGCGCGGTCAGGCCCAGCGAGAGCAGCGCCAGCGTGGCCAGCGCCGCCGGCCAGTGCACGTTGCCCAGCGGGAAGCCAGCCCAGGGTGACAGCAGGAGGAAGAGGCCGCCCTGGAACAGCGCGATCAGGGTGCCACCCAGGGTCTTGCCCAGGACCAGGGCGAGCCGCGGGGCAGGCGCCACCAGCACCGCCTGCAGGAAGCCGGCGTGACGATCCTCGATCACCGACATGGTCGAGAAGATGGCGGTGAACAGCACCACCATGGCGACCACGCCGGGGAAGAAGTAGCCCAGGTAGCCAGCCTCGCCGGCGCTGCGCATGGTGCCGCCATAGCCCGAGCCGATGACCAGCCAGAGCAGCAGCGGCTGTGACAGCGCGCCCACGATCCGGCTGGGCTGGCGCACGAAGCGCAGGAGATCGCGCGCGACCAGGGTGGTGATGGCGGCCGTGGTGAGGCGGACCGCGCCGGGGCGGGGGATGTCGCGGGGTGCCGGGGTATCCCTCGTGCTCGTGCTCGTGCTCGTGCTCGTGCTCGGGTTCGGCGTGGTGCTCGTGCTCGTGCTGGCGCTCATGCCGCGACTCC
>JBGASF010000026.1:0-68362 GCA_044229835.1 Polyangia bacterium | reverse complement strand
GAGAGGGATGATGAGGGGCGGGCGGAGGCGATGGTGGTGGAGATTGTGGAGGAGGCGGGGGGGCGAGGGCGAGTGAGTGGTAGGAGCACGGAAACGGGCACGGGCACGGGCACGGGCACGGGCACGGGCGGGAGCACGAGTACGAGCACGAGCACGAGCACGAGCACGAGAAGGAGTACGCGGGGGCGGGCGATGGCTGCAAGCCAGCCTGGAGGTGGTGCGGGTGAGGCTGGCAGTGCCGTGATCGAGCCAGGGAATGGCGGGATCGCTGCCGTCGAGCCCGGTCCTGGCCCCGGTCCTGGCCCTGGTCCTGGCGAACCCGGGCCACGCATCGGGATCCCCTCCGCCGCCGGCGCCGCCGGGGCCGTGGTCGATCTGGGCGTCCCGCGCGGCGATCCCCTGGCGCCGCCGACCCGGCGCGTCTGGCATCCGGGCGGGCGCTTCATGCGCAAGGAGCCGAGCGCGCTGGTGCCTGACGGCGACGGCGGCTACGCGGTCGATCGCACCACGTTTCGCACCCGGATCGATCGCGATGGCCGCATCAGCTTCGAGGACAAGCCGCCGGTCAGCATCGGGGTCCAGGTCCCGACCATGCCCAAGGTCGGCAAGCACCTGCAGCGCTGGTACGACGATCCGTATCAGACCCTGCCGCCGCCGGCGATCTCGCTCGGGGTCGGCGGTTCGTTCGATCTGACCGACATGCTGATGCGCGCGTATGGCGACGATCCCTACCGCTACGAGAAGATGCTGGTCGCGCGTGACACCGCGGCGCTGCGCGACGACATGGCCGCGCGCGAACGTGGCCGGCGCCAGCGCGAGGCGCTGCGCAACCTGCGCGCCCAGCTCGACGCCGTGTGGCGCGCCGATGCCCCCGCCGCGACGCGCCGGGCGCGGCTGTTCGCGCTGTGGGACGACCTGGCCGAGCGCGGCGACGCCGACCTCCTGCGCGGCGCCACCGCCGCACGCGCCACCATCATCAGCTTCATCCGCGCTCGCCTGCCGCGGGGCAGCGCCGACGGCTTCGACGACGCCGAGCTCCGGCGCCTCGACGCCCGGCGCCACTCGCGCGCGCACTTCACGCCGTATCCCTGACCCGGTTGACAGCCCGCGCCGCGCAGCGCAGCGTCTGGGCGTGAGCAAGAAGAAGTCCGACGGCTTCAACAGCCCGTTCGCCGCCCTGGGGCCGCGTCTGGCCGCAGAGAAGGCCAAGCAGGAGGCCGCCGCCAAGGCCGACGCCGCCAAGCGCGCCGCCGCCAAGGCCGAGGCCGAGCGCGCCGAGGCCGCCGCGCGCAGCGCCCGTGTCGCCGCCGCCACCGCGCCCTTCGGCGACGTCCCCGACGACCAGCTGTTCGACGAGGCCATGAGCGGCGTGCGCCGCCTCGACCGCAGCGCCGCCCGCGCCCCGCGCAACGTCAGCCCCGACAGCATCCGCGCCCGCGCCGCCGCCACCAGCCCGGGCGGCCCCGACGCCGCCGCAGCCGGCCCGTCGCGCCGCACCCGCGACGACGCCGAGGCCGACGCCGCCCTGGCCGATCTGGTCGCGCTGCCCGGCAACTTCGACCTCACCGACGCCGGCGACCACGTCGACGGCCTGGCCCCCGGCTGCGACCGCCGCCTGCTGCGCAAGCTCAAGCACGGCGACTATGTCCCCGAGGGTCGCCTCGACCTGCACGGCCACGACGCCGCCAGCGCGCGCCGCGAGGTCGAGCGCTTCGTGACCCAGGCCCGGCGCGGCGGCAAGCGCTGCATCCTCATCATTCACGGCCGTGGCAACCAGTCCGCCGGGGGCGCCCCGGTGCTCAAGCCGGCCCTGCCCGAGTGGCTGTCCAGCGGCGCGCTGAGCCGCGCCGTACTGGCATTCACCGGCGCCGCGCCCGACGCCGGCGGGGCTGGCGCCACCATGGTCCTCCTGAGACGGTCATGAGGTACACTGCGCGCCCGTGAAGTCGCTCGAGTATGTCTCTCGCTTTTTCGCCATGGGCCTGTGGGTGTGCTGGTACGCCATCCGCTACGCCTTCGGCCGCATCAGCGTGCTCGCGCGCGTGCGCGACACCGAGCTGCAGAAGGAGGCCCTGGCCACCTACCGCGGCACCATCCTGCGCGCGCTGCTGACCCGCCTCGGCGCCACCTTCGTCAAGCTGGGCCAGGTGCTGTCGACGCGCCCCGATCTGCTCGAGAAGCCGGTCATCGACGAGCTGCGCAAGCTGCAGGATCGCATGCCGCCGTTCCCCTTCGCCAAGGCCAAGGCCACCATCGAGGGCGATCTCGGCCGCCCGCTGTCCGAGGTCTTCTCCGAGTTCGACGAGAAGCCGGTCGCCGCCGCCAGCGTGGCCCAGGTGCACCGCGCCCGCCTGCACGACGGCCGCGAGGTCGCGGTCAAGGTGCTGCGCCCCGACGTGCGCCACAAGGTCGAGCGCGACGAGGTCCTGCTGCTGGCCGGCGCCCGCCTGCTCAACCTCAGCCCCGAGCTGGCGCTGTCGGATCCGGTGGGCCACATCAAGCACTTCGTGGACGGCATCCTGGAGCAGACCAACCTCAAGCTGGAGGCCGCGAACTACCAGCGCTTCCACGAGAACTTCGCCGGCTTCGAGGGCGTGCGCTTCCCCACCGTGATCCCCGAGCTGTCGGGCGAGCACATGATGACGATGGACTTCATCCGCGGCGCCAAGATCGACGCGCTGCCGCCCGGTGATCACCGCTGGCTGGCGCGGCGCACCCAGGAAGTCATCCTGAAGATGTGCTTCGTCGACGGCTTCGTGCACGCCGACCTGCACCCCGGCAACCTCATGATCGACGACGCCGGCCACCTGGTCATCTTCGACGTCGGCCTGGTCAAGTCGCTGGGCGGCGACCTGTTCCTGCAGTTCATCGACTTCACCAAGTGCCTGACCATGGGCACCCCGCGCGACTTCGTGATCCACATGAAGCGCTTCCACTCCTACGCCACCAACGTCGACTGGGCCGCCTTCGAGTCGGACATGGCGGCGCTGGTGCAGCACTTCCGCAAGCTCAACGCCGGCGAGCTCGAGATCGGTGGCCTGGCCAACGACCTGTTCGCCCTGGGCCGGCGCCACCGCGTGCGCCCGCCCGCCGATCTGGCGCTGATCATCGTCGGCATGATCACCGCCGAGGGCATCGGCAAGCAGCTGCACCCGAACAACAACCTGCTCGAGGCCACCGCGGCGTACCTCATGCCACTGCTTGCCGGACGTGGCCTGAGCCTGGCCTCGGCCTGACAGCGGCGTCTCGATCGCGGCGCGTGCGGCGCCGACAACCCCGCGCAATCGCAGCCGCAGCGTGCGGGCACGCACCTTGCTGACGGGGAGCCCATGAAGATCCACCTCGGCGTCGTCGCGTTCATCGGCCTGACCCTGACCCAGGCGCCCCGGCTGGCCGAGGCCTGTGGTGGCTGCTTCGCACCCACCGACACGGTGACCAGCGTGGACGCGCACCGCATGGTCATCGCCCTCAGCCCGGAGCGCACCGTGCTGTGGGACCAGATCAAATACACAGGAAATCCGGCCGATTTCGTCTGGGTGCTGCCAGTGCCATCGTCGGACGCCGTGGTCGCGCTGGCCGACGACGGCTTCTTTGCGCGGCTGGAGGCGCAGACCGCGCCCCGGGTGCAGCCGCTGCGCCCGCCGACGCCGCTGTTCTGCCCCGACGAGGGCGGCGGCTTTGGCTGCGGCGGAGCTTCCTCGGCAGGCGACGACGACGCCTACCAGAACACCGCCGACGCCGGCGTGCAGATCTTCAACCAGAGCGTGGTCGGCCCCTACGAGACGGTGACCATCGGGTCGGAGGACGCAGGCGCGCTGCAGACCTGGCTGGGCGAGCACGGCTACGCGGTCCCCGTCGCGACCCGGCCGACCCTGATGCACTACATCGACCAGAAGAGCGTGTTCATCGTGCTGCGGCTGCGCCCGGGCGCCGGTGTGCAGGCGATGCAGCCGGTGCGCGTGACCTTCCCGGGCTACATGGCGACCTTCCCGCTCAAGATGGTGACGGTGGGTGCCAGCGCGGTGCTCGAGCTGACGCTGTGGGTCATCGCGGATCAGCGCTATGACGCCGGCAACTACGGCACCCTGACCATCGATCCCAAGGACGTGACCTGGGACTGGCGCAGCAACCGCTCCGACTATGACACCGTGTTCCGCGCCACCATCGAGCAGGGCGGCGGGCGCGCCTGGATCGCCGAGTTCGCCGGCCCCGAGACCAGGCTGCCGCCGATCAGCGGCACCGGCGTCGGCATCGGCAACGGCCTCGGCGAGAGCCCTGACGCCACCGCCGCGCGCGGCACCCTGCGCGTGCCCTACGTGACCCGCCTGCGCACGCGCCTCTTGCCCGAGCACCTCAGCAAGGACCTCATGCTGATGCCGTCACCGCTGTCGGCCAACATCGACCCCGTGCTGCTGGCCGAGCGCGAGATCAACCGCCCCGCACAGCCGCGCTGCGGCAACGACGAGGGCTGTCGCCTGGGCCTGGGCCGCCGCGCCGGCGCCGCCGCCGGCCCCATCCTGCTCCTCCTCGCCGTCGTCCTCATCCTCCGCCGCCGCACCCCCGCCTAGTCCTCCCCCATTCACCGTTGCCTGTTGCCTGTTGCCTGTCGCCTGTTGCCTGTCGCCTGTTCCGCCGCTCCGCCTAAGGCCCGCCCGCCTCGTCATACGGCTGGTTGACGCGCGGCCCGGCCTTGACCTCCGCCGCGCGCGCCGTCCAGTCACTGACCGCCTGGGTGCCGCGCTCGCCGCCGTGCTTGCCGATGATGAAGACGCTGGTCGCGGGCAGGCCGGCGTCCAGGAACGCGCTGATGTCGGTGCTGGCGTTGCCATAGGCGGCGTCGACCACGAAGCCCGCCGCCAGCAGCGCCTGCAGGCGCCGGCGCTTGAAGTTGCCGACCCCGTCGGCGGTCGGCAGCGCCGCCATCATGTCGTCGGTCAGCACCAGCGGTCCCCCGGCGAAGCCGCCGCGACGCAGAAATCCCCGCGTCCGACTCTCGAGGACATATGGACGGCCTGTCAAGTACACGACCACGTGGCCGCGCTCGGCGTGGGCCAGGGTGAGGTCGACCGCGCCAGGATGGATCTTCTCGTCATACTGGCGCTGCAGCGCGGCCATGGTGAGGTCGCGGCCCAGCTCGCCGTCACTGACCGTCATGGTGGCATCGATGTCGGTCACCACCAGGTGGGTCCCGGCGGGCAGCAGCCACAGCCGCGCCTCGGCGGTGCTGCCGTCGCCCGCGACCTGGAAGCGAAGGTCATGCACGCCGACCGCGATCGGCGCGCCGACCGCGATGCGGGCCACGCCGTTGTCATTGCTGCGCCCGGTGCCCCCCAGCAGCCAGCTGCCGCAGACGTCGACCCAGACCCGCACGTCCTCGTCCTCCAGATCCTTCGAGGTCGGCCCGTAGGCCAGCTTGACGCGCAGCTCGAGCGGCTGGCCGGCGATGGCCAGGGTGTCGTCGCCGTGGTGCTCGGCGCCGGCGATGGCCGCGACCAGCGCGCTGCGCTTGTGGCGAAAGCTGCTGGCCGCCATCGGCAGCGCGCCGGCGCCGCTGCAGCGCACCAGCACCGGCCGGCCGCCGCCGCTACCGCCGCCGTCGGCGCCCTGCCCGCCCGCGCCGCGCCGCGCGCGCGAGCCGCCGCTGCAACCGAGCATCCAGATCCCGACCACCGCCAGCCCGAGGACGCGCCGCATCTACATCAGGTATATAGCGACGATGACGCGGATGCTCGTGGTGATCGCTGCCGTGCTGGCAGGGTGTGGCAGCAAGGGCAAGGCGAAGTCGCCGCCGAGCCAGTCGCCCGAGGCCGCGCCTGGCGCCGAGGCCGCGGCCGCGCGCCTGTCGGCCATCGAGCAGGGCATCCGCGTCGAGGACGTCGTGCGTGGCGAGGTCGCCAAGCAGCAGCTGGTCGGCGACGCGCTGGCGCTGCCGCTGAAGCGCGCGCAGACCTCGAGCGGCGCAGCCCTGGTCGACGCCGTCGCCGTGCTGGAGCAGCGCTACCTGGCCACGCCGCTCGACGCCACCGACGCCGCCAAGCAGCCCGGGCCGTGGAGCGCCGACGACGGTCGCGACCAGCTCGGCTCGGCCACCGTCGACGCGCGGCTGCGGGTCTGGGCCGCGCATCCCAAGGGCTTCGTGAAGTTCGTGCTGGTGGCCGGCCCCGACGGCGCGCCGGTGATGCGCGTCGGCAGCGCCGACACCCGCCATGTCGACATCGGCGGCGGACCGGCGCTGACCGCGGGGCTGCTGCGGGTCGACGTCAGCGGCCAGACCGTGCTGGTGACGGCGCTGGAGAACACCTCGGGTGGCTACCGACCCGGACCCCTGCGCAACCCCCTGGCGGTGGCGGCGCTGCAGGCCGCGGGCCGCGCCGCGCCCGGCATGGTGGTGCACGACAACCCGACCGGTGACTACGAGACCTCGCAGCTGGCGCACGCGCAGAAGATGATGATGGCGCCGCCCGCGGACGCGGGAGCGGCGCCCACGCCGTGACGGCGATGTCGGCCCCGTGCTCGTGCTCGTGCTCGTGCTCGTGCTCGTGCTCGCGACTCGTGCTCGTGCTCGGCCTCGTCCTCGCAACGCTGGCCGGCTGCCGCCCACCCTCTCGTCCGCCCACAGCCCCGGCCGGCAATGACACCTACGAGCAGGCGCTGGCCCGCCTGTCAGCCCTCGAGGCCGCCATCGCCCAGGAGGACGCCCCGCGCCCCGAGCAACCCAAGGCGCGCACCGTGCGCGAGCAACTCGCCCCCGCGCTCGACGCCGCTCTCACCGCCCGCGCCGCCGCGCGCCGCGACGCCACCCGCGCCGCCGCGCTGGCCCCCGCCGTCGCCGCGCTGGAGCAGCGCTACCTGGCCAGCGAGCTCGACTCCACCTACGCCCCCGAGCAGCCCGGCCCCTGGGCCCCCGACGCCACCCGCGACGTCTTCGGCAGCCCGACCGCCGCCGCCCGCATGCGCGCCTGGCAGCCGCCCGACGCACCCGCCGCGTTCATCAAGTTCGCCATCCCGCCTCCCGCACCCGGTCAGCCGCTCGAGCTCCGCATCGGCCACTTCCGCACCCGCCATGTCGACATCGCCGGCGGCCCCGCCCTCGTCGCCGGCGTGCTCCGCGTCCGCTTCGGCCCCGACGGCCCCCGCGTCCTCGCCCTCGAGAACGCCTCCAGCGGCCTGCGCCCCGGCCGCCTGCGCCTGCGCCTCGCCGTCGACCTCCTGCGCGCCCACCACTGGGCCACTCCCGACCTCATCATCCACATCAGCCCCACCGGCGACTACGACCGCTCCCACCTGGCCCCACTGCGCCACGACTGACCCTCGCCTACCCCGGCACCGCCGACGGATGCCTGAGCCACCTCTCGATCAACCTCAGCAGCGGCGAAGGCGTCCCCGCCGCCCGCAGCTCGGCCAGCGCGGCGATCTCGCCGACCTCCGACATGTGCACCAGCCGGCCCTGGTCGAGCATCGCCACGTGCGTGATCCAGCCATCCAGCGCGTCCATGATGTGGGTCGCATACACGATGGTGGTGTGCCGCGTCTCGCTCTCGCTGGCCAGGAACGCCAGCAGATCCGCCCGCGCAATCAGGTCCAGATCCGTTGTCACCTCGTCAAGCAGCAGGAGCTCGGCCGGGGCCAGCAGGGCGAGCAGGATCTGGACCCGGCGGCGCTGGCCATCGGACACCCGGTGCATGTGCCACTCGGGATCGACCTCGAGGATGCGCATCAGCTCGGCGCGCCGCGCCGGATCGCTGCTGCGGTGCGACAGGATCTCGGCCACCCGCACGTCGACGTCGAACGGGAACACGCTGCCGAGGTAGGTCACCCGTGACGACAGCGAGGTGTCGTGGAACGCGGGCCGCCCCAGCACGCGCACCGCGTCGGCGTCCACCATGTGCTTGCCGGCCAGCAGGCGCAGCAGCGTCGACTTGCCGGCGCCGTTGCGCCCGACCAGCAGACAGCGCGCACCCGTCGGCACCGCCAGGGTCAGCGCGTCCAGCGCGATCCGCCCATCGCCTGGGTAGCGCCAGGTCAGCGCACGGACGTCGACTGCGGGCGTTGCCATGGCGGGAATCCTAGGCGTAAGTTCCGGCCCGGACCAGGTGAACCGCAACGTGTCATGTCGGTGCTGAAGGCGCTCGGGGAGGTCTTCGCGCACGCTCCGCCGCTGCTGCTCGCCAGCGGCGCCCTCCTGCTCGGGCTGGCGTGGTACCTGCGCCGCCGCTACGCCGGGCCGGGGCGGCAGCGCGGCGCGCTGGGGCTGCGCCTGGCCTGTGTGCTGTTCGCGCTGGCGCTGCTCGGGCTGGCGGTGCGCCGCGGCGCCATCGGCGCGGCCCGGGCCCGGCGCACGCGCACGCTGCACCAGGCCATCGACCGCGGCGAGGCCAGCGCGCGCGAGCACGCCCGGCAAGCCCTGGCAGCCTGGAGCGCCGACGCGTGCGAGACGCCCGGCCGGGACCCGCACGGCTGTGCGCTGACGGCGGCCGCACTGCTGGTCAACCCGGCCTGTGACGACGGTTGCATCGCGACGCTGCGCAAGCGGCCGGATGTGCTGGCCCTCGCCGAGGCGATGATCAGCGGCGATGTGGGCCTGACCGACGCCGACGCAGGCGCAGGCGCGGGAGCGGCCGATGCGGGCGCCAGCGATGCCGGCGCGGGCGCCGCCGCTTCACCATAGAAAATTCGCGAGATCGGAATGCGCGATTCGCTCGCGCAGTACATCCTAACCATGGAGGCTGGGATGAACCTCGCGACCCAAGCCAGTGTCGTGCGTGATCCGGCGCCCACCAAGATGCCGGTGTACCGGGATGGCACCCTGGGCGTGCTGCTGCAGCGCGAGCAGCTGCTGGCGGCCTACCAGCGCGCCGCCGCCAAGCTGACGCCGGAGCTGCGTGAGCTCTACGGCCGGCGCTTCGGTCGCATCGTGCAGGGCGGTGTGATGCTGGCCACCATGGCGGCGCTGGCGCTGTGCGCCTTCGACGTCGAGCTCTTGCTGTGGCCGATCCTGCTCGCGGCCTGGCCGCTGGGCCTGCTCGGCTTCCTGGTCGGGCGCCAGGTGGGTGGGCGCTGGTTCGATCGCAAGCTGGCGGCCGGCGCGCAGCCGGGACCCGACCCGCTGCGTGACCTCGACCGGCTGGCGCACGAGACGCCCGAGCGCCGCGCCTCGGCGATGGTGGCGCGCCTCGGCCACGCCAGCCTGGGGCTGCCCATGGTCGGCATCGTGCTGGCCGCGCCGCTGACCATGCACTTCGTGGTCTACCTGATGCTGGGCGGGCGGCTCACCGACGACTTCGACACCTGGATCCGGCTGAGCGCGTTCCTGGTCGGCTTCGCGCACATCGTGCTGGCCATCCTGACCTGGGGCGTGGCGCACGAGCTCGTCGTCGGCGAGCGCAAGACCACCGCGGCCGGCCTGATCGGCAACACCACGCTGGCAGCCTGCGTGCCGGGCATCATCGCGGTCGCCATCCCGCCCCTGCTGGTGGCGGTGACGGCCGGGCTGTTCGTGCCCTTCATGCTCGCCTGGGCGAGCCGCCGCGCCGGCCGCGAGAGCGCGACGCTGGTGCTGGCGTAGCCGCCGCCGGGCTCGGCGGACAGAGCAGGTCGAGGGTGGCGCTGATGATGCCCTCGAGCACGGCGCGGCGCTCACCGGCGCGCGCGCGCAGCGCCAGGGTGTGCAAGAGGCCGCCGGCGACGCGGGACAGCGCGACCGGATCGGCGTGGGCGGGCAGCTCGCCGGCCTCGCGGGCGGCGCGCAGGCGCTGCTCGAAGGCCTGATCGAAGGCGGCGAAGGCGCTCGACAGCACGGCGCGCACGCGCGGGTTGAGCACCGACTCGGTGGCCGCGGTGCCGACCAGGTAGCAGCCGCGCGCGCCGTGGGCGCCGCCCAGGTACAGCGACAGCGCGCCGTGATAGACGTCGTGCAGCGCCTGGCGCAGCGGCTGCGGGCGCGCCAGCACATGGACCAGCGCGGCCACGCTGCGCTGGCCCTGGGCCTCCAGGCTGCGCAGGTACAGCGCCTCCTTGTCACCGAAGGCGGCGTACAGGCTGGGCCGGTTCATGCCCGTGGCGGCGCTGAGATCGTCGAGCGACGTCCCGGCATAGCCCGCGTCCCAGAAGGTCTCGATGGCGGCGCGCAGCGCGGTGTCGGGGTCGTAGGCGCGCGGGCGACCGCGACGGCGTGGCTGTTCGCTCATATTTGTACCGTGTTGTACAAAAGTTATTGACCGGCGCGGATTATTATCCTAACTAGTACAAAATACCCCATCCGCTGGAGGATCGCCATGCAACTGTACTTCGCTCCGCTCGCGTGTTCGCTGGCCACCCGCATCGCGCTGTACGAGGCCGGGTTCGACGCCGGCTTCGTCGAGGTCGATCTGAAGCACAAGCGCACCCTGGCCGGCGGCGACGACTTCTTCGCCATCAACCCCATGGGCCAGGTCCCGGTGCTGCGCACCGACAGCGGCGACCTGGTCACCGAGAACAGCGCGGTCCTGCAGTACGTCGCCGATCAGGCCCCAAGCAGCGGCCTGGCCCCCGCCGCCGGCACCATGGATCGCGTGCGCCTGCAGCAGTGGCTGAGCTTCATCGGCACCGAGCTGCACAAGGGTGTCTTCAACCCCCTGCTCGACCGGTTCGCCGACGCCGCCACCAAGGCCCACGCACGCACCAAGGTCAGCGCCCGCCTGACCTACCTCGACAAGCACCTCGGCGACCGCGAGTTCCTGATGGATCGCTTCACCGTCGCCGACGCCTACCTGACCACGGTGCTGCTGTGGACCCTGGCCACCGGCGTCGCCCTCGACGCCTTCCCCAACCTGCTGGCCTACCGCCGCCGCATGATGGAACGCCCCAGCGTCCAGAAGGCCATCTCGATCGAACGCCCGCTGTACCTGGCCGAGCAGCAGCGCGACGCCGCCCCTGCCGCGACCGCGACCGCGACCGCGACTGCGACCGCGACTGCTCCCGCCTCCACCTCCGCCTGAGTCAGGCGTTCGTCGACGGCCCGGTGGGCTCCGCGGTTGGCGGGCTCCGCGAATGCATGTGCATGGGTCCGTGCTCAAACAGTCCTCGGGCGAACTCACTCGGCGTCATGCGCCGCGGAGAGGCAAGACGGGACTCGTGCCAGATCGGCGCTCCCGTCGCCCTGCGGAACTGCGCGCGGACCCATGCACACGCATTCGCCTCCGCCCGCCAACCGCTCCGCCCACCTCTCCGCCGCCTGCGTTGTGGAGCCGCCTTGATCCGGTTTTGGGGACGCCTGGTTCCCGAGAGTCGAGATCGAAGGCCTACGACGAGTGGCTCCGGGTGGCTTCGTGAAGCCTCTGTACGACCCACCGGTGAAGCTCGGAGTCACGAAGCCGCTGTGGTAGTACCGCCTCGAGTACAAAGCCTGGCAGCGCCAGCGGCGGGCGCCGGATCGCGAGGCGCCGTGGCGCCAGGGAAGCGGGCAGGGTCAGTGCCATGTCGCTCGTGGACACGATGTCGATGGCACTCGCGAAGTATGGGACGCGGACAGCGACGCGACGCTCCAGGCCGCGCTGGACCAGCGCCTGGCTCACGACGCCGGGACGATCGCTGCCGACCGGAGCCACCACCACGTGTTCCAGCGCACAGAAGCGCTGGAGCGTGAGGCGCTCGTGCGCCGCCGGATTGCCGCGACGCAACACCGTGACGAAGTGCTCCTCCCACAGCTGCTGGCTGAACAAGCCCTTCGACGTGGGTCCGACCTTGGGGGCAACGACCAGATCCAGCCGCCCAGCACTCAGCAGCGAGAACACATCCGCATTCGCGGGCTCGATGTACACGGCCAGGCCAGGCGCCGCGCAACGAAGCGCACCGACGAAGCGCTGCACCACCGCACCCATCGCATGTTCCGTAGCCGCCAACCGCAAGACGCCATCCAGCCGCGTCGGATCGAACGGTGCGTCTTCACGAAGGATGTTGCGCAGGGTGTCCATCGCGTCGGCCAGCGGCCTTCGCAGCGTCGTGGCGCGGCGCGTCGGCTCGAGTCTCCGTCCCACTGGAACGAACAGCTGATCGTTCAGCAAGACGCGAAGCTGTCCGAGGCTGCGGCTCATCGCTGACTGCGTCACGCCCATTCGTCGCGCCGCCAGCGTGACGCTCTGCTCGGCCAGCAGCCAGTGCAGGGCGAGCATCAGGTTCAGGTTCAGCTGTTCGAGCCTCACATGCGTCTGAGTCATGACTTCCGATATCAAGTATGCATTGGATTGATGCGTGTGGCCACGCCTACCCTGGCTGGCATGAATCGTTTGCGACCTGGCCGCAACGCAGCGCTCTGGCTCGTCATCGTGACCGCACTGATTCAAGGAGCGTGCGGCACGCGTCGGCCATCGGTACGACGAGAGCCCGCGCGCCGCGCCAGATCGTGGGCAGGGGTGTTCGTACAGCCAACCCAGGTGACCGTGGAGACCCTCGTCACCGGCCACGCCACAGGCGACCGCCGCATGGTGCTCGACCCCGCAGACCCGAACATTGATCGTCTCTCGAACCCGTTTGAGCCGAGCGCCGTGCTGGCGTACCTCGTTCATCACCCGCGCCAGGGCTACGTCCTCGTCGACGCGGGCTTGTCACGGACGTTCACGGACGGCGGCGGCAACTACAGCGCTCCGCTCCATGAGTTGCTGTCCAAGATGGGGGTCGAGACCCGACAGAGCCCGGGTGAGGACGTGGCATCGCAGCTACGTGCTCGCGGCGTGGTGCCGCGCAGGATCTTCCTGACCCATCTGCACGAGGACCATACGTCCGGGCTCGCCGATCTCGACTGCGCCATTCCGGTGGAATTCGGTGCGGGCGAGGGCCCACCCGGCGATCACTTCACCTGCCACCCTGTGCACGAGATCGACTTCCGGGACGCCGAGCCCATGGCGCCCTTCGATCGTGTCCTGGACTTGTTCGGGGATGGGTCTTTCTGGGCCATCGCGACGCCAGGCCATACGCCGGGCCACATCTCCTACCTCGTGCATGCGCGCGGCGGTCCGGTTCTCATCACCGGCGACGCCGCCGCATACCACGCCCAGCTCGCCCATCGCATCCGCCCCGCTCCAGGCGTCTTCGATCCGGACGCGGCGGCACGCTCGCTCGACCGCCTGGCGGCGATCACCGAGCAATTCCCGCGACTGCGCGTCGCCGTGGGCCACGAACGGCCATCGCACTGACCGACCTACGCGGCATGCGACCAGTCGCCTAGCTTCTGGGAAGTCTCGGGGGGCTCAGAGGTGGGCGGAGCGGTTGGGGGGCGGAGGCGAATGTATGTGTATGGGTCCGCGCGCAGTTCCGCAGGGCGACGGGAGCGTGGGGCAGGCACGGAGCCCGTTTCGCCTCGCTGTGCGGCATGGCGCCGAGTAGGTTCGCCCGAGGACTGTCTGAGCACGGACCCATACACATACATTCGCGGAGCCCCCCAACCGCGGAGCCCACCGGGCCGTCGACGAGCGCCCGACAAGGGAGGTGCTTCGCGGTGGCTCGAGATGGCCCGAGGTGGCTGAGGACTGCCTAGGACTTGGGGGCGGGCTTCTTGCCGCCGATGTGCACTGCGCAGGCTTCGCTGCATTCGCCGGCGGCGACGGCTTTGCCCATGAGGCGGTAGCGGTTGGCGGCGACCAAGGCGTAGATGCTGTCGGCGAGCAGGCGCAGGCCGGGCAGGTAGTAGAGGCGCGCCAGGGGTAGCAGCACGCCGCGGCGGGCGACGGCCTGCATGATGGCCTCGGCGCCCTCGTAGACGCGGCCGTCGGGGGCGACGAGGTGCATCGAGCGCATGCAGGCGTCGTAGGTCACGCCGGGGAAGGCGTCGAGCACGCCGCTGTCCTGGAAGCTGAGCAGCTCGATGGTGCCCTTGGGGGCGACGCGCAGCAGGTTGTTCGCCTGTGCCGTGCAGAACTTGCAGAGGCCGTCGTAGAGGACGACCCAGCGGCCGGGGGGCGCGGTGCGCTCGGTGGCGATGGCGGGCTCGCGGGCCTCGTCGGCGGGGTCATAGGCGCGCAGGCGCGGGCGCCAGCGCCGCACGCGCCGGCGGTACTTCGCGAACACGTCGCCAAACTGCTGCTGCATCCCGGCGTCCTCCGATGGCTGCACGAAGATTCGATGCATCAGCAGGCCAACCGCCGTCGCCCCGATCACCAGCCACGAGCCGCGCGCGACCCCCAGCCCGACCGCCAGAAACAGCGCGCAGATCCCCAGCGGATTGCGCACCCGCGCATACGCCCCCGTCATCACCAGCCCGCTCTTTCCCAGCGATCCCAGCCCCCACAGCCCCACCAGCAGCCCGAACCCCATCAACCCCAGCCCAACCCAGCCAAACCTCCAGCCGCGCACCTCGAGCCGACTCAGCCCCAGCCCCAGCAGCAGCATCCAGCCCCACCACAACCCCACGATCTCGACCCCACGCCTCCCCGCACTCGCCCCCGTGCCCGTGCCCGTGCCCGTGCCCGTGCCCGTGCCCGTGCCCGTTTCCGTGCTCGTGCTCGCACTCGTGCTCGTGCTCGCACTCGTGCTCCCGCTCCCTCTCACTTGCTACTCCTCGGCGTCGCAACCTCCGTCGCCTCCCCGATCACCGCCGTCGTCGCGCCCTCGATCCACTTCTCCATCGCGGCCACGTCCGACGGCAGCGCCGGCACGCCTGCCATCGCCCACAGCCGCACAGCCTTGTCATTGCCCGCCGCCGCCAGCACGGTGCCATCCGGCGAGAACATCACCACGCGCGCCTGCCCATCCACGCGCAGCACGCGCACGCCCGCGGTCGCCAGATCCCACAGCCGCACGGTGCCGTCGCGGCTCGCCGACGCCAGCCGCTTGCCATCGGGCGAGTACGTCACCCAGGTCACCGTGTTGGAATGCCGCCCCAGCACGCGCCCCGCGCCGGTCGCCACGTCCCACACCCGCACCGAGCCATCCTCGCCCGCCGACGCCACCGACTTGCCGTCGGGCGCATAGGCCAGCACATTGATGCCCTCGTCGTGGCCGCGCAGCACCTCCGGCGGTGACGCGCCGCCCGCCAGCGTCCACAACCGCACCGTCTCGTCGGCGCTGCCGCTGATCACGCGCGTGCTGTCGGGCGAGAACGCCACCATGTCGATGTGGCCCTCGTGGCCCTTGAGCACCTGGGCCTCGCCGCTGGCGGCGTCCCACACCCGCACCATGCGATCCAGCCCCGCGGTCGCCAGGTGCTTGCCGTCGGCGGCCCACTCCAGCGTCCACACCCCGCCGCTGTGGCCCGCCAGCACACGACTCACCACGGCGTCCCCGACCCCGCCGTCGCCGCCTCCGCCCAGCGGCAGCGCCAGCGGCGGCGGAGCGCTGCCATCGGCGATGGCGCGCACGTCCCACAGCCGCACCACCTTGTCGACCCCGCCCGTCGCCAGCGTCTTGCCGTCGGGCGAAAAGCCCAGCCCCATCACATCAGAGGTGTGCCCCGCCAGCACCCACGACGCCGACGCCGGCACCTCCCCCGCACCACCAGGCAGGTCGCGCAGCCGCCACACCCGCGCCGTGTTGTCGAAGCTGGCCGACGCCAAGAGCTGCCCGTCGCTCGAGAAGGCGACCCGGTACACCGCGTCGTCGTGGCCGGCGAGCAGGCGCCCGGTGCCCTGGCCGAGGTTCCACAGCCGCACCGTCTTGTCGCGGCTGGCCGACGCCAGCAGCTTGCCGTCGGGCGAGAACGCGATGTGCGCGATGGTGTCGTCGTGGCCGCGCAGCACGCGGCTGTCCTCGGTCGACACCGCCCACATGCGCACGCTCTTGTCGCGGCTGGCCGAGGCGATCCACTTGCCATCGCGCGAGAACGCCAGGTGGATGATGGTGTTGTCGTGGCCGCGCAGCACGCGCGCCTCGCCGCTGGCGACGTCCCACAGGCGCACCGTGCGATCACGGCCGCCCGAGGCCAGGGTGCGCCCGTCGGGCGAGAACGCGACGGTCACCACGGTCATCTCGTGGCCGCTCAGCACGCGCGCCTCGCCACTGGCGACGTCCCACAGCCGCACCGTGTTGTCGTCCGACCCCGAGGCCACCAGCTTGCCGTCGGGCGAGAACGCCAGCGCCCGGATCAGCGCCACATGTCCCGTCAGCACGCGGGCCTGCCCGGTCGCCAGGTCCCAGATCCGCACGGTCTTGTCGCGCGCCGTGCTGGCCAGCAGCTTGCCGTCGGGCGAGTACGCGACGTCGACCAGGTCGTCGCTGTGGCCGCTCAGCACCGTGGCCTGGCCGGTCGCCAGGTCCCAGATGCGCACCTTGTCGTCGCGCGCGCCGGTGGCCAGGTGCAGCCCGTCGGGCGAGAACACCACCGCCATGACGTCGTCGTCGTGCTGCAGCGCAGTGCTCTCGCCGGTGGCCACGTTCCACACCCGCACGGTGTCGTCGTCCGACGCCGACACCAGCCGCTTGCCGTCGGGCGACCAGCGCGCGCTGCGCGCACGATCGGTGTGGCCGGTCAGCACGCGCGCCGCGCCGTCGCCGTCGACCGGCCACAGCCGCACCGTGAAGTCCATGCTGGCCGAGGCCAGGGTGCGGCCATCGGGCGAGAACTCGACCCAGCTGACCTGATCCTTGTGGCCCTCCAGCGCGCGCCCGCGCCCGGTCTCGGTGTCCCACAGGCGCACCACGCCGTCCTGCCCGGCGCTGGCCATCCAGTGCCCGTCGGGCGAGAAGTCGACCCGGCTGATGGCCTTGCTGTGGCCGCGCAGCACGTGGCGCGCGACGCCGCGGCTCCAGGCCTCGGCGGCCACCGCGCGCGCGGCCGACCAGTCGGGGCCGCCGGGCGGATACAGCTTCAGCCAGGCCAGCGCCGCCGCGGGATCGCGATCCAGCGAGGCCCGCGCCTGCATCACCACCAGCTGGTTGTTGCGCGTCTCGGCCTGCTTGCGCGCGACCATGGCGGCGTTGCGCTCGCGCACGATCCGCGTCACCGACAGGATGCCGACCGCGACCAGCACCGCCAGCGACACCGTCACGGTGGCGACCAGGGTGCGATGGCGCTTGATCCAGCGCCGCAGCCGCTCGGTCCGCGAGTAGGCGTGGGCCGCGACCAGGCGGCCGGTCAGGAAGGCGCGCAGATCCTCGCCCAGCTCGGCCGCGGTCGGGTACCGATCGGCGGCCTCGCGTGCCAGCGCCTTGTCGACGATGGCGACGAGGTCGCGCGGGATGCCGGGCGCGACCCCAGCCAGCGCGGGCGGCGCCTGCGTGATGACGCGGGCCAGCACCTCCTCGGTGTCGCGCCCGCTGTAGGGCGGGCGGCCGGCCAGCACGTGGTACAGCACCGCGCCCAGGCCGTAGACATCGGCGCGCTCGTCGACGGCGTCGCCGCGCGCCTGCTCGGGCGGCATGTAGCCCGGCGTGCCCATCACCGCGCCGGCCACGGTGGCGCCGCCGCCGGTCTCGTAGGTCTGCGGCACCGGGATGGTCGCGCCGCCGACGCCGCCGCGCTGGGCCGACGAAGGCGCGGTGCTGCTGGCGGCGCCTGCGCCCGCCTCGGGCGCCAGCGACAGATCCTTGGCCAGGCCCCAGTCGATGACCACGGTCTCGCCGAAGGCGCCGACCAGGATGTTGGCCGGCTTGAGATCGCGATGAATGATGTGGCGCGAGTGCGCATAGGCCATGGCCTCGACCACGGCCAGCACGTTGGGCAGCAGCGCCAGGCGGTCGTCCAGCGTCGCGGCCTCGGCGACCACGCGGTCGAGCGAGCGCCCGACCACCTTCTTCATGGCGTAGAACGGCGCCCCGGTGGGCCAGCGCCCGGCCTCGTACACCGGCACGATGGCCGGGTGCTGCAGGCGCGCGGTGACCAGCGCCTCGCGCACGAAGCGCTCGGTGGCGTAGGGGTCGTCGGTCAGCGACTCCTTGAGGGCGACCTCGCGATCGAGGCGTCGATCGGTGGCGTCGAGGATGCGACCCAGGCCGCCGCGGGCGAACTCGGCGGCGACGTCATAGCTGCGCGGATCGATCTGGGGCAGGTCTTGCGGGCGTTCCGGGCGGGGGGCGCCGGCGGCGTGGGCGCCGGTGGCGGGCAGGGTTGCTTCGATTTCCGAAGCGCGGGCCACCGGGGGGGTAGCGGCCACCGTCGGCTCGCTGCCGATGCCTGGTGGCTTGGGGGCGCCCCGGTTCACCCCCTGAATGTAGCCTACGCGGCGAGCAGGCGCGCGACGGCGATGTCGAGGCTGGCGGCGGTGTTCTTCTCCAGCTGCTCGATCGTGGTCATGAAGTGCGTGTACAGGCGGTCATCTTCCTGCTTCTCGAACGAGGGGTCGTCACCGCGGTCGAAGACGTAGGGCTCCTGGATGACCGCGATCTCCTCCTGGGTCAGGCCCGACTTCAGCATCCAGGTCATCAGGGCGCCCGACCTGACGTCGGCGAAGCGCAGGAAGTTGTTCTGCTTGGCGGTCTTCAGGACCAGGCTGCGCTGGCCCGCCTTCACCATCAGGTTGGCGGCGGCGCAGATGGTGCCCGCGTCGTCGATCATCACGTTGACCTTGCCCCAGCCGTAGGTGTTGCGCGGGAACTTGCGCGCCTCGGCGTAGGCGCGCAGGCGCGCGATCTGGATCTTGCGCGACGCCGCCAGCTGCGCGCGCAGCACGCTCTCGCGCGACAGCTTCGGGGTGCGTGCCGAGGCGGTGCTCGCGACCCCCGTGATCAGCGTCCCCAGCAGTGCCAGCATCCCGATCGTCTTCGCGCGCGCGGTCACCATCGTCTCATCTCCTCTGCCGCGTCATGTCGCGGCGTGGTGATGAAGACGTGCCGTGGGCGCAGGGGTGCTGGGGCGCGCGGGGCTTTTACGGGCGGTTTACAGCTCGTCGCCGCAGACGCCTACCTGCGCGCAATCACAGGCGACGGGCGTGGTGCCGCCGCAGGTCTGGATGATCTCGCCGGTCTGGAAGAAGTGCTTGATCTGATCGTTGGTGGTTTGCAGCTTGCGCACCGCGCCGTGGGCGCCGTTGTCGTTCAGCGCGGTGTTGGTGGTGGGCGGCACCGGGGTGCGATGCAGGTCCCACATGGTCAGCGCGCTGGGCAGCGGGCCGGCCTTGGTCTCGACGCCGGGGACGTCGAACAGCGCGGGGCCCAGCACCGGGATGCCGCTGATGCGCGCGGCCAGCTCGCTGCCGGCGTTGGGCACCTGCGAGTCGCCGATGGCGACCTGCATCAGGATCTGCTTGGCCGGCGTGCCCGACAGCGGCTGCGCGGCGGCGCCCGCGATGCCCGCGATGCTGCTGACCGGGTCGACCGGATCCCAGCCCATCTGCAGCAGGTACATCAGGACCTGATCGTCGAGCAGGTCGGAGTAGGCGCCGTTCAGGATGCTGCCGTAGCGCGGCCAGTCGCTGGAGCGCTGGATGAGCAGGCTGTAGTTGACGCCGTTGACGCCGAGCACGCCGCGCTTGACCACCGGGTCGTGCGCCATGAAGGTGGCGCCGAAGATGCCGCCCTGCGAGATGCCGTAGTAGTACACGCGCGTGGGATCAATCAGCGGCAGGCCGGCGTCCATGAAGTCGGCCGAGCGCGCCATCGGGCCGCGCGCGATCTGCTCCAGCGCGATGAAGTTGACGATGCCCTGCACCAGCTTGTCCATCACGGTGGGCATCTGGTTGAGGTCGTTCAGGGTCAGGGCCACCGCGGGCAGATCGATCTCGCTCATGCCGCGCCAGTCGGTGGCGATGAAGATGGCGCACACGTGCTGCGCGGCCTTGCGCGGATAGCCGCCCAGGACCTCCTTGCCCGAGCCCATCAGGCCGTGGCCGTAGATCACGACCGGCACCGGCTTCTGCGCCGCGGCGCACTTGGGGATGACGGCGCTGAAGGGCGCCTTGTAGATCCCGCTGACCATCGGCTTGCCGGCGGCGTCGCGCATCATGACGCCGCTGGTGCCCGACGAGGTCAGCAGGTTGGGGGCGTCGAAGTTGCCCAGCACGATGCGCTCGGTGACCAGGGGATCGAACTCGGGCTCGCCGCCGGGGACGACGCGGAAGGTGAACGGACCGGTGGGGCTGTCGGCGGGGCCCATGGCGGCGACCGCGAGATCGCGCGCGGTGACCAGATCGGACTGGATCGACGCGTCGGCGGCGACGGTGAAGTCCCAGGCCAGCGAGAGGTCGGCCTTGGCCATGCCGGCGGTCTCCAGCGCGGTGAACACCGCGGGGTAGCCCGGGCGCACGCGCTCGAGGCGGGCGTTGCCGGTGGGGGTGCCGTCGAGCAGAGCCTGGAAGCCGGGGCTGATGGGCAGCGGCGCGCCGGCGCGGGTCTCGAGCGCGCGGCGCAGGCCGACCGCGTAGCGCTTGCCGCCGCGCAGGCGCTCCAGCGGCCAGATGATGAGGGCCTGCTTGTCGGGCGTGGCCGCGGTGGCGACGTCGACCTCGGCGAAGTGCAGCACGCGCTTGCCGGTCTCCATGTCGACCAGCATGGTGTTGGCGGTGGCGGCATTGGTCGGGTGAGCGATGTCGCTGAGGCCGGCGGCGTCGACGCCGCCCGGGAAGGTGGCCAGGATGGGCGCGTTGGCGGAGAAGCCGTCGCGCTTGTTGAACTGGTCGGGCGTGATCTGGACCTTGTCGATGCTGCGCGGCAGCGTGGTGGCGCCGAAGTCGAGGCGCACCCCGGTGGGCGACGCGCTGTCGCTGCGCTGGTAGATCGACGCCGGCATCGGCAGCACGCAGGCGCCGCCGCCGAGCGGGTTGCAGTCGGGCGCGATGCCCAGGGTGTCACCGTCGTCGGAGCCACAGCTGGCCAGGGCGGAGGTGGTCAGCAGCAGCGCGATGCGAAGTTGAATCGACCTCATGCGCCGCATCCTACACAAGCGGCGACGGAGTGGAAGTACTTTTGCGAACTACGTTCGCATTTCGGACTTGTGTCATATACTTGCGACATGGCAACTGGCGGTCTGGCTGGTCTGCGCAAGAACCTGCGCCGCTACGCGGGCGCGTTCGTCGTCGACAACACCTTCCGCGGGCTGTCCAAGCTGGGCAGCATGTTGCCGCGGGCGCGGCCGGCCAAGCATGGCGTCGAGGTGCTGCGCGATCTGCCCTACCTGGACGATGGCTCCAGCGATCACCTGCTCGATGTCTACCGGCCGCTGGAACGGCGGCCGAGCGCGCCGCCGCTGCCCATCGTGCTGTACGTCCACGGCGGCGGCTTTCGCATCCTGTCGAAGGACACGCACTGGATCATGGCCATCGCGTTCGCGCGCAAGGGCTACCTGGTGTTCAACGTCAACTACCGCCTGGCGCCGCGCCATCGCTATCCGGCGGCGCTGCAGGACGTCTGTCACGCCTACGAGTGGGTGGTGAAGAACGCCGCGCGCTTCGGCGGCGATGCCACCCAGATGGTGTTCGCCGGCGAGTCGGCGGGCGCCAACCTGGTCACCGCGCTGGCGGTGGCCACGCACTACCAGCGCCCCGAGCCGTGGGCGCGCCGGGTCTTCGACGTCGCCGGGGCGGCGCCGCCGCGCGCGGTGCTGCCGGCGTGCGGCATGCTGCAGGTCAGCGATCCGGAGCGCTTCCATCGCCGGCGCAAGATCCCCGGTCTGATCTACGACCGCATCGAGGAGGTCAGCCGGGCCTACCTCGGCAACACCGACGGCGCCGCACCGGGCTCGCTGGATCTGGCCGATCCGCTGCTGGTGTTCGAGCGTGGTGACCGGCCGGACCGGCCGCTGCCGCCGTTCTTCAGCTTCGCGGGCACCAAGGATCCGATCCTGGATGACACCCGCCGGCTGCACGCGGCGCTGGCGGCGCTGGGGGTGACCAGCGAGGTCAAGCTGTACCCGGGCGAGTTGCACGCGTTCCACGCCCTGGTGTGGCGGCCAGCGGCGCGCGCGGCGTGGACCGAGAGCTTCGACTTCCTGGGCCGCGTGCTGGCCGCCGAGAGGGCCTTCGCGCGCGTCGGCACGTGATGCTGCGGGGGTCGCGGCTGCTGGTGCTGGGGTTGGCGGCGCTGGCGCTGGGGGTCGGTGCGGTGCGCGCGCAGGGGGTGGCGCCCGCGGTCAAGCCGCAGGTGACGCCAGCGGCGCCGACCACCGCGCAGGTGGTCAAGGTGACGGCCAACTTCGGCGCCGCCAGCGGCTGCGGCTACAAGATGAAGGTCGCGCGCAGGAAGGTGAAGGGCAAGACCGGGCCGACGACGATCCGGGTCTGGCGCGAGGGCCAGGGCATGTGTGACGCCTACTTCGAGGAGGGGCCCGAGACGGTGTCGCTGGGCAAGCTGGCCGCCGGGCGCTACCGCATCGAGGCTGGCGACCTGCGTGCGGACATCACGGTCAAGGCTGCGAAGTAGCGCGGCGGCCGAGGTGGCGTACGATCCAGGCATGCGGGGGATCGTCGTGGTGGTGGCGCTGCTGCTGGCGCCGGTGCTGTCGAGGCCGGCGGCGGCGGCGTGCAAGCCGGTGCGCGGCAAGCTGGTGGTCAGCCTGAAGCAGGGCGCCACCGTGACCGACTGGGTCACCATGCTGGAGCCGGTGCTGTGCCGCACCGTGGTGGTGGGTGACGGCCTGGCCGACATCGAGCTGGGCGTCGCGCTGGCCGGCAAGAAGACCACGGGCAGCCAGCTGTGGTCGGCGTTCGGGGCCGCGCTGAAGAAGAGCGGGCTGAAGCTCGGCCAGCGTGGCAAGCAGTGGCAGATCAGCGGGCTGCCTCCCGCGGTGGGCGGGGTGCGCAAGCTGTCGGCGACCAGCTACGAGGTCGATCGGGCCACGCTCGATGGCGCGCTTGCGGACCCGGGGGCGATGGCGGGTGACGTCGAGGTCGCGCTGGTCGAGGACGACAGCGGCGCCATCGCGGGCTACGAGCTGACCTCGGTGCGCGCGGGGTCGCTGGTGGCGCGGCTGGGGCTGCGCCGCGGTGACCTCATCGAGGCGGTCAATGACCGCAAGATCGACGGGCTGCCGGCGGCGCTGGGGGCGGTCAAGGCGCTGCGCAGCGCGAATCGCATCGTGGTCCGTATCACGGCGTATGGCGAGGCGCGCACGATGACGTACACGGTGAAGTGATGGCGCGCGGGCGACGGGGTGGACTGGCGGGAGCGGCTGCGGCGGTGGCTGCTGGAGCGGCGGCGCTGCTGGCGCTGGCGGCGGCGCCGTCGCGCGCGCTGGCGCAGCCCTACTATGGCTCGGCCAAGAGCGTGTTCGCCCAGCTGGAGGGGGTGGCGCCGGCCAAGGTGGTGCGCGCGACGGTGTTCGGGCTGAAGGGGGCGGCCGGCTACACCCATGTGATGAGCGGGCGCTACAAGGTGGACACTGGCGGCGGCGAGAGCGAGCGGCAGAACGTCTTCCTGCTCAAGTGTGGCTCGCGCAGCTGCACCGGGACGCGGGTGTGGGGCGTCGATGGCGACCAGGTCGACCTGGTCGAGGTCATCGATCTCGAGGGCAAGCCGGGCAACATCGGCTACCGGCAGCCGGCCAGGAGCGGCGGCGGCGAGTGGGATACCACCCTGCCCAGCGCGAGCAAGCGCATGCGCTGGCCGGTGCTGGTGGTGCGGACGCGGCGCGAGGAGAAGGGCACCGTCGACACCCGCTATCGCAAGGCCGTCAGCGGCACCGCGCGGCACGCCAAGCTGCTGCTGGTGTCGCTGCGCGCGGCCGATGTGAAGACGCTGGTGGTGCTGTCGGAGTCGACGCAGGACGTCGGCGTCAGCGGCGCGGGCCACAGCACCGACTACCGCACCGAGCGCGGCAAGCAGCGCGTCCTCGACATCATCGCTCGCGAGCAGCGCCACCTCGACAACAGCAGCCGCTGCAAGGAGCCCGATCCCATCGAGTACAAGCTGGTGCTCAAGGACGGGCGCTACACGCGGCTGGACACGCTGGCGCACAGCCGCGGCTGTCACTAGGCCGGGCGCGCGGCGCGGCGTGGCGGTGCGGGCTATTCGACGCGGATGCGGGCGTCGAAGAAGCCGCTGTTGTTGCTGGAGTCGCGATCGTTGAGGCCCAGCAGCAAGCGGCCGCTGGCGGGCGCAACGAAGGTGAGATCGCGGCCGACGAAGAAGCGGGTGTCGCCGATGGACGCGACCAGGCCGCCATGGGGCAGCGCGCCGAGGCCGTCGAGGTTGTCGCTGGGCGTGATGCCCTGGCCCTCGGGGCCGCCACACTTGCCCGAGCTGGAGCAGACCTCGCCGGCGGCCTCGAGGTGCACGCGCTGGCCGGCCACGATGTCGACCGCGGTGTCGTGCCAGATGGCCTTGCCGCGCACCGCGACGCGGCGATCGACGGCGGCGGCGCCGGGGGACTCGACCATGAAGGTCAGCGCGCTGCCGGGGCCGACGCGCAGCGGGCCGAGCTGGCCGGCGATCAGCGTGCCGACGCGCACCTCGGCCTCGCCGAGGACGTCGTAGCTGAAGGTGCCGTCCCAGTCGACCACGGTGACCTTGGCCATGCGGGTGTCGCCCGGGGTGGCGACCAGCTGCATCGGGAAGCTCCAGGTCGGGGCCAGGCTGCTGGAGATGACCGGCGAGCGGAAGACCTGGTCGCCGAGCTCGATGAAGACGTAGGCATCGGGTTCGGGGGATTTCGTGCGCAGTTTGCGCGGATCGGGCTCGTGCGCGGAGACGCCGACGCTGGCGCGCGAGGCGTCGAGCTCGGGGTGCTGGGCCAGGTAGCGCGCGAACAGGGTGAAGGCGGCGGGGGCGTCGCCGTCGGCGCGCTCGCCGCTGTCCCAGGGGCGGCCGTCGGGGCGCGTGGGCGGCAGCGTGCCGCCCAGCAGGGTGACGCGGTAGCGCGCCGGCAGCGGCGGCATGCGGGTGCGCCAGTCGACCACGGTGGCGGCGTCGGGGCCCGGCCCAGGAGTGACGGCGACGTCGGGCACGCCGGCGTCGGGGATGGCGGGCGTGGCGGTCGGGGTCGGCGACGGTGCGGGTGTCGCGCGCGGGGGGCGGGCCGTGGCGGGGCCGCAGGCGGGCACGGCGGCGGCGGCGCAGCACACCAGCGCCAGCGCGAGCGCGGTCGAGCGGGTCGAGCGCGGCGCGCGGGAGGTGCGGGTCGTGCGCGTGGTGCCAGTGGTGCCAGTGGTGCGAGGGGCGGCGGGCATCGTGGTCACGGAATGTAGACGATGTTGCCCTGGCGTCGAGGGCGCATTGCCTCGGCGGCGCCGGCGCGCGCGGCGTGGCAGGCGAACCAGCGCTGGGTCTCGGGGCTGGCGCGACGACGGCCGCGCAGGGCCTCGAACAGGGGGCGCGTGGCGGCGAAGCTGAAGACCTCGCGGGTGACCGGCGGCACCACGGTGCGCAGCATGGGGTCGGTCCAGGCTTCGTAGTCGCTGTAGGGGCCGCTGGCGGGGCGCGCGATGACCTGGCGCAGCTCGCGCACCGAGTCGGCGTGCGGGAAGCGGCGCGCCAGCAGCGCGGCCAGCGCGGCCTGCTCGGCGTCGCTGCGTGGGATGGGCGAGACGTCATAGAGGTGAGCCAGCGCGCGCACCAGGTCGCTCTCGACCAGCAGGGCGCCCAGGGTCTGCGCGATGCGCTCCTGGCCGAGGTCGTCGAAGCCGAAATACAGGCCGATCTTGCGCAGCCAGCCCAGCGACACGTCGGGCGTGTCGTCGCGCACCAGGCGATAGCCGAGGTAGCCCAGCGAGTCGGGATCCAGCGCGGCGATGCCCTCGCACAGCTCGTCGGTGGCCAGCGCCAGGCGCCATGACGCGATCCCCGCGCGGCTGCCGTCGGCGGCCACGCGCAGCTCGATGATGCGGCCCTCCTGCGGGGCGTCGGTGGTCGAGCCGACGATCAGCTCGGGGATGACGCGGCCGCTGGGCAGCTCGAGCTCGGCCTCGGCGGACTTGTGGGTGTGCGCGCTGACCCAGGCGACGATCTCGGGGTGGACCTCGAGGAACTTGATGACGCGCGCCTTCGAGCCTGCGTCGAGCGTGGCCAGCGGGGCGTGGCCGAAGACGACCCAGAACGGGCGCGGGCCCAGCGCGCGGGCCTCGAACATGGCGTGATCGAGATCGGTCAGCTGGGCGCGCGAGATCCCGGCCACGGTGCCGGCGCCGCGCGAGCTCTTGATGTCGCGATCGCGATAGTCGCTGGTGTCGACCAGGGCGGCCCAGGCCGGGGGCGCGCCGCCGTCGCCGCCGCCGAGCGGGCGCACCGCGGTCAGCCAGGCACGGCGGTACTCGGTGGGGCCGTCGGCGTCGATCAGCGAGGCGCTGGTCGCCCACGCGGGGGCGGCGGGCAGCGCGGCCAGCACGCGGGTCAGCGCGCGACCGCGGGTCAGGCGGTGATCCTCGCGCGAGCCGGGCTCGGCGCAGGCGCGGGTCCAGTCGGCGGGCATGTCGGCGGCGTAGCCCAGCTTGCCGTCGAGGTCGCCGTTGGAGGTGTAGTTGCCCATGAAGAAGCCGTCATGGTTGGAGGTCACCATGAGGATCTGGGTCAGGCCGAAGCGCGCCAGGGTGGCGAAGAAGGTGGCGTACTCCTGGGTGCACGAGGCGTCGGCGGCGTCGCCCATGTAGACCCGGGTGTGGCGCGGATAGCGATCGCGCTGCACCGCGAGGAAGGCCTCGAGCAGGAGGTCCGAGCCGTCGTCGAGCGCGGCGGGGCGCACCGCGACCTCGACCGACTGGCGATCGGCGAACGGCGACTGCGCCCAGCTGCGCTTGCCGAACATGTGGTGAAACTGGGTGTCTCCGAAGGCGAAGATGCGCGCGGCGACCACGGGCAGATCGGTGGCGCCGGGGCCGCCGGGGGGCGGCAGCTCGCGGAAAGGGTGATGCTGGATCGGGCGCGTGACCGGGATCTGGGCGTGCCAGGGGCCGGGCGGGCGTGTGGGGTCGTCGGTGGGCGCGGGCCCGGGGGGCGCGGCGGAGCCGGCGTGGGGCTGCGCGGGGCCGGCGTGGGGCTGCGCGGGCGCGGGGGCGCGGGTGCCACAGCTGGCCAGCACGGGGAGCAGGAGGAGCGCTGCGCGATGCACGGGGAGAGTCTACGCGATGGCACGCCGGGGTGTTCCGTCCTCGTGCGTGGACGTGAGGTAGATTCGCGGCATGTGGCGGGTCACGGCGGTGCTGTGGGTGATCGCGGGGTGCAGCCTGCAGCCGCGGCAGGGGCCGGGGCAGCAGCCGCAGCCGCGTGCGGCCCCAGAGCCGGTGGCGGCGGCCAGGCTGGATGGCCTGGTGGTGTGGAACGCGCCGCTGGAGACGGCGCCCGCCGCGGTGCGCGAGCGGCTGGCGCTGACGGCGCTGATCATCGAGCGCTTCGGGTCGGCGCCGCGACCGCCGGTCGACCTGGCCGTCGACCGCGCGGCCTGGCTGCGCGCCATCGACGAGGGCAAGGGCCACTTCAGCGCGCTGGAGGTGGCGATCCAGGGCTGGGTGGGGAGCACGCGCGACTTCGACGCCGTCGCCGCGGTGCTGCCCGCGGCCGAGGCGCGCCTGCACGGCACCCTGGTCAGGTTGCTCGAGGAGCGCGCGCGCACGCGCTACCTGGCGCGCATCGGCATCGGCAGGCCGGCGTTCGGCAGCTGCACGCACTCGCCCGACGAGGAGCTCGGCGACGCGCTGCACGACACCGAGGAGCTGGCCGACAGCTGCGTCGAGCAGTCGGTCGGCGTCACCAGCGCGCTGGGGTCGAACCGCGCCGAGTGCCAGCGCATCGCCGCGTGGGCGCAGCAGCTGGCCGCGACCGGCGTCCACGGGGTCTGCGAGCCGCCCGAGCCGGGGCGCTGACCCGGAGGTCGGGCTACGGAGTCGGACTGGGGCTGCGCAGCGGGTTGCCCTCGTCAGGGCCGAGCGGGCCGGAGGGTGACGGCTTGGTCGTCGGCGACGGGCTGGGGCTGACCGCGGGGGTGGAGGGCGTGGGCGAGGGCTTCGCGGTGGGCGAGGGCTTCGCGGTGGGTCGGGTGGTGGGTGAGGAGTGGGGCTTGCCGGCGTCGGGACGCTGGGTGGTGCCGCCGGGCGCGGCGTCGAGGGTCGTGGTGGTGGCGGAGGCGTCGACCGTGGGCCCGACCAGCGCGGCGTCGGGAGCCGGCGCGGCGGTGGCGGCATCGCCGGCGATGACGATAGGCTGTGGTGTGGAGCTGCCGCGGTTGCCCAGCAGGCGCCAGGCGCCGAGGCCGGCGGCGACGCTGCCGAGGGCAGCGATGGTGATCCAGAGCGCTGTACGCCGTGGCGGAACGGCGGGCGGTTCCAGCGCGGTCGCCGCGTCGGTGACGGAGCGCGCTTGTTGCAGCGAGCCGGTCTGGGTGCGATCGAGCTCGGGACTCGGGCTCGGACTCGGCCTCGGACTCGGGCTCGGGCTCGTGCTCGGGCTCGTGCTCGGGCTCGGGCTCGTGCTCGGGCTCTGTTCCCACGCATTGCTCACGCGCGCGATTTGTCCGCCCTATTCAAGTCTCCGCCCGGCACATGGTTCACCGTGATCAGCCCGGCCCTCTGCCAGCCCACTGCCAGCAACCACGTCTTTGGCTCGGCCAGCCGCGGAGCGCTGCGTATCGGTGCCCAGGCCCCCGTCACGGCGGCGCCGTCCCGTCCCCGCCAGCCGGGGAAGTACCAGCCCGAGGAGCAGGGGTCGATCCACCAGCGCCCCAGCACTCGCCCCCTCGCTGCGGCGTGATGCCGGTAGTTGCACAGCAGGTACGCGAGCGCACTTCGCACCTCACGCGGTGAGGCCAGCGCGCGCGCATGGTAGCGGTCTGCGAACGCCGCCCCGCGCCGGCCCAGGACCTTGTTCAGCGCGCGCGTGATGCGCACCGACAGGCCCTTCATTGACCTGGACAGGGCCCGCGCGTCCGCCGCCTCGACCATCAGGTGCACATGGTCGCCTTGCACCGAGAAGTAGACCACGTGGGTCTCGAACCGCTGGCAGCCGCGCGCCAGCGACCGATAGAGGGCTCGCAGCGTCCGCTCACTGCGCAGCCAGCCGACCTCGCGGCGCAGGCGCAAGGTGACGTGCAGGGGATGCCGCGCGACCACCCGCTCGCGTATACGATGCCGCACGTTGCGTCGCCCCCGCCCCGGAGGGCGACCCGCGCCCCGGCGCGCCCCGCCATGGCTCCGCCAGTCGAACCCCAGTTGTGCACTGGTGCTCCGCTTGCGCCGACCTCTTGTCCGCTGCATCTCGTCCCTCCAACCGGCCCGATCTTGAATAGGGCGGACAAATGGTACTGCGCGGGTCTGACATTGAACCGACGCCGGCGGACGAGAGGAGGAGGACGAGAGGACGAGAGGAGGAGGACGAGAGGAGGAGGACGAGAGGACGAGAGGACGAGAGGACGAGAGCCTTAGCGCGGGACCACGAAGGTCGTCCACGCCTGCACCGCGACGCCGCCGCCGGCGCGGGTGGCCGACAGCTCGAGGTCGACGCGGCGTTCGCCCTCGGCGGTCTCGTACTTCTTGGCGACCACGGCGGTGAAGTGCAGCACGTCGCCGGGCCAGCACTGCTCCTTCCAGCGCACGCGGGTCTTGCGCACGTTGTCGGGGCCGAGCCAGGTCGCGGCCCAGGTCGCCAGGGCGCCGGCCTGGAACATGCCGACCGCGAGCGGCGCGGGGTAGCCGGCGCTCTTCGCGAAGGGCTCGTCGTGGTGGATCGGGTTCATGTCGCCAGAGGCGCCCTGGTAGCGCACGAAATCGGTGCGCGTCAGCGGGCCGACCTCGCGCGGGGGCGGGCCAGCGCCTTCGAGCAGCTCTTCCCAGCGCGGCGTCACTTGCCACCTCCCGCGCCGTCGCCTTCACCAGGCGCCCGCTCGGTCTCGACGCCGGTCATCTTGGCGGTGGCGACCAGCCGGCCGGTGGCGTCGCGGAACTCGGTGACCATGACCGCGAAGGTCAGCACGCCGCCGCGGCGGCCGGCCTTCTCGTACAGCTCGGTGACCTTGGAGGTGCAGGTCAGCTTGTCGCCGGCGCGCGGGGGCGGGCCGTGGAACTCGTACTCCTGCTCGGCGTGCATGCCGCGACGCTGGTCCATCTTCAGGCGCGCCCACGGGTTGGCGCCATCGACCAGGGTCTCCCAGAACAGGATGGTGGTCAGGAAGGTGGGCGGGACGACCGCGCCTTCGGGCCGAAAATAGGCTGGATCCGCGCCCAGGGTGGCGCGCGCGAACTCGGCGATCTTGCCGCGCTCGACCTCCAGCGTGAACGGCGCGCCGGTGGCGCCGACGGCGTCCTTGTCCATGGTCATGGGTGCTGGCTCGAGACCGACACCGTCTCGCCGGTCATGTAGGTCGCATAGTCGCTGGCCAGGAACACGATCACGTTGGCGATCTCCCAGGGCTCGGCCGCGCGCCCGAAGGGTTCGCGCGCGGTCAGCTCCTTCAACAACTCCTCGGTGGTGACGCGGGCCAGGAACGGATGCATCGCCAGCGACGGCGCGACGGCGTTGATGCGGATGCCCGACGGCGCGGCCTCCAGCGCGGCGCAGCGGGTCAGCGCCATCACGCCGGCCTTGGCGGCGGCATAGTGGGCCTGCCCGACCTGGGCGCGCCAGCCCAGCACGCTGGCGTTGTTGACGATGACGCCGGCGCCGCGCGGCACCATGTGGCGCAGCGCCGCGCGCACGCAGCGAAACGTGCCGGTCAGGGTGACGTCGAGGACGCGCGCCCACTGCTCGTCGGTCATGTCGACCACGTTGGCGGTGCCGCCCAGGCCGGCGTTGTTGACCATGACGTCGATCCGTCCGGCGGCGGCCACGGCGCCGTCGACCAGGCGCTGCACGTCGGCCTCTTTGGTGACGTCACAGACGAAGTGTGCGACCGGCGCGCCCGCCAGCTTGCCGAGCTCGGCGGCGGCCTCACCGAGGCGGCGCTCGTGGGCGTCGCTGATGACGACGGTGGCGCCCTCCTCGACGGCGCGCTTCGCGGTGGCGAAGCCGATCCCGGTGCCCGCGGCGGCGGTCACCACCACGACCTTGCCCGCGAGCAGCGCGTGCCCAGCGGGCGGTGTCGGTGGAGCTGGCGTCGTCACCTGGCCTCCGGCTTGGGCTCGGCGGGCAGCCCGAGGCCGCGCTCGCCGATGATGTTGCGCTGGATCTCGTTCGACCCGGCATAGATGGTGTCGGAGCGCGAGAACAGGAACAGCCGCTGCAACGCGGTCAGTTCGTACGGCGCGCCGGCCAGCACCTCGGCCTCGGGGCCGAGCACATCCATGGCCAGCTTGCCGAGATCGCGGTGCCAGGTCGCCCAGTACAGCTTGCTGGTCAGCGCGGCGCGCGACAGCTGCCCGGTGTGCGCGGCCGACAGTGTGCGCAGCGCGGTCAGCCGCATGATGCGCAGCCCCATCCAGGCCTGGGTCAGGCGCTGGCGAATCAGCGGATCGCGATCCGCGCCACGCCGCCGCGCCACCGCGAAGATCTCGCGCAGCTCGTTGGCGAAGGCCAGCTGCTGCCCCAGCGTGGACGCGCCGCGCTCGAAGCCGAGCGTGGCCATGGCGACCTTCCAGCCGCCGCCCTCGTCCCCGACGATGTTGTCGCCCGCGGTGCGCGCGCCGTCGAAGAAGACCTCGTTGAACTCCGAGGTGCCGGTCATCTGCTCGATGGGGCGGATCGACACCCCGGGCTGGCGCATCGGCACCAGCAGGTACGAGATCCCCTTGTGGCGCGGCGCCGCGCTGGTGCGACACACCACGAAGCACCACGCCGCGCCCTGCGCCAGCGAGGTCCAGGTCTTCTGCCCGGTGATCACCCACTCGCCGGTGGCGGGATCGCGCTCGGCCCGGGTCTGCACGTTGGCCAGGTCGGACCCGGCGTTGGGCTCCGAGTAGCCCTGGCACCACAGCTCGCGCCCCAGCTTGATCCCGGGCAGGAAGCGCTGCTTCTGCGCCTCGGTGCCGAACGCCAGCAGGGTCGGCCCCAGCAGCTGCTCACCGATGTGGCCGAGCCGCCCGGGCGCCGCCGCGCGCGCGTACTCCTCGTTCCAGATCACCAGCTGGTTCAGCGTGGCCTCGCGCCCGCCGTACGCAGCCGGCCAGCCCAGCCCGTTCCAGCCCTGCTCACCGAGGTGCTGCTCCCACTCCAGCCGCTCGTCATGCAGGGCGTGCTCGTCGCCGGGCCCGCCGCGCCCGCGCAGCTTCGCGTACTTGCCGACCAGGTTGGCCTCCAGCCAGCCCCGCGCCTCGGCCCGGAACGCCTCTTCTTCCCGCGAAAACTCGAAGTCCATCAGCCCCCTCCCCCCGTGCCCGTGCCCGTGCCCGTGCCCGTGCCCGCTCCGGGCCCTTCCCCGCCCGCCCCGAGTCCGATCCTCCGCGCCAGCCTCTCCCTCTGCCACGCCGGCTCACCCAGCAACCCCGCGCTCGCGCGCGCCCGCTTGAAGTACAGGTGCGCGTCATGCTCCCAGGTGAAGCCGATCCCGCCATGGACCTGGATGGTCTCGGCCGCGACGTCGAAGAAGGTCTCGCTCGCGGTCGCCATCGCCAGCGGCCCCGCGTGCTTCAGCTCCTCGGGCGCATGGCTGGCCGCCCAGCCGGCCCAGTACACCGCCGAGCGCGCGGCCTCGACCGCGACCAGCATGTCGGCACACCTGTGCTTCACGGCCTGGAACGAGCCGATGGCGCGCCCGAACTGCACCCGCACCTTGGCATAGTCGACGCTCAGCTCCAGGCAGCGCTCGGCGCCGCCGAGCTGCTCCGCCGCCAGCGCCGCGCCGACCACGTCCAGCGCACGCTCGATGGCGCCGCCCGCCTCCCCTTCACCGCCGTCGCCCAACCGCGCACCAGCCGGCAGCCGCACATCGTTCAGCGTCACCTCGGCGACCCGCCGCGTCGCATCCAGCGTCGGCTGTACGCGCCGCTCGACCCCGGGCGCCGCGGCCGGCACCAGGAACAGGTCGACACCCTTGCCCACGCCGACCCGCGCAGCCACCACCAGGACATCGGCCAGGTGCCCGGCCACCACACCTGCTTTACGCCCTGACAACACCCAGCCGCCATTTTCCAGCCGCGCCGTGACGCCCACGCCAGCGACCTCCCAGGCTCCGCCGGCGTCCGCCAGCGCCGCCGCCCCGATGACCTCGCCAGCCGCGATCGGCCCCAGCTGCTCGCCACGCTGCGCCGCCGTGCCCGCGACCTCGATCAGCGTCGCCGCCATCACCGTCGGCAGCAGCGGCACACACGCCAGCGCGCGCCCGCACTCCTCCATCACCGCCGCCAGCGCGACCCCGCCCATGCCCACGCCGCCCTGGTCCTCGCCGATGGCCAGCCCGGCCCAGCCCAGCTCGCGCGCACACAGCCGCCACAGCTCGGCGTCATGGCCGTCCTCGCGCGCCATCGCCGCCCGCACCTGCTTCGGGCTCGAGCGCTCGCCGAGCACCCGGCGCGCGCCGCGGCGCAGCTCCTCCTCGTCGGCCGACAGGGCCAGATCCACCTTACGCAGCCTCCTGCTTGGCCGCGTGCAGCTTCTCGACGTGCGCCGCGATCTTGTTGGCCAGATCCTCCGCCGCGGGCAGCAGCGCCGGCCCGAGCATCGCGTTCACCAGCGGACCGGTCGGCCCACCTGCGTCCATGCGCAGCGTGAACACCAGCTGCGCCGCCGGCGGCGCGCCATCGGCCGCCTTCAGCCGCTTGGGCGCCCGCGTCTTGCGGTTGGCCAGCCGGAAGAAGAACCGCATGATCGCCCGCCCGAAACGGCGCAGGAAAAACACCTTCTTCGGCTTGGCCACCGCGTCCGACTTGTACGGCCCCATGACCAAGGTGCCGCCGCCATCGACCAGCTCGTTCACCCCGGTCAGCGTGAAGGCCACCTTGTCAGGCCCGTTCCACTCGGTGACATGCGCCTTCAGCTCGACGACGCGACTCAAGATCCCGACGTTGCCCTTCAACGTCCACACCGAGTCCTTGTCATCGATGATCACGTGCTTCTGGTACCCCGTCAGGAACGGCGCCCAGTTGTTCATGTCCTTCACGAAGTCCCAGACGGCCTCGGGAGGGGCGTTCATGGTGGTGGTGTATTCGACTTCAGGCATTGGCCACCTCCGAGCTTGTGAACCCGCGCGAGCAACGCGCGGTGGGGGGAGGCTCCGCGGGCTTTGCCCGCGTCAGGGGGACGGGAACGTCCCCCTGACGATCGACGTTCATGTCCTTGACGAAGTCCCACACCAGCTCGGGCGGGGCATTCATCGTCGTCGTGTATTCCACTTCAGGCATCGTCCAGTCCTCCTGCTACGCCTTCTGTGCCGCCGCGTCGCCGCCCGCGATCCAGCCGAACGTCATCCCGGTCCCGATGGTGCTGCCGGCGCCGGGGTAGCCCGGCCCGGTGATGCCGGCCATGACGTTGCCGGCCGCATACAGCCCGGGAATCGTCCCGCCGGTCGCACGCAGCACCTGCGCCTTGCTGTTGACCACCGCGCCACCCTTGGTGCCGATCGCCCCCGGGTGCACCTCGAGGGCCACGAACGGCGGCCGCCCGATGACGCCCAGGTTGGGGTTCGGCTTGTGGTCGCCGTCGCCATAGAAGTGATCGTACGTGCTCTCGCCGCGACGGAAGTCGTGATCGACGCCCTCCTCGGCGAACTTGTTGAAGCGCGCCACCGTCGCGGTCAGCCCGACCGGGTCGATGCCGACCTTGCGCGCCAGCGCCTCCAGGCTGTCGGCGCGGGCCAGGAAGTCAGGCAGCGGCATGCCGGGCACGCTGGTCAGCAGCATGTACTTGTCGAGGTAGCTCTGGTCCACGATGATCCAGGCCGGCAGGTTGGGCCGCTCGTAGCTGACCGGATCGAAGGTGAAGAACGGCTTCATCATGTCGTTGTAGTTGTGCGCCTCGTTGACGAAGCGCTGGCCACGCCGGTTGACGATGATGGAGTGCGGCAGCGACCGCGTCGCGAAGTCACCGCGATACAGCGGGCGACCGTCGTACTCCTCGCCGGGCACGATGACCGACGGACACCACCAGGCCTCGCTCATGTTGCCCAGGCTGGCGCCGACGCCCATCGCCATCTTCAGGCCATCACCCTCGTTCGACGGCGGGCTGTTGGGGTGCGTCAGCTGGCCGCCCAGGAACTGCGCGCCGAGCTCCTTCGACCACTCGAAGCCGCCGCTGGCCAGCACCACGCCGCGCTTGGCCGCGATGAAGATCTCCTTGCCCTTCTGATCCGCGCGCAGCCCGACCACGCGCCCGCCGTCGACCACCAGCTCGCGCCCGGCCACGCCCAGCATGGGCTCCAGCTTGCGATCCAGCATGCCCTTGAGCAGGCCGCCCACCAGCGCGGCGCCGTAGCACACCAGCCCCTCCGAGTAGCGCTTGGCCAGCAGCTTGAACGGCAGCTTGAGCGGCTTGGAGAAGACGCCCCAGTCGGTGGCCTCGTTGACCGTCATCGCGGTGGCCCCGAACACGGCGCTGCGCCGCAGCTTGTCCTTCCACGGCCCCAGCTGGTTGGTGTCGAACAGCCCGGGGTCGAGCGAGCGCCCGCCCGGCTTGCCACCGTCGAACTCGGGGTGATAGTCGGGGTAGCGCCCCAGCGCCTTGAAGGCGACCGGCGTCTTGGCCTCGATGAAGCGCAGCATCTTGGGCGCCTCGTCGATGAAGGTCTCGATCAGCGCCGCGCTGGAGCGCCCGTCGGCCAGCCGCGCCGTGTAGCGCAGCGCCTCCTCGCGCGAGTCCTTGATGCCCGCGTCCGCCATGTGGTGATTGCACGGGATCCACAGCACGCCGCCCGAGACCGCGGTGGCGCCGCCGACCTTGTCGGACTTCTCGATCACCAGCACGCGCGCGCCGGCCTCGTGGGCCGCGAGCGCGGCGGCCAGGCCCGCCCCGCCGCTGCCGATCACCAGCACGTCGGTCTCGAGGTCCCAGCGCTGCTTCTTGCCACCAAACCAGCTCATCGCATCCTCACCCGTTTTTCAGCGGCTCGCCGCATGCTTGCCGGCCAGATAGCCGAACACCATGCCGCGCAGGTTGCTGAGGCCGCTCTGGTAGCCGGCCCCGATGTCGAGCGGAGCGGCGGCGTTGCCCACCGCATACAGCCCCGGGATGGGCCGGCCACGCACGTGCATGACCTGGCCATGTTCGTTGGTGCGCAGGCCGGCGCAGTTGATGCCGGCGCTGACCACGCGCAATTCGAGCCCGTAGTACGGCGGCTTCTCGAGCGGCCCCAGGTTGGGGTTGGGACGCGTGCGATCGCCGGTCATCATGGCGGCCCATGGGTAGGTGCCGCGATCGTAGTCGCCGTCCACGCCGGCCGCGGCCATCGGGTTGAAGCGCGCCACCGTGGCCTCCAGCGCGGCGCCGTCGACGCCCAGCTGCGCCCCCAGCTCCTGCAAGGTGTCGGCGCGCTTGATCCAGTCCGGCAGCGGCTGCCCGGGCAGGAAGGTGCCGAGCGGATACTTCTCCCGGCACTGGCTATCGAAGATGAGAAACGGCGGAAAATTTGGCTGCGTCTGCTTGACACCATCCCAAGCTCGGGTCTTGGGCAGGTAGTCGCGATAGAACGACTCGTCGGCGAAGCGCTGGCCGGCGCGGTTGACCCAGATCGAGTGCGGGAAGCCGCCCTCCCAGGATCCGCGCAAGAGCGGCTTGCCGTCGTGCTCCTCGCCGGGGATCTCGTAGCCGTAGAACAGCCCCAGGTTGTTGGCGGGCACCGCCGCGATCTGCGCGCCCAGCTCGCCGCCCAGCATCATGCCGTCGCCCTCGACCGAGGGCTGCACCATGGAGCCCCACTTGGGCAGCTGCTCGTAGAACTTCGGCAGCTCCGGGTGCCAGTCATAGCCGCCGACGCCGAGCACCACGCCGCGGCGCGCGCGCACCATCAGCGACTTGCCGTTCTGCTCCGCACGCACGCCGACCACCACACCGTCGTCCAGCACCAGCTCGCGCACCGTCGTCCCCACGTGCGCGGGGATCTTGCGGTCGAGCATGGCCGCCTTGACGAAGTAGGCCATCATGCCGGGGCCGAAGCCGCGCAGGTCCTTGTGCATGCGCTTGCCCATCAGGGTGAAGTCCCACTTGAGCAGGCCGGGGAAGCCGCCCCAGGCGAACAGCTCGTCGTGGGTGATGCCGTTGGGCATGTGCGGGCTGAGGTAGGTCTTCTTCTGCCACTCGCCCAGGGTGTTGCCGTCGAACAGCTCGACCTCGAGGTAGCGCCCCGCGGCGATGGTCCCGGGCGCCTTGGGATAGTGGTAGTCGGGGAAGTCCTTGATGAGCTTCCAGCGTACGCCGGCCTTGTCGCCGAAGTAGCGCGCCGCCTGCGGCCCGACCTCGAGCAGCAGCGTCTGCAGCGCCGGCTCGGCGTAGCCCGCGGCCAGGAACTCGAAGTAGGCCCGACCCAGCGCCAGCGTGTCGCTGATGCCCGCGGCCGGCTGCAGGTGGTTGGCGGGCACGAAGATCTCGCCGCCCGAGTACGCGCACACACCGCCGAGCTTGGGCGCCTTCTCCAGGACGATGGCCTTGCGGCCCTGATCGTGAGCCAGGATCGCCGCCGAGAGTCCTCCCAGCCCCGAACCGACGCAGACCACGTCGGCGTCGAGATCCCATCTGCCGAGCTTGAACGCCATGGGTCAGAAGTGAAACATGTTCCATTTTCCGTCGCAAGCAGGATCGCGCAAGCGTTGCGTTTCGGCCCGAACGCGCGAAGGCGCCTTGACGCCAGAAGTGAAACATGTTCCACTTCTGCTCACATGAAGCAGCGCACCGACAAGATCCTGGACGTGGCCGTGGAGCTCGCTGAAAAGGGCGGCTTCGACAACGTGCGCCAGCGTGACGTGGCCAAGCAGGCCGGCGTCGCCCTGGGCACGCTGTACAAGCGCTTCCGCAACAAGGAGAGCATCCTGGTCGCCGCGCTGGATCGCGAGGCCGAGCTGCTCGAGCGCCGCATGGAGACCGTGCCGACCAAGGGCGACAGCCCGGCCGAGCGCGTGACCCAGTTCTTCATGATCATCACCAAGGGCCTGACCAAGAAGCCGCACTATGCCCGCGCCGTCATCCGCGCCATGGCCTCGGGGGTGCCCGAGATCGCCAGCACGGTGTCGGCCTACTACGGGCGCATGACCGGCCTCATCATCGCCGCCATGCGCGGCGTCGGTCGCCTGAGCTACACCGACGCCACCACCGCACCGCCCTCCAAGCGTGAGAGCACGCTGGCCTTGCACCTGCAGCAGGTCTGGTTCGCCAGCCTGGTCGGCTGGTCGGCCGGCATGTTCGATCCCGGCGAGGTCATGGCCCAGATGCGGAGGGTCACCACCATGATGATGAAGGGGATTGACGCATGAGCCGCTTCCCGATGCCGCGCTACGCCAATGGCTGGTTCCATGTCGCGTACACCGACGAGGTCCCGGTCGGCAAGGTGCTGCCGCTGCGCTATTTCGGGCGCGATCTGGTGGTGTTCCGCGGTGACGACGGCGTGGCGGCGGTGCTCGACGCGCATTGCCCGCACATGGGCGCGCACCTGGGCCATGGCGGCAAGGTGGTCGGGAGCTCCGTCGAGTGCCCGTTCCACGCCTGGCGCTTCTGCGGCACCGGCGAGTGCAGCGAGATCCCCTACGCGTCGAAGATCCCGCCGCGCGCCAAGGTCGGGGCCTGGACGGTGCGCGAGCACTCCGGCTTCATCTTCGTGTGGCACCACGCCGAGGGCGCCGCGCCGAGCTGGGAGATCCCGGTCATCCCCGAGTATGGCGCGGCCGACTGGACGCCCTACGAGAAGCGGCGCTGGGTCATCAAGACGCACAACCAGGAGATGGCGGAGAACGCGGTCGACGCGGCGCACTTCCTGTACGTGCACGGCACCCAGGGCATGCCCAAGACCAGCGCCGAGATCCGCGGCCACGTCCTGCACGTGCTGTCGGAGACCATGATGAAGACGCCGATGGGCAAGGTCGGCGGCTCGGTCGAGGTCGACGCCTACGGCTTCGGGCTGTCGCAGACGCGCTTCAAGGGCATCGTCGACACCCTGCTGATGGGGACGGCGACGACCATCGACGAGGAGTACGTCGAGCTGCGCTTCTCGTTCACCGTCAAGAAGATGGTGAACAGCGACGTGACCTCGAACGTGGGCAGGGCCTTCATCCGCGAGATCGAGCGCCAGCTCGGGCAGGACATCCCGATCTGGGAGAACAAGATCTACATCCAGCCGCCGCTGCTGTGCGAGGGCGACGGGCCGATCGGGCTGTTCCGCAAGTGGGTCAAGCAGTTCTACTCGGAGCCGCAGCCGCGCTCGCTGGCGATGGTCGGCGGCTGACGGCCCCGGGCCAACCTCAGGGCTTGAACGCGGCCAGGAACTTGAAGCCGCCCACCACGATCAGTCCGGCCCCGCCCGCGCCGTCGACGGCGAGCGCGGTGCGACTCAGCGGCAGCGCCCCGACCAGGCGGCCGTCGTCGTGGCGATGCACGACGTTGCCGGTCGTGTGGCCGAGGAACACGTAGGCCCCTGCGAAGCTGACGCGGGACGGATCCTCCACCGCAGCGCCGCGCCAGCGAGGCTTGCCGGTGGCCGCCTCCCGCAGCACCGGGATGCGCTCGTCACCCTGGCCTTCGTAGTGAACCGCGCTGTCGCCCTCGAGGCCGATGACCGGCCCCTGGGCCGGGGCGCTCCAGAGCACCGCGCCACTCGCCAGGTCACGCACCTGAGCAGTGCGTCCGGACGCGTCGGTGTCGTGCTCCCGGAGCGCGGCCAGCACCCGACCGCTCGACACCCGCATCTCCTGCGCCGGCGACGGCTCGAGCGCGCGGAGCCCCGAGCCGTCGGGCTCGAGCCAGTACAGGCCCGGTGAGGCCATACGGTTCCCGACCAGCAGCCGGTCGCCGTCGCGCCCCAGCATGTCGGCGCCGGCGCCTAGCGCCACGTCGAGGACCTGCTTGCCAGTGCCCAGGTTGACCGCGCGCAGCACAGGGCCGACGTCGGGTGCGTTGCCGATGGCATAGAGGATCCCGGCGGCGATCAGCGACGCTCCACGGTCCACGATGCAACCGAGGCGGACCGTGAAGCTGAGCTTGCCGGCCCGCACGGCGACCAGCTCGGTCAGCCGCTCGGGCTCGGGGCGGCGGTCGGTCAGGTACAGATCGTTGTAGCTGTGCACGAACGAGCCGGCGCCGCCCGCGTGATCGACGACGGTCTCCCAGATCGCCTGCCCGGTGGCGGCCGCGATGGCGCGCAGCTCGCCCCCCACGCGCGCGATGAGCTGGTCGCCGTGCTGCACCAGCGGCAACGAGACCCAGGTTGGGAGGTGAACCCGCCAAGACTCGGACAAGGGGAAGGACATCGCGCGCTCCGGCTACGGTGGTGCAGCTTGGGGGAGGAGGGGATTGTAGGTGATGGCCCCTTGTGGGGTGATGATGGCCGCACCGTTCTCGAAGTTGAGCGGCGCCTTCTGGATCGACGACGGGGCCAGCGTGATCCCCTTGGCATCCCACTTGATGCTGTCGACCAGCTCGTGCATGCGCGTGTGCAGATCCTCGTAGAGGTCGACCAGGTGCCGGTGATCGCCGCCGAGATAGAGCGGGATCATGTGGTGCAGATCGTTGACGTCTTCGGCGGCCTGGCCGGTCGCGGACAGATACTTGGCGCGATAGCCGAACGCGCGCAGCTGGTCGGTGCCCTCGATGACGGTGATGGGGTGTGCCATCAGCTCCTTGGCGGCCTTGCGCGCCGTGCCAATGGACTCGGCGACCTCGGCTGCCTCCGCGGCGGGCGCCAGCCCCTTGGCCTTGATCTTCCGCTCCATGGCCTCGAACACGAGTTCGTAGACCTTCTCCTCGAGGTCGGCGGGCCCGTGCTTGGCCGCCAGCTTGGCGATGCTCTCGTCGGTGGTGGCCATCTTCTTGATGGGCACCACCATGTTGCCCTTGGCCTCCTCGGCCGCCTTGAGCGCGGCGTACGCCTTCTGCTTGGTGTCTGACATCGAGGCGACCAGCGCGGCAGCCTTCTCGGTGCGCGTCATGTCGCCCTCGACGAAGCCACCGGTCGGCTTGCCGTTGGCGCCGATCTCGGGCTGCAGCGGCGCGACGTCGGCCTTGGCCTTGCGCGACAGCGTGAAGGTGCCGTCGCCGCTGGCGGAGGTCTTGTAGAAGTACTGGCTCTTCTCGAGATCCTCGATCTTGGTGATGTCGGGCGGCAGCGGATAGCCAGCCGCCACGGCGGCACGACCGCTATCGCCCGTCTTTGCGACGAAGCCAGCGCCGCTCTCCAGCGCGATGTCGTCCACCACCTGCTGGTGCAGCCGGCGCTCGTTCTCGAGGAACTCGAGATCGGCTGACAGCGCGGACTCGTTGGCGGCGCCGACACCGTTGGGGTACTTGAGGATGCGCGCCTCGGCCAGATCGGGCAGCTTCTTGAGCTCGAGCCACGACTCGTAGGCGCGCGACCCGGGAGGAAACGGGTTCGCGCTGGTGCTCTTGCCGACCAGCGAGAGCATGCGATCCCACAGCTCACGGATCGCCCCGGTGACGCCCTCGTAGCGTCGCATCAGCTGCACGATGCGCTCGTGCGCCAGGACCTCGGCCAGCGTCGCGTCCGGTCCGACCTTGAGCGTCGTGATCTTGACCCGCTTGCCGCCCTGCTCGACCTCGTACATCACACGCACGTCGGCCGCGAGCGCCGGATCGATGTCGATCGAGACCTTGAGGCGGCCCGACACCGCCGCCTTGTGCGCCTCGCCGAACTTGGTCGCGCCGTCGACGTCACCGGCGACCTGGCGCAGCTTGGCCGCCAGATCCGACTCGGCCATGCCGAGCTTGCCGCCCTTGGACAGCTCGCTGGCGCCTTCGGCGATGGTCTTCTCGGCCTTGCCAATGGCCTTGACCGCCCGGACGACGTCGGCGGTGTCGAGGCCGACGCCTATCCAGGCCACCACCAGCCAGCCCCAGCCTGGCGGTGCATCGACCAGGCCGGCGTCCTTGTTCTCCGCGGTGTTGGAGCCCGGCTTGTTGACCAGATACTGATCGGTCGTGACGATGGCGTCATAGGTGCCGAGGCCGAAAGCGCCGGCCGCGAAGAACAGGCTGGCGCCACCGGTGGTCAGCGCCGCCGCGATGCCGAACCCGATGGAGAACACCGCGAGCACCACCGAGCTGATGGTGGCGGCCTTGGCGTTGTGCTCCTGGACACCCTTGATGTACTTGCGCTTGTCCTCGTCGAGGCCGAGCCCCGCGATGGTGGCCTCGACCACCGAGCTGGCTGCCCACAGGTTGAGCGAGCCATCCGCGACGTTGGTGCGCGTCTTCTCGATGTCGCTGAGGATGCCAGGCAGCTCGCCGCCGAGCTGACTGACCATCTCGTCGTCGCTGAGCGCCTTGAACTTGGCCGGATCGACCCGCGACAGCAGCGGGTACTTTGCGACCGTGATGCGGCGCTGGGTCTCGAGCTCGTCCTTGCGCTCCTGCGCCTCGTCGGCCTGGTCCTTGTAGTTCTGGCCCAGCGGGATGGGAGAGCCACTGCCCCCGGGCGCCTGAGCCCGTGCGTAGGACAGCATGAAGCTGGTGATCTCGGCCTGCACGGTCGCGATCTTCTTGTCGAGCGCGTCCAGGTCCTCGGCGACCTTCCTCATGGTGGCGCGCTCGTCCGCCCCCACCCCCGCGGTGCCCTTGTCGAAGCGCTCCTTCTTGGTCTTCACCTCCGCTTCGCTCTTGTTGAGGATGACCAGCGCGGTGTCCTTCATGGAGGCCTCGAAGGCCGCCAGCAGGACCGGGTCGCCTTGCTGGTTGATGGAGGAGCCGTCGCCGAGGGCGTCCTTGTAGCCCTGGAAGGGATCGTCGGTGGAGGCCAGGTGCCCGCTGGCGTCGGCCGCCTGCGCGTCGCCGTCGCCGCCCGCCTCTCCGGGCGTGAAGCTGCCCGGCCGTACCACCATGTTGGTGTTGGAGATCAGCGCGACCACGCCCGGCATCACCGACGGTGGCTTGGAGCTCGAACTCGTGGCGTAGCCATACCCGGACACGGCCGTGTACACCTCGTCCTTGTAGCCAAAGCCGATGTTGGTCTCGTAGGAGACGTACTTGCCCTCCTCGAGGGTGACCGCGCCAGCCTTGCCGTTGGTCTTGACGCGCGCGATCGCGGCGGCCTCGGTGTCGTCCTGACCCAGCGTGCGTTCCGCGTCGATGTCGCTGTGGATCTCCGAAAACCCTGCGAACTGGTTGGTCTCGCCCACCTTCTGGTCGAGCCAGGCGCCCTGGAACTCGCCGCCCAGCAGCCCCGCCACGGCGTTGGTCTGACAGCGCTGCAGCTGGTAGTCCGAGGTCAGCGCTGGCTTGACGCGGGCGGCAGCTGCCTTGGCGCCGCCATAGAGGCGCTGCATGACGCCGACCGTGGCCGAGTCGGCGTCGGCCTCGTGGGAGCTGGACTCGGCGCCGATGGGCGCGTCGCGCGCGGCCTCGTCGTCGTCGGCACGCTTCTGCTGCACCACGTGCGCGAGCTCGTGCGCCAGCATGGCGTCCCCGACCGGCGTCCCGGGCTGGTACTGACCGCCGGCGAAGACCACGTCGTGACCAACAGCAAACGCGGCGGCGTTGACCTCGGACGCCTTGCGCGCGGCCTGCACGTCGGTGTGGATCCTGACCTGGCTGAAGTCCTCGCCGAAAGCGTCGCCCATGCGCGCCGCGGTGGCACTGTCGAGCGGGGCACCCGGGCCGAGCTCGCGTGCGATGTCGTTGGGGCTAGGGCTGGAGCCAGCGCTCAGCTTGGGCTGCGCGGTCCCCGCTCCGGTGGCACCAGCGGGCCCCGGCTGTGATGCCGTGGCTGCCTGGGCCGCCCCGGCCAGTCCGAACGACGACAGCTCGCTGCCGACATCCAGTCCATCGCGCCAGCGCAGGATCCCGCCCCGCAGGCGAGCCAGGATGGGCGGCACGTAGTCGCTGGGTGCCGCCGCCGTGGTCAGGCCGGAGTAGCGCTTGGCCATGGCCTCGATGCTGGTGGCCGGATCGGCCTCGTGGCTCGCGAACCAGCTCTCGATGTAAGGGCAACCGGCGACCGCCCACAGCGCCCCCAGCACCTCCGTCGCGGATGCCAGGATCTGGCTCTTGAGGTCGGCCAGGAAGGCCGCCTTGGTGACCTGCGGCGCGACCGGCGCGGTCTCGACGATGAGCGCGGTCGTCGGCGCCGCCCCGCCGGTGACGCTGGCAGCTACGGCGTCGGCTTGCGCCTCGGCGGGGCTGTCGGCTGCGCCCACCTCGATCTTGGCCTGCGCGGCCTTCATCCGCGCCGCACCCTGCTGAACCACGTGGGTCAGCTCGTGCGCCATCAGCTCGACGTCGGTCGAGGCCTCGCCGGGGCCGAGGAAGACGTCGCTTCCGAACGTGAAGGCGCGCGCGCCCATGGCAGCCGAGGACTGCCGGGCCAGAACGTCGGTGTGCACCCGGACACCGGACAGGTCAGCCCCGAGGTGTGCCTCGACCCGGGAGCGGACGCCCTCGTCCAGCGGGCTGCCGCTGCCCTTGCCGTCGACCGCCGCGGTGGCCACGTCGTGGATGCTCACGGGGCCGGCATCGCCGGCATCGCCGTCCCCGTCGTCGCTGCTGCGCTGCACCAGCCGCTGCGCCAGCGTGCGCTTGCCAGGCGAGGCTGGCGCCTCGGAGTCGTCGGTACCCGAGCGACGTCCGGGCCACGGGCCTGATCCGGCGATGCCCTGGTCGTAGGTCGCGCTGGCGTCTGCTTCGCGGCGACGCCCGCGACCCCCTTCGTCCCCTGACATCGCTCCTCCAATGGGTCGATGATGATCTCGCGGTCCGAACCGCCGTTGTCAAGCAGGAGGCGCGACGACACGAACGCCGCAGGCATCTATGATGCCGTGATGGCGGAGCTGACGGGACCCAGGGGGGGCTTTCTGGGGCTGGGCAACGCGCGGGCGCTGGGCCGCGATCTGCTCGGCTTCTATCGCGACAACGCGCGCGTGCACGGCGACGCCAGCGCGTTCCGCATCGGGCCGATCAAGTGCTTCCAGTTCGTGCACCCGGACCACAACCACGAGGTCCTGGTCGAGAAGGCCAGGGCGTTCTCGAAGCCGGCGCGGTTGCGTCGCGTGCTCGGGCAGTGGAACGGCAACGGCCTGGTGGTCAACGAGGGCGAGTCGTGGGTGCGCCAGCGCCGGCTGACCAACCCGGCCTTCAAGCCGCAGCGCATCGCGCGCTATGTCGACATCGTGAACCGGCGCGCCGACGCGCTGCTGGCAGGCTGGCAGGCGGGGGCCACGGTCGACGCCAGCGCGGCGGTCTACAAGCTGACCTTCGGCGTGGTGGCCGAGGCGCTGTTCGGGTCGGACGTCGAGGCGCACACCGAGCGCTTCGCGGCCGAGGTCGCGGTGCTCAACGTCGAGGGGATGCGCGAGATGAGTTCGCCCATCATCTGGCCGCTGTGGTTCCCGACCCCGGCCAAGCGGCGCATCCGGCGGGCCACCCGCTATCTGCAAGGCGTGGCCGACGCCATGATCGCGGCGCACCGAAAGGCCGGTGAAGATCGGGGCAACTTGTTGTCAGCGATGCTACATGTGCGCGACGACGAGGCCGGCGGCGACGGCGGGCAGATGACCGACCGGCAGGCCCGCGACGAGTCGATCAACCTGATGCTGGGCGGCGCCGAGACCACCGGGACGGCGGTGCTGTGGACGCTGCACCTGCTCAGCACCCACCCCGAGGAGCAAGCGCGCGTGCGCGCCGAGGTGGCCGAGGTGCTGGGCGGGCGGGCGCCGACGGCGGACGACGTCGGCAAGCTGAAGTGGGTCGAGCGCAGCTTCCAGGAGGCGCTGCGGCTGTATCCACCGGCGTACCTCTTGCCGCGCGAGGCCCTCGAGGACGTCGACATCGGCGGCCACGCGGTGCCACGCGGGGCGCAGGTCACGCTGGTCGTGTACGTGACCCAGCGCGACGCGCGCTGGTTCCCCGAGCCGGAGGCGTTCCGCCCGGCGCGCTTCGAGGGCGAGCCGACCTGGCCGAAGGGGGCCTATCTGCCGTTCGGGCTGGGGCCGCGCGCCTGCATCGGGCGCGGGTTCGCGACCACCGAGGCGGTGGTGACGCTGGCGCGGCTGCTGCAGAGGTTCAGCGTGAAGCCGGTGGGGGCGGTCGACGCGGTGGCGCAGGTGTCGCTGCACCCGAGGGAGGCGCTGCGGCTGGAGCTGGCGGAGTAGGAGCTATGCAGCGGGGGTCTTGGGGCTGCGGCCGCGCGCGGCGAGGCCGAAGACCAGGGCGACTGCGGCGGCGCCGAGGACCAGCCACAGGCCGAGGCCGGTGGTCTTGATGAAGCCCCAGGCGATGCGGAAGAACATGTAGCCGAAGATGCCGAGGCCGGTGGCGACCCCGAGCGAGGCTGCGGCGGCACCGCCGGCGAGGCCGGCCAGGGCCAGCAGGGCGCCCGCGATGGGCAGCAGCATGAGGACCAGGCGGGTGTGCCAGGCGACGTGCGAGGACTTGACGAAGTCCCAGCCCGACACGGTGAAGGCGCCACCGACGTCGATCCAGGGCAGGAAGAAGCCGACCACCATCGCCAGACCCGCCACCGTCAGCACCAGGTTCTTATTGCCCTTCATCACAGCCCTCCAGTTGTCATGACCACGGGATACGCGCGAATGGTGCCAAGGTTCCATCGGACGAGCCAGGGAATTTGGTGAAGGCGCGGGGAGTTGGCAGCCCGGTATCGACGCCTGGCGTGACCTACGTGGTTTGACTCCCCTGGGGCGGGCGGCGACGATGGGTCCGTGCGGCGCAGCCTGTTGATCGGCCTGGGGATCGTGACGCTGTGCTCGCCGCTCTCGCCGCTGGCGGCGTCGCCGGTGCGGCAGGGAGTGCTGGCCCTGGGGGGCGGGGCGCGGGTGGCGCCGGTGCGCAGGCGACCCAGCGTGACTGTGTCGATCATCGCGGGCGCGGCGATGGCCATGGTGCCGATGGCCATCGGGGGTGCGGTGCTGGGCAGCGACGATCCCGACACCCGCAACCTGGGGGCGCACATCTTCCTGGGCGGGCTGACCCTGGCGCCGCTGGTGTCGCACGGCATCGTCGGCGAGTGGAGGCGCGGCCTGGCCTTCGCGGCGGTGCCGGCGCTGGGGCAGCTCGGGGTGCTGGGGGTGATGTGGAAGGATCCCAAGGTGACCCAGTGGGGGCTGCCGCGGACGCGCATCCCGTTCGGGTCGTTCGTGTGCCTGTCCCTGCTGGGGTCGATCGTGGGGCTGGTCGACAGCGTGATCGCGAGCGACCGGCTGGAGCGGCGCGGCGTGGTGGTGCAGCCGGTGATCGATGGCGAGCTGACCGGGCTCGGCGTGCGAGGTGTGTTCTGAAGCGACTCTTGATGATGGTGCTGGCCGGGGCGCTGGCCGGGTGCGCGATCGTGCCGCAGAACCGGCGCGCCAAGCTGGCGGAGCCGACGATGGCGATCCACGAGGACCCGCTGGAGGCGTCGCAGCGCGAGAAGTTCCACTCCACGCGCGAGGGCGCGGCCGGCGGTGACGGCAGCACCGCGGGCGGGGGTTGCGGCTGTCGCTGAGGCCACAGCTGGCCCGGGTGCCGACGCGCGTGCCGGCGATGCGGCTGGCGACGCGGCTGGCGCTGCGGCTCGCGCTGGCGCTGGCTGCGTTCGCGGGCGCCGGGCGCGCGCGCGCCGAGGGTGCGGACCCGCTGTCGGACGCCGCCATCCTGGGGCGCTCGCCGGGCATCCGCGTCGAGTCGGTGCGGGTGCGCTTCACGCAGCTCGATCAGAGCGGCACCGGCTACCAGTCGCAGGCCGGTCCGCCGCAGGGGCCGGGCTCGCAGCAGCTGGTGGTCAGCACGCCGCAGGCCGAGCTGGTGGTCAAGCAGGGCCGCAAGCTGACCTATCGCCTCGAGGTGCCGTTCGACATCGTGACCGCGGCGTCGCCCGACGCCGTCGACATCGTCAGCAGCTCGTCGCGGCGCAACGAGGCCGGCAGCATCGATCTCACCACCACCTACCAGAGCGCGCCCGAGACCGCGGTCTTCCTGCGCGGCGCGTTTCACCTGGAGGAGAACTTCCGCGCCTGGACGCTGGGCGCGGGCGTGACACACGCGATGGCCGACGACAACGCGGTGCTGTCGGCCAGCCTCAACGAGGTCATCGACTGGTTCGACGGCTATGACATCCACGGCGTCCCGCAGGGCCACGTCTGGCGCACCAGCAGCAACGCCAACCTGGGGCTGACGCAGCTCTTGTCGCCGACCACGGTGGCGCACGTCGGCTATGGCGGCACGCTGCAGCGGCGCAACCTGGGCGTGACCTGGAACAGCGTGCCGCTGCTGGGCGGCGGCCTGGGGCCGGAGCTCTTGCCCGAGGTGCGCCATCGCCACGCGCTGCTGGGGCGGATCGTGCAGGCGCTGCCCTGGAGCGGCACCCTGAAGCAGTCGTACCGGCTGTACCTCGACAGCTGGGGCATCGTCGGGAACACGCTGGAGACACAGCTGTACCAGCGCCTCGGGCGAGGCGCCTATGTGCGCGGCCTGTACCGGCTGCACCACCAGAGCGCGGCCGACTTCTTCACCACCAGCGCGGTGCCCGGCGTCGAGTATCGCACCGCGGACAGCGACCTCGACGGCTTCACGGCGCACAGCTATGGCGCCAAGCTGGTGCTGGTCGGCCGCACGCCCGGCGTGCGCGAGGTCACCTTCGACCTCGGCTTCGAGCGCTATCACCGTTCCAACGATCTGCGTGCTAGTTTGTATTCGTGCGGGCTTTCGCTGCTGTTTTGACACTGGGGCTGTCGCTGTTCGGGGCTGGATCGGGCTGCACCGGGACACCGGCGCCGAAGACGCCTGCCGCGGTCGCCGCGCTGCCGCCGATGAAGATGCAGACGCTGGACGGCGCCGAGACCACGCTGCACGAGGCGGTCGCCGGGCGGGTCACGCTGCTGACGCTGTGGGCGACCTGGTGCGACGCCTGTCGTGACGAGCTCGGGCCGCTGGCCCGGCTGGCCGAGCGCTCGAGCGCGATGGGGGCGCAGGTGCTGGCGGTCGATGTCGGCGAGTCACCGGCGCGGGTGGCGGCCTTCGTGCGCGCGCACCGGCTGAGCTACGCCCAGCTGCTGGATCCGCGCTTCCAGCTGTCGGATGCGCTGGGCAGCCGGCGCGTGCCGACCACGCTGGTGATCGACGCCGGCGGCAACATCCTGTATCGCGGCGGCGCGCTCGATGGCGCCGCGCTGGAGGCGTTCCGCGGCGCCATCGGCCAGGCCCGCACCGCAGGACGTTGAGGTCCGCTCCCGTCATGGGCGCGTTCGGACCGGGCAGCTTCGAGAACGACGACGCGCTGGACTTCGCGGCCGAGCTCGAGGCCAGCGGCGCGGTCGCGCTGAGCGAGGTCCTCGAGCGCGCGGTGGGTGGCGACGGCGTGCGCGATGCCGGGCTGGGCGCGGCGGCACTGGCGGCGGCCGAGGTGGTGGCGGCGCTGGCGGGGCGGCCGTCGGGCGAGCTGCCCGACGAGGTCAAGCTGTGGGTGGCCGACGCGGGTGCGGATGCGGGGCTGGCGGCGGGGGGAGTGGAGAAGCTGCTCGGGCTGGCGCGGCGTGCGCTGGCCGTGGTGACCGGCGGCGACGCGGAGCTGGCGCGCCTGTGGGCGGCGGCCAAGCCGGCCGAGCTGGCGGGCTGGCGCGCCTCGGTGGCCGACCTCGGGCGCCGCCTGGAGTGACCGCGCGGCGTGAATCCTTTTCGGGTCGGCGTGACTTCTCCATGCAGGAGGAGTCACGATGCACAGAAACGTGGGTACGATCGATCGATGGCTGAGGGTAGTGGGCGCGCTGGTCATGCTGGCCCTGGCGCTGCTGGCGCCGCTGCCGCTGACGCTGCGGCTGCCGATCTTCGGCATGATGGGCGGCTATCTGCTGTGGACGGCGCTGGCGGGCAGCTGCCTGGGCTACCGGCTGATGGGGCGCTCGACCTGCCCGAGCGACGCGCGACGGTGACCGTGCCGCTGGAGATGGCCGCGACCGCGGCGGCGCGCGGTGACGACGACGCGCTGGCCACCCTGGTGCGCGCGCATCACGACCGCGTCTATCGCTTCGGGCTGCGGGTGTGTCGCGACGGGTATGACGCCGACGACGCCGTGCAGGAGGCCTTCATCAAGCTGGCCCGCCGCCCCGACGTGGTCCGCGACCAGGGCGCCCTGTCCTGGCTGATGACCGTCATCCGCAACACCTGCAGGCGCATGCTGCGGCCGTTCTTGCGCGAGCGCGCCCCGCTGTCCCGCGCGCAGGATGCTGGCGCGGGCGCTGATGCGGAGCTGGCCAGCCGCGCACTGGATCCCCAGCAAGCGCTGGAGCGCTGGGAGCTCGTGCGCGCCGTCCACGCCGCCATCACCAGCCTCGACCCGCCCTCCCGCGAGGTCCTGGTCTTGCGCGATCTCGAGGGCCTGTCCGGCGAGGCCACCAGCGCCGCCCTGGGCATCCCGCTGGCGACCATGAAGACCCGCCTGCACCGCGCCCGCAACCAGCTGCGTACCGCGCTGACAGAACACGCGCCGTAGCGACTGGTGACGGATTCGTGGCCCGGCAGCACCGAGGGTCCCGCTGATCGCCACTCCGCCTGGCGCGGCCGCACGAAGAGGGGCCGCGTCGCCACCTTCGGCCGCAGCGGGCCGCCGTATTGTGCACCTTCTTATTGACACCTCATACAGACCAGCTCGCTCGGCGGCTCACGTCATGCTGGAGTGACGATGCTTGCGCATTACAGCTCCGCTGCTGCGCGGCAGCCGCCCTGCGACGGGCGAACGGCTGCTGCGAAGCCCCTGGCTGTCGTTCAGCCGTCTGGGTCGATGTCCATCACTGGCGATTCCGCTCACGTGGGGGCGACCATGAACTCGCGAACCTCGTCGTCCTGTGCGGCGGCCACCACCGCGCGGTGCACGACGACCGCCTCCTCATCCTCAGAAACCCACGTGGGCGAGGCTTCGTCTACAGACACCCCGACGGCAGTACCTACGGCAGCATCTCCCCGAGAAACGATTCCGCTCAGACATGAGGCATCGCCCCCGCTTGCTCACCTCAGGTGGCCGAGAGGTGGGCGGAGCGGTTGGGGGGCGGAGGCGAATGCGTGTGTATGGGTCCGCGCGCAGTTCCGCAGGGCGACGGGAGCGGCGCTCAGGCACGGAGCCCGTCTCGCCTCTCCGCGACGCACGACGCCGACCAGCTTCGCCCGAGGACTGTCTGAGCACGGACCCATACACATGCATTCGCGGAGCCCCCCAACCGCGGAGCCCACCGGGGCATGGCCAAACTCCTCCAGGCGCCGACCTCCTTCAGCCGACCCGCCTCTACTTCTACTTCCCGAGCAGCCCCTGCATGCGCTCGACCGTATCCAGGTACTCGTCGATCATGCCGTGGATGACCTCGGCGGCCGACTTCACGCTGGTCATGCGGCCGACGATCTGGCCGACCGGGGTGCCGATCAGCTCCCTCGCGCGCGAGCCCGGGGCGTCGGCATACCGGGTGATCCGGGTCTGCGCCTCGGCGGTGACCATGAACTGCAGCGGCATCGGCAGCGTGCCCGGCGAGCCCTTGCCGTCCCAGGCCTCGGTCCACGCGGTGCGCAGCTGGCGGGCGGGCTTGCCGGTCATGGCCCGGGAGCGCACGGTGTCGCTGTAGCCCGCCTTCAGCAGCTTCTCGATGACCCAGGGCTGGGTGTCGGACTCGGCGCAGGTGAGCCAGATGGACCCGGTCCAGGCGCCCTGCGCCCCGAGGGCCATCGCGGCGGCCATCTGCCGGCCCCGGCCGATGCCGCCGGCGGCAAGCACGGGCACCGGCTTCACCGCGTCGACCACGTCGGGCACCAGGACCATGCTGCCGATCTCGCCGGTGTGGCCGCCGGCCTCGGTGCCCTGCGCGACGATGATGTCGACGCCGGCCTCGACCTGCTTGCGCGCCTGCGCCACGGTGCCGACCAGGGCGGCGACCTTGACGCCCTGCTTGTGCGCGGCCTCGATGACGTCGGGCGGCGGCGGGCCCAGGGCGTTGACGATCAGCTTGATGGGGTGCGCCAGCGCGATATCGACGTGGGCGCGCCCGCCGGCGTGCGACCAGCCCAGCAGGCCGTGGAACGACTCGACGCCCGGGGGCAGCTTGGGCACCTCGTAGCGGCTGAGGACGTCCTCGACCCACTGCTTGGTGGCGGCCGGGATCATCTGCTCCAGCGTGGCCTCGGTCATGCCGCCCTGCTCGACGCCCTCGTATTTCACGGGCATCACGGTGTCGACGCCGTAGGGCTTGCCGTCGACGTGGGCGTCGATCCACTTGAGCTCGAGCTCGAGCTCCTCGGGGGTGAACGCCAGCGCGCCCAGCACGCCCATGCCGCCGGCGCGGCTGACCGCGGCGACCACGTCACGGCAGTGGCTGAAGGCGAAGATGGGGACGTCGATACCGAGGCTCTCGCACAGGCGGGTCTTCATGGGGCGCTCCTCAGCTCCGGGCCAGCTCGGCGCCGAGGCGCACGAGGTGTTGCGACGCCGAGCCCAGCGTGAGCTCGAGCTGCTTGGACAGCGTGTAATAGCGATGCAGGGGATAGTCGGTGTCGAAGCCGATGCCCCCGTGCAGGTGCTGCGCGGCGTAGACCACGCGATGGCCGGCCTCGGCCGCGGTCAGCTTGGCGACCGCGACGGCTGCGCGGGCGTCGGCGTCGCGGCCCTCGGACAGCAGCCACGCGGCCTGCCAGCAGGTGACGCGGATCGACTCGACGTCGATGTAGGCGTCGGCGGCGCGCTGCGCCACCGCCTGGAAGGTCGCGATGGGGCGATCGAACTGCTTGCGCTGCGCGGTGTACTCGGCGGTCATGCGCAGCGCGCGCGCCGCGACGCCGAGCTCCATGGCGCACAGCGCGACGGTGGCGCGCTGGATGGTCCAGGCCCACGCGGCCGCCGCGGCCGGGCCGGGCGCGACCAGGACATCGACAGCCGCCACCTGCGCGCGCGCCAGCGTCAGCCGCCCCGCGGGCTCGCCGCTGGTCGACACCTGGCTCTCCAGGGTCACGCCGGGTGCGCGCGGATCCAGCAGAAACAGGCCGATTCCCGCGTCGCTCTGCGCGGCCAGCAGGACGCGCTGCGCCAGCGCGGCGACCGGCACCGCGGTCTTCACGCCGGTCAGCACCCAGCCACCATCAGACCCCGCACGCTCGGCGCGGGTCTGCGGCGCCTCGGCGTCGCCACCGCCGGGCTCGTGGAACGCCGCGCTCAGCATGACGTCACCGGCGGCGACGCTGGGCAGCCAGCGCTGCTTCTGCTCGGCCGACCCGAACTCCGCGATGGGCAGCGCAGCCCCGACCAGCGTGGCCCACAGCGGCACCGGGGCCACCGCGGCGCCGGCCTCCTCCAGCAGCGCACATAGCTCCAGGAAGCCGTTGCCGCTGCCGCCGACACTCTCGGGCAGCGCCACGCCCAGCAGACCGGCCGTGGCCAGCTCCTTCCACAATTCTGCCGAAACCCGCGCGCCGGCCTCCAGCGCCTTGAGCCCGGCCGGGGTGACCTTGTCGCCGAAGATCTTCTTCGCGAGCCCCGCGATGTCCTTCTGTGCGTCCGTCGGTGCGAAGTCCATGGCCAGTCCCTTCAGCGCGGGGCGCGCGGCATGCGCAGCCCCGCCATCGCGATGATGTCGCGCTGGATCTCGTTGACGCCGCCACCGAAGGTGAACACCAGCGTGGTGCGGTAGAACATCTCGATGCGGCCGCGGATCAGCGCGCCCGCCGAGCCCTCGCGCAGCGCCCCCTCGGGGCCCAGCACCTCGAGCAAGAGCTGGTAGATCTCCACGAACGACTCGCTGGAGTAGACCTTGATGGTCGACGACTCCGCCATGTCGAGCGCGCCGCGGCCCAGGTTCCAGGCCTGGCGCCAGCCCATCAGGCGCAGCACCTCCAGCTTGGCTGCCGCGCGCGCCAGGTTGCGCTGCACCCAGGGCTGGTCGATCACTCTCGTGCCAGCCACGCGCGTCTCGCGCGCCCACGCCAGCGTCTCTTCATACAGCCGCGCCGTCGAACCCGGCGCGCTCAGCGCCACGCGCTCGTGGTTGAGCTGCGTGGTGATGAGCTTCCAGCCCTCGCCCTCGCGGCCGATGCGCGCCGACTGCGGCACCCGCACCTGGTCGTAGTAGGTCGCGTTGGTCCGCGTGCCGCCCAGGGTGTGGATCGGCGTCAGCGAGAAACCGGGCGCCTTGGTGTCGACCATCAGGATCGAGATGCCCTGGTGCTTCTGCGCCTCGGGATCGGTGCGCACCGCCAGCCAGATGAAGTCGGCGTACTCGGCCTGGCTGGTGAAGATCTTCTGCCCGGTCACGATGTAGTCGCCGCTGCCGTCGTCGGCCTTGACCGCCTTGGTGCGCAGCGCGGCCAGGTCGGTGCCCGCCTCGGGCTCCGAGTAGCCGATGGCGAAGTGCAGTTCGCCGCGCAAGATCGCGGGCAGAAAGCGCGCCTTCTGCTCGTCGGTGCCGAACTTCATCAGGGTCGGCCCGACCGTGTTCAAGGTCAGGAACGGGATGGGAAAGCCCGCGCGCTGGACCTCGTCGAAGAAGATGTACTGCTCGATGGGCGGGCGGTCGCGACCGCCGAACTCCTTGGGCCAGCCGATGCCCAGCCAGCCGTCGGCGCCCAGGCGACGCAGCACCTGGGTGTACAGCGGGCCGCCGCCCTCGGCGCCGCCCGAGTACTCGGCGCGCACCTCGTCGGTCACCAGCGCGCCGAGGTAGGCGCGCAGCTCGCTCTTCATCTGCTTCTGCTCGGGGGTGTAGTCGATCAGCATCAGAAGGTGCTCCAGCCGGCGTCGACCACCAGGGCCGCGCCGTTGACATAGGACGCGTCGTCCGAACCCAGGAAGGCGACCGCCGCCGCGATCTCCTCGGGCTTGGCGGAGCGCGGCAGCCCGCCGAGCTGCTGCTGCATGCGCTTGATCCCCTCCATCGATGGCATGCCACCCGGCCCCAGCGGGGTGTCGACCGCGCCCGGGCACACCGCGTTGGCGCGCACACCGTGCGGTCCGTAGTACCAGGCCATGCTCTTGGTCAGCCCGATCAGGGCGTGCTTCGACGCCGTGTAGGCCGCGCCGCCGCGACCGCCGTTGAGGCCGGCGACCGAGGCGACGTTGACGATGGCGCCGGCCTTGGCCGCCATCATCAGGGGCAGCGCGCGCCGGCACAGCGCGAAGGCGCCACCGACGTTGACCGCCATGACCTTCTGCCACAGGTCGTCGGTGACCTCGTGCAGCGGGGTCAGCTTGTCCATCACCCCGGCGTTGTTGACCAGCACGTCGAGGCGCCCGAGTTCGCGCGCGCCATCCAGGATGCGCGCCACGTCGGCCTCGACCGAGACGTCGCCGGCGACCGCGCGCACCTCGGCGCCCCCGGCCCGCAGGGCGACCGCGGCCTCCTCCAGCTTGTCAGTCGTCAGATCGGCGATGACCAGCCTGGCACCCTCGGACGCCAGGCGGGTCGCGACCGCGCGCCCGATCCCCGACGCCGCGTCGGTGACGATGACGACCTTGCCCTGATATCTCACGTGTTCTCCAGGGCGGTGTCGCGCGCCCAGCGATAGTCGGGCTTGCCGCTGGGGTGGCGCACGATGAGGTCGACCACGCGCAGCTGGCGCGGCACCTTGTAGCCCGCGATCTTGGTGCGACAGTGCGCATCCAGCAGCGGCAGCGTGACCTCGGTGCCCGGCCGGGTCTGCACCAGCGCCGCCACGCGCTGGCCCCAGCGCTCGTCGGGCACGCCGACCACGACGGCGTCCAGCACCGAGGCGTGCGCCTTGAGCGCCTCCTCGACCTCCTCGGGATAGACCTTCTCGCCGCCGGTGTTGATGCACACCGCGCCGCGCCCGAACACCGTGATCATGCCGTCGGCCTCGATGGTGGCCAGATCGCCCGGGATGGCCCAGCGCAGGCCGTCGATGACCGGGAAGGTCGCCGCGGTCTTCTCGGGATCCTTGTAGTAGCCGAGCGGGATGTGGCCGCGCCGCGCCAGCTTGCCGGTGACGCCCGAGCCGGGCACCACGGCCTTCATGTTCTCGTCGAGCACGGTGTTGCTCTGGTCCATGAAGAACTTCGGCCGCGACCCCGGCGCGCCGGGGCCGAACACGGTGCCCTGGTGGCCGGTCTCGCTGGCGCCGAAGCTGTTCAGCACCATGGTCATGGGCAGGCGCCCGTTGAGGTCGGCCTTGACCGACTCCGACAGGATGGCGCCGGCCGACGAGATCACCAGCAGCGACGACACGTCGGCGTCCTTGGCCTCGATCAGCGCCTCGGCCAGCGGGCGCGCCATGGCGTCGCCGACCAGGGTCATGGTGTTGACCCGCTCGGTCGCGATCAGCTCGACCGCGCGGCGCGCGTCGAAGCTGCGCCCGGGCACCAGCACGACCTTGCTGCCCATGAACAGGCCGATCAGCGCGGCCCACTGCGCGGCGCCGTGGATGAAGGGCGCCGCAGGCAGGAAGGTGGGCGGGTTGGCGCGCGCGCGCACCAGCTCGGGCAGCTGCTCGGGGCTCTGCAGCGGGGCGCCGCCGGGGTTGCCGCCCTGCAGGCCGGCGAACAGCACGTCCTCGTGGCGCCACATCACGCCGCGCGGCATGCCGGTGGTGCCACCGGTATAGATGATGTAGAGGTCGTCGTTGCTGCGCGGGGCGAAGTCGCGCTCGGGCGAGCCGGCCGCCAGCAGGGTCTCGAAGTCGTGGCTGCCCGCGGGCAGGGCGTGCGAGGAGCCGTCCTCGACCGCGATCAGCGTCTTCAGCCCGGGCGCCGCGGGGGCGGCCGCGGTGACGCGATCGCTGAGCTCGCGCTGGAACACCAGGGCCACCAGGTCGGCGTTCTTGTAGAGGTAGGTCAGCTCCTCGTCGACATAGCGGTAGTTGATGTTGATGGGCACCGCGCGCAGCTTGAAGGCGCCCAGCATGGCGATCAGGAACTCGGTGCCGTTGTAGACCTGCAGGCCGATGTTGTCGCCGGGGCCGACGCCGCGCGCTGCCAGGGCGTGGGCGAACTGGTTGATGCGTGCGTCGAACTCGCGGAACGTCAGCCGGGTGTCCCCGCTGACCAGGGCGGTCTTGTCGGGGACGGTGTCGACGACGCTCTCGAACAGGTCTGCGATGTTGTAGCCCATTGCGACTCCCCTACTCCCGCTCGCTGGAGACGATCCACATGGAGAAGAACTGCGACGCGCCACCATAGGCGTGACCGAGTGCCATCTTCGCGCCGTCGACCTGGTGCGCGCCGGCCTGGCCGCGCACCTGCATGGCCGCCTCGGCGAAGCGCAGCATGCCCGAGGCGCCGATCGGGTTCGACGACAGCACGCCGCCCGAGGGGTTGATGGGCAGCGCGCCGCCCAGGGTCGTGGTGCCGTCCATGGTCTGGCGCCAGCCCTGGTTGACCTCGGCGAAGCCCAGGTTCTCCAGCCACATCGGCTCGAACCACGAGAACGGCACGTAGATCTCGGCGACGTCGATCTGCTTGCTGGGATTCGTGACCCCGGCCTGCTTGTAGACGTCGGCGGCGCACTCGCGTCCCGCGCGCGGCGAGACCTGGTCGCGGCCGGCGAACACCGCGGGCTCGGTGCGCATCGAGGTCCCGCGCACCCAGGCTGGCTTGCCGGGGGCGCGGCGCGCCGCCTGGGCCGAGGTCAAGACCAGCGCGCAGGCGCCGTCCGACGACGGACAGGTCTCCAGGTAGCGGATCGGATCCCACAGCATCGGCGACGCCTTGACCATGTCGTTCGAGATCTCGGGCAGCGTCAGGTGCGCATACGGGTTCTTGAGCGCGTGCAGGCGGTCCTTCACGGCGACCGCGATCCCCGTGTCGATGGGCGCGCCCGAGCGCTTGATGTAGCTGCGCACGATGGGGGCGAAGAAGCCGCCCGCGCCCGCCATCAGCGGCGGCTGGAAGGGGTACTTGGGCGACAGCGCCCACATGGCGTCGCTCTCGGACTGCTTCTCGAAGCTGACCGTGAGCACGCGCTCGTGCACGCCGCTGCTGACGAGGTGCGCGGCGACGATGGCGGTCGACCCGCCCACGCTGCCGGCGGTGTGCACCCGCATCATCGGCTTGCCCACCGCGCCCAGCGCGTCGGCCAGGTACAGCTCGGGCATCATGACGCCCTCGAACATGTCGGGCGCCTTGCCGATGACCACGGCGTCGATGTCGGCGAAGGTCAGGCCGGCGTCCTCGAGCGCGCGCAGGGCGGCCTCGCGGCACAGGCCGGCGATGGAGACGTCGTCACGCTTGCTGGCGTGCTTGGTCTGACCGATCCCCGTGATGGCACATGCACGCCCGCTCATGGCGCGGCCTCCAGGACGGCGACCAGGTTCTGCTGCAGGCATGGGCCCGAGGTCGCGTGGGCGACGGCGCGGCTGGCGCTGCCGTCGATGATGCGCTCGGCGGCCTCGCCGAAGCGCGACAGCCCGGCCACCATCAGCGGGTGCGCGGCCAGCGCGCCGCCCGACGGGTTGACGTCGACTCCTTCACCGAGACCGAGCGCTTCACGCAGGATCAGCTCCTGATGTGTGTACGGGGCGTAAAGCTCCGCGACGTCCACGGGGCCCTTGCCGACGCCGGCGCGCTCGCCGGCCAGCCGGGTCGAGGCCGAGTGCGCGAGGTCGCGCTGCCCCAGCTGGTGCTGCTCGATGCGGTGATCGATGCCGCGGATCCAGGCCGGCCGCTTGCAGACCTTGCGGGCGAGATCGCCGACCGCCAGCACGATGGCCGCCGCGCCGTCGGCGACGGTGCCCCGGTCGTGCGCGCGCAGCGGCGCCACCGTGTAGGGCCGCTTCATCAGGTCCTCGGCGTCGCCGCCGCGGCTGCGCGCCGCCACCGCCGCGAAGTCGCGCTCGCTGACGCGGCCGCCATCGAGCAGCGCGCGCGCCTGCAGCGCCGCCAGCGCGGTGTCGTCGGGCCACAGCGGCGACAGCGTGTAGGGATCCAGCTGCTGCGCCAGCACGCGCCCGAGGTCGCCCTGGGTGGAGCGCCCGAAGGCGTACACCAGCGCCGAATCGACGTCGCCACACTGCAGGCGCACCCAGGCCTCGTAGAGCGCGAAGGCGCCGTCCATCTCGACGTGCGACTCCGCGATGGGCGGCCAGGCCCCGATGGCGTCGAGCGCCATCACGAACGAGAACGGCCGTCCGCCCAGGTAGTCACAGCTGCCCGACACCGTGAAGCCGAGCTCGCGCTTGGGAATGCCCGAGCGCGCGATGGCCTCGGTGACCACCGGCAGCAGGAGCTCGACCTCGTCGCGCGGCGGCTCGCCGGGGACGGCCAGCAGCGACGCATACGAGACGATGGCGACTTCGCGCGCGCTCACAGGTGCTCCTTGTAGCTGTCCCAGGGCGCGTCGGGCTCACCCGTGGGTACGAACCAGCGAATCGCCTCCATCGAGGCCGGGCGCGACTCGGGCGGCACCCACTCGGCGCGCAGGCGCATGCCCATGCGGACCTCCTCGGGCGGCGCCAGGATGAGGTGGTGCAGCGCGTTGTCCGCCCCGTCCAGCGCGATGCAGCCGTAGACGTAGGGCAGCTTCATGGTCTGGCCCTCGAAGGGCACGTTGACGATGCAGAAGGTGGTCAGGGTCCCGGTGTCCTTGACCTCGACCTGCTCGCCCATGCCGACGCCGCAGGTCGGGCAGCCGCCGCGCGGCGGCACATACACCTTGTTGCACACGCCGCAGCGCTGCCCGAGCAGCTTGCCGGCGGTGACGCCCTTGAGGAAGCGCGACAGCGCCAGCCCTGCGGTGACGGTGTAGTCGAGCTTGATCGGCGCCTTGATGCGGCGAACGTCGCCGTCCGCGCCGTCCTTCCTGGCGGGCTTGCTGGCGTCGCTCATGCGGCCTCCGGCTCGAAGCAGGCGATGTCGGTGATGGCGCCGCTGCGCTCGGCCTGCCAGCGCACCTTGACGCGCATCCCGGTCTTCATCTTCTCGGGCGCGCCGGCGTCGACCGCGTGCAGCATGGCGCTGTCGGCGCCGTCGAGCTTGATCAGCGCCCACGCGAACGGCTGCGCCAGCGGCTGCCCCGGGCGCGGCGCGCTGGCCCACGACCACGTCGTCACCACGCCGGCGAGGCCGACCTCGACGAACTCGGTGGTCGGCGCGCCGGTGTCGGGATCGTGCTCGCTGGGCGGCACCAGCACCTTGCCGGCGGCGCTGCGGCTGCCCTCGATGCGCCCGGCGCGCAGCCCGGTCAGGAAGCGGCCCAGCACCGGGCCGACGCTGCGCCGGTAGGTGTACTCGAGGACGTAGGGTGCGGTCAGCGCGTCAGCCATGTCAGCCCCGCGCCGCCAGCTTCTGGTCGCGCCCGGTCTTGAACCAGGTCACGGCCTCCTGGATGGCCTCCTGGAACGGGCCCGGCTCGTAGCCCAGCTCGCGGCGGGCCTTGCCGATGTCGCAGTAGAGGTAGCGCTCGGTCGAGTAGCGCAGGCTCTTGTCGACCATCATGGGCGGCTTCTTGGTGATGTGGTCCGAGACCCACTCCATCAGGGCGCCGACCTTGGCGAACGGTGCGGTCGGGACCTCCCAGCGCGGCGCGCGCACGGCCGCCAGCTCGCTGACGGTGTTGGCGAAGGCGCGGTACGACACGTTGTGGCCGCCGAGGATGTACTTCTCGCCCGGGCGCCCGCGCAGCGCCGCCAGCCAGTGGCCGCGCGCGACGTCGCGCACGTCCACGATGTTGAAGCCGCCCTTGAAGACGAAGGGGTTCTGCCCCGCGATGTAGCGCTGGATGAGCAGGCCGGTCGGGGTCGGCGCGATGTCACCGGCGCCGAACGGGAAGGCCGGGTTGACCACCACCAGCGGCAGGCCGCGGGCGGCGAACTTCAGCGCCTCCAGCTCGCCGACGTACTTGGAGATGATGTAGTGGTCGGCGGTGCTCCAGTTGTTGAAGGGCGTGGTCTCGTCCGCCGCGGTCTCGCCCGGGGTGGTCCCGATGGCGGCGATCGAGCTGGTGTGGACCACGCGCTCGAGCCCGGCGCGCTCGGCCGCGGTGAGCAGCGCGATGGTGCCCTCGACGTTGACCTTGTACATCAGGGCCGGATCGGGCAGCCAGTAGGCGAAGATCGCGGCCAGGTGGAACAGGGTGTCGACACCTTCGAGCGCGCGCTCCAGCGAGGCGACGTCGAGCAGGTCACCCTCGACCTTCTCGATGGGCAGGCCGTCGAGGTTCTGCAGCGGCACGCCGGGCTGCACCAGGGCGCGGACCTTGACGCCTTCATCCACCAGGATGCGGCACAGGTGCGAGCCGATGAAGCCGCTGGCGCCGGTGACCAGCGCGACCTTGGGGCGATACTCCTTCTTGCCGTTTCCGTTCGTGCTCATGGTCGGAAATAGAACATGTTTCATTTTCTTTGTCCAGGGTCGGAAGCCTGGGTAGAATGTGTTCCATGGCGATGCCAACCGGCCTCGGGGTCATCGACCTCATGGTCCAGATCCCGAGCGACGACAACAGCAAGTGGTACGAATTCTTGAAGCCGCTGCTGCTGGACAAGGAGAGCCGCGAGCAGTTCCAGTTCCCGGCGCAGTACATGTTCAAGGACGTCCCGAAATCGCGGCAGTCCAGCGACCACGTCGCCACCATCCTGGGCGAGATGGACCGCCACGGCATCGAGCGCGCCATGATCGGCATCACCCACAGCGACGCCAAGCGCGCGCTGAAGGCGCACCCCGACCGCTTCTTCGGCAGCTACGAGGTCAACCCCAACCTGGGCATGGAGGGCGTGCGTGACCTGGTGCGCGCGCACGACGAGTTCGGCATCAAGGCGGCCACCGCGTTCCCCGCCGGCATGTGCCCGCAGGTGCCCATCAACGACAAGCGCTTCTACCCGCTGTACGCCAAGTGCGTCGAGCTCGACATCCCGATCTGCGTGTGCGCCGGCGTGCCCGGGCCGCGCGTGCCCATGGGCGCGCAGGACGTCGCCTTGATCGACGAGGTGTGCTGGTTCTTCCCGGATCTGAAGTTCGTGACCCGTCACGGCTGCGAGCCGTGGACCGAGCTGGCGGTCAAGCTGATGCTCAAGTGGCCGAACCTGTACTACCTCACGAGCGCCTTCGCGCCGAAGCACTACCCCGAGGACATCATCAGGTACGCCAACACGCGCGGCGCCGACAAGATTCTCTACGCCGGCTACTACCCTCTCGGCCTCACGCTCGAGCGCATCTTCCGCGAGATGGACGACGTGCCGTTCAAGGACGAGGTCTGGCCGAAGTTCCTGCGCGACAACGCCAGGCGGGTCTTCAAGCTGTAGCGCGCCGGGAAAACCGACTATCCTCGGCCCATGCTCGGGGATCGGGTGGGTGCGTATCGGCTGCTCTCGAAGCTCGGTGAGGGTGGCATGGGTGTGGTCTACGTGGCCGAGCACGTCGAGCTCGGCCAGCGCGTGGCGGTCAAGCTGCTGCTGCCCGAGCTGTCGCAGGATCAGGAGATCGTGCAGCGCTTCTTCAACGAGGCGCGCGCGGCGACGCGCATCAAGCACCCGGGGATCGTGCAGGTGATGGACTTCGGGCGGCACGCCTCGGGCGCGGCGTACTTCGCGATGGAACTGCTCGAAGGCGAGAGCCTGTCGGCGCGCCTGCGCCGCGTCGGCATGCTGGGCGTGCAGCAGGTCGCGCTGCTCGGGCGCCAGGCCTGCAACGCGCTGGCGGCCGCGCACGGCCAGGGCATCGTGCATCGCGACCTCAAGCCCGACAACCTGATGCTGGTGCCCGACCCCGACGTGGTCGGGGGCGAGCGCGTGAAGATCCTCGATTTCGGCATCGCCAAGCTGGCCGCCGAGGCGCAGGGCGTGTCGCTCAAGACCAAGACCGGCAGCGTGATGGGCACGCCTTACTACATGTCACCGGAGCAGTGCCGCGGCGCCGGCGAGGTCGACTGGCGCTCCGACATCTACTCGATGGGCTGCATCCTGTACGAGATGGCGTGTGGGCGGCCGCCCTTCAGCGGCGAAGGCCTCGGCGAGGTCCTTGGTCAGCACCAGTTCGTGGCGCCGACCTCGCCGCGGCAGCGCGCGCCGCACATCACGCCGACGCTGGAGGCCATCATCATGCGCGCCCTGGCCAAGGAGGCCGGCGCGCGCCAGCAGTCGATGCAGGAGCTGGGCAACGAGCTCAGCGCGCTGGCGGGCGCGGGGCCGTTCAGCGCACAGCAGGGTGTCCAGGGTGGGCCGCGCATCACCGCGCCCGAGCCGGCGCCGCCGTCGATCCAGATGCCGACGCCGACGCCGATGCCAGGCCCGGCCCCGCTGCAACGCTCTCATCCGTCGGCGCCCACCACGCTGGGAGGCTCGGCTGGTCAGCGTGCTGGCGAGTCCGCCGGGGCGCGCTCGCGGGCGCCGCTGTTCGCGCTGCTCGGGCTGGTCGTGGTCGGCGGCGCCGCCACGACCTACTTCGTGACCCGTGGCGGCGATGGCAAGGGCAGCGGCGCTGGCAGCGGCAGCGCGGCCGGGACCTCGGTGAGCAGCGCGGCGGCGCCGGGCAGCGGCCCGGTCGCCCTGCCGAGCCCGCCCGCGGCGGCCGGGCCGGGCGTCGCGGCGCCGGCCGCGCCCCGGGCCAGCGCCGACCTCGAGCAGGCGCGCGCGGCGATCGCGGCCGAGAAGTGGTCGGACGCCCTGGCCTCCGCGGTCCAGGCGCTGCGCCAGGACCCCGGCAGCGCCGAGGCGCGCGCGCTGCAAGCCCAGGCCGAGCGCGAGCTGCGCGCCCAGGTCGTGTTCGAGAACCTGAGCAAGCGGGCCAGCAGCAAGGACTGGCAAGGTGTACTCGAGACCAACCTCGATCTCGACCCTGCCAGCGTGTACCACGCCAAGGCCGCGCCCAGCGTGGCCGAGGCGCGCCGCGCCATCCTCGCCAGCACCCTCAAGGAGCTCGGCAAGCTGAACCGGGGCCACAAGTGCAGCGAGGCGCGCACGGCCGCCGAGCGCGCGCGCGTGCTGCTCCCCGACGACGGCGCCGCGCTCGACAAGGCCATCGCTGGCTGCAGCACCAGCGACCTCGACGAGGGGCGCATGGGCAAGAAGGACAGCCAGCCCGAGCCGAGCACGCGGCCCGCGCCCGGCCAGCCCGATGAGGTGGCCTGCCTGCTCAACCCGGACCTGGCCGGCTGCCGCAAGCGCATCCCGTCGCGCACGCCGCCGGTCGAACCAGCAGGTCAGCAGGGGCTGACCGGGGCGCAGATCCGCGAGGGCGTCTCCGCCGTGCGCGGCAGGGTCCAGCAGTGCGCCGCCAAGTTCAGCGCGACCGGCACGGTCAAGGTCAAGCTGGTCATCGCGCCCAGCGGGGACGTCAGGAGCGCCAGCGTGGTCGGTGACCTCGCGGGCACGCCGGCCGGCGCGTGCATCGCGACCGCGGTGATGCAGGCCGACTTTCCCGCCTTCGCGGGTCCTCCGATGTCGGTCAGCTACCCCTTCGTCCTGAACTGATCAGTCGACCACCTTGATGGCGCAGCGGGGGCACTTGCGTTCGGCGTCGAGGACTTTGTCGCGCAGCGCCTCGGGGATCTCGGGCAGCAGGATGTTGACGCCGTCCTGGCCGTCGAGGGCGAAGACCTCGGGGGCGGCCTTGACGCAGCGGGCGTTGCCCTCGCAGAGGTCGAGGTCGACCACGACCTTCATGACAGCAGGCGCCCGAGCGGAGTGCCCCACATCCACTTCATGATCTTCTGCAGCAGCTTGCCCTTGTCGGCGGTGTAGGGGTACCAGACCTGCTCCTCCTTCATGCCGAAGCGGTCGCTGATGATGGGCGTGGCGTAGCAGTAGCCGCGCAGGCCGGTCTCGCCGTTGACCTGGCCGACGCCGCTCTGCTTGCGGCCGCCAAACGGCGCCTCGACGGCGCCGTAGGTGATGCCGCAGTCGTTGATGACGACGGAGCCGGAGTCGAGCCGCTTGGCGATCGCGGTGGCGCGCGCGTCGTCGCGCGACCACACGCTGGCCGACAGGCCGTAGGTGGAGTCGTTGGCCATGCGGATGGCCTCGTCGTCGCTGCCCACGCGCACGATGGGGATGATGGGGCCGAAGGTCTCCTCGGACATCACCGCCATGTCGGGGGTCACGTTGGTCAGCACGGTGGGCTCGTAGAACAGGCCGCCGAGGGCGGCGTTGCGCTTGCCGCCGGTCAGCACGGTGGCGCCCTTGGCGACGGCGTCGGCGATGTGGCGTTCCACGATGTCGAGCTGCGAGGGCCAGATCATGGGGCCGACGTCGAAGTCGCCGCTGACGCCGGGGCGCAGCTTCTTGACCTTGTCGACCACCATGTGGGTGAAGGCGTCGGCGACCTCGCCGGCGACGTAGACGCGCTCGGTCGAGCAGCAGAACTGGCCGTTGTTCATGAAGGCGCCGAACACCGCGCCGCTGGAGGCGCGGCCGAGATCGGCGTCGGCGCACACGATCATGGGATCCTTGCCGCCGAGCTCCAGCGTGCACGGGATGAGGGCGCGGCCGCAGGCCTCGCCGACCTTGCGCCCGGTGCGCACGCTGCCGGTGAAGGAGATCTTGTCGACGCCGGACTCGATCAGCGCCGCGCCGGTGGAGCCGTCACCCTCGACGACCTGCAGCACGTGCCTGGGCAGGCCGGCCTCCTCGAACAGGGTGGCGACCAGGCGGCTCGAGAACGGGGTCACCTCGGACGGCTTGATGACGACGCAGTTGCCGGCCATCAGCGCCTGCACCGACGGGTTCAGCGCCAGGATGAAGGGGCCGTTCCAGGGCGTGATGAGACCGACGACGCCGAGCGGGCGGTACGTCATCAGGAGCTTCTTGGTGCGCAGGAGGTGCATCGGCACCTTCTTGTCGGCCAGCAGCTCCTTGGCGCGCTTGGCGTAGTAGGACAGCGAGTCGCAGGCCGGGAACATCTCCATCATGATGGTCTCGACGCGCGAGCGACCGGTCTCGCGCACGATGACGTCCATGAAGGCCTCCTGCTTCGCGAGCAGGATCTTCAGCGCCTTGTACATGAACTTGGCGCGGCCCTCGAAGCCGAGGGCGTTCCAGGCTGGCTGGGCGGCGCGCGCGCGGCCCACCGCGGCGCGCACCTCGGCGGCGGGCGTGATGGCGATGTCGCCGATGGTCTCGCGCGTGGCCGGGCTGGAGATGCGCAGGCGGGGTCCGCTGCCGTTCTGTGCTGCGATGGGTTCGACGATGGCCATGACCGAACGGTAGCCGCGACTAGAACATGTTTCAACAGGATTCGGCGTCAGCGCTGGAGGGTGGACAGCGCGTGTGAAACATGTTCTATTTTTGCCCATGGCAAACACGTTTGGGACCGGAGTTCTCGCGGGCAAGGTGGCCTTCGTCGCGGGCGGCACCCGCGGCATGAACCTGGCGATCGCGCGCCGCTATGCGCAGCAGGGCGCCAAGGTGGCGGTGCTGAGCCGAAACCAAGAGCGAGTCGATGCGGCGGTCGCGGAGCTACAGCAGCTCGGCGGCGAGGTGCGCGGCTACAGCGCCGACGTGCGCGAGTACGAGAAGCTGGAGGCCGCGCTGAAGAGCGCCGCCGAGGCGCTGGGGCCGCTCGACATCGTGGTCGCGGGCCAGGCCGGCAACTTCTACGCGCCCGCGCTGGGCATGTCGGCCAACGGCTTCAAGTCGGTGGTCGACATCGATCTGATCGGGACCTTCAACGTGTTCCGCGCCTGCAACGCGCTGCTCAGGAAGCCGGGCGCCGCGCTGATCGCCATCACCGCGCCCGAGGCCGTCAAGCCGCTGCACTTCCAGGCCCACGTGTGCGCGGCCAAGGCCGGCGTCAACATGCTCATCAAGTGCCTGGCGCTGGAGTGGGGCCCCAGCGGCGTGCGCGTCAACGGCATCTCGCCCGGCCCCATCGAGGGCTCGTGGGGCATGGACAACGTGGCCTCGCCGACGCAGGAGATGAAGGACAAGATCACGCGCGCGATGCCGCTGCGCCGCTGGGGCACCTTCGACGACATCGCCAACAGCGCCCTGTTCCTGGCCTCCGACGCGGCGTCGTACGTGACCGGGACCATCCTCGAGACCGACGGCGGCGCCACCATCGCAAGCCCCGAGTCGGCCCACGTCGACGTCGCCTCCGACCCCCGCGTGAAGGGGCCGCGCCCGCGCACATGAAGGTTTGACTGCGCGCGGTTGCAGCGCGAAGCTCCCTCGCGCTGTGACCATGCCTCACGCCGCGCTGCGTCGGGCTGAAACGAGCCCGTAACCAAGCCCGATGATGATGCGCCTGCGCTGCCCGAGTGCAGCGACCGAAAGGGGAGACGACATGAAGACTGTCAGGCTGCTGAGCTGGGTGCTACCGATCTCGCTGGTGATGGGCAGCGCCGGCATGGCGCTGGCGCAGGACGAGGAGCCGCCCGCCGAGGAGGGCGCGGTGGCGCCCGAGGGTGAGGCTCCGCCGGAGGGTGGCGAGGCTGTGCCCGAGGGTGATCCTGCTGCAACCGAGGGAGATCCCGCCGCGGCCGAGGCTGCCGCCACCACTGGCGCCGCCGACGTCGAGGCCTCGGCCACGCTGACCAAGGCCAACTGGCCGCTGGCGCTGGTCGATCGCCCCATCACGCTGGTCAAGGGCCTGCTGCAGGTCCGCGGTGACATCAACGTCAACCTGACCAAGGACTTCGAGGGCAAGCCGTTCGCGATCGCGCCGGACATCTACTACGGCGTCAGCGACGTGCTCAACGTGGGCCTCATCCACGGCACCGGCCTGTGTCTGGCCGGCAAGGACAACGGCTGCGCCAAGGTCTACAACGACGTCGGCGTCGATGCCGTCTATGCGCTGACCCTGAAGCAGTTCCAGGCCGGCGTGCACCTCGGCCTGCTGGTGGGCAACTTCGACCCGGTCACCATGATCGCCCAGGTCGGCGTCCACCTGCAGTACACCATCAAGAAGGTCAACTTCTACTTCAACCCCAAGTTCTACATCGGCCTCAACGAGCGGGACGCCGGCAACAAGGAGCGCATCGACGCGCCGGCGCAGATCGACTACCAGGTCACCCCGAAGCTGGCGGCCTCGCTGCTGTTCGGCATCGCGGGCCCCACCGAGGGCTTCGCCGACTCGTTCGCGGTCCCGATCGGGCTGCAGGCGCTGTTCGGCATGTCGACCAAGCTCGACGTCGGTGGCGCCTTCGTGTTCGGCAACCTGGCCGGCAAGAACAACACCGCCGACGCCCGCGCGCTGAACATCTTCGTCAACTTCCGCATGTAGTGTTGCCACGCCGCTCACGCGGGGGGCTATGCTCCTCGCGTGAGGTCGGCGCTGGTCCTCGGCATCATCAGCATCACCAGTCTTGCCTGTAGCCAGCGGCGACCCCACGGGGTCGCCGTTGATGCGTCAGGGGTCGGCGAGCCGCCGCCGGCGGCGCTGCCGTCGAACGCGACCGCGCCCGCGGCCGTGCTGGCGGTCGCCCAGGCAGCCGCGACAGCGTGGCAGGTCGAGGGCGGCGGCGCCGCGCTGGGCGACCGGGTCGGGCTGCTGCCGGCGCGCAGCCACGCCCTGGGCGGCGGCGAGTGGCTGGTGCTGGTGCCCATCGAGCAGCAGTTCGGTTACGTCACGCTGCGGGTGCGGGTGGGCGCCGACGGCCGTGTCGCCGACGCGCGCGAGGTCGCCGGGCTGCCCGAGCTGGAGGTCGCGCGCATGCCGCGCGGGCTGCGTGAGGAAGAGGTCCGCATCGGCGACCTGCGCGGCACC
>JBGASF010000269.1:0-5446 GCA_044229835.1 Polyangia bacterium | reverse complement strand
CAGGCGCCGTCCAAGTCGGGGCCCCGCCCCGTGGTCGGCGGCGCGGCGGCCACCGGTGAGGCCGAGCTGCCGCTGGCGCTGCCGCTGCCGGTGCCGGCCGACGACGGCTCGGGCCCGGTCAGCGAGCAGGCCGCCTTCGCGGCTGCGGCGGCCTCGGCGGCAGCCACGCACAAGCGGCGCATGCGGCGCGCGCTGGCGGCGGCGGCCTTCGGCGCGGTGGTGCTGCTGGTCATCCTGGTGGTCGCGCTCTCGGGCGGCTCGGGTGACGAGTCATCGACGTACTCGGGCGGACGTGATCACCTGGCCGGCGTCGAGTTCGACGAGCAGGGGCGCGTCATCGTGCGCAACGCCCCCGGGGGCGGCGGGATCTCGATCAGCGGCGCGCCCACGGCGTCGCCCTCGGCCGGCCCACGCAAGTCGCCCGGCGCCAGCCTGGGCCCGCGCCCCAGCGCGTCGCCCAGCCCCAGCGCCTCGGTCGGCCTGCCCCCGCTGCCCGGCGGCGACGACACCGACGGCGAGCGCAAGATCAACCTGGGCAACAAGACCGGCGGCGGCCCGCTGACGACCACCGCGCCCGAGGCCGCCTTCGCCCAGATCAAGCAGAGCCAGGCCGGCGTGAAGATCTGCTACGAGCGCATCCTCAAGCAGGATCCGTCGCTGAAGTCGCTGCGCAAGGTCAACCTCTCGGTCAAGATCGCGTCCAGCGGCAGCGTCAAGGACGTCGGCCTCAACAGCGGCCTCGATCCCACCCTGGCGACCTGCATCTCCAACCTGGCGCGCGGCTGGAAGTTCCCCAAGAACACCGCCGACTACTCCGTGGAAGCCCAGATCATCCTCAATTGACGCCCCTTGGCGTCTATGTGCACTTCCCGTTCTGCGAGCGGCTGTGTCCGTACTGCGACTTCGCGGTGCGGGTGTCGCAGGCGCCGCCGCACGACGACTATGCCGACGGCGTGCTGGCCGAGCTGGCGGCGCGCGCGCCGCGCTACGCCGGGCGCACGCTGGAGACCATCTATCTCGGCGGCGGCACGCCCGGGATGTGGCGCCCCGACGCGGTGGCGCGCGTGCTCGAGGCGGTGGCGCAGCGCTTCCCGCTGCGCGGCGCCCACGCGCTGGAGATCACCTGCGAGGTCAACCCCGAGGGCGCCTCGCTGGACGCGCTGGCCGGGCTGCGCGCCGCCGGGGTCAACCGGCTGTCCCTGGGAGTGCAGGCGCTGGCGCCGCGGGCGCTGGCCCAGCTGGGGCGCGCGCACGATCCGGCGCGTGCGGCCGCGGCCATGGCGTGGGCGCGCGCGGCCGGCTTCGACGACATCTCGCTCGACCTCATCTATGCGCTGCCCGGCGCGCCCGCGGGCGAGCTGGCCGCGACGCTGGCCGGCGTGGTCGCCCTCGCACCCGAGCACGTCTCGGCCTACGCGCTGACCATCGAGGAGCGCACCCGCTTCGGCGCGCTGGCCCGGCGTGGCGCGCTGCGGCCACCCGACGCCGACGCCGTGGCCGACGACTTCGAGCTCACCCACGCCACCCTGACCGCGGCCGGCTTCGAGCACTACGAGGTCTCGAGCTTCGCCCGTCCCGGTCGCCGCTCGCGCCACAACGCCAGCTACTGGAGCGGCGCCGAGTACCTCGGCCTCGGGGTCTCGGCGCACTCGCTGCGCCGCCTGCAGGGCGGCCGCCTGGAGCGCTACGCCTCGCCGCGCGCGCTGCAGGCCTGGACCCGCGGCGTGGCCGCGCTGGCCGCGGCGCCGGCGCCGGCCGACCCCGACGCCGCGCTGGAGGCCGATCCGCTGGCCGAGCTGCACGAGCTGCTGGGCCCGCGCGAGGCCGCCTTCGAGCGCGTCTTCCTGGGGCTGCGCACCTCCGATGGGGTCGCCGAGGCCGACCTCGCCGGGCACGCCGCAGCGCTGCCCGAGCTGGTGGCCGCCGGCCTGATCACTCGCGAAAACGGGCGGGTGTGTCCGACGCCACGCGGCATGCTGCTGGGGGATGCCCTGGCGCTGAAGTTGGGATGAGTGTAAACCCTGATCTATCCACCGATGACCGAGATCAACCACCGCGCGCGCAAGATCCTGCACGCCATCGTCAGTGAGTATCTGGCGACCGGCGACGCGGTCGGCTCGCGCACGGTGACCCGGCGCTACGGCATCGAGCTCAGCCCGGCCACGGTGCGCAACGTGATGGCCGATCTGGAGGAGCTCGGCCTGGTGCGCCAGCTGCACACCTCGGCCGGCCGCGTGCCCACCGATCGCGGCCTGCGCTTCTTCGTCGACTCCCTGCTCAAGGTGCGCAGCCTGTCGCCCAAGGAGAAGGAGGACATCCGGCTGCGCTACGAGCTGCCCAACCTGGAGTTCGAGGAGCTGATGAAGCAGACCTCGAAGGTGCTCAGCGAGATGACCCAGCACGCCGCCGTGGTCCTGGCCGCGCGGCCCGAGGTCGACCGCTTCGAGCACGTCGAGTTCATCCGCCTGCGCGACGGCTCGATCCTGGTCGTGCTGGTCAGCCAGGGCGGGCAGGTCGAGAACAAGCTGCTCGGCGGCCTGGCCGCGCAAGGCGGCCCGCCGTCGCCGGCCACCGACGAGGCGCTGCGCCTGACCGACGCCGAGCTGGAGCGCGCGCAGAACTACTTGAACTCGCTGCTCGACGGCCTGTCGCTGGCCGAGCTGCGCTCGCGCGTGCTGGGCGAGCTGGCGCGCGACAAGAGCCAGCTCGACGAGCTGGCCTCCAAGGCGCTCGAGCTCGGCAAGCTGGCGCTGCCCGAGCGCTCGTCCGAGCTGGTCATCATCGACGGCCAGGCCAACCTGATCGAGAGCGCGGCGCCGCAGAACCTCGAGCGCATGAAGGCGCTGTTCAAGACGCTGGACGAGAAGGAGATGATCGTCCAGCTGCTCGACCGCACCATGGCGGCGGAGCGCATCCAGGTCTACATCGGCGCCGAGAACGAGGCCGCCGGCCTGGCCGACGTCTCGGTCATCGCGGTGCCCTATGGCCCCGAGGATCGCCCCATCGGCACCCTGGGCGTGATCGGACCGACGCGCATGAACTACTCCAAGGTCATCGGGCTGGTCGACTTCACGGCCCAGATCGTCAGCGACGTGCTGGGGCGGCGCAGCTGATGGCGGACACGCCGCAAGAGCCCTCCAGCCCGCCGGCGCCGGCACCTGCAGCGGCACCGGCGCCGCGGGGTCGGCCCGGCGATTCGACCACCGATCTGTCGCAGTTCGCGCAGCAGGCGGTCGATCCTCCGCGGCGCAGCGAGTGGTGGTTCGGGGTCGGCCTGCTCATCCTGATCGGCTTCGCGGTCGGCGTCATCTTCGCCCTGCGCTGATTTCGTGATATCGGTGTGGGGGATGGCACCCGACGACACCGTCCCCGAGGCCGCTGCCCCAGCTGGCGAGGTCGTGCTCGCGCCTGACGCCGAGGCCGCCGCCGCTGATGCCGGCGCCGCCGCCGCGCCCCCCGCGCCGCCCCCCGATCCCGTGCAGCTGGCCGAGGAGCGCGCCAGCAAGGCCGAGGCCGAGCGCAAGGACGCCCACGACCGCATGCTGCGCGTGGCCGCCGACTTCGAGAACTTCAAGCGCCGCACGCGCAAGGATCTCGAGGAGGCCGAGGCTCGCGGCCGCACGAGCCTGCTCCTGGCGGTGCTGCCCGTGATCGACAACCTGGAGCGCGCGCTGGAGGCGGCCGACTCCAGCGGCTCGGGCGCCGGTGCCGCCGCCTCGATCAGCGAGGGCGTGCGCCTGGTGCACAAGCAGCTCCTGTCGTCGCTGGAGAAGTTCGACGTCAAGGTGCTGCCCGCGGTGGGCCAGCCCTTCGATCCCAACCTGCACGAGGCCATCCAGCAGATCGAGACCGCCGAGCAGCCCGCCGGCACCGTGGTCAAGGAGCTGCAGCGCGGCTATGGCATGGGCGGCAAGCTCTTGCGCCCCGCCATGGTCGCGGTGGCCAAGGCGCCGCCCGCCGCGGTGGCCGCGCCGGTGGCGGCCGATCCCGAGACCGCGGATGCCTCCAGCCCCGGTGAGGCCGAGCCGGAGTCCGACATCGCGGTCGAGGTCGACCCACCGACCGGGACCGGCGGGGCCTAGGCCAGGGCGATGGGGCGCGTCATCGGCATCGATCTCGGCACCACCAACTCGTGCGTCGCGGTGCTCGACGGCGACGACAAGGTGGTCATCCCCAACGCCGAGGGCAGCCGCACCACGCCGTCGATCGTCGGCTTCACCGAGGCCGGCGAGCGCCTGGTCGGGCAGATCGCCAAGCGCCAGATCCTGACCAACCCCGAGAACACCATCTACGCCATCAAGCGCCTGGTCGGCCGCAAGGTCTCCGACCCCGAGGTGCAGCGCCACCTGGTGTCGTGCCCCTACGCCATCGTGCCGGCCAGCAACGAGGACGCCCACGTGCGCGTGCGCGGCCGCGACTACAGCCCGGCCGAGATCAGCGCCATGATCCTCGGCAAGATGAAGCAGACCGCCGAGGACTACCTGGGCGGCGAGGTCACCGAGGCCGTCATCACGGTCCCGGCCTACTTCGACGACGCCCAGCGCCAGGCCACCAAGGACGCCGGGCGCATCGCCGGCCTCAACGTGCTGCGCATCGTCAACGAGCCCACCGCGGCGGCGCTGGCCTATGGCATCGATCGCGACAAGAACGAGAAGATCGCGGTCTACGATCTCGGCGGCGGCACCTTCGACATCTCGATCCTCGAGCTGTCCTCGGGCGTGTTCCAGGTCCTGGCCACCAACGGCGACACCTTCCTGGGCGGCGAGGACTTCGACCGCGCCATCATGGACTGGCTGGCCGACGACTTTCAGGCCCAGCACGGCATCGATCTGCGCGGCGACAAGATGGCCCTGCAGCGCCTCAAGGAGGCCGCCGAGAAGGCCAAGCACGAGCTGTCGGCCGCGATGGAGACCGAGATCCATCTGCCCTTCATCGCCGCCGACGCCAGCGGCCCCAAGCACCTGGCCACCACGCTGTCGCGCGGCAAGCTGGAGCAGCTGACCGAGCCGCTGGTGCAGCGCACCCTGGGCCCGTGCGAGCGCGCCCTGGCCGACGCCGGCCTGCGCAAGGACAACATCGACGAGGTCATCCTGGTCGGTGGCCAGACCCGCATGCCGCGCGTGCAGGAGCTGGTGCAGACCTTCTTCGGGCGCCGCCCCAGCCGCGGCGTCAACCCCGACGAGGTGGTCGCGGTGGGTGCCGCCATCCAGGGCGGCGTGCTGCGCGGCGAGGTCGAGGAGGTCCTGCTGCTCGACGTCACCCCGCTGTCGCTGGGCGTCGAGACCGCGGGCGGCGTGTTCACCAAGCTGATCCCGCGCAACACGACGATCCCGGCGCGCTACTCCGAGATCTTCTCGACCGCGGTCGACAACCAGTCCTTCGTCAACGTGCACGTCCTGCAGGGCGAGCGCGAGATGGCCGCCGACAACCGCTCGCTGGCCTACTT
>JBGASF010000268.1:0-5523 GCA_044229835.1 Polyangia bacterium | reverse complement strand
GGTGCGGCGCAGGTTGAAGGCGCGATCACCGACGCCATCGACCGCCAGCGGCCCCGGGGGCAGCAGCATGCGGACCTCGCCGGCGCGCGCCTCGGCGACCACGCTGAGCCGGGTCAGCCCGGGATCCCACAGCGACAGCACCAGCCGCCCCAGCCCGAGCACCCGCGACGCCGCGCCGACCGCGTGCTCGATGGCCGCTGCGTCGGCCTCGCGCACGGCCCCCATCACTCGTACCTGACGTCCACGATGGTGAACTTGCGCGTGCCGCTGGGCGTCTTGACCTTGACGTCGTCGTCGAGCTCCTTGCCCAGCAGCGCGGCGCCGATGGGCGAGCGCCAGCTGATGCGCCCCCGCTTGGCCTCGATCTCGTCCTCGCCGACCAGCTGGTAGGTGGTGCTCTCGCCGTCGTCGTCCTCCAGCACCACGGTGGCGCCGAAGAAGACCTTGTCACCGCGCTTCTGCTTGGGGTCGACCACCATGGCGGCGTCGATGCGCTTGCCCAGGAAGCGCATGCGCCGGTCGATCTCGCGCAGCTTCTTCTTGCCGTAGATGTACTCGGCGTTCTCCGAGCGGTCGCCCTGCGCGGCGGCGTCGGAGACCTCCTGGCACACCTTGGGGCGGTCCACGGTGCGCAGCCGGGTCAGCTCTTCGGCCAGCTTCTTGTACCCGGCCGGGGTCATGTAGTTGGGCATGTTTACCGCAGGATCTCGAACAGGACGTCGACCAGCCAGCCGCCACCGCCCGGGTTCTGACTGCCGCCCGCCCCCACCGGCATGCCGGTGCTCATGGCGGTGACCTGGCGCCGCTTGTCGACCAGCTTGCGCTCGATCTCCTCCAGCTCGCGGCGGCGGGTCTCGTCGAGGCCGCCGTTCATGACGAAGCGCACCGCGGCGCCCAGCTCGTCGCTGTCGAACCAGATGCCGTGCGGCGTGCACACGTCGACCAGGATCCCCGAGCGCTTGCCGAAATTGCGCCGGGTCATGATCTGGGTGCAGTCGGGGCACTTGAGGTACTTCATCGGCTGCGGCTTCGGGGCGGCGTCGCCATGCGGCGCGGCGATCTGCGAGGTCGCCAGCACGGCCTGGCGGTCCTTGTCCTTGACCACGCGCTCGAAGGCGGCGCCGTCGACCCAGACGCCGCCGCAATCGGCGCACTCGTCGACCAGGGTCTCGGCCACCAGGTGCGCGGTCAGCGCGTTGCGGGTGCCCGCCGAGCCGCAGCGCGGGCAGCTGCGCGCGCTGGGCTTGCCGTCGCTGGCGCGCGCCGGCGCCTCGACGCTGGCGCCGCAGTGCTGGCAGTGCTTGGCGCCCTGGAAGGCGCGGCCGAAGCAGCGCGCGCACGCGACGACGGCCAGCGTGGCGGCGCAGTAGGTGCAGCGCGGCCGGGCCGGATCACAGGCGGCGCCGCACTGCGGACAGTTCAGCGTGGCGGCGAACTCGCCCGGGGGCGACAGCACGAAGGTGGTGCCGCAGCGGCAGCGCGCGCGCGTCCCGGCCGGACGTCCGGTGACGTCGTAGCGCGACTGGCAGCCCGGGCACTCGACGATCATGGGCGGATCTTACACGACCTTGGCGCGCCAGCACGTCTGGCGCTGCGAGCCGCCGCCGACGATTACCGCGAGGCGATGGTCGCGGGCAGCGAGAGCTGGAAGCGGCGCACGCCCGGCTCGCCCGGCGGGGTCACCGCCAGCGCCACCGGCGCCTCCGACAGCGAAGCGCTCAGCGGGCGGCCCGGCACGCCGGGCAGCTGGAAGTAGACCGAGAAGGCGACCTCGACATCCCAGGCGTGCGCGCCGGCGGGGCCGCGCTCGACACGCACCGGGCCGCGCAGCAGCAGCTTGAGCGGATCACCCTGCACGCGCGCCTCGATGTTCCAGCTGCCGGGGCGCTCGAAGTCCTCGCCGGCGGCGTGGCCGCGCCCGACCGCGGCGACGTCCACGCGCAGCAGGGTGCCCTCACGCGCGGTGGTGGCCACGACCTCGAGCGGCTTGCGCGTGGGCTCGGGGATCGGATCGTCAATCGGCTCGTAGCTGACGACCGGTGCCGTTGAGTTCTGGGGCGCCGGACGCACGGCCTGTGAGGCACCGCCACAACCGGAGACCAATGCGACGAGAAGGACGGCGCGGCGCACGTCCGGACTTTAGCAACCCGAGATCGATCAGGGAAGATCGATCTGCACCTCGACACGCTGCGTTGCGGGAAGTGCGACGTTCTTGCCGCCCCGTGCCGCCACGCCAGCGATCGCGGAGATGGCGAGGTCGCCCGCGGGGACGTCAGTGATCTCGAAGCGCCCGGTCTGATCAGTGGTGGTGAAGAATGGATGCGCCAGTACCACCAGTCGGCTGGATGACTCCACGCCGGTCGCACCTGCCACCGTGCACCACACCGCGATCTCACCCAGCGGCTGGTCGCGCGTCAGGCGCTCCAGCGTCGGCGCGCCCGAGGCCAGCACCGGGAGGTTGAAGACCTGGCGGCCCTCGAGCTCGCCAGCCAGCGTGTGCAGATGCAGGTCGCGCGCGCGCAGCGACAGCGGCTGCCCGAGCTGCAGCGCGGCGACCACGGGCTTGAAGCCGGTGCCGTCGTTCTCCAGCTCGATGGTGTCGGTACGCGGGGCGAATTCGTAGCGCTCGAGGCCGCCCGAGACCCAGACCAGCGCGCCCGCGACCGGGCGGCCGCCGGCGTCGCGCACCAGGCCAGCCAGGCTGCCGCGGCGATTGGCCGGGATGATGCTGGGCGGCGCTGGCGGCGGCGCCGTGACCGGCACCATCGAGGCGGCCGGGGTCGAGGCGATGGGCAGATCGAGGCTGCGCCCCTCGGGCGCGCGCGGCGACCCGCCCGCCATCAGCACCAGGATGAGGATGCTGGCGGTGATCAGGAACTTGAGCAGCGTGATCTCGAGCGTGGCCAGGAAGAAGTGGCGCAGCTGCAGCCGGCGCGCCAGCAGCAGCGCGCCCGCGACCCACAGCGGGATGGTGGCGTAGCTCCACAGGATGGAGGCGTCGAGATCCGACAGGCGCTGCCACACCAGGCCGTGGATGAAGAGGAACTGGATGACGACCCCGGTCAGGATGACGCCGCGCTGCAGGGACGACAGGCCGGATTTGGACAGGGTGGGCGCGGCGGTCCCGGCAGCCGGAGTGTCGAGGGCGGTCACGGTGTCTTGGCCTCCGCGGGCGGTGGGGTGGCCTTCTCCCACGGCGCGGTGACGCCGAGGTACTCGACCAGGTCGAAGCCGGTCTGATCCATCAGCTCGAGCTGCTGCGGCGACAGCGACTTCTTGAGCCGGGCGTCGACGGTGTCGACGGTGGTGACGGCGCCGCCCAGGAAGGCCAGCACGCCGCGCGGGTTGCGCCTGTAGGGGGTCAGGTCGCCGGCGGCGATCGACTTGTTGGCCAGCGCCAGGAGTTCACCGTGGGCGTCGGCGACGGCGCGATCGAGCTCGTCGTGCTGTTCGGGGGTCAGCTCGGCGGCGGCCTCGAAGTCCTTGCGGCGCTGCTCGAAGCGCTCGCGCGGGCGGGCCAGCGCGAAGGTCACCAGCGGGGCGACGCGGGCGCGGTAGGCCTCGTCGGACTCGCCGTCGAGGCGGCCCAGCATCATGCGGATGAACTTCTGGCGCTGCTCGCGGCGTGACTCGCGCGAGTCGTCGCCAGTGGGGGAGGGATCGGGCTTGGCGTCGCGGGCGGCGCGGATGGCCTGGTCGAGCTTGCCCAGCATGGAGGCGGGGTCGCGGCTGGGCTTGCCGCCGGCGACGCGGGCGCGCTCGCTGGCGTCGGCGCTGGCGTCGTCGGGGGTCGCGGCGGTGGCGGGGCTCGCGACCGGGGTGTGCGAGCGCGCGGCCAGCGCACGCTCGAGGCGGCGGTTGGCGCGGAACTGCCAGGCGATCACGGCGAGCAGGACCGCCGAGGTGATGAGGAGTGCCGCGTGTCGCTTGAGGATGTTCATGGCGTGTGCGTGGATTATGCTCGCTGGCAACTGAGATGCACGAGCCGACCCATGAGTGACCTCGGGTTTTCCAAGGCGGAGCTGCTGGCGGCCGGACCGGGCTGGAGTCATGCCCTGGCGGTGCACTTCCAGGACATCGATGCCGCGGGGATCGTCTATTACCCACGCATCTTGTCGTATTTTCACGACGCCTACGTGGCGTTTCTCGCCGCCCACGGCTGTTCGCTGGCCGAGGCGCTGAAGACGCGGTCGTTCCTGGCGCCGATCAAGCACGCCGAGGCCGACTTCATGGCCCCGATGCGCTTCGGCGACCAGGTCGACGTGGCCCTGGTGCGCGCGCGGCTGGAGGGCAGCGTGCTCACGGTGGGCTTCCGCGCCAGCGTGGACGGGCGCCCGACCGCGGTCGGCCACAGCGTGCACGTCTTCGTGGATGCGGGGTTTCAGCGCGCGGCGCCGCCGGCGGCGATCGTGGCGGCGTTCGCGGGGCTGGCGGGGCCGGCAGGCGGATAGACGAGCGGGCGGAGGCGGGCGGAGGCGGCGCGGGCGCAGGCGATGCGATCGAGCTTGCCGGAGGCCAGGGTCGGTAGCACGGGCAGCTCGAGGTCGGCGACGAGGCGCGGTCGCTTGTAGGGTGCCAGCGTGGTCGCGAGCGCGGCGGCGAGCGCGGCGTCGGAGGGCGGCGCGGAGGTCGTGGTGATGAGGGCCGCTGCGACCAGGCTGCCCCAGGTGGCGTCGGGGAGCGCGAAGACGCAGGCGGCGGTCACGCCCGGGATGGCGGTGAGGGCGGCCTCGACCTCGGTGGGCGACACGTTCTCGCCGCCCGTGATGATGACGTCGTCGGCGCGGCCGTGGACGTGCAGGTTGCCGGCGGCATCGAGGTGGCCGAGGTCGCCGGTGTCGAACCAGCCTGCGGCGCGGGGTGGGCCGGGGAAGTAGCCGGTGAACAGGGTCGGGCCAGCGACCTGGATGTGCTGGTCGGGGCCGATGCGCAGGGCGATGCCGGGGAGTGGGGGGCCGGTGTCGATGCTCGTGCTCGTGCTCGTGCTCGTGCTCGTGCTGCGCGGGTAGCGCTGGGTGGCGACCTGGGCCGCGGTCTCGCTGAGGCCGTAGGTGGTGAGGATGGGCCAGCCGGCGGCGCGGGCGCGGGTCAGCAGGGTCGGGGCGGCGGCGGCGCCCCCGAGCAGGACGGCGCGCAGCCGAGGCGGCGGTGGCGCGCCGTGGTCGAGCACGCGCGCCAGCGTGGTCGGGACCAGCGACAGCAGGGTGGCGCGGGTGTGCGCCAGGGTCGCGACGAGCGTGGCCGGGTCGGGCGCGCCCAGCGCGATGCCGCGCCGGGCCAGCAGGCAGCGCGTGATGATCGAGAGGCCGCCGACATGCGCGAAGGGCAGACACATGAGCCAGCGGTCGTCGGCCTGCCAGCCCAGGTTGGCGGCGCTGGCGGCGGCGGCGGCGACCAGCGCGCCGGTGGACAGCTCGACCCCGCGGGGCAGCGCGGTGGAGCCGCTGGTGTAGACGATGGCGGCTGTGTCGGGTGCGGTGCAAGGTGCGGCGGTGGTGGTGGTGTTGGTGGTGGCGCTGGTGG
>JBGASF010000267.1:0-5671 GCA_044229835.1 Polyangia bacterium | reverse complement strand
ACGAGGACGAGCACGAGCACGAGCACGAGCACGAGCACGAGCACGAGGACGAGCACGAGCACGAGCACGAGCACGAGGACGAGCACGGGTGTGGGTAGGGCGAGGACGGAGCGGCCTCGAACCCGCGCTAGAGCGCGGGTTCGGGGCCGTCCAGCACGTCGCGGATGCGGCGGGTCAGCTCGGCGATGGTGAAGGGCTTCTGCACGAAGGCCAGCGAGGACGAGATGACGCCTTGCTTGATCATGGTCTCGCCGGGGTAGCCGCTGACGAAGAGGACGCGCAGGCGGGGGCGGTTCTCGCGCAGGCGGGCGGCGACCTCGGTGCCGGACATGCGCGGCATGATGACGTCGGTGAGCAGCAGGTCGATGTGGTTGGTGGTGGTGTCGGCGATGCGCAGGGCCTCGGCGCCGTCGCGGGCGGCCAGGACCTGGTAGCCCTGCAGGGTCAGGAGGTCGACCATGAACAGGCGCACGTCGACGTCGTCCTCGACCAGCAGGATGGTCTCGTTGCCGCGCGGGGTCGACTCGCGCTGCTGCACCGGGGAGGCGGCGGCCGGCGGCGGCTCCAGCGGCAGCAGGATCTTGAAGCTGGCGCCGTGGCCGGGGACGCTGTCGATCGAGATCTGGCCGCCGCTCTGGGTCACGATGCCGTAGACGATCGACAGACCGAGGCCGGTGCCCTTGCCCTTGGTGCTGAAGAACGGCTCGAAGGCGCGCGCGCGGGTGGCCTCGTCCATGCCGGGGCCGGTGTCGGAGATCTGCAGCACGGCGAAGCCGCCGGAGATCCCCGGTGGCACGGTGCCGTCGCCGGCCCCGTCGGGGCCCAGCTGGGGGGACAGGCGGATGGTCAGGGTGCCGCCGCCGGGCATGGCGTCGCGGCCGTTGACGGCGAGGTTGACCAGGACCTGCTCGAGCTGCGACGGGTCGGCGCGCACGTACAGCTCGCGGCCGGCGCTGAGATCGGTGACCAGATCGATGTGCTCGGGGATGAGGCGGCGCAGCATGGTGGTCAGGCGCTCGATCAGGCGCGCCAGCCCGAGCACGCGCGGCTGCAACATCTGCTTGCGGCTGAAGGCCAAGAGCTGCCCGGTCAGCTGGGCGGCGCGGGTGGCGGCGCGCTGGATCTGCTCGGCCTGGCGCAGGGCGTCGCCGCCGGCCGGCAGGGCGCCACACAGGAGCTCGCTGTGGCCCAGGATGGCGGTCAGGATGTTGTTGAAGTCGTGCGCCACGCCGCCGGCCAGGCGACCGATGGCCTCCATCTTCTGCGAGTGGCGCACCTCCTCCTCGGCGCGGCGCCGCGCGGTGACCTCGCGCATCAGGAACATCAGCGCGGGCGCGCCCTGGTAGGTCAGGTGCAGGCCCTGGGTCTCCATCAGGACCGGGGCGCCGTCGCGGCGCACGAAGCGCAGGTCGCGCGCATCGGGGGTGGTGCCGCCGGCGACCAGGGTGCGGATGCGCGTCGCGGCGGCGGCGCGGTCGTCGGGGTGCACGAGGTCGAGCGGCGCGCGCCCGAGCACGGCGTCGGGCTCGTAGAGCAGGGCGCCGAGCACGCTCGGGTTGGCGTACACGATGCGGTCCTCGCGCACCACGACCACGCCGTCGGGCGAGCGCTCGATGAGGGCGCGGAAGCTCTCCTCGGAGCGCCGCAGCGCGATCTCGGCGGCGCGGCGCTCGCTGATGTCGCGGATGATGCTGACCAGCACGCGCTTGCCGTCGACCTCGCCGCCCTGCGAGCTGACCTCGCACGGGAAGGTGGTGCCGTCGCTGCGCAGGTGCTCGGTCTCGAACAGGATGCCCTGGGCGCTGGCCTGCAGCATCTGGCCCTGGACGATGGCCATGGTGGACGGCGCGCGCAGGTCGGTGATGGCCAGCTCGAGCAGGCGCTGGCGCGGGTAGCGGTAGGCCAGCTCGGCGGCGCCGTTGCAGTCGACGATGCGGCCATCTCCTGCGATGACCAGGATGATGTCGCGCGCGCTGTGCGCGATGAGCTCGAAATGCCCTTGATTGGAAGGTCGTTCCACCCCGCCTACCCCTGCGCGCAGTGTACTCTCGCCCCGTGCAGGCAGTCACGATCGACGGCAGCAGTGCGCCCGGCTGCGGCATCCTGGCGGTGCAGAAGGTCGGCGGCGAGAGCCGGGTCACCCAGGCGCGCGCGCACAGCCCGCTGCACCTTCTGACCCCGCGCGTGGCCGGCGTGGGCGGCCGGGCGGCCTGGGTCTTCGTGGCCACCTTCGGGGGCGGGCTGTTGCCGGGGGATCGGCTGGCGCTGGACGTCACGGTGGGCGAGGCAGCCACCGCGCTGGTGGGCACGCAGGCGCAGACCAAGGTGTTTCGCGCCGGCGCGGCGGGCGGCGCGGCGCAGCGGGTGCGCGCGGAGGTCGCCGCGGGCGGCCTGCTGGTGTGGCTGCCCGATCCGGTGGCCTGCTTCGCCGACGCGCGCTGGGAGCAGACCCTGGAGCTGCACCTCGGGGCGGGCGGCTCGGCGGTGCTGGTCGAGGGCGTGACCGCGGGGCGCAGCGCGCGCGGCGAGCGCTGGGCCTTCGCGCGGGTGGCCATGCGTACCCGGGTGTGGGCGCCTGGCCTGGTGCTGGACGATGGCCTCGAGCTGGATGCGGCGCACGGGGCGCTGCCGGCGCGGCTCGGGCGCATGGGCGCGCTGGCGACGGTGATGGCGTTCGGACCGCGGGCAGCGCCGGTGGCGGAGGCGCTGCGGGCGGCAGGGCGGGCGCCGCTGGGGCCGCGCGGGGCGGACATCGCGGTGGCGGTCAGCGAGGTCGGCGGCGCGGCGGCGGGCGGCGACGCGGCGGGCGTGGTGGCGCGCATCGCCGGGGTCGCGGTCGAGCCGGTGCTGTGCACGGTGCGCGAGCTGCTGGGCGGGGTCGCCGCGCTGGTCGGCGACGATCCCTTCGCGCGCAAGTGGTGACCGCCGCGTAACCTCGTTCGGGTATCCTGCGCGCATGCATCTGGGACCTCGCGAGCTCGACAAGCTCGTTCTGCACGGCGCCGGTGTGCTGGCGCAGAAGCGGCTGGCGCGTGGGCTGCGGCTGTCGTATCCCGAGGCGGTCGCGCTGCTGGCGACGCAGCTCCTGGAGCTGATCCGGGACGGCCGCTCGGTGGCCGAGCTGATGGACCTCGGGCGCCGCATGCTGGGGCGCGCGCACGTGCTGCCCGGCGTGGCCGAGCTCATCCACGAGGTCCAAGTCGAGGGCACCTTCGCCGACGGCACCAAGCTGGTCACGGTGCACCACCCCATCGCGACCGACCACGGTGACCTGGTGCTGGCGCTGCACGGCAGCTTCCTGCCGGTGCCACCGCCGTTCGCCACCCCCGAGGCCGAGGAGGACCACGCGCCCGGCGCCGTCATCCTGGGTGGCGGCGACCTGGAGCTGAACGCCGGCCGTCCCGTGCTGACCGTGGTGGTGGTCAACCGCGGCGATCGTCCCATCCAGGTCGGCAGCCACTATCCCTTCGCCGAGACCAACCGCGCGCTCGACTTCGATCGCGCGGCGGCGGTCGGCCATCGCCTCGACATCCCGGCCGGCACCGCGGTGCGCTTCGAGCCTGGCGACTCGCGCACCGTCCACCTGGTGCCCGTCTCGGGCGGGAGCCTCGACTGATGCGCCTCGATCGCAAGCACTACGTCGCCATGTACGGCCCGACCACCGGCGATCGCGTGCGCCTGGGCGACACCGATCTGTGGGTCGAGGTCGAGCGCGACCTCACCCACTACGGCGACGAGCTGAAGTTCGGCGGCGGCAAGGTCTTCCGCGACAAGATGGGCCAGGCCGAGGGCGTGCCCGACGACGAGGCGCTCGACGTCGTCATCACCAACGCGCTGATCGTCGACTGGACCGGGATCTACAAGGCCGACATCGGCATCAAGGGCGGCCGCATCGTCGGCATCGGCAAGGCCGGCAACCCGCGCGTCATGAAGGGCGTGTCCCCGACCATGATGTGCGGCGTCACCACCGAGGCCATCGCGGGCGAGGGGCTGATCGTCACCGCGGGGGGCATCGACTCGCACGTGCACTTCATCTGTCCGGAACTCGCCGACGAGGCCATCGCGTCGGGGCTGACCACCCTGGTCGGCGGCGGCACCGGGCCGACCGCGGGCACCAGCGCGACCACCTGCACGCCGGGCGCGCGCCACATCGAGCTGATGCTGGCCGCGACCGACGCCATGCCGGTCAACATCGGGCTGACCGGCAAGGGCAACTCGTCGGCGCCCGAGGGGCTGACCGACCAGATCCGCGCCGGCGCCATCGGCCTCAAGCTGCACGAGGACTGGGGCTCGGCGCCGAGCGCGATCGACAGGTGTCTGACCGTCGCCGAGGGCGAGGACGTGCAGGTCACGCTGCACACCGACACCCTGAACGAGTCGGGCTATGTCGACGACAGCATCGCCGCCTTCAAGGGGCGGACGATCCACGCCTATCACACCGAGGGCGCCGGCGGCGGCCACGCGCCCGACATCATCCGGGTGTGTGGCGAGGCCAACGTGATCCCGAGCTCGACCAACCCGACCCGGCCCTACACCGTCAACACGCTCGACGAGCATCTCGACATGTTGATGGTCTGTCATCATCTCGATCGGCAAATTCCCGAGGATGTCGCGTTCGCGGAGAGCCGGATCCGGGGCGAGACCATCGCGGCCGAGGACATCCTGCATGACCTGGGGGCGATCTCGATCATCTCCAGTGACTCGCAGGCCATGGGGCGCATCGGCGAGGTGGTGTGTCGGACCTGGCAGACCGCGCACAAGATGAAGCAGCAGCGCGGCGGCACGCCGGGGCCTGAGGGGCCGGCCGACAACGGGCGCGCGCGGCGCTATGTGGCCAAGTACACCATCAACCCCGCGGTGGCGCACGGGCTGTCGCACGATGTCGGCTCGGTCGAGCTCGGCAAGTGGGCCGACCTGGTGCTGTGGCGGCCGGCGCTGTTCGGAGCGCGGCCCGAGATGGTCATCAAGGGCGGCCTGGTGGCGTGGGCGCAGATGGGCGACGCCGGGGCGTCGATCCCGACGCCGCAGCCGGTGTGGATGCGCCCGATGTTCGCGGCCAAGGGGCGCGCGGTGGGCGCGACCAGCCTCGCCTTCGTGTCGCAGCGGTCTCTCGAAGAGGGCACGGTGGCTGGCCTGCGGCTGCAGAAGCGGCTGTCGGCGGTGCGGCGCTGTCGCGGCATCGGCAAGAAGGACATGCGCCTCAACGACGCGCTGCCGAAGATCGAGGTCGATCCCGAGAGCTACGAGGTGCGCGCCGATGGCCAGCTGCTGGTGTGTGCGCCGGCGGGGTCGGTGCCGCTGTCGCGGCGGTTCTCGCTGTTCTGATGTGGAGGCTCTTGCAGCTGGCCGACTCGGCGTTTCCGGCGGGGGGCTTCGCGCACTCGGCGGGGCTGGAGGTGGCGGTGCAGCGCGGCGAGGTCGCGGGGGCGACGGCGGTGCAGGCGTTCGCGCGTGCGGCGCTGTGGCAGGCGGGGGCGGGCGCGCTGCCGCTGGTGCGTGCCGCGGGGGCCGAGCCGGGGCGGGCGCGCGAGTGGGATGCGCGCAGCGAGGCGGCGCTGGTCAGCGCGGTGGCGCGGCGGGCCAGCCAGGTGCAGGGGCGGGCCTGGGTGATGGCGGCCGAGGGCGCCTTCGGGGCTGCGCTGGGGGCGGGCTGGGCCGAGCTGCGCGCGGC
>JBGASF010000266.1:0-5678 GCA_044229835.1 Polyangia bacterium | reverse complement strand
GAACGGCTGCTCGAGCGCGAGCTGCTGCACTCCTACCCGCCACCCGCGGCGCCGATCGCCCTGGCCGCCCCCGTACCGACGGCGGCCCCCGCGCCCGCTGCCCCGCGCAGCGCGCGCCTCTCGGTCGCCTCCGCCATCCCGGGCACCATCGTCTTCCTCGACGGCAACCGCCTCGGGCGCGCCCCCATCCGGCGCCACCCGGTGACCCCGGGCAACCACGTCATCGAGTTCCGCCGCGACGGCTTCGCGGCCGACAAGCGCAGCATCTCGTTCAGCGCCAACCGCGAGACCACCTTGCAGGCCCGGCTGCAGCGCGCCCCCAGCGCGGGCGCCTCGGCCAGCGCCGCCCCGGCCGCCGCCGCCAGCCCCGCCGCCGCGCCGTCACCGCGCAGCTCGCCGAGCGCGGAGCCGTCGCCGTCGGCCAGCAGCGCCGCGGGACCGTCGGCCATCCCCGACGAGCCGTCACCGCGCGGCTCGGCGTCACCGTCACCCTCGGCGACCGCGCCCCCGCCGGCGTCGGCGTCGCCCAGCCCGAGCGCCAGCAGCGCCCCGCGCGCCACCGCGTCACCATCCCCCAGCGCCAGCGCCAGCGCGAGCGCCGCCCCGTCGCCGTCCGCTCCGCCCACGATCCGCAAGGTCGCGGTGCCGACCCCGCTCAGGCTGCCGGCCAGCTATGGCGTGCGCAGCGCCGCCGAGCTGGACAAGATGCTGGCAATGGTCGAGCGCGAGGCCGTCATGGTCGGCAAGGCGCCGGCCGCCATCGTCAAGGGCGTCACCCGCGGCCTGGGCCAGAAGCTGCGCGGCGAGATCGCGCCCGGCATCCCGCTCGAGATCCGCCCCGCGGATCTGTACGCACTCATCGTGCGCGCCGCGCTGCAGGGCTACTCGGCCAGCGCCATCAAGCGTGAGCTCGAGCGCACCGCCCACTGAGGCTGGCTCACGTCGCCACGAACCAAAGCTCGCTCGGCTGCACGGCGTCATGGCGCCGTCACGCGGCGCGGGTATCCTCCCGCTGTGCCATGACCCCCTGGCTGCTGGCCTCGACGCTGCTCGTCCTGCTGGTCGTGGCCGCCGCGACCGCGTGGATGCTGCGTCGCCTGCACGCCGCGACGCGGCCGCCCTGGCAGCCGCGGCCGCTGCCGCCGCGCGCGCTGGTGCTGGTGCACGGCGTGTGCGGCTTCGAGGAGCTGCGCTTTTTCAGCTTCCGGCGCGCCTACTTCGCGGGCATCGCGCCGCACCTGGAGGCGCTGGGCATCCCGGTCCACCAGGCCCGCCTGCCGCCGCTGGGCTCGGTGCCCGAGCGCGCCGCCGCGCTGGCCAGCTTCATCCGCAGCGTGGCGCCGGGCGCCGCGCGGGTCGACGTCATCGCGCACAGCATGGGCGGCCTCGACGTGCGCTATGCCATCGCGCGCCTCGGCCTGGGCGACAAGGTGGCGTCGCTGGTCACCATCGGCACGCCGCACCACGGCACGCCGCTGGCGGACCTCGGCCACCTCGGGCCGGCGCTGACGCTGCGCGCGCTGGGCCAGGCCCTGGGCGTGGCCAGCGACTCGCTGGACTGGCTGACGCCGCGGCGCATGGCGGCCTTCAACCGCGACATCGTCGACGACCCGCGGGTGCGCTACGCCTCGGTGGTGTGTCGCGCCGGCGCCGAGCTGTGGCGCGAGAACCCGCTGCTCTTGGCCACGCACGCCTATGTGAAGCATCGCGCGGGGTCGAACGACGGCATCGTGCCGGCGGCGTCACAGCGCTGGGGCGACACCCTGTGCGAGGTCGAGGTCGATCACTGGGGGCAGATCGGCTGGTCGGCGAGCGGCGATGCGCGGCCGCTGTACGAGGGGATCGTGCGTGCGCTGCGGCCCCAGCTGGTGGCGCCTCAGTTGCTCGGGCACGACACCAGCGGGGCGATGGGCGCGAAGTCCCAGGCCGACAGGTTCTGGGCGTCGTAGCTCGACAGCGCGTCGTTCAGCGTCTGCACGATCTCGCCGTAGCTCTGGCCCAGCTTGTCGGCGGCGGTGCCGCCGCTCGCGGCCACGCACACGAACTTGTCGGTGCCGCACAGCGACAGGTGATCGCAGGCGGGCGCCGCCGGGGCCAGCGCCTCGACGCCGAGGTCGCCGTACAGCAGGGTGCCGCCCACCAGCACCATGCGCACGTCGCGCGGGTGCGCGGCCAGGATGGCGTCGAACGGCGCGCCGACGTCGCCGCTGATGACCGCGATGTCGGCCTTCTTGCCGACCTCGAGCGAGCCGACGTCGGCCTGCACGCCGAGCGCGCGCGCCGCGTTGATGGTCGCCATGCGCACCAGCAGCTGCGGCGTCAGCACGTTGCCCCACACGGTGTCGTCGACCTGGTTGGCGTAGCGCAGCTCGTCGAGCAGGTTCTGGCTGCCGCCGATCGACCAGTCGGGGCCCAGCGCGACGTTGACGCCGCGGGCCAGCGCCAGCGGGATGTTGGTGGTGCGCGTCAGGTCGGTGCCGGCGCCGTACAGGAAGATGTTGGAGCGCGGCGACCACACCAGGCTCATGCCCTCGGCGCCCATGCGCGACATCTCGGCGTCGCCGAAGGCGGTGCCATGGATGATGGTGGTCTGCGGCGCATACAGGCACTCGTCGATGGTGCTGACGGTGCCCAGGCTGGCGAACTCGTTCAGCGAGGTGGCGTCGATGCCCTCGCCGGCGTGGATGACGTAGGCGGTGGTGGCGCCGGTCGAGTAGTTGTTGCACGCGCCGTCGGCGCCGCTGGTGGTGGGGAACAGCGTCGCGGTCTGCATGTGATCGTGGCCGAGGCCGTTCGAGGACTGGTCGATGGTGCGCGCCAGCGAGCCGTAGCAGACCTTGTTGGCCGGGTTGGCCGAGCCCTGGATCGAGGTGGTGCCGGCGATGAGGCCCTTGAGCTCGCCATACTTGTCGAGCTCGCAGCCGAGGGCGATGGGCGAGCTGTACTCGCCGTTGAGCCACTGCTTGGCGTCGACCATGGCCTTGTAGCGGGCGTCGTTGGGCCACTGGTTGTGGTTGGTGTAGCTGCGCGTGGGCGCCCAGTCGGACTCGTCGAAGATGTCGAACAGGACGTGGTTGTGGGCGTCGATCAGGCCCGGGAAGATGATGCCGTGGGTGTCGACGATGCTGGCGTTGACCGCGATGGCGGCGGCGCTGCAGGTGCCGACGCAGGTGATGGTGTCACCCTCGACCAGGACCTCGCCCGAGAAGGCGACGTCGGGGGTGACCACGGTGCCGCGCAGCAGCAGCTTGCCGGGGGCGCCGGTGCTGACGATGGTCGGCGTGGTCGGGGCGGGCGACGGCGATGGTGACGGTGACGGAGTCGGGGTGGGCGTCGGGGTCGGGGTCGGGGTCGGGGTCGGGGTCGGAGTGGGCGACGGGGTTGGCGTGGGCGACGGCGCGGGGGTGCCGGCGTTGGCGCTGTCGCGGGTGCACGGGACGGTGGTGCTGGCCCAGGCGGCGCCATCGGGCTCGCGGGCGAAGCACAGGCCGCTGTTGTTGCCGCTGACCCAGCCGTTGTCACGGCTGTCGAGCTCGGCGCCGCTGCTGTCGAGCAGTCGCACCGCGTCGGCCGAGGCGGCGTTGATGCCGGCGAAGCTGATGACCAGGCGGGCGCCCGCGGCCAGCGTGGTGCCGGCGGCGATGCGCTTGGGCGTGGTGCCGCCGGCGGCGTCGTCGACGAAGAAGTCGCCGAGGTCGGCGCTGGCGGTGCCGGCGTTGAAGAGCTCGATCCAGCCCGACGCGCCGGGGCTGAACTCGTTGAGCAGCGGGCGCGCTGACGGGGTCGGCGTGGGGGTCGGGGTCGGGGTTGGCGTGGGCGTGGGCGTGGGCGTGGGGGTCGGCGTGGGGGTCGGCGTGGGCGTCGGGCTCGGGCTCGGCGCCGCGCCGTTGCTGGCGCCCAGCGTGCACGGCGGCGCCGTGGTCGCCCACGCGCCGCCGTCATACACGCGGCCGTAGCACAGCCCGCTGGTCGAGCTACCGCTGTAGAAGTTGTCGTGCGCGTCGATCTCGACGCCGGCGCCGTCGACCAGGCGCACGCTGTCGAGCGACGCCGTGTTGATGCCGCCGTAGCTGATCGACAGCACGCCACCCGCGGGCACGCTGGTGCCGGCCACCAGCACCTTGGGCGCGGCACCACCGCCGGCCACGTCGTCGATCGACCAGCCCGCGATGCTGAGCGCGCTCGCGGTCGGGTTGTAGACCTCGACCCGGCCCGACGAGCCCGAGGTGAACTCGTTGATGACCAGATAGGTGGCGTCTACCGCGGAGGCACCCTCGCCCACGACGGGCTCCTGCTGCGCACAGGCAGCGATGGTCCCGGCGGCGACTAGACAGGCTGTCAACGAAAGCAGGCGGCGCATCATGGCCGGCGCCACTTAGCAACCAGCGCACCAAGCGCGTGACCTCTGGGAATCCTTGGCTTCTTGCCGACCACCCTGGCTCAGGGGCTCGGCCAACCTGACCAGGTTTCAGACATGGCCGGGCGTGTCGCCAGTGCGCTTGTAAGGCCGGCTACGCGCCGATCACGTCAGTCAGTCCCTGGCGGCCCAGCGCGCCATCGCCGCGATGTTGTCGCGGATGACCTTGGAGGCCGCCACGTCGGCACCCGCGGTCAGCGCCTTCCACTTGATGAAGCCGACGTCGTCACGCAGCGGCGCCGAGCTGAGCGCATACGCGACCACGCCCGGGCCGACCAGCCAGGCGCCGTCGTTGTAGCCGCCGCGGATGGCGGTCTTGCCCGACAGCGCGCTGGTCTCCTTGTCGAGCATGCGCCAGGCCGCGACCTGGAAGCCGCCCAGCTCACCGATGCGCTCGATGAGCAGCTCCTGGTGCACGTCGCCGAGCAGCGGGATCTTGACGCGCTGGTAGAAGCGCACCTGGTTGGGCGGGGGGAAGCGCGGGTCGGGGATGGACCGGCTCTCGACCACGTGCGGGATGGGGCCAGTGTAGTGATCGAGATCCATCACGCGGCCGAGGAACTTGTCGGCGTTGACGCCGGGGACGGGCAGGATCCCGGTGGCCTCGTCGGTGACCTTGCCGGCGACCGACCAGTGCTTGAAGACGTAGTCGGTGACGCCGGCGCCGCCGGGGGGGAGCTTGTCGAGCACACGCTTGAGGAACGGGCTGTCCTTCATGCGCGCAGTCTACCCCGGCGGCGTCGGTGCGGAGGTCCGATCCGTGGTTCGCCTGAGGGCTATTCGGTCGCGGTCTCGACCGGGGTGGCCTCGGGCATCGGCACGCCGGCGGCGCAGCGCGCGGCGATGGGCTCGCACAAGGTGGCGTCGGGCGCGCAGGCCTGGCAGCGCGCCAGGTGCTCGGCGCAGCGCGCCGCGAAGTTGGCGGCGATGGCGGCGTGCACGCACTCGTGCGCGGTCTCCAGGCAGGCCGCCTGGTCGGCGCCCTCGGCGGCGAGGGCGAGCGCGATGGCCCGGCCCATGCCTTTGCTGGCGCCGGTCACGAGGGCGGTCATTCCGGTAAGGTCAAAAAGGCGGTGTTCCATGATCAGAGCTCCTTCGCGAGCGCTTCGATGTCGGCCATGCCGACGATGCTGGTTACGTTCACATCGGCAACCGTGCGGCCGATCATCGGGCCGAGCACCTTGCCGCCCAGTTCGACGAAGCGGTCGACGCCCGCCGCCTGCATCGCGATTACACTTTCGCGCCAGCGGACGCGGCCGGT
>JBGASF010000265.1:0-5682 GCA_044229835.1 Polyangia bacterium | reverse complement strand
ACCGATGGGTCGAATGCGTCAGCGGGGATCGCATCGCCGTGGCAGATCGCGGACTTGCGCCGCAGCGTCTGGTTCATGGTGCTCACGCCGCCGCCCGACCAGTCGTTGCCGGGGTCGAACCCGACCTGGCCGACGACGTCAAGGACGATCGAAGCCCCGGCGACCAGCTCCACCGCCTGCCCGATCCCGCGCGTCTTCGCCGCGTCATACACCACACGCGCCAGCGCCACGTCCTGGATGGCCAGACCCGTCGAGTCGAACACCGTGATCTCGTCACCCTTGCGACCCGGGCGCAGCCCCGCGATGACCTCGCCCAGGGTCGCGTGGATCTTGCCCTTGGCATAGGCCCCCGTGTGCAGCGGGACGTTGACCTCGCCGCTCTCGACGGCCTGGTGCCAGTCGTCGATCACCACCAGGGCGTCCGTCAGGATGCGCGGGTCGAGCTCCTGCTTGCCGGGGCCGTCGGCGCCCATGGCGTTGATGTGGGTGCCGGGCTTGACCCACTCGCGCATCACGATGGGGGCGCGGCTGGGTGTCGCGGTGCAGATGATGTCGCACGCGCTGGCCTCCTCCAGCGACACCGCGCGGCCGCCCAGCTGCTGGGCGAAGCGCTGCGCCACGTCGGCCTGCTTGTCGGCGCACAGCACCTCCAGCCCCTGGAACACCACGCGGTGCGCCGACAAGAGCACGCGCGCCTGCACGCCGGAGCCAATCAACCCCAGTGTCTTCGGCGCCTTCTTGCCCAGCGCGCGCGAGGCCACCGCGCCCGCGGCGCCGGTGCGGTACGCGGTCAAGAGCGTCGCGTCCATCACCGCCAGCGGCGCGGCGGTCGCCGGGTCGGACAGGATGAAGACGCCGCGCACCGCCGGCAGGCCGTGCTTGGCCGGGTTGCCCGGGTGCGAGTTGACCCACTTCACGCCCGCCGAGCCCTCGAAGTAGGCCGGCATGGCGCGGAAGTCACCGCCGAAGTCCTCCAGCGGCAGGTACACCTTGGCGGGCATGATGGCCTCGCCGCGGCCATGGGCGGCGAAGGCGCGCTCGACGGCCGGCACCGCGGCCTCCATGGTGAGGATCGAGGCGACGTCGCGCTGGGTCAGGATGAGCGTCTTCACGCTCCGCGTGTACCCGATTATTTGCCGAAGGTGAAGGACCAGTTGAACAGGAACCCGATGTCGCGGCCGGCCCGGGTCGGGCGGTCGCACGGGCCGGCGCAGGTCGGCGCTTGCGCCTTGTTGGCGCCGGGGTCGTTGGCCACGAACATGCGCAGCGCCAAGAGGTAGCCGAACTGGTTCTGGCGCTTGTCGTCATCCGAACCGTAGCGATTCTTGCGGAAGCGCGGCTGGATGCCGAAGCCGAAGGCATAGTCGTCGCGGCCCAGCTCGCCGCCGCCGTCCCACGCGATGAGCTCGCGCCCCACGCCGGCCTCGACCCAGACGTCCACGCTGACCTCGCGCTCGCCACCGGTGAACAGCGAGTAGCGCCCGGTCAGGCCGAGCCGGGTCATGGTGCCCTGCACCGGATCCTTGTCGTCGTCGCTGTCGCCCACGCGCAGCAGGGTGCCCTCGCCCAGCACCAGGAGGTTGCCCAGTCGCCAGCCCGCCCCGGCGTGCACGCCGCCGGTGAAGCCCTTGGCGTCGCCGACCGCATAGCTGCCCAGGAAGGTGCCGACGTTGACCTCGGCGCGCGGCAACCGCACGTTGTCGGCCTGCGCCACCCGGCCGCCCAGGTCCAGGCCCGTCCCCACGCCGCCCACCATCACCACCGCCGCCAGCGCGCCCGCCAGCACCGCCGTCATCCGCTTCGTTCGCATGGCAGGTAAACGCTGCCTGCGACGTCAGCCTTACGCGGTGGTCGCGCCGCTGCGCTCGCCCAGCAGGCGCAGGATGTCGGATGCCGTCTCCTCGATGGCGCGGTTGGTGACGTCCAGCACGGGCCACTCGGGATGCTTGCGATACAGCTCGTTGGCGTGGGCGATCTCGGCCGCGATGTGCTGCCGCATGCCATAGCCGGTATCGGGGGGAAGACCCAGGTGCTTCAGACGTACCTGGCGGATCTTGACCAGCGCCTCGATCTGGATGGTCAGCGCGAAGATGCGGTGCTGGGGCAGGCCGAACAGCTCGGGCGGCGGGTCGAGCCCGACCACCAGCGGCACGTTGGCGACCTTGTAGCCCTTCTGCGCCAGGTACATCGACAGCGGCGTCTTCGAGGTGCGCGACACCCCGACCAGCACCAGGTCGGCGCGCGGCAGGTTGCGCGGCTCGGCGCCGTCGTCGTTCTTGACCGTGAAGTCGACCGCGTCGACGCGCCTGAAGTACTCGTCGCTGACCGCGTGCAGCAGGCCCGGGACGCCCGACGGTCGCGCCTCCAGGTAGCCCGACAGCCGCGTCATCAGCGAGCCGATGATGTCGACCGGCTCGACGCTCTCCTCCTGGCAGATCCGCCACAGCTGCTCGCGCGCGTCGGCGTTGACCAGGGTGAAGACGATGAGCGCACCGGCCTCGCGTGAGCGCAGCACGATCTCGCGCATCTCGACCTCGTTGCGCACGCGCGGGTACAGGCGCAGCGAGACCGGGACGTCGGCGAACTGCAGCAGCGCGGCGCGCACCACCTTCTCGGCGGTCTCACCGGTGGCGTCCGACAGCACGAAGACGGTGCGGCGGGTCATGGCTTCAGTGGGCCAGAACAGGCAGCCGGCGTCGAGTCGAAACCTCTCCGGGCGCCGGGTCGCTGGCTGGATGTGCAGCCCGCCAGTCGATCACGCGCGGGCACTCGGGGTCGGGCGCCGCCAGGCTGCCCGAGACGTGCGCCGAAACCACCCGGCAGCCGCCGCGACACAGGTCGTGGACCTCGCACGAGCTGCACGGCTCGGCGGCGTCGCGCCAGCCGCGAAAGGCGCCGAAAGCCTCGGGCTTGTCCCAGTAGTCGCCCAGGCCGACCACGTCGGGCCCCGCCGCCGGCGGCGCCGCGAAGCTGCACGCGCTGACCTTGCCGTGCGCCTTGGCGCCGATCAGGAGATCTCCGCCCGCGCAGCCATAGATCGCCAGCCACTGCATCAGGCGCGCGCCCGGCTTGTGGTGCGCCACCATCGGCGTGTACGAGCAGTCCATGCGCACCCGGCGCCGGTAGCGCCGCGCCAGCCGCAGCGCCAGCGGCAAGATCCCCCGGTGCTGCGCGTCGGTGCAGGTCAGCTCGGCGAACACCCCGGCGCCGCGCCCCGACGGCTTGAAGCGCAGGAGCTCGATCTCGCCCAGGCCGCGCGTGCGGCAATAGCGGAAGACCTCCTCGAGGTGGTCATAGTTGACCCGGGTCACCACGGTGTTGACGCCGACGTGCGGGGTCGACGCGCGCAGCCGCTGCACCGCGGCGTCCACCCGCGCGAAGCCGTCGAAGCCGCGCACGCGCGCATAGATCTCGCCGACGCCGTCGAGGCTGACGTTGATCTGCCCGAACAGCGGCGCCAGCTCGCACAGTTCGTCGACGTGGGTGAGGCCGCTGGTGGTCAGGTTGGGCACCAGGCCGCGCGCGCGGGCGTGGCGCACGATGTCGCCCAGCCAGGGCAGCACCGCGGACTCGCCGCCGCCCAGCGCCAGGTGCAGCACGCCACGGTCGGCCAGCGCGTCGACCGCGCGCAGCCACTCGTCGCGGCCCCACTCGGCCGGCCCACCCTGCGGCGTGGCCCCGGTGTAGCAGCCGGTGCAGCCGGCATCGCAGCGGTTGGTCAGCTGCAGGTGCGCCTCCAGCGGCGCCGACAGGTGGTGCGCGCTGATGACGTTGCCGTCGGCCTCGGCCGGCTCGGGCCCGTCCCACAGCGCGCCACCGTCGTGGCCCAGGCGCCGCGCATAGGCGCGATCGACGAAGACCAGCGCGCGTGGCGTCTCGGTCTGCACGATCCCCCCGAAGCGCTCGGCGCGGAAGCCGCGCGGCGCCGCGAAGGTCCGCCGCGCCCGCCGCGCCCGCCGCCAGGCGCGCCAGCGTGTGCCCAGCCCGACGCCCATCAGCCCTTGGGGGCCGCGTCGCGCGCCGACCGCCGCGCGCGCACGAACACCGCGATGAGCGGCGTCATCAGCGCGATGGCGATGGCGCCGAACAAGAGGAAGGTCACGTCGACGCCGAGCGAGCTCGAGTTGGGGTTGTAGCCCCACTTGACCGCGAGGATGCGTCCCCGCCGAGCTCGCCAGCGCTTCAACACCCGAGAAATCTACCCGATGGTCGCCAGGCGCGCTTCAATGTTGTTCCGGCCCGTTCTGCAGCGTCTCGGCGACCAGGCGCTGCAGCTCCAGCCCCTGGCTGTAGATCGACGCATAGCCGATGCTGAGCACGGCCACGATGACCGCCACGCCATGCGCCCCCGCGCGCAGCGGCCACAGCCGGCGGGCCGGCCGGCAGCGCAGCGCGTTGGCGACCAGCCAGGTCACCAGCGCCCCGCCGATGGCGATGGCGGTGGTGGCGCGCCGGATGACCGGGTTCTCGGTGTGCGCCAGCAGCGCGAACAGCCCGCCCAGCGGCAGGTAGAACAGCACTTCCACGGGCAGCCACTGCGGCCGCTCGGCCCGCCCGCGCGGGAGCACGATGAGCAGCCCGTGCACCAGCAGGAACAGCGCGATGGCCAGCAGCGCCGCCAGGTACAGGCGGGCCCAGCGCCGCACCTTGGCCAGATCCTCCAGCGCGGCGTCGGCGGCGCCGGCCATCGCCGGCCCGTGGTCGCGCATGTGCTCGAAGGCGGCCGCGGCGCGCCCCCAGCGCTCGGCGCGCTGGTGCAGCATGCCGATGGCATACCAGGCCTGCGGCGCGTACTCCGAGGTCGGCCAGCGCGCGATGACCTGCGCCAGCGTGTCGAGCGCCTGCTTCTCGCGCCCGACCACGCCGTACTGAGTGCCCAGCCACAGCGTCGCGCGAGCCGCCCCGGTGTACGCGGGGTACTTCGCCAGCAGCTGCTCGACCATCAGGATCGACTGCGCCGGCGGCCGATCGGCATAGCCATCGAGCACGGCCTGGTAGTCGCGCTGCGGCTCGGCGCCGCCCGCGATGTTCTTGCTCAGGAACTCGACGCGCAGCCCGGCCAGGCGGGACACCCGCGCGTGCGGATAGGTCGCCAGCACACGCTGGTACAGCGCCAGCGCCGCCGGCAGGTCGCCGAGCTCGCGCTCCAGCAGCCGGGCCGCCTCCATCAGCGCGTGATCCGCGAAGTGGGCCTGCGGCGCCTCGTCCGCGATGGCGATCAGCGCCTTGACCGCCCCCGCCGGGTCGCCCGCGGTCGCGATGTCGACCGCTTCGTAGTAGCGCGCCTCGCTGTCGTCGACGCCGGCATCGCCGGCACCACCACCGTCCGCCGCGCCGCCACCATCCTGCGCCGCCGCACCGCCCGCGCACAGCAGCAGCAGCGCCAGCGCCCCGCACCACCTACTCGGGCGGCAGCTTCTCGCCATTCCTCGTGATCCCCAGCGCGCGCAGCTTCTTGTGCAGATTCGTGCGCTCGATCCCCAGGATCTGCGACGTCTTCGAGATGTTCCACTGGTTGGCGTCCAGCTTGGCGCGGATGAACTCGCGCTCGGCCTCGTCCCTGAACTCGCGCAGCGTCATGCTGGCAAACCGCGGCCCGTCGCCCAAAGCCGCCAGCACTCCGGCTTCTCCGCCCGTGCCCGTGCCCGTGCCCGTGCCCGTGCCCGATCCGGGCCCTCCGCC
>JBGASF010000264.1:0-5737 GCA_044229835.1 Polyangia bacterium | reverse complement strand
GCCCGGGGGGGGGGCGAGGGGGGGGGGGGGGGGGGGGGGGGGGGGGGGGGGGGGGGGGGGGGGGGGGGGGGGGGGGGGGGGGGGGCGGCCACGCAGGAGGGCGTAGCGATGGCAGGGTTGACACTGGATGCGGGGGCGTTGATCGCCTTCGAGCGCGGTGAGCGCAAGGTGGTCGCGATCGTGGCTCGGGCGCTGGCGCTGGGCAGCAAGCTGGGGGTGCCTGCGGGCGTGGTGGCGCAGGTGTGGCGCAACGGCCGCAAGCAGGCGCGGCTGGCGCGGCTGCTGGGGTCACGCGCGGTCGAGATCGAGGTGCTGGATGACGCCCGAGCCCGGGCGGCCGGGCAGCTGTGTGGGGTGAGCCGGACCAGCGATGTGGTCGATGCCTCGGTGGTCCTGTGCGCGAGGGCGCGGGACCAGGGCGTGCTCACCTCGGACGCAGGGGACTTGCGCCGGCTCGATGGCTCGCTGCGGATCGTGGAGATCTAGCGATGGTCTAGCCAGCGCGCGGGTCAGGGGCAGCTGACGCCCATCAGGCGCAGCGGGGTCGCGCTCTGGGCGACGGCGACGGGGTCGCGGCCGAGCTCGCCGGCGTCGTTGCCGCCCCAGCACCAGATCTCGCCGTTGGTGCGGGTGATACAGGCGTTGTGGTAGCCGGCGGCGATGTCGACCGCGCCGTCGAAGGCGGGGATCTGCATCGGCATCAGCGCCATCGTGGTCGCCAGCGGCTGGCCCAGGCGACCGCGGTCGTTGGAGCCGGCGCACCAGACGTTGCCGCAGGTGCAGATGGCGCACACCGAGTCGTCGCTGACCGCGATCTTGGTGATCGAGACCGTGAGGCCGAGCATCTTGGTCGGCGTGGGGTGGTTCGCCATGTCACCGACGCCGAAGCGGCCGGTGGTGTTCTTGCCCCAGCAGTAGACCTCGCCGGAGCCGTTGAGGGCGCACGAGCCGAAGGCGCCGAGCGCGAGCCGCGTGACCCCGGTGAGGGTGCCGGCGCGCACCGGGGTGAAGCTGTCGGCCGGGGTGGTGGTGCCGAGCTGGCCCTCGATGCCGCGCCCGAAGCACCACACCGAGCCGGCGGCGGGCGAGTCGGTGATGTAGCAGTTGTGGTGGTTGCCCGCCTGCAGGCCGCGCGCGCCGGTGACGCCGGTGAGCGGCACGGCGTACAGGCTGGAGGTCAGCCCGGCCGGGTCGCGCCCGACCTGGCCGCGGTCGTTGTTGCCCCAGCAGTAGATGGTCCCGGAGATCTGCGTGCACGCGTGATCGAAGCCGGCGGCGACGCGCTGCGCACCCATCAGGGTGGCCGCCGCGGAGGTGCGCACCTTGACGAAGGAGGTCGCGCGCTCGGTCATGGTGCCGTCGCCGAGCTGACCGGCGCCGTTGCCGCCCGCGCACCACAGATCGTTGTCGCTGGCGACGCCGCAGGTGAACTCGTCGCCCAGCGACAGCGAGCCCGGGCTGGGCGGCGCGGCGCCCTGGACAGGCTGGCCGGGGCCCGCGGGCTGGCGCGCGCCGAGGCGTCCGTTCATGGGGTTGCCCCAGCAGAAGTAGGTGCCGTCGTTCTTCCAGGCGCACATGTGCTCGGGGCCGGCGGCCAGGTTGCTCCAGCAGTTGCCGGGCGGCGCGGCGTCGATGGGGGCGCCGTCGCGCATGGCGTCGGGCGGCGCGGCGTCGGTCAGGGTGGCGTCGCCGCCGGCGTCGCTGCCGGTGCTGGCGTCGGCCAGGCCGGCGTCGCCGGTGGCGCTGACACAGAAGCGCGCGATGCCGTCGGGGGCGGCGCTGCCGTAGCGGCGCGGCACGCCGACGCAGCCGAGGTCGGTGAAGCTGCAGTACCCGGTCGGCTCGCACACGCCGGCCTGGGCGCCGTTCTGGCAGGCGTGGGTGCTGTCACAGTGGTAGATCTTGTCGCCGACGCCGCAGCCTGTGCTGGCGCTGGCGCTGGCCAGCACGACAGCCAGGAGCACGCTGGTGAAAGGCCGCACGCTGCCATCATACGCCGATCCGGGCTGGCGGTGATGGGTGCTTGCGGCGCGGGGTGGTTGCGGCGCGGGTGGGTTGGCTGGATAGTCGCGGCATGGGACTGGGGATCGTCGTCGGCTTGCTGGCAGACCTCGACGACAGTGACGAGGACCGCGCGGCGTGGGCGCGCGAGCAGCTGGGGATCGTGAACCAGCTGCTGGTCGAGGCGGGGCTGGAGGCGCATGAGGAGCCGACCGAGCTCGGGCTGAACCCGATGCGCTCCGACCTCGACAGCATGCCGTACAGCTTCATCCACTACCTGCGCCGGGCGGCGGCGCGGCGGCGGCAGGACCCGGCGTACCTGGCGTCGGCGGTGGATGATGATGAGGGCGGCGATCCGGCGCACGACCCCGCGGTCGAGGAGGCCGGCGAGAACTTCGACTTCCACCTGCTGGTGCACTCCGATGCCGAGGGCTTCTACGTGCCGCAGCACTTCACCGACGTCATCTTCGGGACCGACGAGCTGCCGGTGGCGGGCGGCATGCTGGGCTCGACGCAGCGGCTGCGCGACGAGCTGGTCGAGGTCGCGCCCGCGCTGGGGATCGCGCTCGACCCGGGCGGCGTGCTGAGCGACGCCGAGGCCGCGCGGCTGAACGCCATCACGGGCGACGACGGTCCGCTGTACCGCGAGCTGAGCGCGTGGCTGCTGCTGTGGGAGGCGGCGCGCATCAGCCTCGCGCGCGGGGCGATGATCGTGTTCAGCTGAGGGTCACGGGCGGGCCTCGAGGATCAGGTTGAACGGGGTCTGGGTGGCGCGGCGGAAGCGGTCGAAGCCGCCGTCGCGGGCGATCTGGCGCAGGCGGGTCTCGCCGGCCTGGGCGCCCAGGGCGGGGCCGCGGCGGGACAGCGAGTGCGGCACGCAGATCATGGTCGAGCAGGAGTAGAAGACGCGGCCGACCGCGTTGTGGTTGTCCTCGCGGTTGTCGGCGGCGAAGGGCTCGACGATCATCCAGCTGCCGTCGCGGGCCAGCGTCTGGCGGGCGTGGCGGGCGGCGCCGACGGGGTCCTCCATGTCGTGCAGGCAGTCGAAGTGCGCGATGAGGTCGTAGTCGCGGCCGGGGAAGGTGGTGGCGCCGGCGACCTCGAAGCTGACGCGGTCGGCGACCCCGGCGGCGGCGGCGCGCTGGCGGGCCAGATCGATCGAGCCGGCGTGCGAGTCGTAGCCGTAGAAGCGCGAGCGCGGATAGGCCTGCGCCATCAGGATGGTCGAGGCGCCGAGGCCGCAGCCGACGTCGGCGACCTTGGCGCCGCGCTCCAGCTTGGCGACCACGCCGTCGAGCGCGGGCAGCCAGGCGGTGATGAGGTTGCCGCGGTAGCCGGCGCGGAAGAAGCGCTCGGTGCCCTCGAACAGGCAGTTGTGGTGCTCGGCCCAGGGCAGGCCGCTGCCGCTCTTGAAGTTCTCGCTCATGCGGTCGACGGCCGACCACACCGCGTGCATGACCTGGAACATGCCGGGCATGAAGGCGGGCGACTGCTCGTCGGCCAGCGCGGTGGCCTGCTCGGGCGGCAGCTCGTAGGTGCGCGTGGTCTTGTCGTAGCGGACGTAGCCCCCCGAGGCCTGGGCGTCGAGCCACTCCTGCACGTAGCGCTCGTGGGTGCCGGTGCGGCGGGCCAGCTCGGCGGCGTCGCAAGCGCCCCGGGTCAGCGCCTTGTAGAGGCCGAGGCGGTCGCCGACCACGACCAGGGCGGCGCTGAAGGCGGCGCCGGCGTCGCCGACGACCTGACCCAGGAAGGCGTCGAGCTTGGCGGGATCGGGGCTGGCGAGGGGGGCGGCCGGGGCGCTGGTGTTCGTGGGGGCGGTGGTGGTGGCGACGGTGGCGGTCATGGCGTTCTCCAGTTGTGGGGTTCGACTGGAGGGCGTCACTTCGGGTGTGACATCGTAACGACGGCGCAACTGCGCGAGATCTATGGGTCGTAACGACAGAACGAGCCGGTCCGGATGGTCTGGCGCAGGTGCTTGCCCAGGCTGGGGCTGTGCTCGGCGATGCGGGTGATGGCGTCCTGCACGCGCTGGCGCACGTTGACGCGGGCGCGCTCGGCGCTGGAGGCGGCCTTGCGGGGGCGGCCGCCCAGGCCGACGCCGCGGGCCAGCTCGGTGGCGATGGCGTCGAGCTCCTCGCGGGCGCGGGCGGCGCGCGCCAGGTCCCCGTGCGACTCGGCCTCGCTGACGACCTCGCGCAGATCCTCGAGGCGGTCGCGGTAGGCGGCGATGGCGCGAGCGTCGATGACGTCGCCGGCGTCCTCGAGCAGCGCGGGGTCGCCCGGCCGCGCCAGCAGATCGGTGACGTGGTGGTCGATCCCGGGGCGCGCCACCAGCTGGGCCAGGATCTGCAGGCCGCGGCTGTCCTTGAGGTGGAAGGTGTGATCGCTGGTGATGGTCCACAGGGCGCCGTCGCGACGCAGCTCGAAGCTGGGCGGCGGCTGTGCGGGCGTGGCGCTGGCCGGGCGCGGACGGGGCTGCCCGAGGTCGTCGTCGCGATCGCGCTCGATGCGCTGCAGCAGCGGCGGCGCGTCGAGGCGGGCGGCGCGCACCAGAGCGTCCTGGTAGGCGCGCTCGGCGTCGTCGCGGCGGCCGAGCAGCGCGAGCAGGCGCGCCAGCAGGTGCCCGATGGGGCCCTCGCACACCATGGTGAAGACGCCCCAGACGTGGTTGCGGTGCGCCAGCGGTTGCAGGATGGGCAAGAGCTGCGCGGCGAGCTCGGCGTCACGCAGCGCGATGGCGGCCTCGGCCAGCCAGCACGCCATGCGGCGCCCGGCCACCTGCGGCACCAGGCTCACCAGCAGCGGGCGGGCCTCCTCGGCGCGACCCAGGCGGGTCAGCATGCCGACCTGCAGGCAGCCGCTGAGCAGCGGCTCCTTGAGGCGGGCCAGGGCGTCGAGGCTGGGCGGCAGGCAGGCCGCCAGCTCGTCGAGGTGTTGCGCCGCGGACAGGCGCGCCAGGCGCTGGAACAGGGCGGGCAGCCCGGCGTTCCAGTCGTCGAGGCGCGTGACGATGGCGTCGGCCTCGGCGGTCAGGCGCTCGCTGGTGGCGTAGTCGCCGCGCATGATGGCGCGCATCGAGCGCAGCATCGGCCCCTGCCAGCACAGCGCGGGCAGCGCGGTCTCGCGCGCCACGGTCTGGTAGCGCTCGATGGTGCGATCGGCGGCGGTGACGTCGCCGGTCTCCAGGTGATCGAAGGTCAGGCGCTGCAGGCCGCGCAGCGCGGCGAGGCGGTGGCCGCGCGCGGTGGCCAGCTCGACCAGCTCCTCGTCGAGCGGGCGGCGCTCCAGGGGATCGGCGTGGTAGACCAGCGCCGAGCTGGCCGTGACCAGGACCTCGAGGCGGGTGTCGGGGTCGAGGTCGTCGGTCAGCGCGATGGCCTCGCGCGCCAGCGCCATCGGTCCGCTGGGATCGGCGGCCGGCTGCAGCGCGGCGGCGAGGCGGCCGAGCACGCGGGCGCGCAGCGCGACCTCGCTTGCGGGCAGCGCGCGCAGCGCCTCCTCGAGCTCGCGCTTGGCGGCCGAGAGGATCGCCTGCAGCTCGCGCTTGGTCGCCGCCAGCGGATCGCCGCCGCGCGCGCCGCTCGACTCGATCGCGCCGCCGCCGGTGCCCGGTCCGGAGTCGCGGTTCTGGGGACAGCGGCTGCGCGTGCCGGCGCGCACGATCGCGGTGCCCGACCTGTTCGACGCGTCCGACGAGGTCGTCGACGAAGGCGGCGCCACCGAGACGGATGCGCCG
>JBGASF010000263.1:0-5794 GCA_044229835.1 Polyangia bacterium | reverse complement strand
CCCGCCGGCGTCCACCCCCACGCCCGCCCCGCGCCTGCTGCGACCCCGCCTCCTGCTGCCCGGCCCCGATCCCCAGCGTGGTCGACGTCCCGCCGCCGCCCGGCTGCGACGCCACCGTGGGCTCGAACGCCGGTGCCGCGTGCCGCGACGGCGACACCGCCTCGCGCTCACGCTCGCGCTGGCTGGGCCGCGCCATCGCGACCTCGACGCCCGCGCTGCGGGCCACGCCGCGCAGCGCGTTGCGGAAGGCCCGGATGGTCTGCAGCCGCTCGTCGGCGCGCTTGGCCAGGGCCTGCTCCAGCAGCGCCTCGATGGCGGGCGGCAGCTCGGGGCGATGCTCGCGCGCGCGGGTCGGCATGGTGCCGACCTGCATCATGATCATCTTGGTCACGCTGTCGGCCTGGAACGGCGGCAGCCCGACCAGCATGTGGTACAGCACGCAGCCCATGGCGTAGACGTCGGTGCGCGCGTCGACGTCGCGCTGGCCCTCGCACTGCTCGGGCGACATGTACGCCGGGGTGCCGATCAGCGCGCCGGTCTGCGAGATGTTGGCGTCGGCGCCGTCGAGCAGCTTGGCGACGCCGAAATCGAGCAGCTTGACCACCTCGTGACCGTCGCCACCGTCCTTGTCGGGGCGGGCCAGGAAGATGTTGTCGGGCTTGAGATCGCGGTGGACGATGCCCTGGGCATGCACCGCCTCCAGGGCGTCGGCGCAGGCGTCGAACACCGCGGTGGCCTCGCCCAGCTCCAGCCGGCGCACCCGGCGCAGCCGCGCGGCCAGGCTCTCGCCCTCGAGCAGCTCCATGATGGCGTAGATCGTCCCCTCGGGCGTGGTGCCGAGATCGAGCACCTGCACCACGTTGGGGTGGCGCACCTGGTTGACCGCGCGCGCCTCGCGGAAGAAGCGCGCCACCGTGTCGGGATCACCGGCCAGGTGGGCGCGCAGCACCTTGATGGCGACGCGGCGCCCGATCCCCGGGTGCTCGGCCTCGTAGACCGTGCCCATGCCGCCCTCGCCGAGCTTGCTCAGCACCACATAGTTGCCGACCGTGCGCCCGATGAGCGACTCCGCAACGCCCGACACCGCCATGCGCTACCCCTTGCGAGTGAAGGCCCACTTCAGCGCCGGTGGCGTCACCATCGTGGTCACGATCACCATCACCACCACCGCCGAGAAGGTATCCTGATCGACGATCGGCTTGCCCGCCACGTGCAGCCCGAGCCCGATGTTGGCGAAGATCAGGCCGACCTCGCCGCGCGGGATCATGCCGATGCCGACCACCAGGCGGTCGACCCCCTTGGTCACCACGCCGAGCATCGACATCTGCTTGCCGACGATGGCGGCCAGCGTCAGCGCACCCGCCAGCCCGAGCACCGCGGGCTGCGCCAGCGCCTCCAGATCGGTGCGCATGCCCATGACCACGAAGAAGATCGGGGTCAGGAAGGCGCCGATCGGCTTCATCAGATCGTCGAGCACCTCCTCCCCGAGCTTGGTGTCCTTGTAGTGGATGTCCTCCAGGATGAGGCCGGCCGCGAAGGCGCCCACGATGGGCGCCAGCTCGATCAGGCTGGCCACCCAGGCCAGGAGGAAGCAGAACGCCAGCCCCAGCGCCAGCAGCACGCCGCGCGCCTGCATCTTCGAGGCGACCTTGAACATGCGCGGCGACAGCCACACCCCCAGCAGCAGCGAGCCGCCCAGGAAGGCGGTCGCCTTGCCGACGATGAGGAGGATGGCGAGCACCGACATGGTGCCGCCCTTGTCGGCGGCCTGGATGACCCCGGTGACCACGGCCAGGATGACCAGGCCCAGCACGTCGTCGATCACGGCGGCGCCCAGCACGATGCGCGCCTCGTTGGTCTGCGAGCGCTGGAGATCCTTCATCACGCGCGCGGTCAGCCCGACGCTGGTCGCGGTCAGGGTGGCGCCCAGGAAGGCATGCACGTAGACGCTGGCGTCGGGCACCAGGATGGCGCCGACGCCCCAGCCCAGCGCGAACGGGCCGATGACGCCCAGGGTCGCGACCAGGAAGGCCGAGGTGCCCACCTTCATCATCTGCGCGACGGTGGACTCCAGGCCGACCTCGAACAGCAGCACCACCACGCCGAGGCGCGCCAGGATGTCGACCATGGCGTCGGTCTTCATGTAGTCGAGCCGCGTGAAGCCGGCCAGCACCAGGTTGCCGATGAGGACGCCCATGATGAGCTCGCCGAGCACGGCGGGCTGGCCGATCCGCGTGGCCAGATCGGCGCCCAGCTTGGCGGCCAGCAGGATGACCGCGAGCGACAGCATCAGGGGCGCCACGGGATCGCCGTGGCTCTGGGTTTCGGCCAGGGCCTGCGCCGAGGGCCAGATGGCCCACAGCAGGCCGCCCCAGCACAGCGCGCGTCGCCAGCGTGGTCGTTTCAGCTCGGGCAGGGTCGACATGAGCCTCGGGGCCGCACGGTGCGGCAGCGAGGCCATCCTACAACGTGCCGCGTGGCCGGGCGCCTGCTAACCTCGGGGCGTGCGGATCGCGTGGCTGGCCGTGCTGGTGGCGCTGCTCGGCGGGTGCAAGAAGCAGGAGCAGGGGCGGCAGCCCGAGCCGAAGCAGGCTCACGGGCGGCGCGACGCCGGCTTCGCGGTCACCGGCCATGGCGCGGGTGCGCGCGCGGGCGTGCTGGCGGGGCCGCCGGTCGACGCCGCGGTCGACGCCGCGCTGGGCATGCTGGCGATCCCCGAGTGTGGCCAGTTCCTGCGCATGATCGACCACTGCATCCCGCAGATGGAGCCCACGGTGGCCGACAGCTTCCGCCAGGCGCGCGAGCAGATCCTGAAGGCGTGGACCTCGGTGCCGGTGACGCCCGAGATGGTCAGCGCGGTGGTGCCGGCGTGCAAGCAGGCGGTCGACTCGATGCGCGACTCGATGAAGACGCTGGGCTGCACGCTGCCGCCGTGAGCTAGAAGGGGACCGGAGCCGGACACCTTCTCGCTGCGGCCAGGCCGCAGCTAGAAAGTGACTTTCCTGAAGCGGCGCACGCTCAGCCACACCAGCGCGGCGCTGATGGCGATCAGCGCCAGCACGTTGGGCAAAAGCTCCAGCGGGCCGGCGTCACGCAGCACCACGCCGCGCATGATGGCGATCATGTGCGTCGCCGGCAGCACGCGCCCAATGTAGTACAGCGCCGCCGGCAGCCCGGCGGTCGGGAAGATGTAGCCCGACAGGAAGATCGACGGCAGGAGCAGCATCTGCGCCATCTGCTGCGCCTGCGCCTGCGAGCCCGCGCGTGTCGAGATGAAGAGGCCCATCGACAGCAGCGCGAACAGGTACACCGTGGCCATCGCGAACAGGAACAGCAGGCTGCCGCGGATGGGCACCCCGAAGCCGAAGCGCATGATGACCAGCGTCATCGCCATCTCGATGACGCCCAGCACCAGGTAGGGCCCCAGCTTGCCCAGCATCAACCCGAGCGGATGGATCGGCGTCACCAGGAGCTGCTCCAGGGTGCCGCGCTCGCGCTCGCGCACGATGGCCATCGCGGCCAGCACCATGGCGACGATCTGCAAGAGGATGGCGACCAGGCCGGGGATGATGAAGTTGGGGGTGCGGCCCTCGGGGTTGAACAGCACGATGGGCTGCGCCATCAGCGCGGGCTTGCCGCCGGTGCGCACGGCGACCGCGCGCAGGCTGGTCTCCAGCGCCAGGCCCGACAGCGCGGCCTGCGCCTGCGAGCTGACCGAGGAGTCCGAGCCGTCGATGAAGACCAGGATCTGCGCGCCCACCCCGCTGGCGCGCTTGTCGTGGAAGTCGGGCGGGATGATGACGCCGACGCGGACGCGGCCGGCGATGATGTCATTGCGCGCGTGCGCCGGGTTGGCGGTGACGCGGGTGACCTTGAAGGTGCCGGTGGCGCGCAGCTGATCGATGAGCTCGCGCGACCAGCGCGACTGATCCTGGTCGACCACCACGGTGGGCAGGTGCTTGACGTTGGTGTCGAGGAAGCCGAACAGCACCAGCTGGAACACCGGGATGGCCAGCGCGGCGACCAGGGTGGCGCGGTCGCGCCTGACGTGCAGGAACTCCTTCTGGAAGATGGCGATGAACGAGGCCCACATCAGGCCGCCGCCTTGCCGGGGCCCTTGCCGCCGCTGCCGCCGCTGCCGCTGCCGCCGCTGCCGCCGTTGCTGCGGCCGCGCGCGGCCTGCTCGGTCAGGGTCACGAAGACGTCCTCCAGCGAGGGCGCGATGGCGCGCACGGTGGCGTCGGGGAAGCCGGCGTGGTGCAGGCGGTCGAGCAGCTCGGGGTCGCCCAGGCTGGCGCTGACCTCGGTGTGCACGGCGCGACCGAAGATGGTCGGGCTGCGCGCGAAGTCCTGCGACTGCAGGAAGGCCAGGGCGCGCGCGGTGCGGTTGACCTCGATCTCGACGCGACGCTGGCCGGGGTGGTTGACCTCGGGCAGCGCCTTCAGGGTGTCGGGCGTGCCGGTGACCAGCAGCTTCGAGAGGTAGAGGTAGCCGACCTCGCCGCAGCGCTCGGCCTCGTCCATGTAGTGCGTGGTGACCAGCAGGGTGATGCCCTGCGCGGCGAGCTGGAACAGGAGGTCCCACAGCTCGCGGCGCGCGACCGGGTCGATGCCGGCGGTGGGCTCGTCGAGGAAGACCACGCGCGGCTCGTGCATCAGGGCGCTGCCCAGGGCCAGGCGCTGCTTCCAGCCGCCCGACAGCTGGCCGGCGCGCCGATCGACGTAGGGTTCGATGTGGGTCAGCGCGATGGCGGCGTCCATGCGGCTGCGCAGGCGCGCCCCGGAGAGGCCGTAGATCCGCGCGTAGAAGGCCAGGTTCTCGCGCACGGTGAGGTCGTCGTAGAGGGCGAACTTCTGGCTCATGTAGCCGATCTGGCGCCGGATGGCCTCGCCGTCGGACACCACGTCGAGGCCGAGCACGCTGGCGTGGCCGGCGCTGGGCGCCAGCAGGCCGCACAGGATGCGGATCAGGGTCGACTTGCCCGAGCCGTTGGGGCCGAGCAGGCCGTAGACCAGGCCGCTCGGCACCTCGAGGTCGACCCGGTCGAGCGCGGTGAAGTCGCCGAACTTGCGCGACACGCCCTGCACGCGGATGGCCGGCGCGTGCCCGTGCGCGGGATCGTGCGCCGCGGGGCCGGCGCTCACCGCGGCACCTGGATCGACGCCGCCATGCCGGCGCGCAGCTGGTCCTTGCCCTCGCGCAGGCCGATCCGCGTGGCGAAGACCTGGTTGGCGCGCTCGTCGGCGGTCTGTAGATTTCGCGGCGAGTACTCGCCCACGGTGGCGATGTGCTCGATGACGCCGGCGAAGGTGCGCGCGAAGGAGTCGACCTTGACCTGCACGGTCTGACCCGGGTGCACGCGGCCGATCAGCGTCTCGGGCACGTAGATCCGCACGTAGAGCTGGCCGTCCTCGAGCAGGGTGGCGGCGGGCGCGCCGGGCGCCAGCAGATCGCCGGGGCGCAGCGCCAGCGACTCCACGCGGGCGTCGCGCGGGGCGACGACCACCAGCTCCTTCTCCATCACCTCGACCTGCATCAGGCGACCGCGCGCGGCGTCGACCTCGGCGCGCGCGGCGGCGAGATCCTCGGCGCGGGCGCCGCCGGCGACCAGGCGGGCGCTGGCCGCGGCCTCGCTGGCGCGCGCGCTGGCCTGGCGCTTCTGCTCGCTGCGGGCGCCGTGCTGCAGCTGGTCGAGGTTCTGCGCCAGCACGTCGCGCTGTGCCAGCGCCGCACGCAGCGCCAGGGCGGCGCCGTCGGCCTCGGCGGCGGACACCGCGCCGGCGGCGCGCAGCC
>JBGASF010000262.1:0-5873 GCA_044229835.1 Polyangia bacterium | reverse complement strand
GCTGGGCGCCTCGACGGTCGACCGCGCTCCCGCCAACGCCCGCCTGGCCGCCGCCACCGGCGAGCTCGAGCGGGCCCGCCAGCTGCTGGCCGAGCCCCGCGGCGACTGGCAGCTGACGCTGGCCAGCGCGCGCTCGGCCATCGCGCTGGCCGGGTCGGCCGCCGAGCTGGCCGCCCGCGACGAGGAGCTGGCGCGCAGCGCCCAGGTCGCCATGGCCGCCGCGCAGCAGGCGACCACCGCCGCCGATCGCAACTACGGCCGCGGGGTGCGCGCCGATCTCGTCACCGCGCGCAACGCCATGACCATCGCGCAGGACGCGCTGCAGAAGCAGAACTACGAGGTCGCGCTGTACCAGGCCGAGGTGGCCTCCAGCAACGCGGAGGCGTCTCAGCGCGCGGCCGCCGCCGAGGTGTCGCGCCTGCAGGAAAGGGAGGCCGCCCAGCAGGCCGCGGCCGCCTACGCCGCCGAGCTCAGGAGGTCGCGCCGGTCGTCATGGGGCTCGGGCTCGGGCTCGTCGTTCTGGTCGTCGTCCTCGTCGTCGTCGCGCTCGGGTGGCAGCTCGTGGTCGTCGTCGCGCTCCAGCTCGTCGTCGTCGCGGTCGAGCTCGTCGTCCTCGTCCTCGTCGCGCTCGTACTCATCGGGCTCGTCCTCGCGCAGCTACAGCTCGGGCTCGAGCAGCCGCGGCTACTAGAGAGCGGCCATCGAGGCGGCGGCTAGCGGCGCCGCGGCACGTCGCGGTCGAGCACCGTCTTGCGCCCCTCGGCGCCGGCATTGCGGATGGCCTCGTCACACAGCGCGCGCACATGCAGCGTGAGCGCCTCGGCGACCGCATCGCTGGTGCTCATCTGCGAGCGCTCCTTGATGTACTTCTTCATGCGCGACACCACGATCAGCACCTCGTCGTCGGCGACCTTGTCCGACGACGGCGCAAGCCCACCCGCACTGGCGGTCGACCGCGCCGCCGCCGCCGGCACCCCGGTCACCACCCGCCGCGGCGCAGCTTCTTCTGCAGGCTCCGCGGCCACGATGGCCGCCGCCTCGGCCGCCGTGCGCGGCGCCCGCGCCTCGACCGCCCACGCCTCACGATGCCGCAGCGTCGACAGGTGGCTGTCCCAGCAGCCCACCGTGCAGAACACCAGCGCCATGCGCGACCGGTTGCACGTCGACACGCTGCAGACCCAGTGCACGGCCCCCAGCTTGATCGGGTTCCGACACGCGCTGCAGACCTTCCACACCTCGACTTCGCTCATCGCCGGCATTGTAGCGAAGCCGAGGTCGTCGGTCAGTTCTTGAAGGCTGCTGTGGTGGAGACGGAGCCGGTCCCGAGCGCGATGGTGCACACGTTGGTCGCCGCCGCGTTGCAGACACCGTTGTCGTAGCCGCCGCTCGGTCCGTTGCTCCAGCGGTCGAACTGCCCCATGGTCGGGGTGGCCGTCAGCGTCACCGTCGTGTTGGAGGGGAACAGCCCCTCACAGTCGTCGACGCACGCGCTGACGCCCGCGGGAGCCGACGTCACGCTGCCCGTCCCCATGGCAGTCGTGGTGACCACCACACGGACGCGCTCCGAGGTCTCGAAGCGCCCGATGATGGTGCCGTCCGCGGTCACCGTCAGGGTGCAGGTGCCGAGGCCGTTGCATCCGGTGCCACCGCTCAGCGTGCCGCTCCAGCCCAGGAAGAAGCCAACGCGGCCGTTGCCCGACTCGGTGCCCGGCGTCGCGGTCAGCACGATGACGTCGCCGTAGTTGTAGGTGGCGACGCAGTTGGTGGTGCCGCAGTTGAGCGTGCCCACGTCGGCATCGATGAGGCCAATGCTGGCGCCCGCGCCGATCTTGCTCGACGTGATCGTGTAGGTCAGCTTGGTGAAGGTCACCGTCACCGTGGTGTCGATGGCCAGCGTGACGGTGCAGGTCAGCCCGGTGCCGGTGCAGCCGCCGCCGCTCCAGGCCGAGACGCGCATGCCGGTGTCGGGCGCCGCGGTCAGGATGACCGGCGTGCCCGCCGTATAGGTCCCCATGCAGGCGCTCCCGGTGCCGCAGGTGATGCCACCGCTGTCAGAGGTCACGGTGCCGGTGCCGTTGCCGGTCTTGGCCACCGTGAGCACGACCGGGATGGGCGCGAAGGCCGCGGTAAGGTTGCGCGCGCCGGTCATGCTGACGGTGCACGGCGTGGTCGTGCCGGTGCAGTTGCCCGCGCCGGTGGTCCAGCCGGTGAACGAGTGGCCGGCGCTCGGCGCCGCGGTCAGCGTGACGGTGGTGCCGCTGAGGTAGGGCTCGCCGCAGTCACCCGCGGTGGCGGTGCAGTCGATGCCCATCGGGCTCGACGTCACCCGCCCCATGCCGCTGACCGTGATCGACATGGCATACGAGTTCTGCGTGAAGGTCGCGGTCACCGTGCGCGCCACGCTCATGGTCACCGTGCAGGTGTCCACGCTGCCGCTGCAGCCGCCGCCGGCCCAGCTGCCGAAGCTGTAGCCCGCGGCCGGGGCCGCCATCAGCGTCACCATGGTGCCGCTGTCGTACAGCTCGCTGCAGTCGGCGCCGCAGGTGATGCCGGCGACGTTGGTGGAGGTCACGGTGCCGGTGCTGACGCCCGAGGTGCTGACGGTCAGCTGGTAGCGCGGCGGCGCGAAGGTCGCGGTCACGTTCTGGTCGATGACCATCGAGATGATGCAGGCGCCGGTGCCGGTGCAGGCGCCCATCCAGCCGGTGAAGGTCGCGCCGCCGGTCGGCGTCGCGGTCAGCGTCACCGTGGTGTTGTAGCGATAGCCCTCGGTGCAGTCGGTCGGGCAGGTGATGCCGGTCGGGCTCGACGCGATGGTGCCGGTGCCGTTGCCGGCCTTGGTCACGGTCAGGACCTGCGGCGGCCGCGCGGTGCCGGTCGCCACCAGCGAGACGCTGCCGCCCGGGCTGCCCGTCACCGTGATGGTGGTGCTCTTGGCGCCGCCGGTCTGCGGCGCCAGGGTCACCGAGATGGTGCAGCTGGCGCCGACCGCGAGGACCTGGGTGCAGTTGCCGCTGATCAGCATGTCGGCGGCGTCACCGGTGCTCGTGGTCGCCAGGGTGCCAGTTGGCACGCCACCGACGTTGGTCACCGTCCAGGTGAACGAGGCGCCGATGGCGCCGACGTCGACGGTGCCCAGCGCGGCGGTGGTGGCGTTGGCGCTCAGCACGGCGGCGGCCAGGCCGCTGCCGACCAGCGACGCCGTCGCGGTGCCGCCGGGGTTGGAGGCCACGATCAGCGACGCCGTCTTGCCGCCCGCCGTGGTCGGGCGCAGCTGGTAGCCCACGGTGCAGGTGCCGGACGGGCCCAGGATCTGGCCGTTGCAGGTGTCGGCCTGGACCGCGAACTGCGACGCGCTGGTGCCGCCCAGCGAGACGCTCAGCGTGCCGGTGGCGGCGCCGCCAGTGTTGGTCACCGTGAACACGCGGGTGGTGCTGGACTGCCCGACCACGATGCCGCCGAAGTCGATGCTGGCGGGGGCGATGGCCAGCGCGCCGGGGCCGGCCGCGGTGCCGCTCAGCATCGCGGTGATGTCGCCGCCGGGCGTGCCACGGATGCGCAGGGTGGCCGACTTGGGGCCGACGGTGGTCGGACGGAAGCGCACCGTGACCGAGCAGGTGGCGCCGAACGCCAGCGTCGTGGTGCTGCAGCTGTCATTGGGCACGGAGAACTCGTCGAAGTTGACGCCGCCCAGCGTGATCATCAGGGCGCCGGTGGTGACCTCGCCGCCGTTGCGCACCGTGAAGGTGGCCTCGGACATGGTGTTGGTGACCGCGGTGCCGAAGTCCTGCATGGTCGGGTTGACCTCGAGCGCCGACGGCGTCAGGCCGCGACCGGTCAGCGTGGTCACCGTGGTGCCACCGGGGGCTCCCACCATGGTCAGCATGCCGGACTTGGCGCCGCGCGTGGTCGGGCGCAGCTGCAGGGTCAGCGTGCAGGTGCTGCCGGCGTTGAGCGGCTGGTTGCTGCAGCCGTCGGTGGCGATCCTGATCTCGGCGGCGTCGGTGCCGCCGATGGTCGACATCAAGGTGCCGGTCGGCGAGCCGCCGGTGTTCATGAACGTGATGGTGTGGCTGGGGCCGAAGGTGCCGATCTCGACGTCACCCAGGTTCTCGATCTCGGGCGACACCACCAGGACGGCCGGGGTCGCGCCGGTGCCGGTCAGGCTGACGGTGGCGGTGCCGCCGGGGGACGCCGTCATCGCCAGCGAGGCGCTGCGCGCGCCCTCCTGGGTGGGGCGGAACTCCATCGCAAACATGCAGCTTTCGGCCGGCGCCAGCGTCTTGCCGTCGCACGTGGTCGCGGGATCGATGACGAACACCGTGGTGTCACCGCTGATGACCGAGGTCAGCGGACCCGAGGCGGTGCCGCCGCTGTTGCGCACCGTGACCATGACGCGACCGACCGGCGCGCCCAGCACGATGTTGCCGAAGTCGACCGGCGAGGGCTCGACCACCAGCAGCGCCACCGGCGAGCTCTCGGTCAGGGTCACGGTGACCGGCGTGGTCACGCCGGGGACGACGGTGACGCTGGCGGCCGCGATGGAGATGACACCGCCGGTGTCGTTGCGCGCGGTGACTTGCAGCCGGATCGGCCCGCTGTGGCCGGTCGGGGTGTAATTCTCGGTGTGGTTCTCGTCGTCGAACGCACCCGGCGGGACGATGATGGTGGTGTCCGTGGTGTCGCCTTCGACCCGGAGCAGCAACGACTGGATCGCCGTGCGCATGGCCGGGCTCAGGCCGGTGGCGTTGACCGTGACGGCGAGGATGCCGGGTCCGCCATCGTTGCCCATCCCGCTGTCCTTGTCGCCGCTCCCGCCGCCGCCACACCCCGCGACCGTCGACAGGACAGCCGCCAGCAAGCCCATGTGAACAAAGCCAATCCTTCTCATCAAAGCCCCCAGGCAGAGCATGCAAAGTGCGTGAGCACCTCACGATGACATGGGGCCCGGGGCGCTGTGAAGGGACCTCACGTAAGGGGCTGGGATCGCTAGCCTTTGCTGGCGATATACCGGCGCTTGTTGGCGGCGCCGCGACGCTCCAGCAAGGGGCGAAGCGCGCGCATCACCGACGGAAAAACGTAGGCCAGCGTGGCCAGGCGGCCGGACAGCGCGGGGATCGCGACCTCGGGGGTGCCGGCGCGCAGGGCGGACATCACCGCGTCGGCGATGTCGTCGGCGCTGCTCATGGGCTGGGAGAAGACCAGATCGGGGACGGTGCTGACGTCGCCGAAGAAGCCAGTGTCGACGGGCCCTGGGCACACGCTGGAGACGTGGACGTCGCGCTCGGCCATCTCCTCGGTGATGACGCGGGTGAAGGCGCGCAGCCCGGCCTTCGACGCGCTGTAGGCGGCCTCGTGGTGGACCGGGACCATGCCGGCGAGGCTGGCGACATTGATGATGGCGCCGCCCCTGCGCAGGTGGGGCGCGGCGGCGCGCGTGAGGTAGATCGGCGAGGTCAGGTTGGTGGTGATGACCTCGGCGGCTTGCTCGGCGGTGATGCTGAGCAGCGGGCCACGGTGGTTGCAGCCGGCGTTGTTGACCAGGATGTCGAGCTGACCGAAGTCGGCGACCACGCGGCCGGGCAGCGCGGCCATGGCGGCGAGATCGGTGACGTTGGCCGGATAGGCGCGCGCGTGGGCGGGGCCGCCGAGGGAGGTGACGGCGGCGTCGAGGGTGGATTGGGTGCGCGCGACCAGGGCGACGCGGGCGCCGGCCGAGACCAGGCGGCGCGCCACCGCGAGGCCGATGCCGGCGGAGGCGCCGGTGACGAGGGCGAAGGAGCCCGCGGGGAGGGAGATCACCCGATCAGGTCCTCGGTCCCGTCGACGCCGAGGACGTTCCCGGTCAGCCAGGCCGTCTCCGGGCGGGCGAC
>JBGASF010000261.1:0-5932 GCA_044229835.1 Polyangia bacterium | reverse complement strand
ACAGGTGGCCGACCTCGATGGTGCCGCCGCCGGCCAGGATGGCGCCGCGCTCCAGCACGTTGCGCAGCTCGCGCACGTTGCCCGGCCAGTCGGCGCGCTCCAGCTGCTCGACGGCCGCCGGCGCCAGGCGCAGGTCGCGCCGCCCCAGCTCCTTCTCGATGCCCAGCAAGAGCTGCGTCGCCAGCGGTCGAATGTCCGCGCGCCGCTCGCGCAGCGCCGGCATGCGCACCGGGAACACCGCCAGCCGGTGATACAGATCCTCGCGGAAGGTGCCCGCCGCGATCATCGCGCGCAGATCCCGGTTGGTGGCCGCGATCCAGCGCGCGTCGGTCTCCAGCGTGCGGCTGCCACCCAACCGCTCGAAGCGGCGCTCCTGCAGCACGCGCAACAGCTTGGCCTGCAGCTCGGGCTTGAGCTCGCCGACCTCATCGAGGAAGAAGGTGCCACCCTGGGCCAGCTCGATGCGCCCGCGCCGCTGGCTGACCGCGCCGGTGAAGGCGCCCTTCTCGTGGCCGAGCAGCTCGCTCTCCAGCAAGGTCTCGGTCAGCGCCGCGCAGTTGACCGCCACGAAGGGCCCGCTGGCGCGCTCGCTCCAGTGGTGCACCGCGCGCGCCGCGACCTCCTTGCCGGTGCCGCTGTCGCCCAGCAGCAGCACCGTGGCGCTGGTGGCCGCCACCTTGCGCAGGGCATCGACCACCGGCTCCATCGCCGGCGCGCCCCAGGTCAGCGGCTCGAGATCGCCGGCGTTGCGCTCGACCTGCGCCTTGACCGCGCGCAGCGAGCGCCGCTCCAGCGCGCGCTGCACCACCAGGCGCAGCTCCGCCGGGCTGCCGATCGGCTTCTGCAGATAGTCGAACGCGCCCGCCTTCATGGCCGCGACCGCCGAGTCGATGCTGCCGTGCGCGGTCATCATGATGACCTCGACGTCGGGCTGCTCCGCGGTCAGCTTGCCGAGCAGCGCCATGCCATCCATGCCCGGCATCTTGAGATCGGTCACCACCAGGTCGTAGCCGTGGCGATCGACCAGCCGCGCCGCCTCCAGCCCATCGGCCGCGGTGGTGATGTGGTGCCCGGCCAGCTCCAGGGTCTCGCCCACGAAGCTGCGCAGCCCCTCCTCGTCGTCGACCACCAGGATGCGGGACATCAGCTCTGCTCCGGCAAGGAGATGGTCAACTCGGCTCCGCCTGTCTGGTGGTTACGCGCCTCGATGGTGCCGCCATGCAGCTCGACGATCCTGCGCGCGATGGCCAGGCCGAGGCCGACCCCGCGCACGCGCCTGGTGTGAAACGGCTCGAAGATGGCCTTCTCCTCGCCGGCCGGGATGCCACCGCCATGGTCGCGCACCACCACCGTGACCTTGCCGTTGTCACGCCCGACGCGGACCTCGGCGGCGCGGCCCTCGGGGCTGGCCTGCGCGGCATTGCGCAGCACGTTGGTCAGCGCCATGCGCAGGCGCCCGCCGTCCAGCGCGGGCCTGCCCAGGCCGTCGGCGACCTCGACCGTGAAGCGCTCGGCCCCGACCTCGCTGACCGCGCCGCGCACCAGCTCGCCCGGCTCGGTGGGCGCGCGGTGCAGCTCGCCGGTGCGCACGAACTCCAGCAGATCGTTGGCCAGCGTCTCCAGGCGCACGCTCTCGCTGACCACGCGATCGGCCTTCTTGCGCGGCGCGCCGCCGTCCTCCAGCGCCTCGACCAGCAGCTGCGCGTGCCCCTTCAGCGACGCCAGCGGGTTGCGCAGCTCGTGTGCCAGCACCGCCGACATCTCACCCAGCGCGGCCAGCCGGCGCCCGCGCTCCAGCTCGACCAGCAGCCGCTCGCGCGCGCGCGTGCCGCGCAGCACCCACAGCGCCAGCCCGATCAGCACCAGGCTGGCCGCCACCATGACCACGATCAACATGCGCGCGTCGCTGCGCAGCTGGTTGGCGATCAGCGGGGTGAACTCGTAGATGAGGAGCGCCGGCCGTGGCGCTGGCTCGGCCGATGGCGACGGCTCGGGCGCCCCCGCCACCCGATCCCGCCGCGGCATGAACGACACCAGCCGCGCCCGCCCGCCCACGAAGCTGAAGCTCCCCAGCTCGATGGTGTTCCCCTTCGGCGTGCCCGCCTGCGCCAGCACCACGCCCTTGCCGTCGTTGCTGATCAACCCCACATAGCGCAGCCCCTCCGAGCGGTGCTCGTCGACGAACTTCTCCAGCGCCGCCGCGTCCGGCGCCGTCGGCCCCTTGAGCTGCTCGCGCGCCGCGACCACGAAGCCCGCTCCCAGCCCGCGCGCCGACACCTGCCAGGCCCGTGACACCGTGCGGCTGACCCACAGCCCCATGCCGACCAGCACGGCGCTGACCAGCACGGCCAGCACCACGGGTCCTCGCGAGCTCCACCCTGAAGTCGTCGGCACCATCTCCCCCAGAGTCTACAGCCCCAGCGCCCACTTCAAGCGCGCTCGCGCCGAGCTGAGCTGGACCGCCGCGGCGACCTCGCCCGCCGCCGCGTTGCTGGCCGCGACCTGGGCGTCGCCCAGCTCGATCACGTTGCCGACCCCGGCCCGGTAGCGCTCCTCGGCCAGGCGCAGCAGCTCGGTCGCCGCCGCGGTCTGCTCGGCCGCCGCGGTCGCCGCCGCCTTGGCCGACGACACCTCCAGCCGGGCCTGGGTCAGCTGCAGCTCCACGCTGCGCCGCAGCGCCTCCTGCTGGGCGTCCAGCACGATCAGCGACAGCCGCTCCGCGCTGGCGCTGGCCGCCGCCGCGCCCCCGTCATACAGCGTCCACGACAGCGTCAGCCCGATCGACGCGCCCCAGCGCGGCTCCTCGAACTTGCTGCCGCCATAGCTGGTGTCCGCGCCCAGGCGCAGCGTGGGATACAGCGCGTGCTCGGCCTGCCGGATGGTCAGCCGCTGCGCCTGCATGCTGGCGCGCAGGCCGGCCAGCTCGGGGCGCCGCTCCAGCGCCACCGTCAGCATGCGCGCGGTGGCGTCGCTCTCGCCCGCCAGCGCCGGCGCCGTCACCTCGGCGACCTCGAAGTCGCTGCCGCCCACCCCCATCGCGCTGGCCAGCCCGGCCCGCGCCAGCGCATAGGCGTTGTCCGCGCTGACGACCTGGCTGCGCGCGCTGGCCACCGTGGTGCGCGCCCGCGCCAGATCGATCGGCGGCCGCGCCCCCACCGCCACCAGCTGCTCGATCTCGGCCAGGTGACGCTCCTCGCTGGCCAGCGTCTCTGCCGCCACCTGCGCCAGCCGGCGCCGCCCCAGCGCCTCGTAGTAGCCCAGCTCGACCTCCAGCACGATCCCGCGCGTGGTGGCATCGCGCGAGCGCAGCTCGACCTCGACGCCGGCCTCGGCCGCCTCGGCGCGGTCACGGATGCGCCCGAAGTCCCAGAGCAGCAGGCTCCCGCTCAGCCCCGCGCTGTACGACTGCGCGCCATCCGCGGTCCAGAAGGTGCCGCCCGGCGCCTCCGGGCCCGCCGACAGGCCATAGCGCGCCGACAGCCCCAGGGTCGGAAACAGCCCCGCCCGCACGCTCCTGACCCGCGTGCGCGCCACCTCGACACCGGCCGCCGCCATGCGCAGCTCGGGGTGCTGGCTGAGCGCGGTCCTGACCGCATCGTCCAGGGTCACCGTCTGCAGCTGCGCCGCCGCCGCGGCCACCACCATCAGGGACAGCATCACTCGTACCTCAGGGCCTGGATGGGATCGAGACGCGACGCCTTGTGCGCCGGGTACAGGCCGAACCCGACGCCGACCAGCCCCGAGAAGCCCAGCGCGATGGCCACGATCTGCGGCTGCACCAGCAGCTTCCAGCCGAACTGCATGGCCAGATACTTGGCCGCGCCGACCCCCAGCGCGACGCCGAAGGCGCCGCCGATCAGCGACAGCAGCACGGCCTCGACCACGAACTGCCCCAGCACATGGTGCGGCTTGGCGCCCACCGCCATGCGCAGCCCGATCTCGCGGGTGCGCTCGGTGACCGAGACCAGCATGATGTTCATGATGCCGATGCCCCCGACCAGCAGGCTGACCAGCGCGATCCCGGCCAAGAGGCGCGTCATGGTCTCGGTGCCCTGCGCCCGCGCGCTGGCGACCTCCTCCAGGTTGGACACGCTGAAGTCGTTGTCGGCGCCCTCGCGCAGCTTGTGGCGCGTGCGCAGGAGCTCGGTGACCTCGGCCTGTGCCAGCTTGGTGCCCGCCGACGACGCCGCGCCGATGTAGATCGACCCGCGCAGGTACTTCTGCAGGCCGCCCTGGATCTTCGACGCCAGCGTGGTGTACGGGATGAACACGGTGTCGTCGAGGTCCTGGCCGAAGCCGGACTGGCCCTTGCGCTCGGCGACGCCGATCACGATGAAGGGCACGTTGTTGATGCGCACGGTGAGGCCGATGGGATCGGCCTCGGTGCCGAACAGGTTGGTCACCACGGTGCGGCCCAGGATGGCGACCTTGGCCGAGCCATCGACGTCGCTCTGGCCGAACAGCGCGCCCGAGGTCACGCCCCAGCTGCGGATGGTGAAGTACTCGGGCGCCACGCCCTCGATCGAGGTGGCCCAGTTCTGGCCCTCGGCCAGCACCTGGGCGTTGCTGCGCAGGCTGGGCGACGCCAGCGTGACCGCCGTGGTCTGGCTGCGGATGGCCTCCAGGTCGGCATAGGTCAGGGTCGGCTGCGAGCCGCCACCGCCGCGCACGCCGCCGGTCTGGGTCGACCCCGAGCGCACCACCAGCATGTTGGTGCCCATCTTCTCGAACGCCGCCTGCACCTCGGCCTTGGCGCCCTCGCCGATGGCCACCATGGCGATGACCGCCCCGACGCCGATGATGACGCCGAGCACGGTCAGGAACGACCGCATCTTGTTGCGCAGCAGCGCGCGCAGCGCCACCCGCAGGGTGCCCAGCGGACTCATGACGCGGCCCTCTCGTGGTGCACCGCCGCCACCGGCACCTGCACCCTGTCGGACTGGATGCGGCCGTCGCGCATCAGGATGACGCGGCCGCAGAAGGCCGCGATGTCGGGCTCGTGGGTGACCAGCACGATGGTGATGCCGGACCGGCTGAGATCCTGGAACAGCGCCATGATCTCGAACGAGGTCTCGGTGTCGAGGTTGCCGGTCGGCTCGTCGGCCAGGATGATGCGCGGCTCGCCGACGATGGCGCGCGCGATGGCGACGCGCTGCTGCTGGCCGCCCGACAGCTGGTTGGGCTTGTGATCGATGCGCCCGCCCAGGCCGACCCGCTCCAGCGCGGCGATGGCGCGCCGGCGCCGCTCGCGCCCCGACACCCCGGCGTACACCAGCGGCAGCTCGACATTCTCCAGCGCGCTGGTGCGCGACAGCAGGTTGAAGCTCTGGAACACGAAGCCCAGGGTCTGGTTGCGCACCTCGGCCAGCTCACCGCGCCCGAGATGCGCGACCTCGCGCCCGTCGAGCAGGTAGCTGCCGCCCGAGGGCCGGTCCAGGCAGCCCAGGATGTTCATCAGCGTCGACTTGCCCGAGCCCGAGGTGCCCATCACGGCCACGAACTCGCCGGCCTCGATCTGCAGCGACACCCCGCGCAGCGCGCGCACCTCGACATCGCCCATCTGGTAGGTCTTCTCGAGGTTGCGCGCCTCCAGGATGACCTGGCCGTCGCTCGCCATGGCGCTCACAGCCCCAGCCCACCCGGCGGGCGACCGCCGCGACCACCCATGCGCTGCTGCGGCGCCGGCGCCGCCGCAGGCTTGGCGCCATTCGAGCCCGTGATGACCAGCGCACCCTCGGGCAGCGGCCCGCTGACGATCTCGGTCATGCTGCCATCGGTGAGCCCGATCTCGACCCGCACCGGCTGCGGCTGATCGTCCACCAGGATCCACACCGTGCGCGCCGTCTGCGAGCGCCCCTTCCATCCCCCCGCCGCCGCGCCACCCCCACGCGGCCCCCTCCGCCCCCCCTCACCCGTGCCCGTGCCCGTGCCC
>JBGASF010000260.1:0-5933 GCA_044229835.1 Polyangia bacterium | reverse complement strand
GGGCACAGGTCACAGGCAACGGGCAATGGGGGGGCGACGGGGGCACGAGCACGAGCACGGACGCGAGCACGAGCACGGACGCGAGCACGAGCACCAGCACGAGCGCGGACGCGAGCACGAGCACGGACGCGAGCACGATGACGGGCGCGGTGCTGCCGAGGGTCGGGCCCGGCGTGGTGATCGCGGCGGTCGAGGTCAGTGGGGATCTGGCGGGGCTGGCGAGTGGGCTCAGGGCGGCGCTGGCGGAGCGGCTGCGGGAGCAGGGCATCGATGTGCTCGAGGGGGCGGGGCTGCAGCCGTTGCTGGCGCCGACGCCTGATGTGATCGAGGTGACCTTGCAGGTGGGGGCGGCGCCGGCGGGGGTGGCGGCGGGGCTGGAGGTGCGGGTGCGGGTCGCGGGTGCGGCGCAGGGTGACGCCGTGGTCGTCACGCCGGGGGATTGCGAGCCCGGGGTGGCGGAGGTGGCCACGCTGATCATGCAGGCGACGCGGCTCGGGGGCGAGGCGGCGGCGGCGCCACGAGCGGGGATCTCGCTGGCGGCGTGGCAGGCGGTGGTGGAGGCGCGGGTGCTGGCCGAGACCTGGGACGATCCTGCGGCGGAGGCGGCGCTGGGTGTGGTGTCGCGGCGGAGCGATGCGCCGGCGCTGGCGCTGGCCGAGCTGGCGCTGGTGCGCCGGCGCCTGGGGCTGACCGGCCTGGCGGAGGACGCGCTGCGCCAGCTCGACAAGCGCGGCAAGCCGAGCGCGCCCGGTCGCTGGCTGACGGCGCGGCTGGGGCCGGCACGCGCCGGCTTCGATGATGCCGCGGCGGACGCGGCGGCGGCGGCGTGGCCGCTGGATCTCGAGCTGTCGCGCGCGCGGGTGCGGGCGCTGGCCGCGGCCGGGCGCCTGGAGGACATGGCGGCCGAGATCGCGCGGGCGCGCAGCCTCGACGACGCGCGGCGCTGGCCCGAGCTGGAGAGCATCGAGCTCGCCATGGGGCGCGGCGGGCCGGGCCAGGCCGCGGCCATCCAGGCCATCGCCGACAGCCCCGGGCAGGCGCGCGCCAGCATGCTGCTCGAGGTCGCCGAGCTGGCGCTCGAGCTGGGTGAGCCGGCGCCGGTGCGGGCGCTGCTCGACGCCGCGCGGGTCGCCCCGGGCGCCGACGCCGGCACCACCGCGCGCGCCGACGCGCTGGAGGTCTGGCTGCAGCACATCGGCCGGCGCGCCTGCGAGCGCCCGGTCGCCGAGATGGTGCGCATCGACCTGCGCAAGGACCTGCCGCTGGCCCATGCCCGCCGGCTGGCCGAGCTGACGGTGGCGCTGACGCTGGCGTGCGGGGATCGCTTCGAGGTCAAGGCCGCGCTGGCCCGCCATCGCGCCCAGGCGCCCCGCGATCGCCTGCTGGCCGAGCTGGAGGCCGCGCTGGCGCTCGATCAGGGCGACTTCAAGCGGGCGCGCCAGCTGCTGGGCAAGCCGTCGGACGCCGCCGCCACCGGGTCGCCGCGTCGTGATCGCGCGCGCCGGCAGGGGCTGCTGCTCGGCGTGGCCGCCGCGGGTGGGGACGTCGCCGCCGCGCTGCGCACGCTGGGGCCACCGCGCGCCGGCGATCGCCTGGGCTTTCCCCATGCCCCGCTGCTGCTCGCGGTCGGCGACGCCCAGCTGCAGGGCGGCGCGGTCGAGGACGCCGTGATGGCCTACCAGGAGGTCCTCGCCGCGGCTCCGGCGAAGAGTACGGCCGCGCTGGCGGCACGCATCGGCCTGGCGCGCGCCCACGCCCGCACCGACCGCCCCGCCGCCGAGCAGGAGCTGCGCGCCCTGGTGCGCGAGCTGGAGAACGCCGAGGACGACTACCCGCCCGCGCGGAGCGCGCGCCGCACCTTGCGCGAGCTGATCAATCAGCGGTAAATTCCCTCCAATCTTCGGGGGGAGAGCCCATGAGAAGTCGTGTCTGCGTGCTGGTCGTGGTGTCGGCGGCGGTTCTGGCCGCGGGGTGCAAGAAGAAGAAGAAGGCCGGCGGCGAGCCGTCCGCGAGTCCGACGGCGAGCGCGTCGCCATCCGCCAGCGCGACGCCCGAGCCGACGCCGAGCGCGTCGGCTCCCGCGCCTGACCCTGCCCTGGTCGCACGCGGCCAGTACCTGGCCACCGCGGTCGCGGGCTGCGTCGGCTGTCACACGCCGATGGGGCCGCAGGGGCCCGACATGGCCAAGATGTTCGCCGGCGGCATGGAGTTCCCCGAGAAGTGGGGCACCTGGCGTTCGCCCAACATCACGCAGGACAAGAAGACCGGCATCGGTGACTGGAGCGACGAGGCCATCGCCACCGTGATCCGCGAGGGCAAGCGGCCCGACGGCAGCATGGTCATCCCGATGATGCCGTACATGCGCTACAACGCGATGTCCGACGACGACGTCAAGGCGGTGGTCGCCTTCCTGCGCACGCTGCCCGCGGTCGAGAACACCGTCGCCGGCAACAAGGACCTCAAGCTGCCGCCGATGCCGCCAATGCCCAAGCCGGCCGGCACCGCGCCCGCCGCCGATCCGGTCGAGCAGGGCAAGTACCTCGCCAACCTGATGCTGTGCGCCGACTGCCACACGCCGATGACGCCCGACGGCATGATGCCCGACATGAAGAACGAGTGGGCCGGCGGCATGGAGTGGGACATGTGGCCGCCCGGCATGGGCACCGGCAAGACGGTGTCGGCCAACATCACCTCGGACAAGAAGACCGGCATCGGCGAGTGGGCCGAGGCGGACATCGTGACCCTGCTGACCACGGGCAAGAAGAAGGACGGCACCATGGTCGGCCCGCCGATGGTGATCTTCGTGCCGCTGTGGTCGCAGCTCAAGCCCGACGACGTCGCCAACGTGGCCAAGTTCATCAAGAGCATCCCGCCCATCGAGCGCAAGAACCCCAAGAGCACCTTCAAGCCCGGTGGCCCGCCGCCGGGTGGCGCACCTCCCGCGGGGGGCCCGCCGCCCGCGGAGCAGCCCAAGGGTTGAGGTTCGCGCTGGCAACTGCGCTGGCGCTCGCGGCGATGGCCGCGGGCGCCGGCTGCGAGCGTCGGCCGGGACGCGGCAACGCGCGCGCCGAGGGTGCTCCGCCACCGGCGGAGGTGGCCACCCTGCGCGCGCGCGGCGAGGCGCTGTTCTTCGGCCGCGCCGGCTGCGCCGCCTGTCACAAGCTGGGCGCGCGCGGTGACAAGGTCCGCGGCCCCAACCTGGGCGCCGACAGGCCCGGCGACCCCGTGGTCGCGCAGCGCGCCGCCACCCGCCGTCCCGGCCTGCGTCCCATCGAGTACATCATCGAGTCGCTGGTCGACCCCGACGCCGTCATCGTGCCGACCTACGCGCGTGGCGTGATGGTGCGCGCCGACGAGCCGCCGCTGTCGCTGCCCGACGACGACCTGCTGGCGCTGGCGGTGCTGCTGTCCGAGGGTGGGCCCAGCCCGGGTGTGGACGCCGAGGCGCTGGCGGCGGCGCGGGCCCGGGTGCCGCTGGCGCGCAAGGCGCGGGTGGCGCGCGCGGCGGCGTCACGCGCCGACGCGGTGCTGGCCCAGGTGCCCTGGGACAGCACGGACCCCGCGCGCGGCCAGGCCGTCCTCGCGCGCATGGCGTGCGCCGGCTGTCACGGCGATCCGACGCGGGCCAGGCTGGGAGCGCCGCCGCTGCCCGACATCGCGCGCCGCCTGTCGCGGCAGCAGATCGCGCGCTGGGTCATCGCGCCGCCGACCGACAAGATGCCGAGCTACGCGGCCGCCATCTCGGTCCAGGAGCTGGCCGACCTGACCGCGGTCCTGGCGCCTCTGCCTGCCACCCCGACGCCGAACCTCACACCATGATTTGACGTGGGCGCGCCGGCGCCCTACGATCCCGCCATGGCTGGCACTCTGATCGACCGTCCCGAGCGCGCGCGGCAGCTGGCGCGCGCCATCGCCTCCGACCTCACGCTGTATCACGAGGCCAAGATCGTCCAGGGCATCGAGAATGACACCCTGTTCGACGTCATGAAGGAGGAGATGGACGAAGGTCGCGCGCTGTTCAAGAGCCGCGTCACGCCCGAGATCTTCGCCATGAACATCTACGACCGTGCGCTGGTCGATGTGCTGGTGAAGTCGAAGGGCCACATCAAGTCGAAGATCTGGTAGCTGTCACGGCCTCCAGCTCGACGTTCACCGTGGGTCCCGAGGATGTCGGCGCGCGGCTCGACCAGTTCCTGGCCGCGCACGAGCCGGCGCTCACGCGCTCGCGCATCAAGAAGCTGATCGACGACGGCCATGTCCAGGTCGGCGGCGCCAGCGTCAAGGCCGGCCACAAGCTGAAGCGCGGCGAGGTGGTCGCCCTGGTGACGCCCGACGCGGCGCCGCTGGAGGCGCTGCCCGAGGACATCCCGCTCACCGTGCTGTACGAGGACGCCCACCTGGTGGTGATCGACAAGCCGCCCGGGCTGGTGGTGCACCCGGCGCCCGGCCACGCGGGCGGCACCCTGGTCAACGCCCTGCTGTTCCGCACCGCGGATCTGGCCGGTGTGGGCGGCGTGCTGCGCCCCGGGATCGTGCACCGGCTCGACAAGGACACCTCGGGCGTCATGGTCGTGACCAAGACCGACGAGGCGCACCTGGCGCTGTCGGCGCTGTTCAAGGCGCACACGCTGGACCGGCGCTACAAGACCATCGTGCTGGGCGGCCCCAAGGCGGCGACCGGCACCATCGACACCCTGTATGGCCGGCACCCCGTCGATCGCAAGCGCTTCTCGTCGAAGGTGGCGCGCGGCAAGCGCGCGGTCACGCACTGGCGGGTGCTGGAGCGGCTGCAGGGCGCGACGCTCATCGAGTGCAAGCTGGAGACCGGGCGCACGCACCAGATCAGGGTGCACCTGAGCGACGCCGGCTGGCCGGTGCTGGGGGATCAGGTGTATGGCCGGGTGCCGGGCAAGGAGCAGGTGGTGCTGCGCGAGGTGTCGACCGAGCTGGGGCGGCAGGCGCTGCACGCGGCGACGCTGGAGCTGCGCCATCCGGTGACCGGGGTGGCGATGGCGTGGCGGAGCGAGCCGCCGACGGATTTCATGCGCGCGCTGGCGCGTTTGAGGCTGGGCAAATGAGCGCAGATGCAGACAGCACGAGCACGAGCACGAGCACGAGCACGGAGGCGGTGGTGCTGCGGGCGAGCGTGCTGGGCGGGCTGCGGCATGGCTTCTCGACGCGGCTGGGCGGGGTCTCGGTGGGGCGCTATGCGTCGTTGAACCTGTCGGCGGGGTGGGGCGACGAGGCCGACGCGGTGGCCGAGAACCGGCGCCGGCTGGCGGCGGCGATCGGCTATGCGCCGGCGCGGCTGTGCACCGTCAAGCAGGTGCACGGCACCGACGTGGTCGATGCCGAGGCGCCGCCCGAGCTGCCGACCGAGGACGACGGCCGGCCCCAGGCGGACGCCGTGCTGACAGTGGCGCGCGGGCGCGCGGTCGGGGTCTACACCGCCGACTGTGTGCCCGTGCTGCTGGCGCACCCGGCCACCGGCGCGGTGTGCGCGGTGCACGCGGGCTGGCGCGGCGCGGCCGCGGGGATCGTGACGCGGGCGGCGCTGATGCTGGCGGCGCGCGTCGGGGCCGCGGCGAGCGAGCTGCGCGCGGCGCTGGGGCCGTCGATCGGACCGTGCTGCTTCGAGGTCGGGTGCGAGGTGGTGGCGGCGTTCGCGCAGCGCCACGGCGAGACGCTGGAGCGCCCCGGCAAGCCCGACGGCAACGGCAACCCGCGGCTGGATCTGTGGCGCGCGGTGGTGCTGGACCTTCTGCGCGCCGGACTGCCCGAGCGGTCGATCGGCGCCGCGGGCGACGGCGACGGCGCCGTGCCGCCGTGCACGGCGTGCGACCCGGGGCGCTTCTTCTCGTATCGCCGCGACGGCCGCGCCATCGGGCAGCAGCTGTCGGTCATCGTCAGCGCGGACTGACCGGAACGGAATC
>JBGASF010000025.1:0-69019 GCA_044229835.1 Polyangia bacterium | reverse complement strand
AGGCGGCCCGCGCAGCTTGCGTGCCAGCGCTCTTTGCTGGCGCGCAAGCTGCCGCCGCCGAACCCGGCACCAGCCCCAAGCGCCACGCAAGGTCGGCCGCAGCCCCCGCACCACCACACCACCGCCGCCATCAACTCGAACTCGTCCTCGTCCTCGTCCTCGTGCTCGTGCTCGTGCTCGTGCTCGTGCTCGTGGAGCTACCGCGTGACCGCCATGCCCCCGCTCTGCGCCGCCAGCGTCCTCAGCAGCGCATCATCCTGATCCAGCCCGACGCCCACGGTGTCGAAGCGCACGCCGTACTGCATCTGCGCGCGCGCCTCGCGCAAGAGGTCGCCGCCGTCGCCGCCGGTGTTGGCCAGGCCGTCGGACAGCAGCACGACGCGCCGGGCGCCACTGGTGTAGGCGGCGCGCAGCGCGGGCACCGCGGCGGTGCTGCCGCCGGTGCGGATGCCGGCGACGAAGGCCAGCGCGTGCTCGCGGCTGTACGGATCCAGCGTCACCATCGTCCCCGACAGCGCGGCGATGTCGTCGTCGAAGAACACGATGTTGAAGCGGGTGCCGTCGGGCATCAGGCGCAGCACGCGGGCCAGCTCCTGCTTGGCGGCGGTCAGCTTGGACGGCAGCGGCGCGCCGGCGGCGTGGTTGATCACGGTGCCGGCCAGCTCGCCGAGCACGCTACCGGTCTGGCTCATGCCGACGTCACGGCCGGCCACGCCGAACGACGTGGTCGCCATCGAGCCCGAACGATCGAGCACGAAGACCACGTCGCTGGCGCCGTCGAGCGGGACCCCGAAGAAGCTGATGCGGACCTGGACGTCGGCGGTCGCGATGGCGCCGCCACCGGCCCCGGCATAGACCACGCCGCTGGGTGGCGGCAGGTTGGCGTACAGCACACCCGCGGGCAGCACCGGCGTGGCGACCAGCCGACCGCTGGCACGCAGACCGAACCCGGTGGTGCAGCCAGCACCGAGGAGGCCCAGCAGGGACAACGACAGGACGACTCCGCGAACGCGCATGTCGGCTGATAGAGCAAGCCCGGGGCCAGCCGCGCCGGCGCCGCAAGTGGCTGGATCCGCGAGCCCCTGCGTGAACCCGCCTTCACGCGCGGCACAGCACTGAGCGGAGGCGGCACACCTTGGCAAGGTGCCTTGATCACAGCGCGCGCGGGTGTTACTCGCGATGGATGATGCGACGGCATGGCGGGACGGCGACGGCGACGGCGACGGCGGTGACGGCGGCAGCGCTGGTGCTCGCGACAGCGCTCGCCGCCTCGACGCTGGCGGGTTGCAAGAAGACCGCGCGCAAGCCGGGCGGCGCCAGCGGGCGCCCCAGCGCCAGCGCGGCTGCCGACACCGAGCGCGCGCTGGCCTTCCTGCCCGCCGACACCCTGTTCGTCGCCTTCGCCCCGTCGCTGGCCAGCGGCCATCGCGAGTTCTACCCGGCGCTGGCGCGGCTCGACAGCCAGGGGCTGCTGAAGGCGCTCGACCTGCACCTGCCCGCGGCGGCGGTGAGCGCCGGGATCGACGTCGCCCGCATCGACAGCCTGAGCAAGGTCGGCCTCGACATCGAGCGCCCGCTCATGCTGGCCGGGATCGCCTCCGGGGGCAGCGCCGCGCCGCGCGGGCTGTTCGTGCTGCCGGTCAGCAGCTCGAGCAAGCTGGTCAAGGCCATGGGCGCGGCGGTCGGCCCCGAGCAGCGCGCCGGCAACACCCGCTACTGGGAGTTCCACGACGACACCTTGATGATCGAGGTCCCCGGCCACATCCTCGCCGTCGAGGTGCGCGAGTCCGACCGCCCCATCAGCCCCGAGCTGATCGCGCGCCTGGCCGCGCCGAGCACCCGGCTGGCGACCCAGCCCGGGTGGCAGCAGGCCCGCGAGCGCGCCGGCCAGCACGCCTTCGTGTGGGTCGGTCGCGCCGCCTTCGCCCTGATGGGCAAGACCGGGGTCGACTATCGCGACGCCGTGGTCACCTTCGCCGCCGAGGGCCCCGAGATCGTCCGCATCAGCTACGACCTCGGCATGACCCCCGAGGCCCGCGCCATGGGCGCCAAGGTCTACGGGTTGCCACCCCAGGCCGGCGCCACCGCGGAGCTCTTGCCGGTGGACTCGCTGTTCGCGCTGCAGCTGGGCGCACATCTGGAGGCGTTCTGGCCGCTGCTGCTCAGCAGCCCCGACGGCGGCCGCACCGCGCGTGAGGCCGAGCAGGCCTGGCACGAGGCCATGACCGGCCTCGGCGTCGACCTCCAGCTCGGGCGCGACGTGCTGCCGCTGCTGACCGGGCGCCTCGGCTTCGCCATGGGCATGCCTGGGATGTCGGCCATGATGGGCGGCTCGAACGACATCATGGGCGCCATGCCCCTGACCATGGTGGCCGAGCTGAGCGACCCAGCGAAGATGGAGGCCGCGCTCGACAAGGCGGCGGCGCACCTTTTCGGCAACGCCCAGCTCGAGCTGAAGCGGGCGGCGCCTGGGCGCTGGACGGTGAACATGGCCGACAAGGGGTCGCTGACCTTGCTGGTGCACCAGCGCTGGCTGGTGGTGGCGACCTCGGCGGCGCTGCCCGCGGTCGAGCCGCTGCTGGCAGGTGGCCAGGCCTCGCTGGCCCGGGCACCTCAGCTGTCGAGCTTCACCCGCAAGGCGTTCGCGGGCACCGATCAGGTGCTGCGCTATGACGTCGGCCCGCTGCAGGGGCTGCTGGCGATGCTCGCGGGCTCCGGCGGCGGCAGCCCCCCCAAGGTGATGAGCGTGCTGCGCATCGTGCGCGACGCGACCATGTCGATGCGGGTCAGCGCGGCCGGCTATGGCGGCGACATCGAGGTCCGCCTGGGGCTGGCCAAGTAGCCTGAAGCAGATTCACCCTCGTGCCCGGGCCGCCGATGTGCTTCCATCCGCACTCGGAGGCTGCAGCATGCAAGTCAGAACACGGTTTCCGCTTGGACTGGTCGCGGCGGCCGGCCTCATGATGATGCAGCTGGCGGGCTGTGGCCCCAGCGCCGCCGGGGATGACGACGACGGCCCCGGCAGCGACGGCGGCCTCGGCGTCGACGCCAACATCGATCCCAGCTGCGGCAAGCCCGAGGATCTGGCCGGCTGTGTGTGCGCCACGCCGGGCGAGCAGCGCCCGTGCTGGACCGGCGATCCCGCCGCGCGCGGCCTCGGCACCTGCACGGACGGCAGCCAGACCTGCGTGGCCCCACAGATGAGCGGCGAGACCTTCGGCGCGACCTGGAGCACCTGCAGCGGCGGCGTGCAGCCGGCCGCCGAGATGTGCGCCGACAACCTCGACCACGACTGCAACGGCGCCGGCGGCTGCTCGGATCTGGCCTGCGCCAGCGAGACCCGCTGCATGGGCGTGTGCCACGTCGGCGACACCCGGCCCTGCTATGACGGGCCCGGCGGCACCTCGGGCGTCGGCGTGTGCCGCTCGGGCCTGCAGACCTGCAACGCCAGCCGGCAGTGGGATCCCGCCTGCGTCGGTCAGGTCACGCCCGGCGGCGCCGAGCTGTTCACCTGTCACGACGGGGCGGACAACGACTGCAACGGGCGCACCGACTGCAGCGACTTCACCTGTCTGCTCGACCCCGGCTGCTCGCCGACCATCTGCACCGCGGGCGCCATGCAGCCCTGCTATGACGGGCCTGCCGGCACCAGCGGGGTCGCCGCCTGTCATGGCGGCATGCAGACCTGCGCCGCCGACGGCAAGAGCTGGGGCGCCTGCATGGGCCAGCAGCTGCCCGGCGCCGAGGGCGGACATTGCAGCGACGGGGCGGACAACGACTGCAACGGGCGCGTCGACTGCGCCGACCCGGTGTGCGGGTCGGAGACCATCTGCTGCCCGGCCTCGCCGGGGCCGCCGGCCGACGGGACGATCTATGCCCACTCGGAGACCGATCTCTATGTGGTCAACCCGTCGGGCTGGACGGTGACCCGCGTGGGTGCGTTCGGAAGCGGCGACTCCATGACCGACATCGCGGTGACGCCCGACGGCCGGCTGTATGGCATCTCGTTCAGCGCGCTGTACAGCATCAACAAGACCACCGCGCGCGCGACGCTGATCGCCAGCGTGCCGGGGGCGTCGAACAACGGCCTGACCTTCCTGCCCGACGGCAATCTCCTGGCGTCCGACAGCAGCGGCGAGCTCAAGCGCATCAACCCGACCACCGGGGCGGTCACCGGCATCGGCAACTTCGGCCAGAGCCTGTCGAGCGCGGGCGATCTGGTCGCCATCGCCAATGGCACCATGTATGGGGTGTCGTCGACCAGCGCGGGCGGCGGCGGCGCATCGGGCAACAACGTGCTGCTGCGCATCGACACCGGCACCGGCCGCGCCGTCGTGGTCGGGCCCATCGGTTTCGGCAGCGTGTGGGGGCTGGCCTACGTCGGCGCGCGCGTGATCGGCTTCACCACGGCGGGGCAGATCATCGAGATCAACCCGCAGACCGGCGCCGGCACCCTGCTGGCGACCCGCTCGGTGGTGTGGTGGGGCGCCGGCATGTCGCCGCTGGTGACCGCGGCGGTGTGCCCGTAGCCGTAGGAAGTCGGGCCGGGCGCGTATCCTCCCGGCATGCGCGGGTGTGGATGGGCGACGGTCAGCGTGGTGATTGCCGGGGTGACGCTGGGCGGCTGCACGGCGACGCCACGCCGCGGCGCGGGGTTGACGGCCGCGCCGGCGCCCACGCCCTCAGCGACGGCGCCGGCCCCGTCCCCTGCCCCGCCGCCGCCTACCGACCTCGCCAGCGTCAACTGGCGCGAGCACACCTATCTGATCGACGAGCAGCGCTACCAGCTGCGCGGCGGCGACTGGGAGATGCACGAGTACCTGGAGGAGTGGCGTGGCGCCCACGACACCGAGCTCTACCGCTTCGAGAGCGTGACCATGGGCGACCTCGACGGCGACGGCGCCGACGAGGCCGTGGTCCTGCTCTGGCACATGTACACCGGGCCAGGCGGCCCGCACCACGAGTCGGTCCATCTGGTGACCTTCGGCTGGAGGGACGGCGCCCCGGTGCAGCTCGACGCCACCGGCGCCGGCAACGTGCGCATCCAGGCGGTCCACGTCGCGCCCGGCGGTGAGGTCAGCGTGGTGCACGAGCACGCGGTGCCGCCCTTCATGACCACGCGCTGGCGCTGGACGGCGGGCAGGCTGGTGCCCCAGAAGTGACGCGCTACCACTCGACGTAGAGGCCGCCGGTCAGCGCGCGCATCGACTGGCCGTCGTTGCCCGGGGCGGTCAGATCGAGGCGGGAGCTGAGGCCGAAGTTGATGGGGCCGTAGTGCACCAGGTACTCGGCGCCGACGACGACGGCCAGCTCGCTGTGGCCGTCGGGCACGCCGATGCCGAGGCCGATGATGAGGCGCAGCCGCTTGGTCAGGCCGAGCAGCGCCTCGGCGAGGCCCTGCACCGAGGTGTACTCGGGGCCCGCGCGCAGCAGCGTCGCGTCGACCCCGAGCGCCATCAGGCGCGCCACGTCGCGCGAGATGCGCAGGTGGTAGGCCGTGGTCACCGAGCTGTCGAAGTCGCTGGCGCCCATCGAGCCGGCGCCGAAGCCGACCCCGATGTGCCAGCGCCGCGCCAGGGCGTCGTCCCAGTCGCGGAAGCGGTCGGTCGAGGCCGTGGGGGCGCCCTCGCTGTCGTCTTCGCCACCGCCGGCGTCGGCGCGCGTGGGCTCCTCGGGCGTGGTGGACGCCGGCGAGCTGCCGTCGCCGCCGCTGGAGACGTTGCGGTAGCTGACGCCCTCGGGGACCTCGACCGGGACCTGCACCGTGCGCGGGGCGCCGTTCTCGATCACGACCTGGTCCTCGACCGCGACGAACGAGGTGTAGGTCGACACCAGCTGGTGCGCCAGCGCCAGCTCTGTGATGCGGGCCTGGTAGGGCACCGGGACCTGGCCCATGCGCGGGCGCTCGAGCTCGGTGATCTGCGCGCGCGCCCAGATCCGCGACAGCGGGCCGGCGGGGCCTTCATCGGCCACCGCGGCGGGCAGCTCGAGGCGCAGCGGGTACCAGATCTGCTTGCCGCCCAGGCGCGCGCCGACGCGGATCGGGATGGCGCCGGCGGCGCTGACCCGGCCGGTCACGCGCAGCGGCTGGCCCAGCCACAGGTCGGGCAGCTTGGCCGGGGTCACGTCGGCGACCTTGGCGCCGCCCCAGTCGATGCTGACGTCGGTCAGCACCGGCGCGGCGATGCGCGCGTAGAAGGCGTCGATCTGCGGCTCGGCCGGCTGTCCGAGCAGGATGTACTGCGCGCTGCCGCGACCCGCCTCGGCCAGCCAGTCGAGCAGCAGCCGGTTGACCGAGGAGCCGATGCCGAACGAGAACAGCCGGGTGTGCTCGCCGAGCAGGCGGGTGACCTCGGCGGCGACCTCGCGCTCGTTGCCGATGTAGCCGTCGGTCATGAAGCAGACCACGCGCAGGCGGTCCGCGGGCGGCTGCGCCCCGCCCAGCGCGGCGCGGATGCCCGACAGCATCTCGGTGCCGCCGCCGCCGCCGAGGCCGTTGACCCAGCTCAGGCCGCGGCGGACATTCTCGGGCGTCGCCGGCAGCGGCGCCGCGGCCATCAGCCCGGCGTCGGTCGAGAAGTTGATGATGTTGAAGCTGTCGCCGGGCAGCAGCTTCTTCAGCGCCACGCGCATGGCGGCCTTCACGATCGACAGCGGCTCGCCCTGCATCGAGCCCGAGGTGTCGACCACGAAGATGACCTCGCGCGGGGCGATCATCGTGGGCGCCGGCGCGCGCGGCGGATCAATCAGCAGCGCGAAGTGGCCCCCGCGCGACCCGGCCTCGGTGGCCAGCGCGACCACCGGCTGGTCGTCGCTCAGGCGCCAGCGCAGCACGAAGTCCTTGTTGGGGATGCTGTCCTCGGGCGACAGCGTGACCGTGCGCGCCAGCCCGCCGCGCACCCCGCTGTCGAGGATGTGGTGCGACGGGCTCTCCAGGGCGGCCAGCGGCGCGCCCGGACGCACCACCGCGGTCAGCGAGATGTCGGTGCCCGAGCGCGACCCCGGCGGCAAGAGCGGCGGCGACACCCGGCCGGCGTCGGCCACGCTGGCGGGGTGGTAGCGCGGGCCGACCACCATGGGGAACACCAGCTCGTAGGCGCCGTCGGCATAGCCGACCTCGGCGTCATAGACGATCTCGATGTCGATCTTGTCGCCGGGGAGGATCCCGGTGACCGACTGGGTGAAGACGTTGGCGCGCTCCTGCTCCAGCAGGGCGGCGCGGCGGCCCGAGGCCTTGGCGGCCTGGTAGGTCTTGCGCGCCTGGTCGCGGGTCTGGACGATGCCGCGGATGGTGCGCCCGCCGAGCTTGATGCTGAGGGCGCCGACGGCAGCATTGCTCGGCAAGGGGAAGACGTAGACCGCCTCGATGGGGCTGGGCGACGGGTTGTGGAAGGTCTGGGTGACGGTGACGCGGGAGATGAAGCCGGTGACCTCGGCGCGCACGTCGGTGTGCAGCAGCGGCAGCTCGCGCAGGTCACCTTCGGCGGGGGGCCTGGCGGGATCGACGGCGATCTGCAGCGAACCCTGCGTGACCTGGGCCATCGCGGGGGTGGCGGCCAGGGCGATGGCGAGGAGTGCATGCAGGGGGTGCAGGCGCATGCGGGTGAAACGAGGATCACACGGACCTGCTTACACGGAGGGACTACTTGCTGGCGGCGACCGTCGCGGCCTCGACGCCCGGGGTCAGGTGCAGCTCCATGCGCAGCCCCAGCGGCAGGTGCGCCTGCGCCGTGTCGTCGAGCTGGAACATGACCTCGAGCACGCGGGTGTCGATGCGCGCGCGCGGGTCGTCGACCACGACCTGCTTGCGACCCAGCTCGCCGGTCAGGCGCAGCACGCGGCCGGGGAAGCGGCGGTCGCCGTAGGCCTCGGCGGTGGCATAGCCGAACTGGCCGACCTCGACGCGACCGACGTCGGACTCGTCGACCTCGGCGCGCAGCTCGAGCTGGCTGACGTCGGCCATCGACAGCACCACCACCGGGGGCATGGTCGACACGAACTCGCCGGGCTCGATGCGGCGGCGCAGGATGACGCCCGCGCGCGGGGCGCGCAGCTCGGTGTGCGCCAGCAGGGTGCGGTTCTCCTCCAGCTCGGCGCGGGCGGCCGACAGCGCGGCGTCGGCCTCGCGGCGCAGCTCGCGGCGGGTGCCCTCCTTGAGCAGGCCGAGGCGCGCGGCGGCGGCGCTGGCCTGGGCGCGCGCGCCCTCGGCGCTGGCGCGCGCGCTGTCGGCGTCGGCGGCGCCCACGGCGCCCCCGGCCAGCAGGCGCTCGGCGCGGCCCTGCGAGGCCTCGCGGTCGCTCTCGGCGGCGCGCGCGGCGGCCAGCTCGGCCTCGGCGGCGCGCAGCTCGTTGGCGCGGGCGCCCCGGTAGGCCAGATCGCGGCGCGCCTCGGCGGCCATCACCGCGGCCTCGGCGCGGGCCACCCGGGCGCGCGCCAGCCGGTCGTCCAGGCGCGCCAGCACCTGGCCGGCCTCGACGCGGTCACCCTCCTTGACCAGGACCTCGACCACGCGGCCGCCGCCCTGCAGCTCGAAGGCCAGGTCGATGACGTCGTCACGGGTCTCGACCCGCGCCGGCGCGACCACGCCACGCGGCCCCGCCACGCTGACATCGGCCCGCGCGCTCTCGCCCGAGCGCAGCGCGAACCCCGCCACCCCCACGACCCCGAGCCCCAGCATGACCCACAGCGCCTTCTTCTTCATGACCGTTCTCCCTTTGCTTTGCAGACTGTCAACGAAAACTCAGGCCGCCAGCGCGTCGGCGCGCAGCTCTTCGACATGGCCGTCATCGACACGCACGACGCGGTCGGCGTACTTGCGCAGGCGATGATCGTGGGTGACCACGACCACGCCGCGGCCCTCGCGGGTCAGCCCGCGCAGCAGGTCCATGACCGCCAGCGCGGTCTTGGAGTCCAGCGCCGCGGTCGGCTCGTCACCCAGGATCAACGGCGGGTCGCCGCCCAGCGCGCGCGCGATGGCCACGCGCTGCTTCTGCCCGCCCGAGAGGTCGCCGGGTACGTGGTGCATGCGCTCGCCAAGGCCGACCATGGTCAGCAGGCGCTCGGCCTCGGCGCGCGCCACCGAGGAGCGCACCTTGGGGTCCTTCATGCGGATGGCCAGCGCCACGTTGTCGCGCGCGTCCAGCGCCGGGAACAGGTTGAAGCCCTGGAAGATGAAGCCGAAGGTCTTGGCGCGCAGCCGCGGCAGCGCCTTCTCGGGCAGCCGCGCCGCGTCCTGGCCTTCGATCATCAGCTGGCCCGAGGTCGGCCGCAGCAAGAGGCCCAGGATCGACAGCAGCGTGGTCTTGCCCGAGCCCGAGGGCCCCTCGATGAGCAGCAACTCCCCCGGCCTGACCGCCAGCGAGGCCTCCGACAGCGCGGTCACCGCGGTCTCACCCGCGCCGTACAGCTTGCTGACCACCCGGGCTTCGACAATCGCGTCCATCTTCGTCTCCCTCGCCTGTCGCCTGTTGCCTGTCGCCTGTTGCCTGTCGCCTGTTGCCTGTCGCCTGTTGCCTGTCGCCTGTTGCTTCGGTCCTCAGCCCTTGAAGACCATGGCCGGGTCGAGCCGCAGCACCTTGAGCACCGAGAGCAGCGCCGCCAGGGCGCACATCACGACGGTCAGCACCGCGGTGCCGATGAGCAGCGTCGGCGTCAGCGACACCGACAGGTTGAGCGCCTTCATGCCCGCCTGCGCCCCCAGCGCCAGCGCGCCGCCGAACACGAAGCCGACCGCGGCCGAGATCAGCGCCTGGTACATGATGACGCGCACGATGGCGGCGTTCTCGGCGCCCATCGCCTTCAGGGTGCCGTACTCCTTGATGTGCTCGAGCGTGCCGTTGTAGAGGATCTGCCCGACCACGACCAGGCCGACGATGATGCCCATGATGGCGGTGGTGAAGAAGCCGACGCCGACGCCGGTGCGCTTGGACCAGTACGACCGGGTGCGCTCCGACATCTCGGCCTTGGTGAAGGCGTCGAGGTGCGGCATGGCCGAGATGCGCGCCTTGACCGCGCTGACGTCGGCGCCGGGCTGCACCTTGATGAGGATGTAGGTCAGATCGTTCGGCCCCAGGCGCGAGAAGGCGCGCGCGCTGTCGAGGTTGGCGAACACGAACGGCGAGGTGGTGAAGCTGCGGATGCCCTTGGTCAGGCCGACCACCCGCGAGCGCACACCCGAGATCTCGCGGCGCGCGCCGACCTCCTTGATCTGCAGCTTGGCGAACTCGGTCTGGTCGACCACGATGCCATCGACGTCGTTCAGCCGATCCAGGCTGCCGTGCTGCAGGTTCCACGGGCGCAGCAGGCGGGCGCCCTTCTCGATGCCGACCACCTGCACGCCCTGGGTGCCGCCGGACTGCAGCTTGAACTGGCCGAACGACAGCAGCATGCGCTCGGCGTGCTCGACGCCCGGGGTGGCGGCGACGCGGTAGTACAGGCGCTCGTCCATCGGGGTCGCGAAGTCGAACTGCTCGTTGCCCGAGGCGGTGACCCAGAGGTCGGCCTTGGCGTGATCGATCAGGGTCGACGCGTTGCCCATGAAGCCCAGGTAGAGCCCGATCTGGACCAGCACCAGCAGGACCGAGATCGACACGCCCGCGGCCGCGACCACGAACTTGACCCGATCGTGCAGCAGGATCTTTCTCGCCAGCGTCCACATGGCTGGGCTGTAAAGCAGGGAGCGTGCCGGGGCTAATCACCTGAAACCATGAGGATCATGGGCGCAATCGGGGGCGACGGAACGTGACCTGGTAACAGGCCGTTACGCCGAAGTCGTGCCATGTGGGCAAGGTGTGGCAGCGCGGGCCGTAGACCCGGCGAATGCGAGGTCACGTGGCTGGACGAGTGGTGGCAGTGATGGCGCTGGCAGCGGCCGCGGTCGCGCTGGCGGGGTGCAAGTCGGGCGGCAAGAAGGGCCAGGGCGGCGCGAGCGGTGCGGGTGCGGGTGGCGGCGCCGACGCCGCGGGCGGCGCGGCACCCCCCGGTGCGGCCGCCGCGACCATGAGCGCCGACGCCACCGTGTTCGCGCTCGACGAGGGCGGCCTGGTGGTGCTCGACGCTGCGGGCTTCAGCGTCGCCGGTGATGCCAAGGTGAAGTACGCCCCCCTGCTGCCGCGCAAGGCGGGCGGCGTCTGGCTGCGCGAGGGTGACCAGCTGGGCTGGTTCGACGGCAGCATGCACCTGGTCGGCAAGCGCGAGGCCGACGTGGTGCCGCGCGCCGAGGCGCCCGACGGCACGCTGTGGGCGTCGTCGTTCGAGCATGTCACCCGGGTGTCGCCCGCCGGGCTGCGCACCTGGTCGCGGGCGGACATGGGCGCCAGCGATCGCCTCGGCGACCTCGCGGTCGATGGCGACGGCACGGTGTACATCGTCGCGCGCGACAAGCTGCTGCTCGGCAAGGGCGACAGCTGGAGCAGCGTGGCGCTGCCCGCGCCGCAGGCGCAGGAGGTCTTGCGCGGGGTCGGCGCCGGCGGCGGCAAGGTCTTCGTCATCAGCAGCCTGCGCCTGTTCGCGCTGGAGGCCGGCGCGCTGCGCGAGGTCATGGCGCTGGGCAAGAACTTCTTCCCCACCCTGCACGTCGGCCCCGACGGCACCGCGCTGGTCGACGGCAGCAAGCTCCTGCGCTTGGCCCCCGGCGCCGCCAGGCCCGAGGTGCTGCCCGGCTTCGGCAACTTCCCGGTCTTCACCTCCACGGGCGCGGTGCTGCGCATGGACGCCGGCGGCCTCGGCCTGACCCTGTTCGCACCCGGCGCCAAGCCGCAGAAGCTGCTGGCGCAGCGCCTGGCCTTCCCCATCGAGGCCTTCAGCCTGGATGGCCAGGACCGGGTCTGGGCGCGCACCCACTTCGGCGTCACCATCATCGCCGGCGGCGTGGCCCAGGAGTGGACCAAGCGCAGCGTGCCCGAGCTGTCGGACGAGATCGCCGACGTCGCGCCGCTGGGCCGCGGCCCGGCGCTGCCCGCGGTGACGCCGAACCTCATCACGCTCGCCGGTCGCTTCGTCGACGCCGCCGGCGCGCCGGTCAAGGGCGGCGTCGCCGAGGTGTGCGACGTCTCGAGCTCGGTCTACTACGGCAAGACCCCGTGCGCCGGCCGCGACTTCGTGCGCCGCGCGGTGTCCGGCCCCGACGGCAGCTTCGTGGTCGAGGGCGTGCCGCCCGGCGGCTGGCACTTCGTGTACGGCCGCGGCTCGAGCTGGCAGCGCGACTTCCTCGACGGCTGCTGCAAGGACGTGGCGCCCGGCGGGACCTTCGCCGTGGGCGATCTCGAGCTGACGAAGTAGGTCAGGTCGCGGCGGGCAGCAGCACGGTGAAGGTCGAGCCCGCGCCGAGCACCGACTTGACCTCGATCTCGCCCTGGTGCGCGCGCACCAGCTTGTGCACGATGGCCAGGCCGAGGCCGGTGCCGTCGGGGCGGGTGGTGAAGAAGGGCTCGAAGATGCGCGGCAGGTTGGCCGCGTCGATGCCCTTGCCGGTGTCGGCGACCTCGATGGCGACCATGCCGGCGGGCGCGGCGTGGGTGCGGATGGTGATGGCCGAGCCGGGCGGCGAGGCCTTGGCGGCGTTGTCGAGCAGGTTGATGAGGATCTGGCGCAGGCGCACCATGTCGCAGCGCGCGGCGGGTAGATCGGGCGCCAGCTCGCGCGACAGCGTCAGCTTGCGCTCGGCCAGCACGGCCTCGATGCCCCGCGCGGCGTCGTCGGCGACCTCGCCGAGATCGTGCGGCCCGGTGTCGAGGCGCACCGGCTTGGCGAAGTCGAGCAGCTCGCTGATGTGGGCGTTGAGGCGCCGCAGCTCCTCCTCGGCGATGTCGAAGTACTCCATGTCGTCGGCCGGCAGCTGCACCTTGCCGCGCAGGATCTGGACGTTCATCTGCACCGAGGTCAGCGGCGTGCGCAGATCGTGGGCGATGGCGGCGGCGAACGAGCCCAGCGTGGCCAGCCGGCGCGACTCCTCCAGCTCGGCGTACAGGGCCCAGTTCTGCAGCCGCAGCGCCAGGTGGCGCGACATCGCGGCGGCGGCCATCACGGTGTCGCGATCGATGGTGGCCTTGCAGTGCTCGGTGGCGCCGATGGCCAGCGCGCCGAGCAGCTCGCGCTCGACGCGCACCGGCACCAGCAGGCAGGCGCTGGCCCCGCGCAGCTCGGCGGCGACGTCGGGCGGCAGGGCGGTCGCCTGGCTGGGCAGCAGGTGCGTGGTGTCCTCGTGCAGGAGGTGCGCGGCCAGCGCGGGGCCGAGCTGGCTGGTCTGGCCCGGGCTGGCCGACTGCGGCCACGCCGGACCACGCAGGAAGCGCACCTCGCCGGTAGCGGACATGTCGACCAGCGCGGCCAGCGTCAGCTCCAGCAGCTCGGCCGGGGTGCGCGAGCGATCGGCGGCGCGCAGCACGCGATCGGTCACCGCGGCGCGCAGGGCCCGGCGCGGATCCAGCGGCGCCAGCACGCTGGCCTCCAGGCGCGGGCGCAGCCGGCTGCCCAGCGCGACCAGGCCGGCGGGCACCAGCGCCGCCGCCATCAGGCCGGCACGCAGCAGGGTGGGATCGCTGACGTTGGTCAGCAGGACCTCGATGACCGCGCCGCTGGCCAGCAGCAGCACGGCGCCCGCGCTGGCGAAGACGATCAGCTCGGCGACCGCGCCGCGGATGCGGAACAGCTGGTCGCGCAGCACGGCATAGCCGATGGCCAGCAGGCACAGCGCGACCACCAGGGTGGCCTCGATGACCAGGCCGATCTCGAAGGCGCGCGGCGACAGCCGGAACAGCACGGTGTACAGCGTCAGGCCGACCAGCCAGCGCCCACCCAGGGCGACCAGGATGATGCGCGCGGAGGTCAGCTGGTTGGGCGGCAGGTTCCTGAAGTTGCGCACCAGGAACACGATGATGAGGATGCCGATGGGCGTGAAGTACAGCGAGCTGCACATCACGCCGACGACGCTGTAGCCCGGGATCAGCCAGAACGAGGCGATGGCCATGAGGCCGGCGACCATGACCGCGCGCGACAGCCGGCGCGGCAGCGGCCGCCCGAGCGGAAACGACCAGGCGAACGCCAGCGAGTAGTAGCTGATGACCACGCTGGCGACACCGGTGATGGGCAGTGCCTCCAGGCTGCCCAGGTGATAGCCCATCAGCACCAGCACCGCGCGCATCGCCGACGTGGTGGCATCGACCACCCCGATGACCGCGAAGATGCGGGCGTCCCGCGTCGCCGCACCCTCGCGCAGGATCAGCGCCGGGAAGGCGAAGCCCAGGCAGGTCACGATCAGCAGCGCGGCGGCCAGCATCAGCGTCTTTCCAGGCCGAACTCGGCGATCTTGCGGTCCAGCGTGGGGCGCGAGATCTCCAGCAGCGCGCAGGTGCGTCGCTTGTTCCACTCGGTGTACTTGAGCGCGCGCTCGATGTGCTGCTTCTCGATCTCGCGCAACGGCAGAATCGCCCCGTCCTCACCATACCCATTCGTGCCCGTGCCCGTGCCCGTGCCCGTGCCCGTGCCCGCTCCCGTGCTCGTGCTCCCACTCCCGCTCGTACTCGTGCTCGCTCCGAGCCCGCCCCCCAGCAGCGGCAACAGCCCCGCCTCCAGCACATCCCCCTTGGCCAGCACCACCGCGCGCGTCAGCATGTTCTCCAGCTCGCGCACATTCCCGGGCCAGCCATAGCGCTCCAGCAGCGCCATCGCCTCGGGGCTGACATAGGTCACGCGCTTGTGCAGCTCGCGGTTGATCTTGGTCAGCAGCGCCTCGACCAGCAGCGGCACGTCACCCGGGCGCTCGCGCAGCGGCGGGATCTGCATCTCGACCACGCGCAGCCGGTACAACAGATCCTCACGGAAGGTGCCCTCACGCACCATGGCGTCGAGATCGCGGTGCGTCGCCGCCACCACGCGCGCCTTGAGCTCGATGGCGCGGTTGTCGCCCACGCGCTCGAACGTCCGCTCCTGCAGCACGCGCAGCAGCTTGGCCTGCAGATCCAGCGGGATCTCCGCGATCTCGTCGAGGAACAGCGTGCCCGACCCGGCCAGCTCGAAGCGCCCCATCTTGTCGGCCACCGCGCCGGTGAAGGCGCCGCGCACATGGCCGAACAGCTCCGACTCCAGCAGGCCGTGCGCGAACGCGGTGCAGTTGACCGCCACGAAGGGGCGCTCGCGCTCGGGGCTGGAGTAGTGCACCGCCTTGGCCACCAGCTCCTTGCCGGTGCCCGACTCGCCCAGGATCAGCACCGAGGCGCGGCCCACCGAGACCGCGCCGATGGTCTTGTAGATCTCGCGGATCTCGGGCGACTTGCCGATGATGCTGCCGGGCTGGTAGTCGCCCGCGACCTGGGCCTGCAGGTGGCGCAGCGCGCGCGCCGCCTCGCGCGACTCCAGCGCGCGGCGCACGATCAGGCGCAGCCGGTCGACGTCCAGCGGCTTGACCAGGTAGTCGTGCGCGCCGAGCTGGATGGCCTTGACCGTCGACTGCATGTCGTCGCGCGCGGTGATGACGACGATCGGCGGCGGCGCCGGCAGCTCGCGCGCCTGGCCCAGCACGCCGAAGCCGTCGACCTCGGGCAGGCCGAGATCCAGCAGCACCAGATCGGCGCCCGCGACCGCCGCCATGGCCTCGCGCCCGTCGGACGCGGTGACCACGGTGTGGCCGTCGGAGGCCAGCAGCTTCTCCAGCGTGCGCCGGATCGACCGGTCATCATCGACGACGAGCACACGGGCAGCCATGCGAGCCTCCATTCCAAGGCTCGTGCCAGCCGCGCCCGACGTGCCTTCGCACAGTTGGCGCCTCCGGTCGCGAGCCCGTAGCAACAAAACGTTACCACGGGTACGGGGCTTGACCGTCAGCCCTCGTCGGGGGCGGCGCCGAAACCTGGCGCCACCACCGCGGTCATGCGTGCCGGCCGGTGGATCCCCTCGCCGCTCATCCAGCGCGTCGCCTCGGCGAAGCGCTCGGCGCCGACGCTGCCGCCCTCGAGCTGGCCATGCAGGCGCTGCGCGACCGCCCCGCACAGGTAGAGCTGCGCCACCGCGGCGCCGGTGATGGCGGTGCCGAGCAGCTGCAGCGCCCCGGCGCCGTCGCCGCGCCGCCGCGCTACCCCGGCGCGCAGCAGATCGGCCCACACCCGCGCGTACGGCATGTGCACGCGCTCGACCTGGGTGGCGTGGTGCTCGGCCTCGGCCAGCAGCTCCGACGCTCGCCCCGCCGCCGTGCGCTCGGCCTGCGCCAGCGCCAGCCGGCCCGCCAGCCAGGCCGCCTCGGCCGCGATCGAGCGCACCCGCGGCAGCATGGAGCGGCGCAGCCGCGCGAAGCCGTCCCGGGTACGCGCCGCGACGTCGACCGGGTCGCTGCGATAGAGATCGATCTCGCCGCGCCCGCGCAGCTCGTACCAGTTCTGCATGTGATAGCCGCCCTCGGGGGCGCGCCAGGGCTGGCGATCCAGGTCGACCTCGGCCTCGTCCGGGTTGTCGCGCGCCAGCCAGACGATGTTGGCGACCCGGCGCAGCGTGGCCTCGGCGTAGCGATCACCGCGCCGCGCGGCGTCGCGCACGTTGTCGTCACAGGTGCGGCGCAGCTTGCCGAGCAGGCCGGCCCAGCGCAGCGCCAGGCCGCGGAAGATGCGCACCGTGTTGAGCTCCCAGCTCATGCCGGTGGTCTCCTCGCGGATGATGCGCTCGGCGCTCTCCGACAGCTCGACCGCCACCAGCAGATCGCCGACCAGGTAGCGCACGATGCTCTCCGAGCCGTCGGCCCAGGCGCGCAGCGTGGCGTCGCCCTTGTCGCCGATGAGGCCGCGCATGCGCTGGAGCAGCTCGCGCGCACGGGCGTGGGCGCGTGGGCCCTGGGTGGCCTGGAACGACGCCTCCAGCCCCAGCGCGCGCGCGACCCGTGCCGGCTCGCCGGTGCGCAGCGCCAGCAGGAGGCCGCGGGCCTGGAAGTCGGCGCCTTGCAAGGTGTCGACCATGCCGAGACCGGCGGCCACGGCGCGGTAGATGTCGATCAGCGCCAGCACGCGCGGCGACACCTCGCCGGCGTCGCGCGGCGAAAAGCCATAGCCGCGCAGGCGCAGCCGCAGCCGGTGCCACAGCAGCGAGGCCAGCGCGCGCCGCGGCGTGGCCGGCAGCTCGACGTCGAACTCGGCCAGCACCACGCGCAGGGTCTCGCGCCCACGCTCGATCTGGCCGGTGGCCAGCAGGTGCTCGGCGGCCTTGCGCCGGCAGTCCAGGCGCGTGGTGGCGTCGGCGCCCTCGGCGGCGGCCAGGAAGGCGTCGGCGGCCTCGACCGCGCGCCCGGCCTGCACCAAGGCGTCGCCGAGCTCGATGCGCAGGCGGCGCGCCTCGTGCTCGTTGGGGCGACCCAGGCGCAGCGCGGTGGACAGGAGCTCGGCGGCGCGATCGAAGGCCAGCGCCTCGGAGGCCAGCCGGGCCGCGCGGGTGGCCAGCTCGGCGGCGCGCGCGGTCTCGCCAGCGGCCTCCAGGTGGCGCACCAGGATCTGCGGATCCTGCGCGCCCAGGCCGCTCGACTCCAGCGCCTGCGCGACCGCGGCGTGGTGGCGGCGCTGGGTCTCGGCGTCGAGGTGGGCGCACACCGACTCGCGCACGCGGTCGTGATAGCACTCCACGGTGTCCTCGGTGCGCAGTCCGCCGGCGCGCACCAGGTGGGCGGCGCGCAGCAGCGCGACCCAGCGCGCGAAGGCCGGGCGCTCCAGCTGCGCGGCCTCGGCCGCCACCCCGGGCGACAGCGGCTCGCCGGCCACCGCGACCACCTCGAGCAGGCGGCGCGCCGGCGCGTCCAGGCGCTCGACGCGGGCCCACAGCGCCTCCTCCAGCGGCGCCGAGCCGGCGCCGTGGCCGGACGCCTCGCTGAGGTGGCGCACCAGCTCGTGGATGAAGAGCGGATGGCCACCAGCCTCGACCGCGATCTCGCGCGCGTCGAGGCCGCGGTGGCCGGCCGACAGCAGCCCGGCCAGGCCACGCGCCTCCTCGGGCGGCAGCGCGCCCAGGGTCAGCTCGCGGATGTCGGCGTCATCGGCCACCCCGGGCGCGGTCACCGCGCGCGGGCGCACCCGGGTGTTCGACGGCTCGCCGGCCCCGGCCCCGCTGCGCACCGTGGCCACGAGCAGCAGCGGCGGCGGACACGGCCCGTGCATCAGGTGGTTGAACAGCGCCAGGCTGTCAGCGTCGGCCCACTGGAAGTCGTCGATCGACAGCGCCATGGCGCGCTTCTCGGCCAGCCGGGTCAGGAGCTCGCGCAAGGCCGAGAAGGCGCGCGTGCGCAGCTCCTGCGGGCTGGGCACGCGCACCAGCGCGGCCTGCGCCAGCGCCGGCACGCGGCGCAGCACCGGAAACAGGCGCGCCAGCAGGCCGGCGTCGTGCGGCAGCAGCGGCTCGACCTCGGCCTGGTCGAGGCGCGACAGGTGGCGCGACAGCGCGTCGACGATGCCGTCGAAGGCCTTGAAGGGCAGCGACTCGCGCTCGTAGCAGCGCCCCGCCAGCACCAGGGCGTCGTCGGGCGCCTCCTCCAGCCCCTCCAGGAAGTGGCGCACCAGCGCGGTCTTGCCGATGCCCGACTCGCCGCGCACGAACAGCGTCACCGCGTGCGACTCCAGCGCGCGGCTGGCCGACCAGGCGGCGCGCAGCGCGCCGAGCTCGGCGTCACGGCCCACGAAGGGCGCGCTCTGGGTGCCCGGCGTGACCACCGGGCCCGAGCTGTCCTCACCGATGCTGACCCCGAGGCGGCTCAGCACGTCGGCGCCGGGCAGGCGCAGCCCGGGGTCGCGACGCAGGAGCTCCTGCGCCAGCTGATCGAGATCCGCGGGGGCGTCGGGCCACAGCTGGCGCGGCGCCGGCGGCTCGAAGCGCTGCTTGTTCATCAGGACGTCGAGCGGCTTGCCGGTGAAGGGCGGCATCCCGGTCAGCGCCTCGTACAGCATGGCGCCGACCGAGTACCAGTCGGCCTCGGGGCCGACCGGGCGCGACGCCGCCTGCTCGGGCGCCATGTAGGCCGCGGTGCCGACCACCTGGGTGTCGGAGTCGCGCCCGCCGTGGCCGGCCTGGACGACCAGCCCGAAATCCAGCAGCACCACGCGGCCGTCGGCGGTCACCATCACGTTCGACGGCTTGATGTCGCGGTGCACCTTGCCGGCCGCGTGCAGCGCGCCGACCCCGGCGGCCAGCTGGGCCAGCGCGGCGCGCAGGCGGGCCGGGTCGGGTGGGATCACGGCGCGCACCAGCGGCGTCGGCGTGAACTGGGCGCTGGAGCCACGCCCGGTCCAGCCCCGGCTGGTCCAGCCGCGCGAGGTGCTGGGTGAGGTGCTGGAGGCGCCCCAGCTGTCGCGCAGGGTGTCGGGGCCGGCGCCCTCGCCCGCCTCGCCGGCCTCGCCGCGCGCCACGCCGCCGCCGCCGCGCACCCAGCTCAGGAAGTCCTGGCCCTCGAGCAGCTCCATGCTGAAGAACCAGCGCCCGTCCTCGCCGAACAGCTCGCCCAGGCGCACCAGGTTGGGGTGATCGAGATCGGCCAGGGCGCGAAACTCGTTCTTGAAGCGCACCAGCGCGCGCGCGTCCAGGTGGCGCAGCGTCTTCAGCGCGACCCGGCCACCACGGGCGTGATCGAACGCCTCGTAGACCACGCCCATGCCGCCCGAGCCCAGCTGGCGGCGGATCTCGAACCTGGAGTTGCCCTGGAAGTCGACGTCGGTCAGTGCTGCCTCGCCCTGATCGTATACGACCGGGGCGACGTCAGGGAGACGGCGCGGCTACAGTCCAGCGAGCCCCTTGACGACGTCCCACAGGCGCGCGGCAGCGGCGTCGTCGCGCGCGGCCGCCGAGGCGGTCTCTGGGCGCAGGCGGTTCCAGTAGGTGCCGCTGGGCGGCAGCTCGGGCAGCGTGGCCACATGGACCAGCGGGGCGGCGCCTCCGGCCGCGGTGCGCGTGAAGACCGGGATCAGCTTGCGCACCAGCCAGGGCAGATCGCGGTAGATCTCGGTGGCGATGGCCCCAGGGTGCACGGCGTGAAAGCTGACGCCGGTGCCGGCGTGGCGCCGCGCCGCCTCGCGGACGAGCAGGTTGACCGCCAGCTTGGACTGGTTGTAGGCCGCGATCCCGCCATGGCCACGCTCGAGCTGCAGGTCGTCCCAGTGCAGCTTGCCGCCACGGTGGCGGTTGGACGACGTGGTGATGGCGCGCGACGGCGCCGCCGCCTGCAGCGCCGGCAGCAGGAGCTCGGTCATCAGGAACGGCGCCACCACGTTGACCGCGAAGGTCTCCTCCAGGCCGTCGACGGTGACCTTGCGCTGCGGCGAGTACACCCCGGCGTTCGAGATCAGGATGTCGATCCGCTCCCAGCGCGTGCCCACCTCGGCGACCGCGGCGCGGATCGACGCCTGCGAGCCGAGGTCGACCGCGAGCGTCTCGGGCGCCGGGCCGCCGGCGCTGGCGGCGGCGGCGGCGACCACGGCGCGGGCCGCCTCGGTGCGCCCGGGATCGCGCCCGGCCAGCATCAGGTGCGCGCCGCGGCGCCCCAGCTCGATGGCGGCCACGCGGCCCAGCCCCGCGGTGGCGCCGGTGATGAGGATGCGCAGGCCGCGCAGCGAGCGCTCGCCGGCCGGCACCGCCGCGGCGCCCATCAGTAGCGCGCCACGCTGGCGTCGATGTGGTGCGACCAGGCGTCGATGCCCCCGGCCAGCGACAGCGCCGGGATGCCGGCGCCGTCCAGGATGGCCGCCGCCGACAGGCTGCGCACGCCGTGGTGGCAGTAGGCGACCACCAGCGCCCCCGCGGGCGGCTGCACCTCGTCGAGGTGGTCGCTGAGCTGATCCAGCGGCAGCAGCACGCTGCCGGGCAGGTGCACGAGCTCGTGCTCCCAGGGCTGCCGCACGTCGAGGAGGTACACCGCCTCGCCCGCGGCCAGCCGGTCGGCCAGCATGCGGACGCTGATCTGCTTCACGCTCACCCAGCCATCATGCCCGTCGGCGCGGTCACGGACAACGGGGCAGCCCCGCCGCCACTGTCTGCACCCACTGCAGCGGGATCTGCCACTCGTTGGCACAGATCGAGGCCACCGCGCCGTTCATCGCCTGCGCGACCTGGTCGAGCCGGATCGCGGGCATCGCCGAGCCCCGCGCCGACTCGCACGACGGCAGCACGATCGGGTTCTGCATGTTGTCGGTGCCGACCTCGACCGGGGTGGGGTTGCCGGTGATGGTCGACGCCACCACCAGGTTGCCCTTGAGGGTGCGCAGGAAGTCGACGTAGCGGCGCACCGGGTGTAGCCGCGTCGAGGCCTCGTTGCTGCGACAGTGACTGCGCGGGCCGGGCTGGGTGCGGCTCAGGTTGCCGTCACAGGTGATGCCGAAGTCGAAGCAGCGGTACGAGGTCAGCGGGCCCAGCGGCGAGCTCACCGTGTTGTCGGCCGGGTTGTAGAGTTCGTCCGGTAGGCTGGCGCTGCAGTCGTCTTCGTCACCCAGGAAGACCACGGCCAGCAGCGCGTTGGCGCGCAGGAAGCCGGCGTTCTCGGGGTTCGAGCCGTCGAGCGCGCGCTTCATCGCCTCCAGCGGCTGCTCGAAGCCGCAGCCGTCGGTGCCCAGCTTGGCGATGCAGGCGAAGCTGTCGGCCAGCGTGCCGGTGTAGTTCTTGACCCGCCCGGTGGGGCTGCCGAGATCGCTGATGAAGCGACCCTGGGGCGGCGTGCACCCGGCGATGCGCGGCCGGTTCTGCAGCACGCCCCGGTCGCCGCCGGCGGTCTCGCAGCTCTGCAGCTGGAAGGGGCCCGCGCCGAGGTTGGTCGACACCACGCCGATGTGCAGGTTGGGCAGGCCGCCGGGCGCGGTCTCGAGCGCGCGGATGGCGCTGTTGAACTGGGCGATCAGGTCGGTCTGCTCCTGCGCCATCGAGCTGGAGTCGTCGATCACGAACAGGAGGTCGACGTCGGGGGCGCCGCCCGGGGTGCCCGACAGGCAGCGCGCCTCGGGGCTGGGCGTCGGTGTCGGACTCGGGGTCGGGGTCGGGGTCGGCGTGGGCGTGGGCGTGGGCGTGGGGCCGGGGCCGGCGTCGTGCTCCCCGTCGCCCTTGCCCGCGTCACCCAGGAGACAGCCAGTCAGCGCCAGCGCAGCACACGCGAGAGTCCAGATCCGCATGGGAGGATCTGTTCACACTCGAGGTCATGACACGCTGGCAAAGCTCGTCACTGCTGCTGGCAAAGCTCGTCACTCGTCGCCGCGCCCGCGCCAGCGGAAGGTCAGCAGCACCAGGGCGAAGCCGCCCACCACCCAGGCGCCCAGGATCAGCGCGGTCAGCGGGCGATTCCAGGCCCCGCCCGGCTCGCGCGCCGCGAAGGCCGCGGGCAGGAACACCGAGCGCAGCCCCTGCGCCATCCACTTGAGCGGGAACAGCGACGCCGTGGTGCGCAGAAAACCGGGGATCGAGCCGAAATAGAAGAACACCCCGGAGATGAACTGCAGCACCAGGTACGGCGGCTGCACCACCGCGGGCGCCGCGCGCGCCTTCTTGATGATGCGTGAGTACGCGATCCCGAGCAGGCTGGTGCCCATCACGCCGAGCACGAACACCCAGGCGAAGGTCAGCAGGCGCGTCGGATCGGTCGGCAGCTTCAGGCCGTACAGCAGCACCCCGAGGGTCAGCATCAGCGCCGACTGCACCGCGGCGGCGACCACCACGCTGCCCAGCTTGCCGATGAAGTAGGCGCCCTTGGGCATCGGCGTCCCGGCCAGCCGCTTGAGCGTGCCGTCGTCCTGATCCATGGCGACGCGGATGGCCAGGTTGGCGAAGCCGGTGCCGAAGATCCCGGTCGCCATCATGCCGGCCACGAAGTACTGCCGGAAGTCGACGCCGCTGCCCTTGATCTCGCCATGAAAGATGGCGCCGAACAGCACCAGGAACAGCACCGGCAGGCTGAAGGTGAAGAACATGGCCTGGCGGTTGCGCGCGAAGGTCTTGAGCTCGACGCCGATGCGCGCGACCCCGGTGCGCAACAGGCCCGGCATCGCCGCCCTCGAACCAGAACCCGAACTCGGCCCCGCGCTCGTGCTCGTGCTCGTGCTCGTGCTCGTGCTCGTGCTCGTGCTCGTGCTCACGACTGCGCCGCCTTGTCATGATCGGCGATCATGTCGAGATAGATCTGCTCCAGCGACGGCCGCATCACCGTGAGCTCGGGCAGCTCGGCGACCCCGGCGCCGGCCGCCCACGCGGTCAGCGCGGCCACGGTCCGGGTCGGGCTGGCGGTCTTGATGGTGCACAGCCCCGCCACCTCGGCCACCGCGGCGCCCTCGGACAGCTCGGGCAGCGCACGCTCGGCCAGCGCGCCAGCGCGCCGGAAGCGCACCTCGGCCTCGCCGTCATGGCGCCCGCCCAGCTCGCGCGGGCGCCCGGTGGCGATGACCCGCCCGGCGGCGATGACCGCAGCGCGATCGGCCAGCGCCTCGGCCTCGTCGAGGTAGTGCGTCGTGAGCAGCACCGTCTTGCCACCCGCCGCCAGCGAGCGCACCAGCTCCCAGGTCTGCCGCCGCGCCACCGGGTCGAGGCCGGTGGTCGGCTCGTCGAGGAACAGCAGCTCGGGATCGCCCACCAGCCCCAGCGCGATGTCGAGGCGCCGCTTCTGCCCGCCCGACAGCTCGCTGGAGCGCACCGCGCGCTGCGCCGTCAGCCCGACCGCCTCGATGACGGCGTCGGCCGGGCGCGGCCGCGGATAGAAGCAGGCGAAGTGGCTGACCACCTCGGCCACGGTCAGCTCCTCGAACGCCCCCGTGGTCTGCAGCACGATCCCGATGCGCGCCCGCCAGGCGGCGTCGCCGCGCGCCGGATCGACGCCCAGCACGGTGACCTCACCGCGGCTGCGCGCGCGAAAGCCCTCCAGGATCTCGACCGTGGTGGTCTTGCCGGCGCCGTTCGGCCCCAGCAGCGCGAAGACCTCGCCGGCCTCCACCGTGAGATCGACCCCGGCCAGCGCCACGCGCTTGCCATACGCCTTCTCCAGCCCACGCACCTCGATCACGCGCGCAAGGTGGCACCCGCCGCCGCCGGCGTCAACCGGCGGCGGGCGCCGCACGCGCGGTCAGATGCGGTACGGACCCGCGCCCACCGGTGACGGCGCGGGCGGGCCGCCGAGGCCGGCGCCGCCGCCCCAGAAGCGCTCGACCCAGGCGGCCAGGCGGGCGCGCTGCTCGGGGCGCAGCGTGGCCTGCAGGCGCTCCAGGCGATCGATGGCGCGGTCGGTGGCGCCGGCCAGCTCGTCGCGGCGCGCCGCGGCGGCGGCCTCCAGCGCGGGCCGATCGAAGCTGTCGCCCGCGGTCTGCACCACCGCGTCACGCAGCCAGCGCCGCGCGCCATGGCGCAGGTCGCCGCCCGAGCGCATCAGATCGTGCGCCATCTCCTCCAGCAGATCGCGCTGCTGCCGGTCCAGCGACAGCTCGTGCGACAGCCAGCCCAGCGCACCGCGCGCGCGCCAGCCGCCGAAGCCGCCCGGCCCGCGCCAGCCCCAGCCGCCGCGCCCATGGTGATGGCCGTGGCGCCGGTGGTGTCCCCAGCCACCCCAGCGCCCGGTGCGCACCCGCCAGGCGATCCGCCGCACGATGAACAGCACCCCGACAGCGATGAGCACTCCCTTGAAGATCATGTCCGTTGCCTCCTGATCTCCAAGCTGCGCGCCGCGCGTGAAAACCCGATGTGGCTAGCGTGAAGCGCGCGTAAAGCCGGCGTCGGGCAGCGTCATGGTGACCTGACAGCCGCTGCCATCGGCGCCCACGCCCACCGTGATGTCGCCGCCGTGGGCCTCGGCGATGCGCCGCGCCAGGGTCAGCCCCAGGCCGAACCCGCTCTTGCCCGGGGTGCGCGCCTTGTCGGCGCGATAGAACGGCTCCAGCACGCGCGCGCGCTCGGCCTCGGGCACGCCGGCGCCGCGGTCGGCCACCCAGACCCGCACCAGGTCGCCGCTGCGCGCCGCACCCACCGTGATCGGCGCGGCGCCATATTTCGCGGCGTTCTCGATGAGGTTCCACAGCGCCCGCCGGAGCAGCGCGGCGTCGGCCACCGCGCTGAGGCCGGCCGGGATGTCGGCGCGCACCTCGAGGCCACTGGTCAGCGGATTGCTCGCCGCGCGGTCGCACAGCTCGCGCGCCAGCGGCTCCAGCGCCAGCTCGGTCGGGCTCGACGGCAGCCCGGCCGCCTCCAGCCGCGTGGTCGTCAGCACCGCCTCGATCAGCGCGTCCAGCTCGGCGATGTCGGCCTCGACGTCGTGCAGCCGGGCCTCGCTCTCGGCGTCGCGCGGCAGCAGCTCCAGCGCCACCCGCATGCGCGCCAGCGGCGAGCGCAGCTCGTGTGAGACGTTGGCCAATAGCTCCTTCTGCCCGCGCACCAGCCCCTCGATGCGCGCCGCCATCTCGTTCCACGCGCGCAGGAGCTCCTCTAGCTCGTCGTGGTGGAAGTGGTGGTGCCGGCCGTGCCAGCGCCCGCCATGGCCATGGCCATGGCGCTCGCGGTAGCGCGCCTCGACGCGCTCGCGCCAGCGCTGCGTCCTCGGCGAGCAGTACGGCAGCGGCACGCGATAGCCGAGGTCGCCGGCGCCGAAGCGCTTGACCGCCTCGGTCAGCGCCTCGATGGGGCGCGACAGCCGGCGCGCCAGCGGCGCCGTCAGCGCCCCCGCCAGCACGAACACCGCGAACACCCACAGCACCGGGTAGCCCACGCGGCCGCGCCCGGCGATGGCCACCACGCCCATCCCGGCCAGGCCGATCACCAGCATGAAGAACAGGAAGCTGAGCTGCAGCCGTCTGTGCAGCCGGCGCATCAGGGCCGCTCGGGTTCGGTCAGCATGTAGCCGACGCCGCGCACGGTGCGGATGTAGCGCGGGTCCTTGGCGTCGTCCTCGATCTTCGCGCGCAGCTTGCTGACGTGCACGTCGATCGACCGATCGAAGGCCTCGAACTCGACGCCGCGCAGGGTCTCCATCAGCTGATCGCGCGACAGCACGCGCCCCGCCGCGCGCGCCAGGCACAGCAAGAGCTCGAACTCGAAGTGGGTCAGCGTGATGCGCCGCCCCGCCACGGTGACCTCGCGCGCGCCGAGATCGATGTCCAGCGCGCCCACGCGCAGGCGCTCGCGCGGGGCCCCCGAGGTCGCGCGCCGCAGCAGGGCGCGGATGCGGGCCAGAAGCTCGCGCGGGTTGTACGGCTTGGCCAGGTAGTCGTCGGCGCCCAGCTCCAGGCCGACGATCTTGTCGACGTCGTCACCCTTGGCGGTCAGCATGATGACCGGCAGCTGCGCGGTGCGCGGATCGGCGCGCATGCGGCGCGCGATCTCCAGGCCGTCCACGCCGGGCAGCATCAGATCGAGCAGCACCACGTCCCAGGCCTTGTCGCGCAGCGCGCGCAGGCCGCGCTCGCCGTCGGCGGCCACCGTGACATCGACCTCGTGCTTGCCCAGGAACTCGGCGACCAGGGCGGCCAGCCGCGCGTCGTCCTCGACCAGCAGCGCCTGCGTGCGGTTCGCCATGTCCACCCTCCCAGGATGCTTCATCAGGGTAAATGCGGCCTTGGCCGCGCGTAAAGAATCGTGAAGGCGCACGCTTCTCAGGGCACCACCTCGAAGTGGGCGTTGACGAAGACGTCCTCCTCCAGGGCGCGCGCCGCGGCGTCGGGCTCGCGGCCGTCGATCCAGGCCACCATGTCGTCGGCCTCCCACTGGTAGGCCGCGCCGTCCAGCAGCACCCGCCCGTCGGCCACCGCGCGCGCGGCCTGGCCCAGGGGCAGCGCCGCCAGATCGCGCAGCAGGGCGCGGAAGCGGCCCTGTCGCGCCGGGTCCACGAAGCGCAGCCGGTGCCGCCCCGCCCACGCGGTGTGCAGCCAGGCCGGCCGGAAGCCGACCCCGGCCAGCCCCAGGCGCAGCGCGACCTGTTCCAGCAGCTGGCTGACCTCGCGCGCCAGCCCGAGGCCGGGCACCTCCTGCCCGGGCAGCTGCGGGTTCGACGGCCCGAAGCGCGCGCGCGGGTTGCGCAGCGTCAGCCACTCCACGAACAGGATGCTGGCCCCGGCGACCTGCCGGCGCGCCAGCACACACTCCAGCAGCAGATCCTCGCGCCCACCCAGGCGGCCGTCGGCCACCCCGCTGGCGCGCCCCAGCACACGCAGGCGGTCGCCGCCCGGGGTCTGGTCCAGCACCACGCGCAGCTCGGCGTAGCCGATGCGGTGCAGCTGATCGAGGATGCCGTACTCGTGCAGCGCGTGCTCGACCCCGGTCGGGCCGTAGTAGCCGAGCAGGCGCGGCGCGCTGGGGCCGCCGCCGAGATCGTTCTCGAGATCCTCCAGCGTCAGGGTCAGCTCGCCGCGCAGCGCGCTGGGGTCGAGGCCGGCCGCGATGGCCGCGAAGCGCGCGCGCATGGGGTCGTGGCCGCGCGGCCAGCTCGGCGGCGTCGGCCCCACCAGGGCGCAGGCGCTGCCGACCAGCACCTTCCAGGCCTCGGGCTGGTAGCCGCCCCCGGGCAGCCACACGCTGGCGCGCCCCTCCAGCGCCGCCGCCACCATGCGATCGCGGCGAAACACGCCGGCCAGCGACATGCCCAGGCGCCCCATGCGATCACCGGCCAGCACGTCGCCGCCCGCGATCACGAAGGCCAGCGCCGGCGGCGGCATGCGCGTCAGCAGCGACTCCAGCGCGGCCAGGTAGCCCTGATCGTCGGCGCCGGTGATCACGGTCTCGTCGACGCCGTCGGGCAGCGGGCCCCAGTGCGCGCCCGACAGCGAGCCGATCCAGACCCGGGGATCGCGGGCCAGGCAGTCGGCGGTGCCGTCGGGCGGATGGGCATCGAGATCGAGGATGGCGACGCGGCCATCGAAGCCCTCGGTGCGCAGCTCGGCGATGGCGATGGCGAGGTCGTTGACCGGACACAGCCCGCCGCCGCTGGCGCGCCCGGCGTGGTGAAAGCCGCCCAGCAGGTTCATGGTCGCGCGCTGGAAGCGCAGCGCCTCGCGCGCCGCCGCCAGGGTGCCGCCGCAGGCCAGGCGCACCGCGCCCATCAGCTCGTCGACCACCAGCTCCGAGGGGTCGACCGCGAAGATGCGCCCCAGCGTGGCCGGCAGGGTCAGCGACTCCAGGTAGCCGCGGTCGTGCACCCGCGCCATCGAGGGGTAGCTGATGCGCTGCGGGGCGTGCGTGCGCACCGGGGACAGCACTCGCCGCTCCAGCAGCGCCCACAGCGCGAAGTCGGCGCGGCGCAGCTCGATGCGCGCCTCCAGCCCCGGCAGCGGCAGCCGGTAGTCGGGCGAGTGCCAGACGTCGAGGCGCACCCGTGTGGTCCGGGTGCGCATCCAGGACTTGAGTCTCTCGAGCACCGCGCGAATCGTAACACCAGCGCCAAACCAGCTGGCTTTCAGTAGTATGCGCGCATGGCAGAGCCCGTCAGGACCCCGCGTGTGCTGGTCGTCGGTGCCGGTGGCATCGGCGGCATCGTCACCGCCACGCTGCGCGAGCACGATCCCTCCATCATCGGCGAGGTCGTCGCGCTGACCACCAACGTCGAGATCGCGCGCGCCACCGAGGACCAGGGCTTCCGCCTCACCGGTGAGGGCGGCGACCGCGTGGTCCCCGGGCGCGCGGTGACCGCGCTCGAGCCAGGCAGCCAGTTCGACTGGATCCTGCTGTGCACGCAGCCGCCGCAGGTCGAGGCCGCCGCGAAGAGCGCGCTGCCGCACCTGGCCGAGGGCGGCGCCATGGTGTGCTTCCAGAACGGCCTGTGCGAGACCCGCGTCGCGCGCGTGCTGGAGGACGCCGGAGTGCCGTCGCGCGGTCGCGTGATCGGCGCCGTGGTCGCCTGGGGCGCCGCCATGCCCGAGCCCGGCCTGTACGAGCGCACCTCGGCGGGCGGCTTCACCATCGGCCTGCCCGGCGGCGAGGTCGACCCGCGCCTGGAGCAGCTGGCGCTGCTGCTCGAGGCCATCGGCCCGGTGGTCATCTCCAAGAACCTGCTCGGCGCGCGCTGGTCCAAGCTGGCCATCAACTGCGCCATCTCGACCATCGGCACCCTGGCCGGGGTGCGCCTGGGCTCGGTGCTGATCCACCGCTTCGCGCGCCGGCTGGCGCTCGACCTCATGACCGAGGCGGTCGCGGTGGCGCGCGCCGAGAAGGTCCGCCTGGAGAAGGTGTCGGGCACCCTGGACCTCGACTGGATCGCGCTGACCGACGCCGAGCGCCGCGCCGCCGGCTCGCCGGGCCTGGTCGCCAAGCACGCCATGCTGCTGGCGGTGGGCGCGCGCTACCGCAAGATGCGCTCGTCGATGCTGACCGCGATCGAGCGCGGCCGCCCGCCCGCGGTCGACTTCCTGAACGGCGAGGTGGTCAGCCACGCCGCCCGCCACGGCATCGAGACCCCGTTCAACGCCGAGGCCCAGCGCCTGGTCCACGCCATCGCGCGCAAGGAGCTGGCGCCCGCGATGTCGACGCTGCGCCGCCTGGCCGATCCCACGACCTGAGCCGCGGTGCGCTTTCCAGTGCTTGCCACCTGGCCGCCGCGGCGCACGCGCTAGGCTGGCGCGATGAAGCAGGCGCCATCCCTCGTGGCCACCATCACACTCGCCGCGCTGCTCGGCGCCGGCTGTTCGTCGACCAGCACGGTGCGCTCGTCGGGGCTGGTCCCGCGCGCGCAGCCGGCGCTGCATGGTGGCCAGCCGCACGCCAGCCAGCGCTCGCTGGCGCTGACGCTGGGCGGCCGCCTGGTCAGCAGCCGCGACCCCGAGGTCGCCGCCGACGCCGAGGTGGGCGGAATCGTGGTGCCGCAGGCGCAGGTGCAGGGCGGCCTGCGCGCCCAGGTGACGCCGTGGTGGAACATCGGCGTGCTCTACGACCAGGGCCACGCCGAGAGCGCGACGCGCGCCAACCCGGGCCATCCCCCGGTGGGCGGCCGCGACCTCATCGGCATGGCCTACTCGATCGAGGGCACGCCGCCGATCCGGGCCGTGCCCGGCCTGCACGTCGGCATCAGCTTCGAGACCTGGCTCTACTCGGTGCCCTACGTGTCCTACTACGACTGTGTCGACCGCTGCTGGGTCGCCAGCGCCGAGCCCCGGGTCGAGCCCTCCAAGAACCGCGAGCTCGTGCCGGTGCTCAGCGCCGGGCTGCGGCCCTCGTACAAGCGCAGTCGCCTCGCCGTCTTCGGCATCCTGGAGGGGCGCAACCAGCCGACCATCCTGCCCCCGCGCTTCGAGGCCGCCGAGGAGGACCCGGTCGAGTTCGGCCAGTTCGTCGGCATCGTCGGTGGCGGCGCCGAGCTCGAGCTGCCGCGCGGCATCCGCTTGCTGGCGCACGTCTACCGGGTCCTGGGCCACAGCGCGCTCGAGCAGGGCACCAGCCTGGCCGCCAGCCTGGTGGTGCCGGTCTACTTCGAGCCGTTCCCGAAGCCCCGCCCGCAGCCGCGGCGCGCTGCCCCGCCGGTCGAACCGGGGTACCCCGCGTGGTACCCGCCGCCGGGCAGCCCCCCGGTGTCCGCCCCGCCGTCGCCACCTGGGCCGGCGCCAGCCCCGGCGCCGGCGCCCTGGTCGGCGCCACCTCCATAGGGAACAAACCCGCACCTTCGCCGGTTTGCCCCGGCATGGGTACCCCCTTGCCTCCCGCCGGCCCTGCCCCCGCGTCACGGCTGCGTCGCTTCCGCGCCGCGGTCATGCCGCTGGCCATCATCGTGCTGACCATGCTGACGGTGCGCGCGTCGCTGGCCGATCATGTGCGCGTGCCCACCGGGTCGATGCAGCCCACGGTGGCCATCGGGGATCGCGTCATCGTCAACAAGGCCGCCTATGGGCTGCGCGTGCCGGGCACCCAGCTGTGGCTGGCGCGCTTCGCCGGCCCCGCGGTGGGTGACGTGGTGGTGCTCGACGCGCCCGACGAGGACAAGCTGCTGCTCAAGCGCGTGGTCGCCGGGCCGGGCGACACCATCCTGGTGCGCGCCGGGCAGATCACCCTGAACGGCGTCGCCGCCCGCATCACCAGCGTCGGCGACCTCGACTTCGAGACCCTGAACGGGCGCGCCCACCCGGTACGACTGGATCGCAACGGCGGCCCTGACTATGGCCCCGAGACGCTGCCCGCCGGGCGCTACCTGGTCATGGGTGACAACCGGGGTGACAGCCGGGATGGCCGGTATTTCGGCCTGATCTCGCGCGACGCCATCCTGGGCCGCGCCGCCCTGGTGTTCATGCGCGACGGCCACCCGGTGTGGCGCGACCTCTGACCGGCCGCGCGTGGTAGCATCGCCTCGGATGTCGTCGAGGACGCTGGTCAGCCTCCCGGAGCTGTTCGCGGAGACGCCGAGCCACGTGGCGCTCGAGGCCGAGCTGCGCGGCGACCTGCCGCCGCCCATCGCGCGCGCCCGTGACGGGCTGGAGCCGCCGCCGGTCACCGTCGGCTCCATCATCGCCGAGCGCTACGAGGTCGAGGGCACCATCGGCGAGGGCGGCATGGGCCGCGTCTTCAAGGTGCGCCACCGCCAGCTCGGCAAGCGCTTCGCCCTCAAGCTGATGCACGGCAACTTCCACGGCGACAACCGGCTGCGCGAGCTGTTCTACCGCGAGGCCCGGCTGGCCTCGTCGCTGTCGCACCCCAACATCGTGTCGATCGTGGACTTCGGCGAAGACGCCGACCTGCGGCCCTACATGGTGATGGAGCTGGTCGAGGGCGAGCCGCTGCACAAGCGCATGCAGCAGGGCTTTTTGACCCTGAAGCAGACCTTCGACATCATGCTCGGGGTCGCCGAGGCGCTGCACTACGTGCACCAGCGCGACATCGTGCACTGCGATCTCAAGCCCGAGAACATCCTCATCGTGGAGGAGAAGGGCGAGGGCCGGCGCAAGACCGCCATCAAGCTGCTCGATTTCGGCCTGGCCCGCCTGTCCACCGGGCGCATGTCGGCGACCCGCCTGGAGGGCACGCCCGACTACATGGCGCCCGAGAAGATCGTGGGCGGCCAGCCGCGCCCATCGATGGACGTCTATGGCCTGGGCTGCCTGGGCTACGCCCTGCTGGCCGGACGCACGCCGTTCTCCGGCAGCATCGAGGAGGTCCTCGAGGGCCATGTGCAGCGCCTGCCGCCGCTGCCCTCGGTGGTGCGCGGCGAGCAGATCGACGAGCGCGCCGAGGCCCTGGTCATGAAGGCGCTGGCCAAGGATCCCGCCGACCGCCAGAAGGACATGGCGGCCATGCTGTACGAGATCCGCACCCTGATGGACATGCTGGGCTGGGGCCGCAAGCGCGCGCCCTTCGTCAAGGTGACCACCACGACGGCGGCCGAGGGTCGCGCGGTCACGGCGGCCACGGTGTTCGACCTGTCACCGGTGCCGCTGGCCGCGGTCGACATCGACGGCAACATCGTCATCGCCAACAAGTCGTTCGCCCAGTTCGTGACCGGCAGCGCCGACGCCGGCATGGCGGGTCAGGATCTGATGGCGACCCGGCTGGTCGAGATCTGCCCGGATCTCCCTGGGAACATGCGCAAGGTACACATCACTGGCGAGCCGCTGGAGCGGAGATTCAGGCTGCGCACGGGGGATGGTGGGGTGATCAGGATGGTGATGCAGATCGTGCCGGGGGCGCCGGGCAAGGGGGATGTGCATTTGGCGATTTTTGCGGCGGATCGGATCGAGGAGTAGGAACCCGGATCGGGCACGGGCACGGGCACGGGCACGGGCAGGGGCGCGGGGCGGGCGGGGGTCAGAGGGTGATGGTGACGGCGGAGGCGGCGCGGGCGGCCTTGGCGCGGGCGGCCTCGATGCCCTCGGCCAGGGCCAGGGCGACGCCCATGCGGCGGTGACCGTGGACCTCGGGCTTGCCGAACAGGCGCAGCTGGGTGTCGGGTTCGGCCAGGGCGGCCTCGAGGCCGCCGTACGACGGCGCGTCGCTGTCGCCGTCGGCCAGCACGACGTAGGACGCCGCGGCGCCGCGCTGGCGGATGTTGGGGATGGGCAGCCCCAGGATGGCGCGCACGTGCAGCGCGAACTGCGACAGATCCTGCGAGATCATCGTCACCATGCCGGTGTCGTGCGGGCGCGGGCTGACCTCGCTGAACCAGACCTGATCGCGACGCACGAACAGCTCGACGCCGAAGATCCCGCGCCCGCCCAGCGCGCCGGTGACCACGCCGGCGATCCGCCGCGCCTCCTCCAGCGCCTTGGGCGACATCGGCTGCGGCTGCCACGACTCCCAGTAGTCACCCTTGACCTGGCGGTGGCCGATGGGGTCGCAGAACGTGGTGCCGCCGGCGTGGCGCACGGTGAGCTGCGTGATCTCGTACTCGAAGTCGATGAAGCCCTCGACGATGACGCGGCCCTTGCCGGCGCGGCCACCCTCCTGGGCGTAGCGCCAGGCGGCGTCGACGTCGCCCAGCGCGCGCACCAGGCTCTGGCCCTTGCCCGACGACGACATCACCGGCTTGACCATGCACGGGCAGCCGATCTTCGCCACGGTAGCGCGCAGTTCATCGAGCGAATCGGCGAACTTGTAGGGCGAGGTCGGCAGGCCGAGTTCCTCGGCGGCCAGGCGCCGGATGCCCTCGCGGTTCATGGTCAGGCGCGCGGCGCGCGCGGTCGGGATGACGTTGAAGCCCTCGGCCTCGAGCTCGAGCAGGGTCTCGGTCGCGATGGCCTCGATCTCGGGCACGATGAAGTCGGGGCGCTCGGCCTCGATGACCTTGCGCAGCGCGGCGCCGTCGAGCATGGGCAACACGTGCGCGGTGTGCGCGACCTGCATCGCGGGCGCGCCGGGGTAGCGATCGCACGCGATGACGTGGACGCCCAGGCGCTGGGCCTCGATGGCGACCTCCTTGCCGAGCTCCCCCGAGCCCAGCAGCATCAGCTTGGTCGCGGTGCGCGTGCGCGGCGTCCCCAGCGTCAGCATCACTGACACGCGTCCTGGAAGCCCAGGGTGCAGGCGCGCTGGCGCAGCTTGCTCGCCAGCACGGCGTCCTTGGCCACGCCGACGCCGCCCTCGGTGAGGTCGGCCAGCACCGAGCAGCTCTGCGCGTGCTCGCCGTCGCACGCCTTGGTCAGCAGCACCGCGGCCGCCTTGTGGTCCTGCTTGACGCCGAGGCCGTTGAAGTACAGCGCGGCCAGGTTGCCGCAGCCGTCCATGTCGGCCCCGTCGCAGGCCTTCTTGTAGAGGTCGCGGGCCTGGTCGAGATCGACCGCGACGCCCTGCCCGTTCTCGTACAGGTAGCCCAGGTTCACGCAGCCCGGCATGGCGCCGCCGTCGCACACCTTCTTGTACAGCGGCGCCGCCTTGGCGCCGGCGCCGCGCTGATCGTGGAAAAAGCCCAGGCTGTTGCACGCCGGCAGGTCGCCGCCGTCGCACCTGGCGCCGACCAGCTCCTCGAAGCGGGTGCAGCCGGCCTCGGCGCCCGCGCCGCAGGCGCGCTTGTAGATGTTGATGGCGCCGGCCTCGTCGCCCTGCGCGGCGTGGGCGTCCGCGACGCGCACACAGGCGGCGCCGTCACCGGCCTTGCACGCCGCCGGGTCGCTGGTGGGTTTCGGTGACGGCGTCGGCTTCGGCGCCGCCTTGCCCGAGGGGCCACAGCCCGCGACGAGGAGGGCACCGAGGGCGACCGAGCAGGGCAGCAGGAGCGCGCGCATGGGCGCAGTGTAGCCGATCAGCCGGTGGGCGCGGAGCGCAGCGCGGGGTGGTTGCGCGCTGCGCGGCGCAGCGGCTTGCCGGTGGGCGAGGTGGGCAGCTCGTCGGGGCTCGCGACCACGACCAGCTGCTTGGGGATCTTGTAGGCGGCGATGCGCCCGTGCAGGAAGGCCAGCAGGGCGGCGGCGGTCGGCGCCGCGGCGGCGTCGGGGCGGGCGGCCACCAGGGCGACCACGCGCTCGCCCCAGTCGGGGTCGGGCACGCCGGTGACCACCGCGCCGGCGACGTCGGGGTGCTCGCACAGGGCGCGCTCGACGTCGGCCGGATAGACGTTGACGCCGCCGGTGATGATCATGTCGTGCTTGCGATCGACCAGCACCAGGGCGCCGTCGGGCAGCACGCGGCCGAGATCGCCGACCGAGAGGTGGTCGCCGAGGCGGGTCTGCTGATCACCCTCGAGGTAGGCCGTCATCACGGCGGGGCCGCGCACGTAGATCTCGCCGACCTCGCCGGGCGCGACGTCCTGGCCGGTGGGATCCACCACGCGGAGGTCGGTGCCGGGCTGCGGCCAGCCGACACAGGCCGGTGGCCCCGGCTGCGCCTCGGGCGGCAGCACGGTCACCGTGCCGGTCTCGGTCGAGCCGTAGAACTCCCACAGCTTGCCGGGGCCGAGCCAGTCCAGCAGGCGGCGCTTGGAGGCCGGCGCGAAGGGGGCGCCGGCGACGATCCAGGCCCGCACCGACGACAGGTCGGCGGCGGCGCGCTCGGCGTCGGGCAGCGCCAGCAGGCGCTCGACCTGGGTCGGCACCAGGAAGAACACGGTGGCGCGAAAGCGCGCGACGTCGGCCAGGAAGCCGCGGGCGTCGAAGCGCGGGCTCAAGATCGTCCGCGCCCCGGCGGCGCGGGCGGCGCGCAGGAAGATCCCGGGCGCCGAGTGCGCCAGCGGACACACGATGAGGTGCACGTCCTCGGATGACAAACGGTAGGTCGCCATCAGCTCGCGGGCGCGCGCGGCCTCGGCCTCGGGTGTGCGCAGGCAGCCCTTGGGGCGCCCCGTGGTCCCCGAGGTGAACAGCAGGGTGCCGCCGAAGGCGCCGTCGGGGGCGGTCGGCCCGGGCGGCACGGTGTCAGCCAGGGCGTCGAGGCCGGCGAAGTCGAGGCGGCGCGCGCCGGCGGGCAGCGTCAAGGTCGGGCCCGGCGCCAGGGCGGCGTCGGCCAGCAGCACGCGGGCGTGGGCACGCGCCATCATCTGCTCGATCTCGGGCGGCGCCAGGCGCGGGTTGACCGGCATCAGGATGACGCCCAGCGCGGTGGCGGCGTCGCGCGCGGCGACGAACTCGGGCTGGTTGCCGGCCAGCACGCCGATGATGTCGCCGTGGCCGAGCCCCAGGCTGCGCAGCGCGCCGCTCCAGCGCGGCACCGTGCGCGAGATCCAGGCCTCGTCGAGCTCCGCCATGGCGCGAATGTAGCGCATTGCGCCCGCGGCCTGGCCCTGCCACGCTGCGGCCATGCGCAGACTCGTGGCAGCGATCTCGAGCGTCGCCCTTCGTGTGGGCCTGAGTGTCGGCCTCGGTGTCGGCCTCGGTGTCGGCCTCGGTGTCGGCTGCGGCGCCGGTACCAGCAACCGCCCGGCCCAGCCCGGCGGCACCATGCCGACCACCCGGCCCGCCGCGCCCACCGGCCCGAGCGCACCGCTGAGCGCACCCGACGAGCCCGACGACGGCACCGCCCCCCAGATGGCCGCGCCGACCGACCGCGACGCCGACGGCATCACCGACCCCTTCGACTCGTGCCCCGACGAGCCCGAGGACAAGGACGGCATGAACGACAGCGACGGCTGCCCCGACCCCGACAACGACGCCGACGGCGTGGCCGACACCATCGACATGTGCCCCAACGACGCCGAGGACAAGGACGGCTTCGAGGACGAGGACGGCTGCCCCGATCCCGACAACGACAAGGACGGCATCGGCGATGCCGTGGACGCCTGTCCCAACCTGCCCGAGGTCTTCAACGGCAAGACCGACGAGGACGGCTGCCCGCCATAGGGGCTGGCAGCACGCGGCGCTCGCTCTGACTCCGCGCTCGTGGGCGCCCGGTGCGTGGGTCGTGCTCGGGTCTCGTGCTCGTGCTCGTGCTCGTGCTCGTGCTCGTGCTCGTGCTCGTGCTCGTGCTCGGTCTCGGTCTCGGTCTCGTGCTCGTGCTCGTGCTCGTGCTCGTGCTCGGCCTCGTCCTCGTGCTCGTCCTCGTCCTAGTCCTCGTCCTCGTCCTCGCCCTACCCCTCGCCCCCATCCTCACCCTACCCCTCCGTCACCCGCGCATACACCCACGCGTCACACACCGCGCCGCCCTTCACCACCGCCTTGCGCAGCACGCCCTCCTTCACATAGCCGGCCTTCTCCAGCACCCGCGCCGACGCCTCGTTCCACGCGAACACGTACGCGTCCAGCCGCACCAGCGGGCGCGTCGCCAGCACATGGTCGCTGAGCAGCACCACCGCCTCGGTCGCGATCCCCCTGCCCCAGTACGGCTCGCCCAGCCAGTAGCCGATCTCCGCGCTGAGCCGCTGCACGTCGCCGCGCAGCGCCAGGCCGATCCCGCCGACCACTTCGCCGTCGCACTCGATGGCCCAGTTCTGCTGCTCGAGCTCGCCCGCGCACAGCTCGATCCAGGCCTTTCCGTCGGCCAGCGTGTACGGGCTGGGGAAGCGATCGCGCAGGTTGCGCGCCACCGCCGGGTTGTCGGCCAGCCGCACCAGCGCCTCCAGATCCGCGGCGACCCAGCTGCGCAGCCGCAAGCGCGCAGTCTTCAACACCCCGCGATTGTACTCCCGCCTCGCGGGCCCGCACTCACCCGGTCTCGACCTCGGCCAGGCGACGCTCCAGATAGTCGCGATCGCTGGCGTTGCCGACCAGCGCCAGCGCCTCGCGATAGGCCGCCGCGGCCTCGCGCGCGCGCCCGGCCCGGCGCAGCAGATCGGCCCGCGCCGCCGGCAGCAGGTGATAGCCGGCCAGCTCGGCGCGTCCATCGAGGCGCGCCAGCAGCTCGAGGCCGCGCTCGGGACCGTCGGCCATGGCCACCGCGACCGCGGCGTTGAGATCGACCACCGCCGAGGGCGCCAGCCGCGACAGCGCGCCATACAGCGCCGCGATCTGGCGCCAGTCGGTGGCCGCCGCCGTCTCCGCCCCCGCGTGCAGCGCCGCGATGGCGGCCTGGATCTGGTACGGCCCCGGGCGCCGCGCCGCCAGCGCACGATCCAGCAGCGCCACCCCACGCGCGATGGCCCCCCGATCCCAGCGCGCGCGGTCCTGCGCCTCCAGCGGGATCATGCGCCCCTCGGCGTCGACCCGCCCGGCGCGCCGGGCATGGTGCAGCCGCATCAGCGCCGCCAGCCCCAGCGCCTCCGGCTCGGGCAGCAGCTCCGCCAGCATGTCGGCCAGGCGCAGCGCCTCCTCGCACAGCTCGGCGCGCAGCAGCGCGTCCCCGCCGCTGGCCGCGTAGCCCTCGTTGAAGATGAGGTACAGCGTCGCCAGCACGGTGCCCAGCCGCGCCGGCAGCGCCTCGCGCCCGGGCACCTCGTAGGGGATGCCCGCGCCCGCGATCTTCTTGCGCGCGCGCACCAGGCGCTGCGCCGTGGTCGGCTCCGGCTCCAGGAAGGCGCGTGCGATCTCGGCCGTGGTCAGCCCGCCCAGCGTGCGCAGCGTCAGCGCCACCTGCGCCTCGGGCGCCAGCGCGGGATGACAGCAGGTGAAGATCAGGCGCAGGCGATCGTCCTCGACGCCCGAGTCGATGGCCTCGTCGCTCGCCGCGCCCGCCGCCGCGCCCGCCGGCGCCGCGCCGCCCACCGCCACCCCGGCCAGCTGCCCGAGGTCGCGCCCATCCGCGACCACCGGCGCCCCGCGCGCGCGCCGCACCAGATCGAGCGCGCGGTGCCGGCCCACCGTCGCCAGCCACGCCCCCGGCCGCTCCGGCACACCCTCCACCGGCCAGCGCTCCAGCGCCCGCGCACAGGCGTCCATCAGGGCGTCCTCGGCCAGCTCGAAGTCGCCGGTCAGGCGGATCAAGCCGGCCAGGACGCGCCCCGACTCGGCCCGGAACACCTGCGCCATCGTGTCCACGGGCCCAGCCTACCCGGCCCCTCGCCTACTTGGGGATCTCCATGTTCATCACCGGGCGGACCTCGATCGATCCCGCGCGCGCGCCCGGGCACTTGGCCGCCCACTTCAGCGCCTCGTCCAGGTTGGCGGTGTCGATGAGGTAGTAGCCGCCCAGCTGCTCCTTGGTCTCGGCGAACGGCCCGTCGGTGGTCAGCGTCTTGCCGCCGCGCACGCGCACCGTGGTCGCCGTGGTGGTCGGCTTGAGCGCGTCGCCCGCGCGCATGACGCCGGCCTTCACCATCTCCTGGGTGTAGCCCATGTACTCGGCGTGCATCTTGTCGCTGTCCGCCTTCGACAGGTCGCCCCAGGCCTTCTCGTTGTCGTAGATCAGGATCATGTACTGCATGGCCATTCCCTCCAGGTTCGCTGCGGCGCCAGGCCGCGTGTGCTGACACGACGATCCAGCCCAGCGCAGATCGACAATCCGCGCGATCTTTTTCTGCGCCGCACCGAACCGCGCGATATCCTTGCCGCAAATGACAGCGGCTGATGACATGGTGGCGGCCCAGGCACGCATCGCGACCCTGGAGGCGGAGCTCGCCCAGGCCCGCGCCGAGCTCGGCTCCGGCGCCACGCCCGCGGGCAGCCGCATCCACGAGCTGGAGAGCACCGTCGCCGCCCTGCGCGCCGAGCTGGCCCTGCAGCAGCGCCGCCTGGGCGACGAGGTCGCGCGCCGCCCGGTCACCGTCATCGTGGCGCCCATCGGCGAGGAGGTGGCGTGCTGCGCGCGCCAGCTCGGCCGCCCGCGCACCGTCTTCGGTAGCCACCCGGTGCCCGATGTCGCCCTCGATCACCCCGACGGCGCCTGGCTGCTGCGCCAGGGCATCGAGGATCACGGCACCTTCGCCTGGCGCGAGCTCGCCCTGCGCGCCGGCAGCCGCCTGCAGCTGATGTGTCGCCTGGGCGACCCGCGCTACCGCCTGCGCGCGGTGCCGACCCACGATCCGCGCAGCGGCAACAGCGACCGCGTGGTGGTCGCCGCGCACGACGGCAACGCCCTGGCGCTGATCCTCTTGTCCATCACCAGCGACGAGCCGCGCGTGCTGGCCACCCGCGTGATGGAGGAGCCCGGCGCCGCCTTCGGCCAGGTCAGCGTGGTGCGCGACGACCTGGTGGTGCGCTGCCACGGCAAGCTCGAGCTGCTCTCGCTGCGCGACCTGGCCACCGTCGGCGAGCTGCCCGGGCCGCCTGGCTGGCCCGCGGTCGACGCGCACTGGGACGTCACCGGTCAGCTCCTGCTGGCCGCCTTCCAGCCCCAGGCCGGCGCGCCCAGCGAGGCCAGCCGCCTCATCCTCTATGGTGGCTCCAGCTCGTGGGACCTCGGCGCCGCGGTGGCCAGCCGCCACGAGATCCTGGCCAACCGCCCCGACGAGCTCGACACCACCCTGGTGCTGCCAGCCCTGCGCATGTCGATGCGCCTGCTCGCCGCCTGAGCGCAGCGCCCGCGCCGGCCGCGCCCCGCCTACTCCTTGTCCTTCGCGATGGGCCCCACCGTGGCCGCCACCGCGCGCACATAGTCGGCCGGCGCCAGGATGATCTGCATCCCACGCATGCCCGCCGACACCGCGATCTCGTCCCACAGCTGCACCAGCTCGTCGACATAGACTGGGTAGTCCTTCTTGCACGCCAGCGCCGTCACGCCGCCGCGCACATACCCGGTCAGCGGCTGGACCTCCTTCAAGGCCACGGTGTCGACCTTGCGGTCGCCGCTCAGCCGCGCCAGCGCCTTCAGATCCAGCGCCTGGTTGCCGGCCACCACGGCCAGGCACACGCCGTGGCGATCGCCGCGCGCCACCAGCGTCTTCCACACCTGCTCGGGCGGCATGCCGACCTTGGCCGCCACCGTCTCGGCCGACAGATCGCTCTCGTCGACCTCGTACTCGGCCAGCCGGTACGCGATGCCCAGCTTGTCGAGCGCGCGCACCGCGTTGGTCTTGCTCGCCGCCATGCCGCTGGCCCCTCGCCCGCGCCGCGCGCCGGCTAGCGCGACCGCGTCCACTCCGTGCTCTCGACCACCGGCAGCTGCAGCGCGCGCTCGCGCTCGAGGTCGAGGTTGCCGATGTGCAGCGACAGCGGCGCCTGCACCCACTTGTAGATGCTCTGCGTGAACAGGCGCACGAACTTGCCGACCCAGGCGGTGTGCAGCCCGGGGGCGTCATCGGGGAACATGCTGCCCAGCGCCTGCACGATCTCGCCCGGGTTCAGCTTCTCGGCCGCATACAGGTAGAAGCAGGCGTCCAGCACGCGGAACGGCATCAGCTCGTCCTCGCCCTTCTGGTTGGCCTCCAGCTCGGGGCCCGCCGGCGCCGAGAAGCAGATCCGGATCGACTCGAAGCCGCGCGTCTCCAGCAGGTGCTCGAGCAGCGTGATGACCACCGTCTTGGGCACGTTGGCCAGCACGCCCAGCGCGCCCTCGAGGTCGCCGCCGATGGTCGTGTAGCCCATCGCCTTCTCGCTCATGTTGCCGGTCTGCAGGAACAGGAAGCCCGACGAGTTCGACCAGTTCCACATGCGCTGCGCGCGCAGCCGGGCCTGGATGTTCTGCCGCGTCACCGGGGTGACCTCGGCGCCGCCCAGCATGGCGCGGGTGACCTCCTCCTCGCGCGCGAAGGCCTCCTCGATGGGGACGATCTGGAAGCGCGCGCCCAGCTCCTCGGCCGCGCGCTGCGCCGCGCCCTGCGTGGTGTCGGACGAGAAGCGCGACGGCATGTAGAACACGTGCAGGTGCTTGCCGATCTCGCTGCGCAGGGCGTCACCCTGCAGGCGCGCGAAGCGGTGCTCGAGATAGCGATACGCGATCATCAGCGTCAGCAGCGAGTCGCGCCCGCCCGACAGCGCGATGCCGATGCCCTTGAACGCCTTGGTCTTCTCGTAGTAGTCGCCGATGCCCAGCGCGAGCGCGTCGAGGATGTCCTCGCAGAACTCGGCGCGCGGGCTGCGCGGCGGCGCCGCCTGCAGCGCGGGCAGGAAGAAGCTCTGCCCGGGCGGCCCCGGATAGCGCAGCCCATCGCGGTTGGCGCCCGGCCCGGCCGCCGGCACGCGACGCACGGCGGCGCCGTGATCCTGCGCGTCGAGGCGCCAGGTCGTGCTCTCGGTGCGCATGCGCGCGGTGCGGTCCAGATCGACCACCGCCGCGGTCCAGCCCTCGCGGAAGCGCGGCGCCTCCGCCATCGGGCGCCCGTTCGACAGCACGAAGCCGCCGCCGTCGAACACGAGGCCGTCGTTGGCGCCGACCAGGTTGACGTAGGCCAGCGTGCACTGGTTGTCGCTGGAGCGCGTGGCCAGCATCTCGCGCCGCGTCGCCAGCACGCCCATGCGGAAGGGCGACGCCGACACGTTGACGATCAGCTCGGCGCCGGCATAGCAGCGCCGCCGCATCGGGCCGTCGGGCGACCACACGTCCTCGCAGACCTCGACGCCCAGGCAGCCGAAATCGAGGTCGAACACCAGATCACCCAGCGGGATGCCGTCGCGATCGACCGACTGCAGCGGCCGCCCGCGCGTGAAGGTGCGCATCTCGTAGAACACGCCATAGGTCGGCAGCTTCTCCTTGGGCACCAGCCCGAGGATCTTCCCGCGCTGCGTCACCGCCGCGCAGTTGTAGATCTGGCCGCGATACTCGACCGCCAGCCCGAGCACCACCACCATGCCCGAGGCCTGGGTGGCCTCGGCCACCGCCTCCAGCGCGCTCCACTGCGCGGTCAGGAAGCCGCGCCACTGCACCAGGTCCTCGGCGGCGTAGCCGCCAAGGACTTGTTCCGGCAAGCACGCCACCGTGACCCCCGCGGCCTCCATCTCCGCCAGCATCCGCACCACGCGGTCCAGGTTGGAGTGCACCGCACCGACCATGGAGTTGACGCTCCCGAGCCCGATCTTCACCAGACGCATTGCGCGAACCTTACTGCCGAAGGAAGTCGGCGAGAAGCCCTGCCAGCGTGCGCACCTCGACCCAGCCGGCGGCCTCGGCCTTGGCCTGCGGGTGTGAATCGGTCACGCACACGGATTCGATGCAACCGGCCGTGCGCAGTCTCGCCACCGCCCCGGGCGGGAACACCCCGTGCGTGGCCACCACCGCGACCGCGCTGGCGCCGGCCGTCAGGTAGGCCTGGGCGGCGTGCACGATCGACCCGCCGGTGCGGATCATGTCGTCGTAGATCACCACGCGCTTGCCGGTCACCGCGGCGCTGATCGCGGTCACCTCGGTGCGCTCGCCGTCGAGGCGGCGCTTCAAGACCACGCCCGCGGGCACGCCCAGCTCGGCGGCCAGCGACTCGACCCACTTCATGCGCCCGGCGTCGGGCGCGCCCAGCACGAAGTCGCCGCGCCCGGCGTCGCGGATGGCGGCCAGCGTGACCGGCTTGGCATACAGGTGCACCGCGCGCACGTTGCCCTCGAAGTAGTGCGGCAGCCCGTCGGCGTGCAGATCGACCAGCGCGACCCGGCACCCGAACGGCGCATCGGGGATCGACGACAGCAGGCGCGCGCGCGTCTTGGCGGTCACCACCTCGCCCGCGCGCACCGCCCGCTCCATGGTCGAGTAGCCGAAGTACGGGATGACCAGGGTCAGCGAGCGCGCGCCATACTTCACCGCCGCGCAGCCGAGATCATACAGCTCCAGCGTGGCCTCGTCCGAGATGGTGCCGCCCAGCAGCACCACGTCGCGCCCCGCCACCGGGGTCACGAAGCGCTGGTAGCGCTCGCCGTCCGGGAACAGCTTGCGCTCGAGCTCGCCCGGGCCGAGGCCGGCGGCGCTGCACACCGCGGCACCCAGCTCACCATAGGCCGAGCCGCAGAACAGCACCTGGTCGCTCGTCATGGTGGGGAAGCATATGGCGAGGTCTGTCACAGGTGTCGGAGTTTCGGCGCCGCCGCCCTGAGATTTCGCGCACTCAGGCGTGGCATCGCGGTTGCTCTAGGTCCCAGCATGCGCATCGCGAAGCTCGTGACCCTGGCAGCTCTTGCCACCTCCGCCTTCACCTTCACGTTCACCCTTGGCTGCTCCAGCGAGGACGTCGAGACCCACGGGGTCGACACCGCGGCGGCCGACGCCAAGCCGGCCTCGCGCTACCTCCTGAGCGCCATCGACGTGCCCGACCAGGCGCCCGAGACCGACAGCTTCGGCATGAACCTCGACCACGACGACCGCGGCCGCATGGACAACAAGGTCGGCTCGCTGATCCAGCTCAGCGAGGTCTACCTGAAGCGCTCGCTGCAGGCGCACATCGACGACGAGCTGGCGGCCGGCCGCATGAACACCCTGGTCGAGCTGCACAGCGACGGTTTCGGCGACCAGCTCGACGTCAGCGTCGAGCTGCGTCCCGCGGTGCGTGAGGACGTCGGCCTGCGCGCCGCCGCCCTGAACGGCCCGCTGACGCGGATCTACGGTCGCATCCAGGGCGGCCGCTTCATCACCCAGGTCCCGGGCCAGATCTGGCTCGAGCTGGCGATGTTCTCGGGCCAGCCCCCGATGGCGGTCCAGCTGATCGGCGCCCGCCTCGAGGGCCGTGTCGGCCCCGACGGGCTGACCGACGTGCGCATCGGCGGCGCCATCACCGCCAGCCAGGTCCAGCGCGACTTCACCCCCGCGCTGTACCAGCTGCTGCAGGGCCGCCTGGCCACCGGCCCCGCCGACCAGGATGCCCAGTGGATGCTCCAGCTGTTCGACACCGACAAGAACGGCAGCATCACCGCCCAGGAGTTCGCCGGCTCCAACACCATCCAGACCCTGTTCAGCCCCGACATCGACCTGGCCAAGGACAGCGCCCTGCCCGTCTTCGTCGCCAGCCCCGACGGCCACAAGGAGAGCCTGTCCCTCGGCATCCGCGTCGAGGCCACCCCGCTGGGCTTCTAGTGCTAACGTTGTCGTCATGGGCGTCAGCGGACAACTCATCGATCCCAGCTGGCAGCGCCGGCTGACCGCCGACGAGTACCACCGCATGATCGACGCTGCGGTGTTCGACGAGGACGAGCATCTGGAGCTGCTCGAAGGGGTGATCGTCGCGATGAGTCCGCAAGGCGCGCGCCACGCGCTGGTCATCGAGCGTCTCAACCGGATCCTGCTGCGCAGCCTCGGCGACGAGTTCCGGGTCCGGCCCCAGCTGCCGCTGACCCTGAGCAACGACTCCGAACCCGAGCCGGATCTCGCTGTCGTCGCGGCAGGGGCGGCCGAGGACGCCCCTCACCCGCGCACAGCTTTGCTGGTGATCGAGGTGGCGACCGAGTCGCTGGCCCGCGACCGCGGGCCCAAGGCGATCCTGTACGGTCGTGCCAACGTGCCCGAGTACTGGATCGTCAACCTGGTAGACGCATGCATCGAGGTCCACCGCGATCCCGACGTGGCCTCGGGCCGCTACCGCACGCAGACGACGCACACCGGCGCGACCATCACCGCCAGCTCGGTGGCGGTGACGATCGACATCGGTGACCTGCTGCGCTGAGCGAGTGATCTCACGCGAAGATCGGTTGCGTCGGTGTCGAAGCCGGCCACGTGGCCGGCCCGCCGCCGAGTGGCGGCGTGAGCGGGTGGGGCCCCGTTGGGCTCTGCCCAATGGGGCGGGGCGCAGCCCCGGTGTGCTCGACTGACCCCAGGCTCGCTCATGTGAGAGAGCGAAGCTCGATCACATGAACGAGCCCGAGGTCAGGGTTTGTAGAAGGTGCCGATGGCCAGCTCGGCGGTGGTGCCCAGGCGGATGTAGCAGACCGGGTTCGAGCCGTAGGCGGCGCAGGCGCCGCGCGAGTCCCAGCTCAGGAAGCCGTAGTTGGTCGCCGGGGTGGCGGTCAGCCGCACCGTGCTGTTGCTGGTGAAGGACGCCGCGCAGGTGCCCGACGCCGGGTAGTTGCAGCTGATGCCGGCCGGCGCCGACGAGATGTTGCCCGGGATGGCGCCGGCCAGGCGCACCGTGACGCCGACCGGGATCTCGAAGCGTGCGTTGACGGTGAGGTTGCCGGTCACGGTGACCGCGCAGGTCAGCGCGGTGCCGCAGGTGCCATAGTTCCAGCCCGCGAAGATGTTGCCGTTGGCGTTGGCGGTCAGGGTGACCACGTCGCCGTACGACCAGGTGTCGGAGCAGTCGAGGCCGCAGTTGATGCGCCCGCTGGTGACCGGATCCGTCACCAGCCCCTTGCTGGCGGCGGCGCCCGAGCGGGTCACGTCCAGCGTGAAGATCAGCTTCTCGAAGTCGACCCGCACCGTGGTCGCCGCGGTCGGCGTCACCACGCAGGTGGTGCCGGTGCCGGTGCAGCCGCCGCCGGTCCAGGCGCTGATGCGGTTGCCCACGTCGGGCGTCGCGGTCAGCGTCACCGGGGTGCCATAGTTGAAGGTGTTCGAGCAGGTGGTGCCGCAGTTGATGGTGCCCGGGCTGGAGGCCACGGTGCCCGAGCCCTTGCCGCCGCGGCCCACCGTCAGCACCACCGGGATGGGGTTGAAGGTCGCGGTCAGGCTGCGCGCCACGCTCATGGTGACGCTGCACGGCGTGGTCATGCCAGTACAGGTGCCGGCGCCGACGGTCCAGCCGCCGAACGTGAAGCCGGTCGACGCGCTGGCGCTGAGCTGCACCGGGGTGCCCGTGGTGTAGGCCTCGCCGCAGTCGGAGCCGCAGTCGATCCCCGCCGGCGTCGACGTCACGCGCCCGCCGCCGACGACCGAGACGTTGAGCGCCGAGGTGTTGAGGGTGAAGGTCGCGGTGACGTTGCGCGCCACCGTCATGGTGACCGAGCAGGTGCTGAGCCCCGTGCACGCGCCCGACCAGCCGCCGAAGCTGTAGTTGGTCGCCGGCATCGCGGTCAGCACCACCGGCGTGCCGTAGTCGTACAGCTCGGCGCAGTCGGCGCCGCAGCTGATGCCCGCGGGCGCCGAGGTCACGGTGCCGGTCGAGGTGCCCGACGTCGACACCGCCAGGTTGACCTTGGTCAGGGTGAAGGTCGCGACCACGCTCTGGGCCTGGTTCATGGTGACCACGCAGGCGCCGGTGCCGGTGCAGGCGCCGCTCCAGCCGGTGAAGCCGGTGCCGGTGGCGACGCCGGCGGTCAGGGTGACCGTGGTGCCGAAGCGATAGCCCTCGCTGCAGTCGCTGCCGCAGTTGATCCCGGTCGCGGTCACGGTGCCGGTGCTCATGCCGTTGCCCATGCGGGTCACGGTCAGCATCTGGGGCGGACGGGCGGTGCCGCTGGCGACCAGCTGGACGCTGCCGCCCGGGGTGCCCGCGACGCTGATGGTCAGCGACTTGGCGCCGCCCGTGGTCGGCGACAGCGTGACCGTGATCTGGCAGCTCTGGTTGGGCGCCAGCGCGCTGTTGCAGTTGCCGCCCACGGTGAAGTCGGCGCCGTCACCGGTGATCGACGTGGCCACCACGCCGGTGGGCACGCCGCCCACGTTGGTGATGGTCCAGGTGAAGGGCAGCCCACTGAAGCCGACGTCGACGGTGCCCAGCGCCGCGGTGGTCGCGCTGCCCGACAGCTGCGCGGGGGCCAGGCCAGCGCCGGTCAGCGACGCGGTGGCGGTGCCGCCCGGGCTGGCGCTGATCACCAGGGACGCGGTCTTGCCGCCCGCGGTGGTGGGGCGCAGCTGGTACGACACCGTGCAGGTGCCCGCCGGCGCCACCGAGGTGGCCGAGCAGGTGTCGCTGATCTTGGCGAACTGGTTGGCGCTGGTGCCGCCCAGCGCGACCGTGATGAGGCCGGTGGCGGCGCCGCCGGTGTTGGTCGCGGTGAAGGTCAGGGTCGAGCTCGACGAGCCCAGCACCACCCCGCCGAAGTCAGCGCTGGCGGGCGCCAGCGACAGCGCGCCGGGCGGCACCGCGGTGCCCTGCAGCGTCGCCGTGATGTCGCCACCCGGGGTCGCGCGCACGCGCAGGGTGGCGGCCTTGGCGCCCATGGTGGTCGGCAGGAAGCGCACCGTGACGCTGCACGTCGCGGCCGGGGCCAGCGCCGCGCCGCTGCAGTTGTCGGTCGGCAGCGAGAACTCGGCGGCGTTGGCGCCGCCCAGGGTGACCATGACCATGCCGGTGGCGACCTCGCCGCCGTTGCGCACCACGAAGGTGGCCTCGGACTGCGCGTTGGTGACGGTGGTGCCGAAGTCCTGCGAGGTCGGCGTCAGCCCCAGCGCGGCCGGGGTCAGCCCGCGGCCCGCCAGCATGGTGACCACCGAGCCGCCCGGCGTGCCGGCCACGGTCAGCATGGCCGCCTTGACGCCCGCGCTGGTGGGGCGCAGGGTCAGCGCCACGGTGCAGGTCGCGGCCGGGGCCAGGGCCACGCCGCTGCAGGTGTCGGTGCCGATGCTGACCTCGGCGGCATTGCCGCCCGCGAGGGTCGCGGTCAGTGCGCCGCTGGCGACGCCACCGTCGTTGCTCACCGTGATGGTGACCGGGCTGCCGGCCTGACCGACCTCGACGTCGCCCAGGCTGGCGGTGTCGGGGCTGATGGCCAGCGCGGCCGGGGTCATGGCGCTGCCGGTCAGGGTCGCCGAGACCACGCCGCCCGGGGTCGCGGTGACCTCGAGGCGCGCACTGCGCACGCCGGCCTCGGTGGGGCGGAACTCGATCGTCATCATGCAGCTCTCGGCGGGCGCCAGGGTGCGGCCGTCGCAGCTGGTGGTGGCGTCGAGGACGAACACCGCGGCGTCACCGCTGATGGTCGAGGCCAGCGGGCCCGAGACCGCGCCGCCGGCGTTGCGCACGGTGACGGTCTGGCGACCGGCGGCGGCGCCCAGCACCAGCGCGCCATAGTCGACGGTGGCCGGCTCCAGCACGATGATCGGGTTCGACGCCAGGCCCGACAGGGTGACGCGCGCCGGCGTGACCTTGCCGGGGATGATCTCGGCGTCGACGGTGTTGGCCGCGACCACGTTGCCGTCGGCGTCCTTGGCGGTGACGATGATGCGCAGGACACCGCTGACGTTCTTGGGCGTGTAGTCGAACTCGTAGCTGCCGTCGTCGAACGAGCCCGGCGGCACCGGGAAGCAGGTCTCGACCTGCTCGGCGTCACCCTCGACGCGGATGCAGATGGTGGTGATCGAGGCCAGCTTGTCGGGCGGTAGCCCGTTGCCGTCCACCGTCACCGTGATCTTGCCGGTGCCCGAGTCGCCGCCACAGCCCACCAGAATGGCCAGCAACGCCGCCGCAACCCCTCGAAACAAGCCAGTCTTGGTCATCAGCCTCTCCACGCTCGAATGCACCGACCCACCAGGTTGCCACAACTGCGCATCCTTGTACGTTGCGAAGCTGTGGCAAATCCCGGATCTACAGCCAAATATCGAGGATCTCGTGTGGTTGCAGGCGCAGCTGGGCGGCAGCCTGGGCCTGGACCTGGGGCTTGTCGAGGCGCGGCGCGGCCGCCTCGGTCAGGCGCAGGGCCAGGTTGAGGCGGCCCGACCCGGGGACGTCGACGCCGACGAAGTAGTAGCCCTGGGCGGCGAAGCGGTCGAGGTCGGCGGCGCCCAGCCGCTTGGTCCAGCCGTTGTTCATGATCTCGGGGCGGCGCCGGAACAGATAGTCCTCGGGGCACCACTTCTGATGCCCGGGCCGGGTCGAGATGGCCCGGGTGTGATGGGCGATGTACTCGTCGGCCAGGCCATGACAGTCGAGGCCGCGCATGTCGGCGTACCAGATCATGGCGCCGGCGGGCCCGATGCTCATCATGGCGCTGCGCGGGGCGTGGCGGTGCATCCACTTGCCGATGGCCGACCAGCGCGTGGTGGCGCTGCGCAGGCGGAACGGGGTGTCGATGCCGGGCGCGCCGACCCAGGCCAGGCCACCGCGGCTGGTGCTGCGCAGCGCGATGGTCGTCAGTACCGCGAAGCTGCCCAGCACCACCGCGACGGCTGCGCGCCTGCGCCACGACGCGGCGGCGCCGTCGATCACGGCGATGACCAGCTCCTGCGCCAGCAGCGCGAACAGCGCGGCGATGGGTAGCAGGAAGCGGTGCAGCCCCATGAAGTCGCCGCCGACCACCGAGACATAGGCCAGGTACGGGACGATGATGGTGAGCGCCAGCGCAGCCAGATCACGCACCGCCTGGCGCGCCGACAGCAGCAGCAGCGGCGACAGCGCCAGCGGCAGCCAGGCGCCGGTGTCGGTCAGGAAGCTGCGCACGTAGCGGAAGCCCTGGGCCGCGCTGGAGGCGCCGTTGGTGGCCTTCACATAGAAGGTGTTGGGCAGCAGCCAGCCGTAATAGGTCCAGCGCCAGATGAAGTAGGGCAGAAACAGGATGGCGAACCAGGCCGCGGCGTCGAGCACCGGCCGCAGCACCAGGCGCCGCTCGCGCACGAGGTCGCGGCCCAGGCGCCAGGCGCAGGCCAGCCCGAAGACGAGGACGCCCTCGGGCCGCGTCATCGCCGCCAGCGCGAAGGTCAGGCCAATCCAGCGCGCCGCCTGCGATGACCGCAGCCACGACCGCAGCCTCGTACTCGTGCTCGTGCCCGTGCTCGTGCTCGTGCTCGTGCTCGTACTCGTACTCGTACTCGTACTCGTACTCGTACTCGTACTCGTACCCGCCGCCCTCAACACCAGCGCCAGCCCGACCGCCACCAGCAGCGCGAACAGCGGCGTCTCCAGCCCGCCCACCGACCAGCACGCAAACCCCGCCCACCCCGCCAGCAGCACCGGCGCCACCACCTGCCCGCCATGCCAGCGCCCGCCACGCGCCGTCCTCGACATCCACAGCACGACCACCAGCACGCCGCCCGCACACAGCCCGCCCAGCACCCGCGACGCCAGCTCGAGCCGCGCGCCGACCAGGTACAGCCCGGCCAGCAGCACCGTCCACAGGAAGTTGGTGAAGCCCTCGACGCGCTCGCCGACGTTGTAGACCAGCTCGCCGTGTCGCGCGAGGTTGCGCGCATACACGAACGAGATGTACGCGTCGTCGGTCGCGAAGGTGAAGCGCAGCATGTGCCAGACCAGCAGGCCGCCCGCGACCGCCAGCGTCGCACACGGGATGACCCACGCGATGCGCCCCTGGGGCACCGCCTGCACCGCTCGCACCGCCTCCGGCTGCTCCTGCTCCTGCTCGACCACGGCGGCGGCACGCTACCACAAGCCAAGCTCCAGGTATGATTGCGCCCGTGCGCCTCCCCTGGCAGCGGCCGCGCTTCACCCCGCCCGGGGCGCCGCGCCCGGCGCGCCTGGGCTTCATCGCCCTGCTGGAGACGCCCAAGATCGACGCCGCCCTGGAGGCCGCGCGCGCCGCCCTCGGCCCCGACGACCCCGACGACCCCGCCGCCAGCGCCGCCAGCGCCGCCTGGGACGCCCTCGAGATCGACGTCCGCGCCCGCGCCGCCGACGGCGGGCGCCTGGGCGACATCCTGGCCGGCCGCGCCGGTATGACCCTGACCCAGCTGCCCGAGGCCGCGCAGCACGACATCGCGCGCGCCACCCGCTACGTCACCATCAGCGCGACGTACCCCGATCCCGCCGCGCTCGACGTCCTGCAGGCCGCGCTGGCCTGCGCCCGCGCGCTGGCCGACGAGGGCGACCTCACCGCCTGGCTCGACGTCTCCACCGCGCGCTGGTGGCTGCCCGACGAGCTCACCGCGCTCGATCCGCAGCGCCGCTTCGAGCTCGACGAGCACATCCAGATCGTCGTCGAGGCCGCCGAGCGCCGCCCCGGCCATGGTCACGTGGTGCGCTCGCGCGGGCTCGACAAGCTGGCGCGCCCCGACGTCGCCGCGCGCGCCCCGCGCCGCGACGCCCCGCTGCTGTCCGAGGTGGTGCGCGATCTGGCCCGCCTGCTCGCCGAGGGCGTCGTCATCGAGCCCGGCGACAGGCTGACGGTGCGCGATCTGCCCCCGCTGACCGTGGTCGCGGTCGGCCCCGACACCCTGGCCCCGGCCCCCGCCGCCAGCGCCCCCGTCTTCGAGCTGCGCGATGTCCGCCCCGACGGCGGCGGACCGGCCGACGGCTGCCCCGCCCTGCTGGCCGCGCTCAAGCCGCGCCCCCGCCTCAAGGTCCTGCGCTGACACCGCGTAACCTCGCTGCCCCGCGCACCATCAAGGAGTCACCATGAGCAACCCCAAGGTCGAGGAAGTCCGCGGCAAGCTCGCCGTCATCCGCTTCGAGGCCCAGCGCTGCGTGCACTCGCGCAACTGTGTCCTCGATCGCCCCGACGTCTTCGTGCCCAACGTCGAAGGCGAGTGGATCCACCCCGACGCCGCGACCCCCGACGAGATCGCCGAGATCTCGCACCGCTGCCCCTCCGGCGCCATCACCTACCAGCGCCTCGACGGCCAGCCCGACGACGCTCCCCCCATCGTCAACACCGTGCGGGTGCGCGAGAACGGCCCGCTGGCGCTGCACGGTGACCTGCGCCTGACCGGCGAGGCGCCCCGCCTGCGCGCCACCCTGTGTCGCTGCGGCGCCTCCAGCCACAAGCCCTTCTGCGACGGCTCGCACACCGCGGCCGGCTTCAGCGCCAGCGGCGAACCCGCCAGCAAGGACAGCCAGCCGCTGGCCACGCGCAACGGCCCGGTCGAGGTCGCGCCGCAGCCCGACGGCCCCTTGATGGTGATCGGCAACCTGGAGGTCGTGTCCGGCACCGGGCGCACCATCAACCGGGTGCAGGAGACCTACCTGTGCCGGTGCGGGGCGTCGAGGAACAAGCCCTACTGCGACGGCTCACACAAGCGGGTCGGCTTCAGCGCCCCGTAACGACCGAAACCACGGCAGGACTTGCACGCATCCGGCCGCGTGCGACAATGTGCGCCGTGGGGGCCGAGATCGATGACGACCTGAACGTCGGCGGCGGGATCGTCCTGTCCTCGGTGGCCGACCTCCAGGATCTCGCGAACGAGGCCGCCACCACCGACTTCCAGTCCATCATCACCGGCGAGCGCAGCGGCAGCTCACCGCCCAAGATCGCCCCCGGCGGCCTCGGCTCCGACACCGGCATGAGCGCGCTCGGCGAGCGCATGCGCAGCCCGGGCGACTTCGAGGAGCAGCCGACCCAGGTCGCCGGCGCCGGTCAGCCCAAGCGCGCCCGCCTGGTCGACCGCGGCGAGATCGCGCGCGGCGGCATGGGCTCGATCCGTCGCGTCTTCGACCGCTACGTGATGCGCTACGTCGCGGTCAAGGTGCTCGATCCCAACTTCGTCAAGGCGCGCGCCGATGCCCCGGGGCGCTTCCTCGAGGAGGCCCAGATCACGGGCCAGCTCGATCACCCCAACATCGTCCCGGTCTACGATCTCGGCGTCGATCACAAGGGCAGCCCGCAGTACTTCAGCATGAAGCTGGTGCAGGGCCGCACCCTGACCCAGATGCTGTCGGAGAAGAACCTCATCGAGCGCGGCGCGCGCGACCTCGAGGCGCTGCTGCAGATCTTCGTCAAGGTCTGCGACGCGGTGTCGTTCGCGCACTCGCGCGGCGTCATCCACCGCGATCTCAAGCCCGACAACGTCATGATCGGTACCCACGGCCAGGTCTACCTGATGGACTGGGGCTGCGCCCTGCTGCGCGGCGGCCAGCGCCCGGCCGAGCGTGGCGTGCGCACCGAGCTCAGCATCCGCCGCCAGGCCGCGCAGCTGCCCGAGGACGCGCCCGGCACCGTGGTCGGCTCGGGCTCGTACATGGCGCCCGAGCAGGCCTGGGGCAAGATCGTCGAGACCGACGAGCGCTCCGACGTGTTCTCGATGGGCGCCATGCTGTACCAGATCCTGACCAAGCAGCCGCCCTACCGCGCGCCCGGCTTCATGGAGGCCATCCAGCTGGCCCAGAAGTGCGAGATCAAGGAGCCCCAGGCCATGGTGCCCGGGCACGTGCGGGTGCCGGCCGGCCTGAGCCGCATCGCCATGAAGGCGATGTCGCGCGCGCCCGACGACCGCTACCCCAGCATCGAGGCGCTCAAGGAGGCCATCGAGGGCTTCCTGCACGGCGGCGCCTGGTTCGCCGAGCGCCGCTTCCAGCCCGGCACCGTGGTGGTGCGCCAGGGCGACGAGGGCCACGCCGCGTACATCATCATCGCGGGCCGCTGCGAGGCCTACAAGGACGAGCCCGCCGGCCGCACCAAGCTGCGCGAGATGGGCCCCGGCGACGTCTTCGGCGAGACCGCCATCTTCACCGCGCAGCCGCGCACCGCCAGCGTGGTGGTGATCGGCAGCGACGACCTCACCGCCATCGAGATCACGCGTGACTCGCTGGCCGAGGAGCTGGCGCTGGACTCATGGATGGGCGCCTTCGTGCGCGCCCTGGCGGTGCGCTTCCGCGATCTCGACAGCCGCCTCAGCGCCATGCGCGGCGCCGAGGAGCGCGCGCGCCTGCTGACCTGGCTGCGCGACTGGGTGGTCGCGGTGGGCACGCCCGACGCCGACGGCAGCGCCCTGGAGGCGCCGTGGGCGGAGGCGGCGCAGGCGCTGCAGGCCGCGCTCGGCGTGGCGCCCGACGTCGCGCTGCTGGCCTGTGATCGCTCCGAGGACCTGGGCGTCGATCAGGGCCGCGACGTGGTGCGGCTCACGAGCCCTGGAGCCCTGGCTGCCCGCGCAGCCAGGTCGCGACCTCGTCCGGGACCGAAGTGAAGCGCAGCACGAAGCCGCTCGGGCCCTCGGGATAGCGCGCCAGGATCTTGCCGTAGAAGGGCTGGATCGGCGCGCCCGCGCCCAGCTCCAGCTTGAGGTCGGTCAGCGCCGCCAGGTCGACCTCGCTGGCGACCTCGGCCTCGCTGAGATCGGGCGTCAGCCGCACCAGCGCGCCGGCCATGTGCACGCTCGACATCACGCTGCGCTTGCCCTCGACCAGGCTGAACAGCACCGGCACCGGCTGCGGCAGCGCGCGCAGGGCGGCGTCCTTGCGCGGCAGCTCGAGCTGGTGCGCGCCGGCGATCCCGCCCACGTCGTACAGCGTGATCTGGCGCCCCACACCCTTGGCATCGACCGCCAGCTGCCCGTCGAGGCGCAGCGGCGTGGCCACCGCGGCGCGGGTCTCCTCCGAGATCAGGATCTGGCCGCCGACGGTGAACGACTCGATGCGCCCGGTCAGGTTCACGGTGGGGCCGACGACGCCATACTTGGCGCGCTTCTTCGACCCGATGTTGCCGGCGACCACCACGCCGGTGTGCAGGCCGATCCCCATCTCGACGTCGGGCAGCCCGAGCTCGCGGTTCTTCTTGTTGACCGTGGCCATGGCCAGCTGCATCGCGACCGCGCAGGCCACCGCGCGCTCGGCGTCGCCGTCGCGGCGCACCGGGGCGCCGAACACCACCAGGATGGCGTCGCCGATGAACTCGTCGATGGTGCCCTCGTAGTGGAAGATGACGTCGGTCATCTCCTCGAGGAAGTTGTTGAGCATGGCCACGACCTTGTCGGCCGGCAGCCCCTCGCTGAGCTGGGTGAAGCCGCGCAGGTCGGCCATCATGATGGTGACCAGGCGCTCCTCGCCGCCCAGGCTCAGGCCCTCGGGCGTCTCCAGCAGGCTGGCCACCACCTCGTCGGACAGGTAGCGCCCGAAGGTCTGGCGGATGAAGGCCGAGTGGCGCTGCAGCTGGCGCTGCGACTCGACCAGCGCGCGGTAGGCCTCGTCGCGCTGCAGCAGGCTGATGTACGCCCCCGAGTGGTAGCGGATGCGCGCCAGCAGCTCCAGCCGATCGGGCAGCTTGACCAGGTAGTCGTTGGCGCCGAGACCGAAGGCGCGCACCTTGACCTCGGGCTCCTCCTGGGTCGACAGCACGATGAGCGGCACCGCCTTGGTGGCCGGCAGGTTGCGGAAGTCGCGCACCAGGTCGAGGCCGTCGACGCCCGGCATGACCAGGTCCTGCAGGATGACGGTGGGCTCGAACTCGGCCGCGATGGCCAGGGCCTGGCGCGGGTCCTGGCAGTAGCGGAACTGGATGTCCGCCTCCGAGACCAGCATGCGCCGCACCGCCTCGCCGATCATGCGTTGATCGTCGATCAGCAGGACCTTGAGGGTGTGCTGAGTCAGCGCAGCCATTGAACGGCCCCGATGATACCCTGTCCCCGATGGGGAGCGAGGAGCACAAGACGCTGTACCAGCTGTTCCAGGAGGAGCTCAAGCTCCACCTGGCGGCCCTGGAGGAGGCGCTGCAGGGCGGCGCCACCGACCGCCGCACCCTCGACGCCATGGTGCTGGCCGCGCACTCGATGAAGGGCGCCGCCCGCATCATCAGCGCCAACGTCGCCGCCGACCTGACCGGCGCCGTGGAGCACCTGCTCACCGCGGTGCGCGCCGGCCACGTCGAGTTCGACGGCCCGCCCCGCAGCGCAGTGCAGTCGGCCGCGGTCTGGCTGCGCTACCTCGAGCCGCTGGACGAGAAGTCCGCCCTCTCCTTCATGGCCGGCCAGGCCGAGATCGTGCGCAGGCTGACGGCGCAGCTGGTCGCTGCCCGCGGCTGATTCCCCCATGTAGATACTACTGGCGCGGGGGCGGCCGGATTCCCAGGCCGCCGACACGCTGAGCGCGGCCTCGATCTCCCCTGCGGGGTCCGACCCACGGGTGTCGGGTCGACCCTGCACCCGAGGCCAACGATCTCGCGCGGGTGACCCCGGCATGACGGCTGCTAGTGCCCCCGGGCATGCGTATTCAGCGATGGTCGAGTGAGACGGAGGCCCCGGTCGCCAACGACAACCAGGAGACCACCTACGTCGGTCGCCGCACCTTGATCGAGGGCCAGGTGCGCCGCAAGGGCAGCGGCGAGGCGGCCGAGGGCGCCGCTACCCTGGTGCAGCGCGCGCAGGGCAGCGGCGGCGTCGCGCTGCCCGAGGGGCTGCGTGGCAGGTTCGAGCAGTCGCTGGGCGCCGACCTCGGCGGCGTGCGGGTGCACACCGGGGCGGCCTCGGCCGAGGCCGCGGCCAGCGTCGGCGCGCGCGCCTATGCGCTGGGCCAGGACGTCCACTTCGGCGCCGGCGAGTACACCCCGGGGACCAGCAGCGGCGACCAGCTCATCGCGCATGAGGTCGCGCACACGGTGCAGCAGGGCGATAGCGTCGGCGGGGGCGCCCAGTTCGCCCTCGAGGTCAGCCAGCCCGGCGATGCTTTCGAAACCGAAGCAGACCGCGCCGCCGCCAGCATGGTCGCGGGTCAGCCCGCCGAGGTGTCGCGCGGCAGCGCGGGGGTGGCGCGCGCCATCCTCCAGCGCAGCGCCCCGGCCAGCGAGACCGCGGCGCCAGCGCAGGCGACCGGTGCTGGCGCCGAGGCCACTCCCGCCGGCGAGGGCGCGGCGGCACAGGGCCAGGGCGGTGTGCTGTCCCCGGCCACCCGCCAGCTGCTGGCGCAGCAGACCGCGGTCTTCGCGGCCAAGGCCTACGCCATGTACGCCGATGACTGCCAGCTCCTGAACGTCGAGCTCGAGAAGGCGGCCAAGTCGAACGCCGAGTGGCTGGCCCTGATGGTCGACGTTGGCATGGGCTTCTACATCCCGTTCATGGGCAAGAGCATCATCGGGGCCATCGAGAAGCTCGGGCTGGAGAGCGGCGCGGCGACCTTCGTCAAGGGGGTGCTGACCGACAACGACATCGCCAAGGCCATCTTCACGGGCGCGACCAAGACCAGCTGTCAGAAGATCAAGGACGAGTCCAAGGCGCTTTTCGGGGTCATGCCCGCGCAGCAGATCCTGGGCATCCTGCTGGCCGGCATGGACAGCTGGACCGACGAGCTGATCACGACCGCGCATCAGCTGCCGGAGGATCAGCTGGTCGCGTTGTGGGGCGTGCTCCAGCGCGTCGAGCCGGGCAGCTACAAGGCCGAGCTCTCCAAGCTGGTGACCAAGTACACCAACCAGGTCGACAAGCAGAGCCTGACCCGCTTCGCGGTGCGCGTGCGCTCGCCCGGTTCGCCCACCGGGCACAACTACCTGGCCATCATCACGGCCACCGTGATCCCGCCGCTGCTGCTGACCTCGGCGGGCATCATCAAGACCTTCATCGAGTGGGTCAGCCCCGAGATGATGCAGATGGCCGAGGACGAGACCCGCAAGGTCACCGGGGCGGACCCGGTCTACATGTCCCCGAGCGACATCTGGGGCATGCCCGACTTCGAGAGCGAGCCGCCGCCCGACCAGGACGGCGAGCAGCCGCCCGGGCCGTGACCGCTACTGGAACAGATCCCCCCTCGCCGCCTCCGAGATGGCGACCACGGCCGGGTGCTTGAGGCGGCGCTCCACCGACACTGCATAGAAGCGCTCGCGCACCTCGTCGGTGGCGCCGCAGCTCTCGACCTGGTACTGGCGCTTGACCTCGTCGGCGATCACGGTCGGCGCCGGGAAGATCCCCAGGCCGTCCTGGCCCAGCACCTGGAGCAGCGCGCTGTCCTCGCACTCGGCCACGATGCGCGGGGTCAGCTCGCGCGCGGCCATCCACTGATCCAGCGCGCGGCGCACCTGCGACCCCGGCATCGGCAGCAGGATGGGCTGCCCGTCGAGCGACTTGGGGAAGCCGCGGCGCACCTTGTCGGCCAGCGCCTTGGGCGCGAAGAACGTGGTGCCGCACTCGCCCAGCAGGTGGTTGAAGGCGCGCACGCCGCTGCCCTGCGCCAGCGGGGTGTCGGCCAGCACCACGTCGAGGCCGTGCGACGACAGCTCGCCGAGCAGGCGCTCGCCGCGGTCCTCGTGACAGACCAGCTGCACCGGCGTGGGCAGCGTGTGCACCGGCGCCAGCAGGCGGCGCACCACCAGCTTGGGCAGCACGTCGAGGATGCCCACGCGCAGGCGCTGCGGCCGCCCGGTCGGGCGCCCCTTCACGGTGTTCATCAGCTCGCGGCCCAGGCTGAAGATCTCCTCGGCGTAGCGGAACACCAGGCGCCCCATCTCGGTCAGCACCAGGCGGCGGCCGGCGCGCTGGAACAGCTTCTCGCCCAGGCTCTCCTCCAGGGCGTGGATCTGGCCGCTGATGGTGGGCGGCGCCAGCCGGAGCTTGGTCGAGGCCTGCGCGATGCCCCCCTCGCGGGCCACGGTCCAGAAGTAGAGCAGATGATGATAGTTCAGCCATTCCATGGTGAACGCATTCTAGTTCGAGTTTCCCGAACTGGCGAGTGGCCACTGTGGCCGCCGAATCAGGGGGGTGGCAATTGCGGTGGCCGGCTCTGTTGACCCCAGACCCCGTCGCAAGCACTCGGAACCACGTCGATCAGCGCTGGCACTGTCCGTGCTGTAGGGACATGGCAAGGGAGGTTCGTCATGTCGATCTCGAAGCGGGTGTGGATGATGATTGCGGCGGCGGCTCTGGGCGGTGTCAGCGCGGGCTGTGCATCCGAAGAGGGCCTCGACGGCGACGAGCCCACCATCGAGGACGACGGCAAGTACGAGGCGTGGAACAGCGCCAACAACCCCGCCTTCGTCGACAGCACCTTCAGCTACACCATCGCCGACTACCCGGCGACCGGTGAGGCCAAGAACACCCCGTGGGCCGGTGACTACTGGGCCACCGCGTCGGACAGCATCAACGTGCGCTGGGACGGCACCAGCGACTCGCCCGCCGAGAAGGTCGCCAAGGCCTTCAACCTGCCGAACTTCTCCAAGTACATCACCGACAACACCGGGATCTACGGCCACGACCGCAAGGCGTGCGACGAGTCCTCGGAGTGCACCGACCTCAAGGACGGCAGCTCGTGCGTCAAGCCGCGCGGCGCCACCGGCACCAAGTCGGGCCGCTGCATCCCGGGCTGGTGGGGGATCTGCCACGGCTGGGCGCCCGCCGCCCTGGCCGAGCCGGCGCCGGTCAAGCCGGTGACCAAGAACGGCGTGACGTTCTACCCCGGCGACCTGCACGCGCTGGCCTCGTTCGCGTACCAGACCCAGCTGCCGACCAAGTTCCTGTCGGAGCGCTGCAACAAGGAAGGCGACAAGCTCGGCACCGACGGCAACGGCCGCGTGCGTGAGTCGGAGTGCCGCGACATGAACGCCGGCTCGGTGCTGGTCGTCCTGGCCAACATGGTCGGCCTGCGCAAGGTCGGCGTGGTCGAGGATCGCACCTACGACTGGGAGGTCTGGAACCAGCCCATCCGCGGCTACGCCATCACCAACGCCGTCAACGGCAAGATCCCGGAGCTGACCAAGGACCAGGCCATCGCCAAGCTGGGCCTCGACCTGACCTTCAACCCGCTGTTCACCGACAAGGAGATCAAGAAGGGCGAGAAGCAGGAAGGCAACTACGCCGCCACCGTGGCCGGCGAGGTCGTCTTCAAGATGAGCGGCGACAACGACGTGGACCTGTACATCAAGAAGGGCTCGGCCCCGACCTCGAGCGAGAACGACTGCAGCTCGGCGGCGGGTGGCTCGGCCGAGGAGTGCCGCATCGTGGCGGCGCCCGGCGACAAGATCTACTGGCTGGCCCTGGGCTACGCCGAGACCTCGAAGGCCTCGCTGCAGGTCGGTGCGCGCACTGGCGGCTCGAACTACGTGTACAACACCGCGGCCAAGCGCTTCTTCTACGTCGAGCTCGACATCAAGTGGATCTCCGAGGCGCGCCCCGCCCGCACCCCGAGCGACGCCGACGCCCACACCCGCACCGACAGCTACCAGGCCATCATCGAGGCCGACGCGGCGGGCAAGGTCATCGGCGGCGAGTGGGTCGGCGACAGCCAGAAGACGCACCCCGACTTCATGTGGTGGCCGACCGCGGCGCCGCGCTCGAACCAGGGCGGCCTGACCTACGCGATGGTCAAGGAGCTGATGGACCAGGCCAAGGCGGACGCCGGCGGCGGCACCACCGGCCCGGTCGCCACCACGGTCAAGCTGCGCGAGAACTTCACCCTGGCCAAGTCGCTGGCCTTCGATGACCAGTCGGTGACCCTGGGCGTCCCCGGCGGGGCGACGGTCAAGATCACCATGACCGGCACCGGCAACGCGGACCTGTACGTCAAGCTGGGCCGCCGGCCGACCACCACCAGCTTCACCAAGAAGTCGGTCACCCCGACCGCGAACGAGACCGTGACCTTCACGGCCCCCGAGGCGGGCGGTACCTACTACGTCCGCACCCGCGGCATGACCACCACGTCGGTCGTCACCGTGGTCGCCGAGATCACCCCGGCTCGCTAGCCCCCTCGAAGCGTCGCTTCGAGGAGCGCTATTCCGGCTCCGCGCTTCTGCCCCCAGCCTGAATCGTCAGGACGCCTCGCCCCTCCCCCCCCGGGGTGGGGCGTCCTCTTTTTCGGGGCCCGGTGTTCGCGTATGATGTGCGCCCGATGACCCCGCGCGAGCGGCAGCAGTACAGGAAGATGCTGGAGGCCGCCCGCGGTCAGGCCGCGGCGGCGGCGCCGGCCAAGATCGAGCCCAACCGCACCGACGCCGTCAGCGTGGGCGTCGCCGACGAGGACGCCCAGGCGCTGTCCGAGATGATGCAGACCCTGGCCTCGCAGAAGAACCGCCGCCAGGGCGAGCACCTGGGCCAGATCGCGCGCGCCCTGGAGAAGCTCGCGAAGGCGCCTGATGACTACGGGCTGTGCGAGGAGTGCGAGGAGGACATCGCCAGGGAGCGGCTGAAGCTGATGCCGTGGGTGGCGCTGTGTACGGAGTGTCAGGGCAAGAAGGACCCGGCGCGCAACCAGCGGCGGACGAAGATCACCGACTACAAGTAGCGCGCGGGGGGCGTGGACCGTGGACCGTGGACCGTGACCGTGACCGTGACGGTGTGGGTCAGCCTGGGGGTGGGACGGTTTCGGGCGGCTTCTTGGTCGAGACTGGCTTGGCGGGGAGGACGTTGCCGTCGGCGTCCAGCAAGGTGACGCCGCCCTTGCCCAGCAGGCCCTTCTGGCTGAGCTCGAGCAGCCCGGGCAGCACCGCCTTGGCGTCGCCCACGACCAGGATGCGCAGCTCCTTGGGCTTGAGGTACTTCTTGGCCGCCGCCGCCGCGGCCTTCACCGTCACCGCCTGCACCTTCGGGATGTAGGTCGCGTAGTAGTCCAGCGGCAGCCCGAAGTAGGTCAGCCCCTCGAAGGTGCCCAGGGTGGCGCCCGCGGTCTCGAAGCGCGCCGGCAGCGCCAGCACGGTGCCGGTCTTCTCGCGCAGGAGCTCGGCCTCGTCGGGGCCGCCCTTCTGCATCTTCTCGATCTCGGCGAAGATCTCCTTCACCGCCTCCACCGTGGCGTCGGTGCGGATCGACCCGCCGGCCGAGAAGGTCCCGAACTTGCGGGTGTAGTCGAAGCCGCCGCGCGCGCCATAGGCGTAGCCCTTCTGCTCGCGGATGTTCATGTTGATGCGGCTGGTGAAGCCGACCCCGAGCACGCTGGCCATCAGCATGGTCTGCGCATAGTCCGCCGCGGTGCGCGCCGGGCCCACGTGCATCAGCGAGATCACCGACTGCGGCGCGTTCGGCACATCGACGAAGAAGATCTTGCCCGCGCGCGGCGTCGGCGCGCCCGGCACCTTGGCCGGCTTGCCGGCCCCGGTGAAGCCGGCCAGCCGCGTCCCGATGCTGGCCTTGACCTGGTCGGCCGTGATGTCACCGGCCACGAACAGGCGCGCGCCCTTGGGGTGCAGGGTCTTCGCGTGCGCCTTGCACGCGTCCAGGCTGTACTTGCCGACCGCGGCCTCGGTGATGATGCGGCCGTGCGGGTGCTTGGGCCCGTAGATCACGCTGGACTGCACGCGCCCGGCGACGCCGCCCACCGAGCCGCGCACCGCGCGCAGCGCCTCGATGCGCCGGCGCGTGTTGCGCTCGAACTCGTCGGCGCGCATGCCGGGGCGCAGCAGCGAGTCGACGAACAGGTCCAGCGTCGGCTCCAGGTTGCGGGTCAGGGCGGACATCGAGAAGGTCTGCCAGTCGGCGCCGGCCTCGCTGCCGATGCTGCTGGCCAGGTCCGCCAGCGTGGCCTCGAAGGCCAGCTTGTCGAGCTTCTCGGTGCCGTCGGTCATCAGCGACACGCAAAGCGAGATCAGCCCCTCCTGGCCGGGCGGATCCTGGATGCCGCCGCCCTCGAAGGCCAGGCGCACGGTGACGGTGGGGATGGTGTGGCGCTCGACCAGGAAGACGTCGATGCCATTGTCGAGCTGGAAGCGCTGCACCGTCGGCGGCGTGAAGGCGCGCGGCGGCGCGGCGGCGGGCTCGTCCTTGCGGAAGGGCTCGTCGGGGAAGCTGAGCTCCTGGGGCGCGGCGAGCGTCAGCACGGGCGCCGGCGCCAGCGTGGGGCTGGGCGACGGCACTGGCGTCGGAGTGGGGCTGGGCGACGGCGTCGCGCTCGGGCTGGGCAGCGGACGGCGGGTGGCGACCGAGCTGCCGCCGCCACAGGCGGGCAGCAGCGCGGCCAGGGCCAGCAGGCTCACGGGCTTCATGGGCGACCTCACTTGCCACCTCCCGCCGGCATCGCGGCCGGCGCGGGGATCGAGATGACCTCGACGCGCTTGTCGCGCTGCAGCGTGCGCGCCGCGACCTTGAGCACGTCGGTCGGCTTGACCGCGCGGTAGCGCCCGAGGTCGTCGGCGATGGCGTCGGGCTTGCCGAGGTAGTGGTTGTAGCGCTGCAGCACCTCGGCGCGCGCCATCACCGTCTCCAGCCCCCAGATGAAGCTCGACTCGACCTGGGTGATGGCCCGGGTCAGCTCGCGCGCGGTCACCACCTCGGTGCGCACGCGCTCGATCTCGGCGTCGAGCAGCCGCTCGACCTCGGCCTGATCGGCGTCGCTCTTCAAGTCGACCGAGATGTTGAAGGTGCTGGCCAGCTGCGCGCTGGCCTGCCAGGCGTCGACGCTCTGCGCCAGCTGCTTCTCGTGCACCAGCAGCTGGTACAGGCGCCCGGTGCCCGGGCGCGCCAGGATGCTGCTCAGGAGATCGAGCTCGGCGTCGCCGGGCGTGAAGATGCGCGCCGACTGCCAGACATAGTGCACGCGGCGCAGGCGCGCGAAGGGATCGTCCAGGGTCTGGCGAGAGGCCTTCACGGTCGGCATCGGCACGTCGCGGCGCACCGGTCGCTGCGACTTCGGGAAGGCCGCGAACCACTTGGCGACCAGCGCACGCGCGGCGGTGGGGTCGAAGTCGCCGGCCAGGATCAGCGTGGCGTTGGCGGGCACGTACCAGGTCTTGAAGAAGCCCTTCACGTCGTCGACCGAGGCCACCGCGAGGTCCTCGTGGCGCCCGATGGTCAGGTAGCGATAGGGGTGGCCCTCGGGGTACAGCGCGGCGGCGGTGGCGAAGCGATCGAGGCCGTAGGGCACCGAGTCGTAGCGCTGGCGGCGCTCGTTGCGCACCACGTCACGCTGGTTGTCGAGGCTCTTCTGCGTCAGCACGGGCAGGAGGTAGCCCATGCGGTCGCTCTCCAGGCGCAGCGCGGTCTCCAGCTGGTGCGAGGGCACCACCTCGAAGTAGTTGGTGCGGTCGGTGTTGGTGGTGCCGTTGACGGTGGAGGCGCCGATCTTGCGCAGGGTCGAGAAGTGCACGTCCTCGCCGGTGTTGGCGCTGCCCTGGAACATCATGTGCTCGAACAGGTGGGCGTAGCCCGACTTGCCCGGGGTCTCGTCGCCCGAGCCGACGTGGTACCAGAGGTCGACCGCGACCAGCGGCACCGCCGGATCGGGGTGCAGGATGACCTCGAGGCCGTTGTCGAGCTGGTAGCGCTCGACGGTCAGCCGGGGCGCGCTGGGGTCGGCGGGCGGCACGTCGGCGCGCGCCAGGCCGCCCGCGGCCAGCACGACGACGCCGGCGACGGTCGCCGGAAGCAGGATGGATCGCATGGGTTCTCCTTTACAGGGAGTACAGCTCGCCATACTTGGCGCGCAGGTAGCCGAGGTAGGGCGCGATGGTCAGGGGCTTGCCGGTGGCGCGCTGGATCAGCTCGGGGGCACCGAACTTGCGGCCGTGGCGGTAGACGTTGTCGGTCAGCCAGCGGCGCAGCGGGGCGAACTCGCCGCGCGTGATGGCGTCGGGGATGCCGGGGTCGCCGGCGACCGCGGCGGCGTAGAACTGGCCCGACAGGATGTTGCCCAGGGTGTAGCCCTGGAAGGCGCCGCCGATGGGGCCGGCGAACCAGTGCACGTCCTGCATGCAGCCGTCCTTGTCGGCCGGCGGCGTGATGCCGAGATCGCGCTGGTAGCGCGCGTTCCAGGCCGCGGGCAGATCCTTGACCGCCAGCTTGCCCTCCAGCATCTCGAGCTCGAGGTCGAAGCGGATGATGACGTGCAGGTTGTAGGTGACCTCGTCGGCGTCGGTGCGGATCAGCGAGCGCTCGACGCGGTTGATGGCGCGATAGAAGGTGTCCACCGGGACGCCGGCCAGCGCCGGGAAGGCGCGCTGCAGGCTGGGGTAGAAGTGGCCCCAGAAGCCACGGCTGCGCCCGACCACGTTCTCCCACAGGCGCGACTGGCTCTCGTGCACGCCGGCCGAGGCGCCCTCGCCGAGCGGGCCGCCGTCGAGCTCGGGCGCGGTGCCCTGCTCGTACATGGCGTGGCCGGCCTCGTGCACGGTGGAGAACAGGGCCTCGCCGAGGTCGTGCTCCTTGACCCGGGTGGTGATGCGGATGTCGCCCAGCGCGAAGCGGGTCATGAAGGGGTGGTGGGTCTTGTCCTGGCGGCCGCGCTCCCAGTCGTAGCCGAGGCGGGTGATGACCTCGCGCCCGAAGGCGATCTGGTCGGCCTCGGGGAAGTGGCCCTCGAGGCAGGTGGCGTCGGCCAGCGGCTGCGCGGTGATGGCGGCGGCCAGCGGGCCGAGCTCGGCCAGCAGCTCCTTGAACAGGGCGCGCACCGAGGCGGCGGTCATGCCCTGGTCGGCGTAGTCGATCAGCGGATCGGCCGGGTGCGCGGCCTCGGGGAAGAAGGACGACAGCTCGCGCGACAGCTCGAGGGTGCGCTCGAGCAGCGGGCGCACGGCGGCGAAGTCGTTGGCCGGGCGGGCCTTGGCCCAGGTGTTGAAGCTGTTCGAGAGGTGATCCTGCAGGCGCGCCGTGAAGGCGGTCGGGATGCGGGTGGCGCGCTGGTGATCGCGGCGGGCCACGCGGATCAGGCTGGCCGAGGTGCTGTCGGCGGGCAGCTCGCGCTCCAGCGGGGCCAGGTCCTCCAGCAGGCGCGCGACGGCGTCGTCGGTCAGCTTCTCGTGCGCCAGGCGCGCCAGCGTGCTGAGCTGGCGACCGCGTGCGGCGGCGCCGCCCGAGGGCATGTAGGTCGACTGGTCCCACTCGAGGATCTGCGCGGCGGAGCGCAGGTCGGCGATCTCGGTGAGGCGGGTGCAGAGCTCGGTCAGCTTGGGGTGCTGGTGCAGGTTTTCGGTGTCCATCGGCGGGCGAGCTTACACCGGGGCGCAGCCGATCTATAGTGGGGTATGGATGCGAAGGTGCTGGCCGCGAGCCTGGCCCTGCTGTCGTCGTCGCTGGACGATGCGGTGGCCGATCTCGAGCTGTTGCTCGGCGACGGCAGCGACGCCGACGACGGCGCGTTCGCCAAGGCGCGCGCGCGCGAGGTCGAGTCGAGCTACGCCAAGCTGCTGGCCGCGCTGAGCGGGGCGGAGCGGGACAAGCTGGAGCGGGACATCGGCCCGCGCATCGCCGGCATGCAGGCGATGGTCAAGCAGCTGCCACAGTTCTGATGTCCGCCCCCGGCGACGGCGACGACGACGACGACGACGCTGCCTCCGCCGACCCCGTCGTCCTCGAGATCACCGACGAGCTCGATCTCCACACCTTCGCGCCGGGTGACGTGAAGGACCTGGTCGCCGACTACCTCGACGCCTGTGTCGAGCGCGGCCTCACCGAGGTCCGCATCATTCACGGCAAGGGCGTCGGCACCCTGCGCCGCACCGTGCACGCGGTGCTGGAGCGCCACCCCGCCGTGATCGCCTTCGTGGGCGCCCCCGAACATCGCGGCGGCTGGGGCGCCACCCTGGTCACGCTGCGCCCTCTGGCGAGATAGCTACCGCTTGCCCTCGAGGCGGGCGATGCGCTTGCGGATGAGGTCGGCGTCCTTGGCCTTGGGGAAGGCCTTCACATAGATCCGCAGCGAGGCCAGCGCGCGCTTCTTGTCACCCAGCTGCTCGTAGGCGAGGCCGCGGCCGCGGTGGGCGGCGCCGTAGCTGGACGACGCCGCCAGCGCCTGGTCGTACGACGCGATGGCGCCCCGGGCATCACCGGCGAACAGCTTGCGATTGCCGGCCTCGTAGGCGGCGCGGGCGCGCGCGGTGGCGTTGGGATCGAACGCCGGCTTGGGCGACGGTGACGGCGAGGGCGTCGGCGAGGCCACCGGGCGTGGCGGACGGGGCGTGCGCGGCCGCGGCGGCCCCGACGGCGCCAGGGTCGGCGCAGGTGATGCGACCGGCGGCGGTGACGGGGCTGCGGTGGGCTCCGGGGTCGGCTCCGGAGTGGGGATCGGCTCCGGGGTCGGGGCGACCACGGCGGCCGACGGCGTCGGCTCGGCGCTGGCGGAGGGCTCGGGCGCGGGTGACGACGGCGCCGGCGAGGCGCTGGCCAGGCCGGCCTTGCCGGTGCCCTTGGCCTTGGCCTTGCCACCGCTGGCCAGGAACACGATGAGGATGACGAGCAGCAGCGCGCCACCGCCGATGCACGCCCACAGGATCAGGCGCGCGCGCGGGCTGCGACCCATGGCCGAGATGTCCTCGGTGCCCGATGGATCGAGGGTGGACGGATCGAAGCCTGGCAGCGCGTCGGGTTTGGTGTGGCCGCCGGTCGACTCGTCGAGCCAGGCCGGGCGTGGCGCGGTGGGCGCCACGATGGCCGTGGGCGCTGGCGCGGCCGCGGGTGTGGCCATGGGCGCAGGCACGGGCGCGGGCGAGGAGGAGGGGGCAGGAATCGGCAGCTGCGGCGCGGGCGCCCCCATCAGCGTGGGGGCGGATGGCGCGGAGCGCGCAGCGGGCGCGGGCAGCGGCAACACCGGCGCGGACAGCGCCGCCTGAGCTGGAGCCGGTGCAGCCAGCAGGGTGGCAGCCGAGGCCGGGGCTGGCGTCGGCGCCGCCGCTGGCTTCGGTGCTGGCGCTGCCGCGGGGGTGGAGGCCGGGGCCGGTGCGGGCGCCTTCCAGCCCAGCGCCTCGGGCGCCGGTGAGGTGGTCTCGTCATTGTCGGTCGACGCGTGCGACACCAGGCCGCGGGGCATGGCGGATGGATCGGTGCCGACCTGGCTGAAGCTGGAGTCGAAGCCGTCGTGACTCTGGACGTTGGTGACCTCTTCGAGGCTGGCCAGTTGCACGCGCCCGGTGGGATCGCGGATGGCGGTCACCGCGCCCTCGATCTGCGAGTCGACCACCACCGACGGAGTCTCGAAGTCGCCCAGCGCGGCCTTCGGGGTGCTGGACGTCGCGGGCCGGGCGGCGGGCGCGGCGTTGGCCGCAGCGGCGCGCTCGATCTCGGCGGCAGAGGGGGCGCGCCCCATCACGGTCTTCTTGGCCGCGGCGGAGGCCGCAGGTGGCGCGGGCAGCGGCGCGCTGTTGCTGCTCGGTGCGCCGAGACCGCTGGCGGTGGAGCTGCGCGCCGAGGCCTGCAGCGAGGGCGCCAGCACCGGCGCGCTGCTGGCGCTGGAGGCCGGCTGCAGCGGCGCCGCAGCCATCGGCGCCGAGGCCACCACCGGCGCGGACTGGGTGGGCGCGGACTGGGTGGGCGCGGACTGGGTGGACGCGGACTGGTTGGGCGCGGACTGGTTGGGCGCGGACTGGTTGGGCGCGGACTGGTTGGGCGCGGCCGCGGCTGCAGGCGGCGGCGTCGCGGCCGGCATCGCAGCCGTGCGCGACGGTCCCGCCGCCATCGGCGCGGCGGGCGCCGCGGGGTCGCGCGCGGGTGTGGCGGCCGGAATCTCGGTGGTCTTGCGCGGCGTCACCGGGACCGCGACGGGCGGCGCCGCGATGGGGACCTGCGTGGTCTTGCGCGCGGCGGGCGCGGCCGCGGGGACGGCTGCAGGCGGTGGCGCGACCGGCAGCTGCGTGGTCTTGCGCGGGCTCGCGCCGGCAGCCCCGGCCGGTGGCGGCGGCGGCGCGGTGGCGGCTCGCGCTGCACCGCCCGGTGAAGGTGCAGGCACCGTCGCGGCGCGCGGCGCCGAGGTCGCAGGAGACGGCGGCGGCACCGTCGCCTTGCGCGCCAGCGGCAGCGCCTCGGGGCGGGTCGGAGGATCCTCGATCAGCTCGTCATCAGCCAGATCCTCGGCCTCGCCCGAAAACCACGCCTTGGGATCCTCGGTCGGCCCAGGCGCCGGCGCCGCGGGAGGCGGCACCGCCGCCGCGACCATCACGGTCTTGCGCGGCGACTTGCTGGAAGTCGGAGTGGGATTCGGCGCGTCGATCTTGGGCCCCGGCTTGCCGCCGTCAGCCGCAGGCTTCGTGCTCGCCTTCGTGCCCGCGCTCGTGCTCGTGCTCGTGCTCGTGCTCGTGCTCGCCTTCGTGCTCGTGCTCGCCTTCGTGCTCGTGCTCGTGCTCGGCTTCGTGCCCGTGCC
>JBGASF010000259.1:0-6334 GCA_044229835.1 Polyangia bacterium | reverse complement strand
GGGGCGCTGCACCTCCGACAGCGCGCTGACCGCGCCCATCAGCGCCTGGCGCCGGCCGTCGCTGGCCAGCCGCGCCGCCACCGCGGGCAGGCGCCGGCACAGCTTCTCGAACTGCCGCGTGTTGGACGCCATCGCCACCACCTCGGCGATGGCCGCGCGCTCGTCGAAGGGCGCCGGGGCGCGCTCGGCCTCGGGGGCGGCGCCGTCACGGCCGGGCAGCAGCGTCCGCACCTCCAGCGCGTGGGCGGCGGGCCCGACCAGGCACTGGCGCTCGCGCCGGTAGGTCTCGAAGTCGTCGACCGGCCGCGCCAGCGCGGTCAGGACCTCGGGCGCCACCGGGTCCTCCGCCGTCAGATCGTGCAGGCGCAGGCCGGTCAGGCGCAGCATCGACAGCCGGGTGCCGTCATGCGGCAGCAGCGCGCCGAGCGCGTACAGCACCACGTCCAGCTCGGCCGCGTGGCTGCGGAACGAGGGCAGGGTGAAGCGCGCCAGCTCGGCCTCCTGGTAGCCGCGCATGGCCCACGCCAGGGCGTCGCGAAACTCCTCGACCAGATGCGGGAAGCCCAGCAGCAAGCGGTCGCGCGACGGCGGTGACAGCGCGATGAAGATGCCGCGCAGCTTGGGCGCCAGCACGCGTCCGGTGGCCTGCTCCTCCTGCCTGACCAGCAGCGCCACGCCGGCCGCGGCGTCGGCGATCCCCGCGCCCTGGTCCTCGAGCACCGCGACCGCGGCCTCGGGGTACTCCAGGAGCTCGATGAGGTGGGCGCCGATGGCGCCGTCGAGGTCGCGCCGCGCGCGCAGGCTGCGCAGCACCTCGGTCAGCAGGGTGCCCAGGCGCTGGCGTCGCCGCGAACTCTCCAGCTGCTCGGCCGTGATGTCGTGCGCGATCTCCTCGACCTGCACGCCCACGATCCCGCGTTCCAGCACCAGGCGGGCCAGGCCGCCCTGATCGAAGATGGCGCTCTGCGGCAGCCGCACCAGATCGAGGAAGCCGCGCAGGTCGCCCAGCTTGAGTCCCTGCATGAAGCGCAGCACCAGGACGCCGCGATCGTGCAGGTGCGGGGCGATGCGCTGCCTCAGCACCGGGTGCTTGCTGGCGACGTCGCCGATCATCACGGTGTCCTTGAGGATGCCGAAGCCGACCAGCGGCGCCGCGTCGAGCGCGCGGGTCAGGGTGCGGTGCAGCTTGGCGCACAGCTCGATGCAGGTGGGGTGATCGGGCGAGTACTGGTTTGCGCGCGCCAGCCACTGCGCCAGCTCGACCAGCAGCTGCTGGTGCAGGTCCAGCGTGGCGTCGGGGCCGAGCGCCTGACTCATGACCCGCGGCCCGCCGCGCGCGCCAGGGCGGCGGCCAGGCGGGTGCGCGCCTCGACGTCATGGGGCCGCGCCTCGGTGACGATGCGCCACGACGCCACGGCCTGGTCCCAGCGCTGCTGCTGCTCGGCCAGCGCGGCCTGGCGGCGATGCGCGTCGCACTTGCGCTCGGCGACCAGGGCGACCATCTCGTCATGCGCGGCGCGCAGCCTGGCGTCATCGGGCGTCAGCGCCAGCGCACGCTGGTAGCTCTCCAGGGCGGCGGTGACGTCGCCGGCGGCGCGCGCGCGCGCGGCCGCCTCGGCGTGCTTGGCGGGGTTGGGGGGGCCCTGCTGCGCGCGCTGGCGCAGCGCCTCGAACACCGCCGGTTTGCGGGCCGCCGCGGCGGCGTCGGCGGCGCTGCCGGCCGGCGCGGTGCCGGCTTGCCGGGGGTCGGGCTTGCTGGCGGTCGGCGCAGGTGCGACCGGCATCGCCGGCGCCGGGGCCGCGGCGCGCACCTGGGCCCGGCGCGGGTCGCGATCGATCACCGCCAGCTGGGCGTCGTAGTCGGCGCGCATGCTGTCCGACGACAGCACCTCGTAGGCGCGCGAGATGCGCGTGAAGATGGCGTCCAGCTTGGGCTTGTAGCTGCCCAGCTGCTTGCCGTAGTAGCGGTCGGGGTGGATGACGCGGGCCAGCTTGAAGTAGGCCCGCTTGACCGCCTGCTTGTCGTCGCCACGCTCGAGGCCGAGCAGCTGGTAGAAGTCCAGGTTGGCCAGGATGGGGAAGACCTCGAGCACATACTGGCGATGCTCGGGGGCGAGGGCGACGTCGTCGTCGGTCTCGGGCGGCTCGGCCATGGCTACACCGAGGCGGTGCCGTCGAGATCCACCACGCGCACGATCTCCAGCTTGTTGACCAGGATCAGGCTGTCCCCGCGCCACAGCTTGAGCAGCCGCGACTCGTTGTTGACGTGATCGAGGACGCGCGTCGACGAGGGCGGCGCCGAGTACAGCAGCGCCCCGGTCAGCGCGCCGCCGCCGCGCAGCTCGACGCGGACCTCGTGGCGCGCCTCGTAGAGCTGGTCGGCGTCGCTGGGGGCGCCGTCCTGGGCCGGCAGCACGATGCTGTGGATGGCGTCGCGGCGCACCGCGGCCCACTCGCCGGTGGCCAGGTCATGGATGGGCAGGAAGGCGCGCGACTCCAGCTCGGCGGCGACCTCCTCGGGGGACCAGACCCCGTTGCGCATGGCGACGAACAGCTCGCACGGGTGCTTGTCGCCTGTGCACAGGGTGATCTCCACCTTCAGCGCGCGCTTCTCGACCTGGTAGGTGGCAGTCATCGCCCCGATCTTGTGCCAGAAAAGCCGCACCGGGGCCAGGGATGGCTGGACTTTGGCTACACTGGGCCGGTGAGCTCGCTCCTCGACATCGTCCAGGTCGGTGAACCGGTGCTGCGCCAGCGCGCGCGCCCGCTGGCGCCGGCCGACCTGCAGCGCGCCGACCTCCGGCGCCTCATCGACGACATGCAGGCCACCATGCGCGCGGCGCCCGGGGTCGGGCTGGCGGCGCCCCAGGTCGGCCACGGCCTGCAGCTGGTCGTGATCGAGGACCCGCCCGCGCTGCAGGCCAAGCTGACGCCGGCCCAGCTGGCCGAGCGCCAGCGCCGCCCGGTCGACTTCCACGTCCTGGTCAACCCGACCCTGACCCGGCTCGGCGCCGGCGACGGCGGCGGGGACGCCGAGGTCTTCGAGGCCTTCGAGGGCTGCCTCAGCCTGAAGGGCTTCGTGATGGGGGTGACGCGCGCGCTCCGCGTCCGCGTCGAGGCGCTCGATCAGCACGGCGCCGAGGTCGTGCTCGAGGCCAGCGGCTGGTACGCGCGCATCCTGCAGCACGAGGTCGACCACCTGCACGGCGTGCTGTGCTGCGACCGCATGGATCCGCGCACCCTGACCACGGTGGCCCAGCACGAGCGGCTGTGGAAGCAGAGCTCGCCGGCCGAGATGCGCCGCGCCCTGGACAGCGCGCCGTGAAGCCGCGCTTCTTCGCCAGCCCGGCCGCCTTCACCGCCTGGATGGAGCGCCACCACGCCAGCGCCCGCGAGCTCGTGGTCGGCTACTACAAGGTCGGCTCGGGGCGGCCCAGCCTGACCTGGTCGGAGTCGGTCGACGTCGCGCTGTGCTACGGCTGGATCGACGGCGTGCGCCACAGCCTCGACGCCACCCGCTACACCATCCGCTTCACCCCGCGCAAGCCGCGCAGCAACTGGAGCAGCATCAACGTCCGCAAGGTCGCCGAGCTGGAGGCGGCCGGCCGCATGCGCCCCGCCGGGCGCGCCGCCTTCGCCGCGCACGACGGCAAGAGGCCGAACTACTCGTTCGAGCACCCGCCGCAGGAGCTGCCGCCCGGGTTCCTGCGCCAGCTGCGCGCCGACCCCCGCGCCTGGGCCTTCTTCCAGGCCGCGCCGCCGTCGTACCGCCGCGTGGCCACCTTCTGGGTCATGAGCGCCAAGCAGCCCGCCACCCGCGAGCGCCGCCTGGCCGACCTCATCAGCGCCTCGGCCGCCGGGCAGCGCGCCAGGCCGTTCCGGGTCCGGCGCGGCGCCACCTGAACCACCCCCTGGACCTGGACCAGGCGCGCGCTGGTACAGGGTGGCAAGGTGTGATCACGCATGGATGGCGCGGGCACGGCGGCTGCAATATGGTGGTCCCATGCATATGAAGACCTTGTGGGTGTGTGTCCTCGGCGTCTCCCTCGGTGTGGCCGGCTGCGGCGGGGGAGGCGGCGGCAACGGCGACAGCGACGCCGGCGGCGATCCCATCGACAGCGGCAACACCGGCAGCGACGGCAGCAACCCTGGCACCGACGGCGGCACCACCACCGACGCCGGCATCCCGCGCGGCCCGGTGCTGACCCAGCTGGTGGTCGGCGAGAAGCTGAGCTGCGCCGTGCTCGACGACGGCACCGGCAAGTGCTGGGGCGACAACCGCGAGGGTCGCTTCGGCAACGGCAACAAGACCTCCAACAAGGTGCCGCAGCCCATCAGCGGCCTGACCGCCATCAAGCAGATCTCGATCGGCTACGATCACGCCTGCGCCGCCATGGTCGACGGCACCGCGCGCTGCTGGGGCAAGAACACCAACGGCAGCCTGGGCGACAACAGCGCCACCGAGCGCCTGACCCCGGTCCCGGTCATGGGCCTGACCGACGTGAAGACCATCCACGCCGGCATGTGGACGACCTGCGCGCTGACCAACGCCGGCAACGTGTTCTGCTGGGGCCGCGGCGGCAACCTGGGCGACACCACGCTGACCGACTCGCAGATCCCCAAGCAGGTCACCACGCTGAGCAACGTCACCCAGCTCTCGGTGGCCTTCAACTCGGGGCGCAGCTCGAACATGCATGCCTGCGGCGTGCGCATGAACGGCACCGCGTTCTGCTGGGGCGCCAACGACGTCGGCCAGCTGGGCCAGAACAACCAGAACCCGTCGCGCGTCCCGGTCGATGTCATGGGCATCACCGACGCCCTCGAGATCACCGCGGGTGGCGGCCACGCCTGCGCGCGGCGCACCAGCGGGCTGTCGTGCTGGGGCTTCGGCTCGTCCACCGGTGACGGCAACAACGTGCAGGATCTGGTGCCGGTCCCGGTCATGACCACGGCCAGCAACGTCGCCGCCATCGCCGCCGGCAACGATCACACCCTGGCGCGCACCACCGGCGGTGGCCTGCTGTGCTGGGGCCGCGGCGCCAACGGGCAGTGCATGGACAGCGCGACCTTCACCCCCAGCGGCCCGCAGTACCTGATGCCGATCACCGCGACCCCGACCGGCATCACCCTGTTCGCGGCCGGCGGCACCCACTCCTGCGTCTACGTGCCCGCGAGCAGCGTCACCTACTGCTCGGGCACCAACGAGTATGGCGAGATCGGCAGCGGCACCCCGTCGTCGCTGTTCCGCACCGCGGTGCCCACGCCGGTCGAGTGGTAGCCGCACCCACCCGGGCCGCGCCTGCAGGGGCGACCCGACAGCTGTCGGCCCCGGCCCCGCCTCCCGCCTGAGCAATCGCGGCCTTGCCCGCGGCACATGCGCTGCAATCACGGCAGCCATGCGAATCATCAAGAAGACCCTCCTCGGAGTCCTGCTGTCCCTGTCCGTCGCCGCCGCCGGCTGTGTGGTGCGCACCCGCCCGGTGCGCCCGCTGGCCTGCGCGCACCACTGCCACCCCGGGGGCCCCTGCCACAACGTGTGCCATCGCTGAGCCGCGCGCGGCCGGCGTGCGGCCCCGGCCGCTTGACAGCCGGGGGCCTCGGGTTGTAGTTCTGGTTCACTGCGGTGAATCCAGATTCAACATCTAGACGATCGGTTCAGCCGCTGCGCGGACGGCTGCGCAGCCAGCTCAGGGTCGCGACCCAGGACGCCATCCTCGACGCCGCCGAGACCGTGCTGGCGGCCGAGGGGCTGCACCGCGCCGGCATGAACGCCATCGCGGCGCGCGCCGGGGTCTCGGTGGGCACCCTGTACAACCACTTCCGCGACCGCGACGAGCTGGTCGCCGCGCTGTTCGAGGCCCGCCGCGCCGCCCTGCTCAGCGGCGTCGACGACGCCCTGGCCGCGGCGCAGCGCGCCCCCTTCGCGGCCCAGCTGCGCGCGCTGGTGGCCGGCCAGCTCGGCTTCTTCGTGGCCCGGCGCGCCTTCGTCAAGCTGGCGCTCGACAACGAGTCGCCGCCGCCCGCGGCCGGCCGCCTGCACGTGATGCAGCAGCTGGCGCTGCGCACCAGCAAGGTGGTGCAGCGCGGCATCAGCCAGCGCGCGCTGGCGCCCGATCCGCACGGCCTGTGGCCTGGCGCCCTGCAGGGGCTGCTCAAGGCGGTGATGCTGCGCATGCTGGACGGCGAGCTCGAGCTGCCCGCCGCCATCGACGCCGCCCTCGAGCTGTTCCTGCACGGCGCCGCCCGCAAGGGGCGGACCCGATGAGCGCCGGCGCCGGCGCCCTCGCGCTGACCGCCGCTGCTCCCCAGGCGCGTCGCGTCGACAACAAGTGGC
>JBGASF010000258.1:0-6484 GCA_044229835.1 Polyangia bacterium | reverse complement strand
GGCTGCGTGTCATGGGCTGCATGGTGCACCGTGCCCGCCGCGGGACCGTCGATACTTTCTGATCCGGATTGTATCTGTTTCGTGCGCAATCACCTTGTCAGTTGACTGAAGGACTCATTCAGTTATAAATAGTCCGAGATGGCGCGACGACGACCTCCCGACCGCGTGCAGGCGCTGCTCGCGGCGGCGACGCAGGTGTTCTCCACCCTGGGCTACCGTCGCGCGCAGATGGCGGACGTGGCGCGCGCGCTGGGGGTGGCGCCGGGCACGCTGTACCTGTACGCCGAGAGCAAGGAGGCGCTGTTCGACCTCGTCATCCGCCATGGCCTCGACGGTGGCGACGCCGCCGCCGCGGGCCTCGAGCTCCCGGTGCGCACGCCGGCGCCGGGCGCCACCCTGGAGCACCTGCGCGGCGCCATCGCCGCGGCCGCACAGCTGCCGGTGCTGACCGCGGCGTGCAAGCGGCGCCGGGTGCGTGACGTGCGCGCCGAGCTCGGCGGCATCCTCGGCGAGCTGGCGGGGTCGATGCGGCGCCACCGCTGGGGCCTGCTGGTACTGGCGCGCTCGGCGCTGGACTGGCCCGAGCTGGCCACCGTGTTCCTGGGAGGGCTGCGCATGCGCGTGCTGACCGAACTCGAGAGCTATCTGCGCCGGCGCAGCGCGGCGGGGCAGCTGCGCGCGCTGCCCGCTCCCCTGGGCGCCGCCATCTTCGTCAACGAGACGCTGGCGTTCTGGATGCTGCACCGGCTCGGCGATCCGGCCTATGCGCTGCTGCCCGACGCCGCCGCCGAGGCGCTGGCGCTCGACATACTGCAGGCCGCGCTGGTGCGCCGCTGATGGGCGCGCTGGGGCACTTCCTGCGGCACGTGCCGGCCACGCTGCGGCTCAAGCGCCGGCTGACCCAGGCCGAGCTGTACGACACCTTGATGGATCGCGCCGACGTGGCCGGTCTCGGCCTGCGACGCGACGCCCTGGTCGAGGGCCTGAGCGGCGACATCTTGGAGCTGGGCGCCGGCACCGGGCGCATGTTCCCGCGCTACGCCGCCGGCGCCCGGGTCACCGCGCTCGAGCCCGACGCCGCCTTCGCGGCGCGCGCGGCAGGGCCCGCCCAGGCCGCGCGGGCCCAGGTCACGGTGGTGGCCGGCGCGGGCGAGGCGCTGCCGTTCGCGGCGCACAGCTTCGACGCCGTCGTGATCTGTCTGGTGCTGTGCAGCGTGGCCTCGGTGCCCGCGGTGCTGGCCGAGGTGCGCCGCGTGCTGCGCCCGGGCGGCGAGCTGCGCCTCATCGAGCATGTGCGCAGCGATCGCGCGGTCGCGGGCTTCTTCATGCGTGCCTTCAACTGGCTGTGGCGGCTGCTCAATGGCCAGGGCTGCAACATGCACCGGCGCCCGCTGCCGCTGCTGCGCGCGGCCGGCTTCGCGATCGACGACGTGGCCCGGTTCCAGGTCTTCAGCGCGGGGCTGCCCGCATTCCCCATGCGCCTCATCCGCACCCGCGCCCCAGGAAAGGCAGGCACGCCATGAAGTTCCGCCACTTCGTCCCGCTCATCGGCTTCGTGGTGCCCACCGTGGCCATCGGCTACGGCTATGTCATCCCGCACAGCTGCATCGCGGGGGTCAACCAGCTCTCGGTCGGGTTTGCCGCCACCGTGCTCGGCGCCTGCATCACCTATGTGCTCGGGCTGCGCGCGGCGCTGCCGCCCAAGGTGTGAGCGCTGCCGCCGCGGGCCGTGCGCCCGCCTCGATGAAGTCCCCTTGACCTGCGGCGCCGATCTCTCATATTCAAACAAGCGTTTGAATATGAGCGGAGGCCGGGTTGGACAAGCGCGGGTTCAAGGATCACGTCTATGGCGAGCTGGCCCGCATCGGCAAGGCGGCGTCGAGTCCGGCGCGCCTGGAGCTGCTCGAGCTGCTGGCCCAGGGTGAGCGCTCCGTCGAGGCGCTGTCCGACGAGCTCGGGCAGCCCATCGCCAACACCTCGCACCACCTCAAGGTGCTGCGCGAGGCGCGCCTGGTCGATGCCCGCCGCGACGGCCAGCACATCCACTACCGGCTGTCGGACCCGCGCGTGTTCGACCTCCTGGCCACCATCCGCACCCTGGCCGAGCAGCACCTGGCCGAGGCCCTTGCCGTGGTCGGCAGCTACCTCGGGCGGCGCGACGACCTCGAGCCGGTGACCCGCGCCGAGCTGGTGGCGCGCGCCAAGGACGGCACCGCGGTCATCCTCGATGTGCGCCCCGCGCTGGAGTACCAGGCTGGCCACATCCCGGGCGCCATCTCGATCCCCATCGGCGAGCTGCGCGCCCGCCTGGCCACGCTGCCGCGCGGACGCGAGGTGGTGGCCTACTGCCGCGGGCCGTACTGCGTATTCGCCTACCAGGCGGTCGAGCTCCTGCGCGCGCAGGGGCGCAAGGCGCGGCGCCTTCGCGACGGCTTCCCCGAGTGGCGCGCGGCCGGGCTGCCGGTCGAGGTGGCGTCGTGATCTTCCGCGCCTTCCAGCGCTTCGAGACGGGCTGTGCGGCCTATGTCTTCGGCTGCGGCGGCCAGGGTGTGTGCGCCGTGGTCGATCCGCGCGCGGACGACCTCGAGGCCTACCTGGCCTTCGCCGCCGCCAAGGCCATGCGCATCACCCAGGTCCTCGAGACCCACGTGCACGCCGACCATCGCTCGGGTGGTCGTGCCCTGGCCGAGCGCACCGGCGCCGCCTACCGGCTGCACCGCAGCGCCGACGTGACCTTCCCGTTCCAGCCCATGGATGACGGCGAGCGCATCGAGGTCGGCAACACCATCATCACGGTCATGCACACGCCCGGCCACACGCCCGACAGCGTTTCGCTGCTGGTCAGCGATCTGCGGCGCGGGCCGGCGCCGTGGTTCGTGTGCACCGGCGACACCCTGTTCGTGTCCGCCACCGGGCGCCCCGATCTGCCCGGCGACACCGCGGCCAGCGCCGCCGCGCTGCATGGCAGCCTGCAGCGGCTGCTGGCGCTGCCCGACGAGGTCGAGGTCTATCCGGCCCACTTCTCGGGCTCGGCGTGTGGCGCCGGCATGAGCGGCAAGCCCAGCAGCACCATCGGCTTCGAGCGCCGCCACAACCCGCTGCTCCGGCTGCCGCGGGCCGCCTTCGTCGACGCGGCAGGACAGGGCATCCCCGACAGGCCGGTCGACATGGCCCGGCTGGTGGCGCACAACCAGGGCCGCGCGCCGTGACGCCGGGCGAGGGACTGGCGCCGCCACGCCTGGGCATCCGCGACAACCTGGCCCAGTTCACCCTGCTGGTGGTGGTCAACGCCTTCGTGGGCGCCATGGTCGGCATGGAGCGGTCGATCCTGCCCGCCATCGCCAGCCAGGAGTTCCACCTGGTGGCGCGCGCTGCCATCCTGTCGTTCATCGTCGTCTTCGGCGTGTCCAAGGCGCTGACCAACTACTTCGCGGGCCGGCTGTCCGACGCCATCGGCCGCCGTCGCGTGCTGATCGCGGGCTGGCTGGTGGCGACCCCGGTGCCTTTCCTGCTGATGTGGGCGCCGTCGTGGAACTGGATCCTGGCCGCCAACGTGCTCCTGGGCGTCAGCCAGGGGCTGACCTGGTCGACCACCGTGATCATGAAGATCGATCTCGCCGGCCCGGCCCGGCGCGGCCTGGCCATGGGCCTCAACGAGTTCGCCGGCTACCTGGCGGTGGCGCTGTCGGCGCTGGCCACCGGGTATGTCGCCGCGCACTACGGCCTGCGCCCCGAGCCGTTCTACCTCGGCATCGGCTTCGTGGCGGTCGGCCTCGGGCTGTCGGTGCTGTCGGTGCGCGAGACCCATCATCATGTGCGTCACGAGGCCGCCAGCCACGTCGGCGCGGCGCCGGCTTCGCTGTCCCCGCGCGAGGTCTTCGCGCGCACCTCGCTGACCGATCGTGAGCTGTCATCGATCAGCCAGGCGGGGCTCGTCAACAACCTCAACGACGGCATGGCGTGGGGGCTGTTCCCGCTGTTCTTCGCGGCCTCGGGGGCGACGCTGGGGCAGATCGCCTGGCTGGCCGCGATCTATCCAGCGGTGTGGGGGCTCGGGCAGCTCTACACCGGCGCGCTGTCGGATCGCATCGGGCGCAAGTGGCTGATCGCGGGCGGCATGTGGGTCCAGGCAGCCGGGATCGCGGCCATCGTGGCGACCCGGCAGCTGGGCGGCTTCGTGGTCGGAGGTGTGCTGCTGGGCGCGGGCACCGCGATGGTGTATCCGACGTTGCTGGCGGCCATCGGCGACGTGGCGCACCCGAGCTGGCGCGCCTCGGCGGTGGGTGTGTACCGGCTGTGGCGCGATCTCGGCTATGCCGTGGGCGCGCTGCTGGCGGGGGTGACCGCCGACTGGCTGGGGCTGGGCTGGGCCATCTGGCTGGTGGCCGCGGTGACGGCGGCGTCGGGCGCGGTGGTGGCGCTGCGCATGCGCGAGACGCTGGGGGGGGAGCGACCGGCGGCCGCGGAGGTCGTGGTCACGGCCAAGATCACGGTGTGATGGGTCCGGGTCGCCGCTGTGCCGCGCAACCCTTGCGCGCTTCGACACCCTCGATCACCCCCCCGGGTTGACTTTGACGCTGGCACGCAGAATGCTGAGCAAGGAAGCATCGTGACCCCGAGACGGAACATTCGCCGCAGCGCTCTGGCCATGGGCCTGCTGGCCCTGCTGGTGCTCGGGCAGACCGTGGCCGCGGCCGCGGTGTATCGCTGTCGCATGGATGGCGCTGTGCGCGCGCATTGCTGCTGTCCCAGGCCGGCCGCCAAGCAGGCGCCCAGCGGACCGACCATCACCCGTCAGGACTGCTGCAAGGTCCAGTTCACCGAGGCGCGCGTCGCCAGCGTGGTCGCCGAGGCCGCGCGCACCGCGCAAGATCTGCGTTTGACCGTCGTCGCGCCCGCCATCGTCGTCGATGTGCCGGCGCCGGTGGTCGCGGTCGCCGTCGCCACCGTGCCCCGTCCGCTGGAGGAGGTCCGTCCTCCCCACGCGCCATCGCTGCTCCTGCTCAAGTCGTCGCTGCTGATCTGAGCCGCTGACTCCCCGGTCGGTTTCGGGAGTGAGTGCGTGCGCACCGGTCCAGGTGCGCTGGCCACAGTGACGCGGGTGCGTGCGCCCGCGCCAGCAGGAGCGGCGAGCGATGTTGCAGTGGAGTTCAGGATTGCTGCTGATGGGCGTGCTGACCGGCTGTGTCGCCGGGCCGGGCAGGGTCGATGGCGACCGCTTCGTGCGCGACGCCAGCGACGAGCGCGGCGCGATGGCCCTGCCGGCGCCGACGCGGCCCAGCGCGGCCGACGAGGTCGGGCTGGCCGCCGCGGCGCGGGTCGAGGACATCGTGCGCGTGGTGCTGGCGCAGAGCCCCGAGCTGGCCGAGATCGAGAGCCGCGTGCGCAGCGCGCTGGAGCGCGTGCCGGCCGCGGGCGCGCTGCCCGATCCCGAGCTGAAGGCCGAGCAGTGGGCCACCCCGCTGACCCGGCCGTACCGGCTGGATCAGGCCGAGACGCTGATGCTGGGCGTGCGCCAGAGCTTTCCGGTGCCGGGCACCCGCGCTGCCCGCGCGCGCGCCGCGCTCGAGGACGCCGCCATGGTGCGCGCCGACCTGGCCACGCGCCGCCTCGACCTGGCGGCCCAGGTGCGCCGCGCCTTCCTGGAGTATCTCCTCAGCGACCGCGAGCTGGCGGTGCACGAGCAGCATGTCCAGCTGACCAGCCAGCTCGGCGAGCTGGCGCGGGCGCGCTACGCCGCCGCGCGCGGCACCCAGCAGGACGTGCTCAGGCTGGCGCTCGAGCTGGCGCGGCTGCACGGTGATCTCATCGCGGTCGAGCAGCGCAAGCGCTCCAGCGCAGCGCTGCTCAACGCGCTGATGGGGCGCGCCCCCGACGCCGCGCTGGGCCCCGCGGTCGAGCCGGCCGGGCTGGGCCGTGAGGATCAGGCCGAGCACCCCGGGCACAGCGACCACGCCGACCACGACCACGACCACGCCGCCACTGGCAACCCCGCCGCCGGCAACCCCAGCGACGCCGACCACGACCACGCCGCCGCAGGCAACCCCAGCGCCGCCAGCGCCGCGGCCAGCGCCGCCAGCGCCGCGGCCAGCGCCGCCCTGGCCAGCCGTCTGGGCGCCCGCCCCGAGCTGGCGCGCGCCCGCCACGCCATCGCGCGCAGCAGCGCCGAGCTGTCGGCCGCCCGCGCCGCCGCGAAGTGGCCGACCTTCATGGTCGGCGTCGACTACATGTACATGCCGCTGATGGGCGAGCACGGCTACGGCGCCATGCTCTCGATGTCGCTGCCCTGGCTGTCGAGCCGCCACCGCGACGAGGTCCGCGCCGCCGAGCACAGCGCCGCCGCCGAGGCCGCCGCGCTGCGCGCCGAGGCGGCCCGGGTGCGCTTCGAGCTGGCCGACGCCCAGACCCGCGTCAACGCCGCGCGCGAGGCCATGGCGCTCTTGCAGCATGATCTCGCGCCCCAGGTGGCGCAGGCGCTGGAGGC
>JBGASF010000257.1:0-6527 GCA_044229835.1 Polyangia bacterium | reverse complement strand
GGCGCGGGGGCCAGGATGGTCGCGGCCAGGCCGCCGGCGCCGAGGCCGGCCAGCTCGGCGCGCAGCTCGGTGGCGCTGGCCGGGCGCTGCGCCGGCTCCTTGGCCAGGCAGCGCGCGACCAGCTCCGACAGCGCGGGCGGCACCGCGGTCAGGCCGCGCTCGCGCAGCGTCGGCGGCTGCGTGTTCATGTGCTCGAGCAGCAGCCCGCCCAGGCTGTCGGCGTTGAAGGGCAGCGCGCCCGACAGCATCTGGTACAGCATGCAGCCGACCGAGTAGATGTCCGAGCGCGGGCCGAGATCGCGGATGCGGCCGGCGCACTGCTCGGGCGCCATGTAGGCCGGCGTGCCCAGCAGCATGCCCGAGCGCGTCTTCATGAACTGCTCGTCGTCCATCAGCTTGGCGATGCCGAAGTCGAGCAGCTTGACCACCACGCGGCTGCCCACGGTCTCGAGGAAGACGTTGTCGGGTTTGAGATCGCGGTGGACGATCTGGGCCCGGTGCGCGGCCTCGAGGGCGTCGAGCATGGGATCGATGATGGCGATGGCGTCGCCCACCGGCAGCGGCCCGCAGCGGCGCAGGCGCGCGGCCAGGCTCTCGCCCTCGAGCAGCTCCATGATGTAGAAGGGCCGGCCGTCGGGCAGGGTGCCGAAGTCGAACACCTGGACGATCCCGGGGTGCTTGATCTTGTTGACCGCCTGGGCCTCGACCTTGAAGCGATGCAGGGCGTCGGCCATGCGCGCCAGATCGGCCGACATGACCTTGACCGCGACCTCGCGCGCGATGTCGGGGTGCACGGCGCGATAGACCCGCGCCATGCCGCCCTCGCCGAGCATGGCGGTGATGCGATAGTTGCCCACGAACTGCCCGACCAGCGGGTCGAGCGGCTGGGTCAAGGACGTCTCCAGCGTGCGCCCGACCAGACCAGGGTGGTCCCGGTGGTGGCGGTGAGCAGGGTGCGCGCCGGGCCGGCCAGGGTCTGGTTGGGCAAGGTGACGGTGAGGTGGTCGGCGCTGGAGGGCGCGCTCCAGCTGCCGGTCTGGGTCGCGACCACGCGATTGTCGCGCAGCAGGCCCATGCGGGCGCTGCCGTCAGGCGCGAGGTCGATGAACCAGACGTAGTCGCGGCCCAGGCCGCTGAGCCAGAGGCCGGCGAGGGGCGACGACGACGGCGTGGTCGGCAGGCGCGGCGAGGGCGGCAGCGCGGGCAGCGGCAGCGGCGCTGCGGGCGACGGCGATGGCGATGGCGATGGCGATGGCGATGGCGGCGGCGATGGCGCAGGAGTCGGAGCCGGGGTCGGCGGCACGCGCACGGGCGAGGGGCTCGGGGCCGGGGTCGGCGACACTCGCACGGGGGAGGGCGACGGCCGTGGAGCCGCGGTGGGTCGCGGGGTCGGGGTCGGCGACGGGACCGGGATGGACGACGGTCCGGGGGCGGTCGGCGATGGCGACGGCGCGGGCTCGTCGGGTGCGGGCGCCATCAGCGGCGGGCGGTCGCTGGGTGGTGACGGCCGCGGGGCGGCGGTGGGGGACGGCGCAGGGGCCGCGGTCGGCGCAGGGGACGGCGCGGGCGCGGCGGTCGGGGACGGCGCGGGCGCGGCGGTCGGGGACGGCGCGGGCGCGGCGGTCGGCGACGGTTCGGGTGCGGCGGTCGGGGCGGGCGATGGCGATGGCGCCGCGCTGGGCTGCGGCTGCGGCGCGCTCGCCAGCGGCAGATCCATGTTGCGCCAGCTGCGACCCGCGAACACCGCGTGGCCGTCGTCGCCGCGCACGAACACGGCGGCCAGCTTGAGCTTGCCGATGCGCAGGTTGAGGGTCTGCTTGCGCGCGCTGTAGCGCCAGGCCATCGGCAGCGTGACCTGGTCGCTGCCGTCGCTGGGCAGCACGACCACGATCCCGGCATGCTTGGGCTGCAGCAGCAGGCGCACCGTGGCCGGCCCGGGCGGCCCACCGAAGCGCGCGCCGTCGATGGCCTCGACGGTCTCGAAGTTGCCCTCCGCAGGATCGGGCTTGCCCGCCAGCGCCGGCGCGCCCGCCAGCAGCGACCAGACCAGCCCGATCAGCACCACCCCTGTGCCCCGCGACCTCATCGCCCACAGGGTAACACTCAGCCCTTCGGCTTGACGAGCCTGGCGCAGTCAGTCGCCCTCGGTCGCCCTCGGTCGCCCTCAGTCGCCTTCGGTCGCCCAGGTCGCCCTCAGGTCGCGACCATGATGCGCGAGACCTCCAGGCGGCGCTCCGCCCGCACCGCCGCGCCGACGCGGGCGGCCTGCTCGTCGAGGCCGGCGTCCTCCAGCACCGTGAAGCCGGCCCCGGTCAGCTCGGCGCGCATGACCTGGCGCGACCTCAGGCCGATCTGCGGCTCGCCGAACAAGGAGAACATCAGCTTGCGCAGGTTGCGGGCGCGCAGCCTGGGCTCGCCCTCGTGATAGTGCACGAGCAGGCGGCTGCCCGGCGCCGAGCCGGCGCGCACCACCGCCAGCGTGCTGCGCAGGGCGGCGTCGCCGAGGTACATGGTCACGCCCTCCCAGATCCACAGCGTCGGCAGCGCGCCGTCGTGGCCGGCCTCGCGCAGGCGGCGTCCCAGGTCGTCACGCGTGAAGTCGACCGCGACATAGCGCAGGTCGGCGAGCGGCGCCCCCAGCACACCGGCGTGCGCGCGCTTGTAACCCTGGGTGGCCGGGTGATCGACCTCGAACACCGGCACCCCGCGCAGCGCGGGCAGCCGCCAGGCCCGGGTGTCGAGGCCAGCGCCCAGGATGACGACCTGGCGCGGCGCCACCTCGGCCAGCACGGCGTCGATGAAGGCGACGCGCAGGATGAGGCCGTCGACCCAGGGCTCGAGGCGCGCCCGCGTCGGCTGGCGTGGATCCAGGCAAGCCTTCAGCAGCTGGCGCTGCAGGAAGGGCCACAGCCGGCCGCCGAGCAGCTTGGCCGCGCCGGGATCGCGGAAGCCGGGCACCGAGGTCACCCCGGCGTCGGCCAGGCTGCGCCACAGCGCCACCATCATGGCGGTGCGGCTGGGCTGCCCAGCGCGCATCAGCGCTTGGGCTTGACCAGCACCGGGATGAAGGCGGTGGTGGTCTTGCCGTCGGGCGGCGGCGGGAAGCTGACGGTCTTGACGACCTCGGTCATGCAGCGCTCCACGGCGTCGTTCTTCAGCCCCTGCGCCAGCGACTGGCCGACCTTGCCATCGCCGCCGATCTGGAAGGCCAGCTGCACGTTGCCGCTCAGGTTGGGCAGCGTGGCCAGCGCGGGCTCGTAGCAGCCGCCCAGCTCGGGCAGCTTCACCTTCAAGGTGTCGATGATGATGCCGAGATCGAGGCTGCCCTGACGCTTGGCGGTCTTGCTGTCGAGCCTGACGTCCGACTTGCCGGCGGCGACGGCGAAGCTCGGCGTCGGCGGCTGCGCGGGCGGCGTGCTCGGGGGCGGCGTCGAGGGCTGCGCCGGGGCGCTGGCGCTGGGCGGCGGGGTGGCGGGCGCCTCGGCGGGGCGCTTCTTCTTGCTGCACGCGGCCAGCAACACGAGCACGAGCACGGTGACACGCTTCATCGGGGCTCCTCACGAGGCTGCTGCAGGCGCGCGAGCTCCGCGCGTGCCGCCGCCATGCGACCAGGTTCGCGCACCCGGCGGGCGCGCCACAAGAGGTTGTACGGGGTCACCGCCTTGGGGCAAAACTCGACCACCTCGGTCTGCATGCCGCCGGCCTCCAGGCGCAACGTGCGCTCGGCGGCGACCCAGGCCTCGATGAAGCCGCGCCGCACCGCCGCGTGGCGCGGGATGCCCAGCGCACCGGCGGCCCCGCGCGCGCCCGGCTCGGCGTCGACGCCCACGCCGGTGCAGCACGGCACCAGCAGCAGCCGCCGCGCCGACGCCGCCAGCGCGGCATCGAGCACCCGATCCGACGCCGCCCCGCAGGCGTGCAGCGCGATCACCAGGTCGGGCGCGGCCGGCCACAGCGCGGGGTCGGCGACATCGCCGTTGCGCACCTCGATGGTGCAGCCCGGGGCAACCACCTGGCTGGCGGCCTGGCGCGCGCGTGCGGCCAGGCGCGGGTCGCGCTCGATCAGGATGACGTGGGCGGTGCGCTGCGCCGGGGCCAGCACCAGCTCGGCGGCCGCCAGCGCGGCGTAGGACAGCCCGGAGGCGGCGTCCACGATGGTCAGCTGGCGCGGGTGCTTGTGCAGCGCGGCGCGCAGCTCGGGCAGCAGCGCGGTCAGCTCGTCGATCTTGCGCACGTCCTCGGCGCGGGGCTTGGCACCCGGGGCCAGGTAGATCCGCTCGAGCCAGGCCGCCACGACGCCCCGCATCGCGCTACTGTAGCCTGGTGCCGACGCCCCTGTGTGAAGTCGTGGTGCCGCGAACCATGGCCGGCGAGCGTCTCGATCGCGCCATCCCCGAGCTGGCGCCGGCCATCAGCCGCACCCGCGCGCGCAAGCTGATCGAGGGCGGCGCGGTCTTCATCGACAAGGTGCGCGTGCGGGTGTGCTCGCGCGGGGTGCATCCCGGGCAGACCGTGACCTGCTACGAGCTGGTGCTGCCGCCGGCGCTGGCGCCGCGCGTGGTGCACGACGCCGCCGACCTGCTGGTGGTCGACAAGCCGGCCGGCATGGCGACCGAGCCGACCCGGGCCGGCGCCGCCGGCGCGCTGACCGAGTGGCTGCGCACGGCGCACCCGGGGGCGCTGACCACGCACCGGCTGGACGCCCCCACCAGCGGCCTCGTCCTGCTGGCGCGCAGCGCCGAGGCACAGGCGGAGATCCACCGCATGCTGCAGGGCCACGACATCCAGCGTGGCTATGTCGCGGTGGTGGCGCCGGCGCCGAGCTGGGACAGCCAGACCCTGGACGCCGCGCTCGACGGTCGCAGCGCGGTGACCCACGCCAAGGTGCTGCGCCGCGCCGCCGGGGGCCGCGCCGCCCTGCTGGGGCTCGAGCTCGCGACCGGGCGCACGCGCCAGATCCGCCGCCACCTGGCCGGCGCCGGGGTGCCGGTGGTGGGCGACAGCGCGCGCCACCCCGAGGCGCGGGTGGCAGCGCAGCCCGGTCCGCGCCTGATGCTGCACGCCGGGACCCTGTCCCTGACCTGGCGCGGCCAGGCCGTCCGCTTGTCCGCCCCGCCCCCCGAGGACTTCGAGGCCGCCCTGGAGGGCCTCGGGCTGGCGAAATGATCTCGCGCGGTTACGTGATCGCGTAACCTTTGAGAGGTGGGTGACCACAAGCCTCCAGTGATGCGCGTGATCGTGGGGCGCCCGATGGACATGGCCGTGGCAGAGGGGCCGGCGGCCGATCGTGCGCTGGTGGCGCGCTGTCTGGCCGGCGAGCGCGCCGCCGAGCGCGAGCTGTTCCGCCGCCAGCGCGGCCGCGTGCACGGCATCCTGTTCCGCATCCTGGGTGGCAACCGCGACATGGATGACCTGATGCAGGACACCTTCATCGAGGTCTTCAGATCGCTGCAGGGCTTTCGCGGCGAGTCGCGGCTGGCGACCTGGATCGATCGCATCACGGTGCGGGTGGCCTATCGCTACATGGGGCAGCGCCGCGCCGCGGTGTCCTTGGAGGCGGTGGCCGAGCCGGGGTCGCACGAGGACGCCGGCGGCGAGTCGCGCGCGGCGGCCCGCGAGGGCGTGCGTCGCCTGTATGCGGTGCTGGCGACCATGAGCCCGCACGCGCGCATCGCGTTCGCGCTGCACGCCATCGACGGGCGGCCCATCGCCGAGGTGGCGCGGCTGTGTGGCGCCTCGGCCATCGCGACCAAGCTGCGCATCTGGCGCGCGCGTCGCGAGCTGATGAAGCGCGCCGCGGAGGATCCCGTGCTGGCCGAGCTGATCGACGAGGTGCACGGCGGCGCCGTGACGCAGGATGATGACGACGGCGACGCCGCGGCGGTGGCCGGGGAGGACGTGCCATGAAGCTGCGTGGACGCATCCCGGTCGAGCCGCTGTCGGACGCGCAGTGGGAGCGCATCGAGCGTCGCGTGCTGGAGCGCGAGCGCGAGCTGCCGGCGGCAGCGGCGGCGGCACAGCGTGGGCGGCGCTGGCCGGTGCTGGCTGGTGCTGGGCTCGGGCTGATGCTGGCGGCGGCCGCGGTGGCGCTCTGGGTGGCGCTGCGGCCGGCGCCGCGCGCGGTGCTGCCGGCGCTGACCCGGGTGGTGACGCCCGCGGGTGGCGCGCCGACGCGGGTGGTGATCGGGGACGCCGAGATCGACGTGGCGCCCGGCAGCGAGGCCAACCTGCGCGTGACCCCGGGGGGCGACATCACGGTCGAGCTGGCCCACGGGCGGGTCGATTGTGATGTGGCGCATCGGCCGATGCGGCCGCGCTTCGACGTGGTCGCTGGTGATGTGGACGTGGTCGTGGTGGGGACCCGGTTCGCGGTGGCGCGCGCCGATGCGGGCGAGGTGATGGTGGAGGTGACGCGGGGCAAGGTCAGGGTGGAGAGCCCGCGGGGGAGCATTGCGGTGGCGGCGGGGGAGCGGGTGACGATCGGGGCGATGGGGATGATCGCGGGGAGGGCGGAGGTTGCGGGTGAG
>JBGASF010000256.1:0-6567 GCA_044229835.1 Polyangia bacterium | reverse complement strand
CCTGCACGGCGAGCGCAACCTGATCCAGCACGTGTCGGCGTTGTGGGCCCTCAAGCTGCTGTGGGACCGGCTGGTCGAGCTGGGGCTGGCGCGGGTCGAGTCGCTGGACTGACCAGAGCTTCAGACGCGCGGCGGCCGAGCAGGCCCGGGAAGTCAAGCTGAGGACGGGCCTTTACGCTCGACACGGAACACTTGTTCTCCTATAGATCATGCGCCGGCGCTACAAAGCGCGCGAGGACACCAACATCCATGGCCAACGTACCGACCACCACTCCCCCCACGAATCAACGTGACTCTGCGATCGACCTGGCGCTGGCGACGATCGAGAAGCAGTTCGGCAAGGGATCGATCATGCGCTTCGGTGACGCCGACCTCGGCGACATCGCGGTCATCCCGACCGGCTCGCTGGCCATCGACTGCGCGCTCGGCGTGGGCGGGCTGCCGCGCGGTCGGGTCATCGAGATCTACGGCCCGGAGTCGAGCGGCAAGACCACGGTGACCCTGCACGCCATCGCCGAGGCCCAGCGCGCCGGCGGCGTGTGCGCCTTCATCGACGCCGAGCACGCGCTCGACGTCAGCTATGCGCGCCGCCTCGGCGTCAACCTGGACGACCTGCTCATCTCGCAGCCCGACTGCGGGGAGCAGGCGCTCGAGATCTGCGACACCCTGGTGCGCACCGGCGCGGTCGACCTCATCGTGGTCGACTCGGTGGCCGCGCTGACCCCGCGCGCCGAGATCGAGGGCGACATGGGCGACGCCCACATGGGCCTGCAGGCCCGCCTGATGAGCCAGGCCATGCGCAAGCTGACCGCGGTCACCGCACGCCACGGCACGGTCGTGATCTTCATCAACCAGCTGCGCCAGAAGATCGGCGTGGTCTACGGCAACCCCGAGACCACCACCGGCGGCAACGCGCTCAAGTTCTACTGCAGCGTGCGGCTCGACATCCGCAAGATCGGCATCATCAAGAACGGCGACGAGGTCATCGGCACCAAGACCCGCGTCAAGGTGGTCAAGAACAAGGTGGCGCCGCCGTTTGGCGAGGCCGAGTTCGAGATCCTGTATGGCGTGGGCGTCAACAAGCTGGGCGAGCTCATCGATCTCGGCGAGCGTGACGGCCTGCTCGAGAAGAGCGGCACCTGGTACTCGTACGCCGGGCAGAAGCTGGCCCAGGGGCGCGACAAGACCAGCGCCGCCCTGGCCGAGCGGCCCGAGCTGGCGGCCGAGCTGCGCGACAAGCTGGTCGGCGCCGCCCGGGTGCGCAGCCAGGCGCCCGACTCGACCCCGGCGGCCAACCTGATGGCGGCGCGCATCGCGGCGGCGGCGGCCGTCCCCGGCGTGCTGGTCGGCCACAAGAGCGGGCAGAACGGCGCCATCTCGGGCGAGCCGTGAGCGCACCGCCGTCGCTGGTCGAGGAGCTGACCTTCCAGCGCCTGCACCACCTGATGCGGGGGCACGACCGGGCGGCGGCGGAGGTGCAGCTGACCATCGACCAGCTGCTGGCGCGCGCGCTGATGGGCGAGCGCGCGCGCCACCGGCTGCTGGATCGGGCCGAGCGGGCGGCGTGTGCGCGGCTGGCCGCCGCCAGCAACGCCCCGCTGGACGACGACAGCCCGGTGCCCCGTGCCGTGGCCGAGCGCACAGCCAGCTTCGTGCACCAACTGCCGACGGGCCCGGCTTGTGGTAAGCATCGCGCGTGGAGACCAAACGATTTCTGATCACCGGCGGCGCCGGCTTCCTGGGCATCAACCTCACGCGCCATCTGCTCAAGCGTGGGCACCAGGTGACCTCGCTGGACCTGCTCGACTTCGACTACCCGGAGCGCCCGCGCATCACCGAGGTCAAGGGCGACATCCGGCGCCGCGCCGATGTCGATCGAGCCATGCAGGGCGTCGACATCGTGGTGCACACCGCGGCGGCGCTGCCGCTGTACTCGGCCGAGGACATCCACTCGACCGACATCGAGGGCACCCGCACCGTGCTGGAGTCGGCGCGCGCCGCCAAGGTGCAGCGCTTCATCCACATCTCGTCGACCGCGGTGTATGGCATCCCCGACCATCACCCGCTGCTCGAGGACGACAAGCTCGACGGGGTGGGGCCGTATGGCATCGCCAAGATCGCGGCCGAGGAGCTGTGCGTCGAGGCGCGCAAGGGCGGCATGATCGTGCCGATCATCCGGCCCAAGTCGTTCGTCGGGCCGGAGCGGCTGGGGGTGTTCGCGCTGTTCTATGACTGGGCGCGCGAGGGCAAGGGCTTCCCCATGCTGGGCAGCGGCAAGAACCGCTACCAGCTGCTCGACGTCGAGGACCTGTGCGACGCCATCTACCTGTGCGCGACGGTGGATGCCGCCAAGGCCAACGACACGTTCAACATCGGCGCCAAGGAGTTCACCACCATGGGTGAGGACTTCCAGGCGGTGCTCGACTATGCGGGCTTCGGCAAGAAGGTGGTGCCGATGCCGGCGATGCCGCTGATCTGGACGCTGCGCGGCCTGGAGAAGCTCAAGCTGTCGCCGCTCTACAAGTGGGTCTACGAGACGGCGTCGACCGACTCGTTCGTGTCGATCGAGAAGGCCGAGAAGGTGCTCGGCTATGCGCCGCGCTTCTCGAACCAGGACGCCATGATCCGCAACTACCAGTGGTACCTCGACAACCTCAAGCGCTTCGAGAAGTCGTCGGGCGTGACCCACCGGGTGCCGTGGAAGCAGGGCATCCTGCGCGTCGCCAAGGTCTTCTTCTAGGCGTGCGCGTCGACGGCGTCCACCGGCGGACCATCGCGCTGAGTGATGACGGCTGGGCCGTGGACGTCATCGATCAGACCCGGCTGCCCTGGCAGCTGCGGGTGCTGCGGGTGGACAGCCTGGCCGCGGCGGCCCGCGCGATCCGCGACATGCAGGTGCGCGGGGCGCCGCTGATCGGGGCGCTGGCGGCGTACGGCGTGTGTCTGGCGCTGCGGGAAGACGCGTCGCCGGCGACGCTGGAGCGGGCCTGCGCGGAGCTCGCGGAGACCCGGCCGACGGCGATCAACCTGGGCTGGGCGCTGGCGCGCGTGCGCGCGGCGGTGCTGGCGGTGGGGGACGCGGGCGGCGCAGGCGGCGCGGGCGGCGCAGGCGGCGGCGATGGCGCGGCGCGGGTGGCGGCGGCGTATGCATGCGCGGCGGCCATCTGCGAGGACGACGTCGCGACCTGCCAGGCCATCGGGCAGCACGGCGCGGCCATCTTCGAGGCGACCTGGCGTGCAGTCGGGCGCAACCGGCCGCTGCGCGTGCTGACCCACTGCAACGCCGGCTGGCTGGCCACCGTCGACTGGGGCACGGCGACCGCGCCGCTCTATCTCGCGCATGACCGCGGCCTGCCGCTCCACGTCTGGGTCGACGAGACCCGGCCGCGCAACCAGGGCATGTTGACGGCGTGGGAGCTCGGCCAGCATGGGGTGCCGCACACGGTGGTGGCCGACAACGCCGGCGGCCACCTGCTGCAGCGCGGCCAGGTCGATCTCGTCATCGTGGGCACCGACCGCACGTGCAGGAACGGCGACGTGTGCAACAAGATCGGGACCTACCTGAAGGCGCTGGCGGCGCGGGATGCCGGGGTGCCGTTCTATGTCGCGCTGCCGCACTCGAGCATCGACTGGACCATGGCCAGCGGCGCCGAGGTGCCCATCGAGGAGCGCGCCGGGCGCGAGCTGCGCGAGGTCATCGGGCGCGGCGACGGCGGCGTGATGACCCACGTGACGGTGGTGCCCGAGGCCAGCGCGGTGGCCAACCCGGCGTTCGATGTCACGCCGGCGCGGCTGATCACGGGGCTCATCACCGAGCGCGGGGTGTGCGAGGCGACGGAGGAGGGGCTGGCAGGGCTCTATCCAGAGCGAGCTCGAGCATGAGGACGAGCACGAGGACGAGCGCGGGCGCGGGCGCGGGCGCGAGCACGGGCGCGGGCGGTGCTCGATGATGCGGTGGGCGGAGCGGCAGGCAGCGGGCGAGGTCATCGCGACGGCGCGCGCCATGCGCAGCAGCGGCCTGGTGGTCGGCACCTCGGGCAACGTCAGCGCGCGGGTGGGCGACGCCGTGCTGATCACGCCGAGCGGGATGGACTATGACGCCCTGACGCCGGACGACCTGTGTGCGCTGGACGGCGGCGGCGCGGCGCGCGGGCGGCGCAAGCCCTCGAGCGAGGCGCCCATGCACCTGGCCATCTATGCCGCGCGGCGCGAGGTGGAGGCCATCGTGCACACTCACTCGACCGCGGCCACCGCGCTGGCGTGCCTGGGCAAGGGCATCCCGGCGTTCCACTACATGGTGGCGGCCGCGGGCGGGGCCGACATCCGCTGCGCGCCGTACGCGACCTTCGGGTCGGCCGCGCTGGCGGCGCACGCGCTGGCGGCGCTGGACGGGCGGCGCGCCTGTCTGCTCGCGAACCACGGCATGATCGCGCTGGGCGCCAGCCTGGGTCAGGCGCTCGCGCTGGCGCGTGAGGTCGAGAACCTGGCCGAGCAGTACCTGCGCACGCTCGCGGTCGGCCAGCCCAACCTGCTCGACGACGCCGAGATGGCGCGCGTCATCGCCAAGTTCGCGAGCTACGGCCAGCACAAGGGCGGATGAGCGCCGCGAGGCGGCCCAGCGGCGCCGGCCACGACCGCCCGCGCCATCGCGGCCTGGCGCGCGTGGCCGACGACATCGTGGCCTGTCGGGCCTGCCCGCGCCTGACCGCGTATCTCGACGCCTCGCGCGCCCGCTTCCCCGATCACTGGTGCCGGCCGGTGCCCGGCTTCGGGGACCCGGGGGCCCGCCTGCTGGTGGTCGGCCTCGCACCTGGTTTACATGGTGCCAACAAGACCGGGCGTGTCTTCACATTCGATTCGTCGGGCGAGTGGCTGTATCGGGCGCTGCACGGGGTCGGCCTGGCGAGCGCGGCCATCTCGCGCGGGCCGCGCGATGGCCTGGTCCTGAGCGACGTCTTCATCACCGGGGCGGCGCGCTGCGCCCCGCCGCAGAACAAGCCGACGCCCGACGAGGTCGCGCGCTGCCGCCCCTTCCTGGAGGCCGAGCTCGGGCACCTCGGGCGGGTGCGGGTCGCCGTCGCGCTGGGGCGCATCGCGCACGATCAGCTGCTGCGCGCGCGCGGCCTGCGCCCGGCGGCGTTCGCCTTCGCCCACGGCGCCGAGCACGCGCTGCCCGGCCTGCACCTCATCGACAGCTATCACTGCTCGCGCCAGAACACCAACACCGGGCGGCTGACCCGCGCCATGTTCGCGCGGATCTTCGCGCGCGCCGCCCAGCTTGCGCGCGGTGACGCCGCAGCCGTACCTTGACGGCCATGCGCACACGTGTCCTGGTCGTCGTCGTCGCGGTGGTCGCCCTGGCCGCGGGCTGCAAGAAGAAGAAGGCCACCGCCAGCGCCGCCAGCGGCAGTGGCGCCGGCACCGGCAGCGCTGGCCCGGCGGGCAGCCCGGGCCCCGCCCCCGCCGGCAAGGTCACCATCACCGCCAAGCCGGGCGGCACCCGCGCCAAGCTCGACGCCGCCGAGATCGCCAAGGCCGCCGCCGGCAAGAACACGCCGGCCGCCCCCGCCGCCCCCGCCGAGGTCAAGCCCGAGCAGGACGACCAGGGCGATCTCTCGGTGGTCTACGCCGAGGGCGAGTCCGACGCCCGCGCCCTGCTCAAGGACGCCCAGGTCTTCGAGACCGCGGTCGAGAACCTCAACGCCAGCATCAAGCTGCCGCGCAACATCGAGATCCACGTCGACAGGTGCGGCGAGGCCAACGCCTTCTACGATCCCGAGAAGCACTCGATCACGATGTGCGACGAGCTCGTCGAGGACGTCGCGCAGTCGATGGCCGAGGGCCGCACCGACGACGAACTCGGCGAGGCCGTGGTCGGCGCGACCTACTTCTTCTTCCTGCACGAGCTCGGCCACGCCCTCATCGATCAGCTGCAGCTGCCCGCGGTCGGCCGCCAGGAAGACGCCGTCGATCAGCTGGCCGCCATCATTCTCATCAGCGGCGGCGACGAGGGCGAGGCCATGGCCCTCAATGGCGCCGAGTCGTTCACCGCGTCAGGCCAGGACGACACCCCGTTCTGGGACGAGCACTCGCTCAACGAGCAGCGCTTCTACAACATCATCTGCCTGATCTACGGCTCCAACCCCGAGAAGTACGCCGACCTGGTCAAGGACGGCACCCTGCCCGAGGAGCGCGCCGAGCAGTGCCCCGACGAGTACCAGCAGGTCTCCGCCAGCTGGGACAAGCTGCTCGAGCCCTATTCGAAGGAGTAGCTGGCTACGGGTAGGTCATCGCCGCGGTGCCCACCATGCCGGGCCGCGGTCCACCACCGGCAGCGCCGCCGGTGCCGATCATGATGGTCGTCATCGTCATCACCGGGGTCGCGCCCATCGCCTTGTAGACGCCGATCGACGGGCCACCACCACCACCGCCGCCCGCGCCGCCCGCGCCGCCGACGCCGCCGGTGCCGCCCTGACCACCACGGCCGACCTCGCCGGTGCAGCTGCCACCACCCGCGCCGCCCGCACCACCGCTGCCACCCGCGCCACCCGCGCCACCCGCGCCGCC
>JBGASF010000255.1:0-6615 GCA_044229835.1 Polyangia bacterium | reverse complement strand
TCGCGTGGGGTCCCTGCGACCAGGTTCCCCAGAGGACTCTCACCTCCTGATCACGCCCATGCCGGGCGCACAAATGAAACGAGCCCGGGGTCGCCGGGCTCGCTTGCTGCTGCTGCGCGGAGGCTGCGGTCAGGCCTCGGTACGGGCCGGGCGCGCGCTGCGGGCGGGCAGCGGGCGCTCGCTGTAGCGCTGGGTCAGCCAGATCAGGATGGGCGCCGCGATGAAGACCGAGGAGTAGGTGCCGACGATGATGCCGACGTTCATCGCGAAGGCGAAGTTGCGGATGACGCCGGTGCCGAAGATGTTCATGGCCAGGGTCACGAAGAACACCGTGGCCGAGGTCAAGATGGTGCGCGACAGGGTCTCGTTGACGGCGGTGTTGACGACGCGGTCGAACTTGCGGTCCTTGTAGCGCGCGGCGTCCTCGCGGATGCGGTCGAAGACGACGACGGTGTCATTCATCGAGAAGCCGATGACCGTCAGCAGCGCGGCGACGGTGGTCAGGTTGACCTCCAGCCACAGCACGGCGTAGGCGCCGATGACCAGGATGGAGTCGTGCAGCAGCGCGACCACGGTGGGCGGGCCGAAGCGGAAGTCGAAGCGGAAGGCGATGTACAGCATGATGAGGATGATGGCGTAGACCAGCGACTTGATGCCGTCGTTGCGCAGCTCCTCGCCGGCCTTGGCGCCGACGGTCTCGACGCGCGGGATGTCGTTGATGACGCCGGCGCCCAGCGACTTCTCCAGGGCGTCACGCACCTTGACGTCGAGGCCGAACACCGGGGCGTCGATGACGTACTCGCTGAGCTTCTGCTTGATCTCGATCTTCTCGGCCGGCTTGGCGCGGATGCCGCCGCCGAGGCCGTTGATGGCCGCGAACAGCTCGTCGCGCTTGATCTCCTTGCCGGCGCGGATCTGCAGGGTGTCGCCGCGCCACTTGACCAGGTAGATCTCGCGGTCCTCGAACTTCTTGGAGATGGCGTCGGCCTGCTTGAGGCGCTCGCCCTCGGCGACCGTGGTGGTCTCGGGGGTGCGCACCGAGAAGCCGTACTTCACGTCGGAGCCCGAGTACGCGATGACCTCGACGTCCTTGACCACGCCCTTGAGCGCGTTGCGGACGGCGCCGGCCTCGACCGGCTTCTTGAAGTCGACCAGCATCTCGGTGCCGCCCTTGAAGTCGATGCCGAAGTTCAGCACCTCCCCCTTGCGGTAGTGGTTCACCACCATCATGCCGATCGACACCGTGACCAGCGCGATCGAGAGGCCGAACCACAGCTTCATGCGCTTGACGAACTCGAAGTTCGTGCCCGGCGGGATGAGCTGAAAGAATTTCTGTGCCATGGGAGTTCGCTCGTTTCCTAGATGGAGATCTCGGAGCCCGCGTTCTTGCGGCCCACGACGAAGTCGAACATGAGGCGGGTGCACCAGATCGAGGTGAACAGGTTCACCGCGATGCCCGCCAGCAGGGTGACCGCGAAGCCGCGGATGGGGCCGGTGCCGTAGGACAAGAGCACGAAGCCGGCGATGGCGTTGGTGAGGTGGGCGTCGAAGATGGTCCAGAACGCGCGGCTGAAGCCGGCGTCGACCGCGCCGCGGGGACTCTTGCCGGCCCGCAATTCGTCTCGAATGCGTTCATAGATGAGGATGTTGGAATCGACCGCCATGCCGATGGTCAGCGACAGGCCGGCGATGCCGGGCAGCGTCAGGGTCGCCTGCAGGCCGACCAGGATGGCGACCATGAACAGGAGGTTCAGGACCACCGACAGGTTCGCGATCAGGCCCGAGCCCTTGTAGTAGACCAGCATGAAGAGGAAGACCATCGCGGCGCCGATGCCGATGGCCAGCTGGGCGCCGCGGATGGCGTCCGAGCCCAGCGACGGACCGATGCGCGAGGCGTACTCCTCGCGCAGCGGCGCCGGCAGCGAGCCGGTGCGCAGCACGTTGACCAGGTCCTCGGCCTCGCGCTGGACCTCGGTCGGGTCGGTGCCGCCCATGGTGATGCGGGCGCGACCGCCGCCGATCTTGGTCTCGATGTTGGGCGCGCTGTTGACCTTCTCGTCGAGGATGATGGCCATGCGACGGCCGACGTTCTTGCCGGTCAGCTCCTCGAAGCGGTTGCCGCCCGAGCGCGTGAAGTTGACCGAGACCTCGGGGAAGCCGGTCACCGAGTCGGGGATGACCTCGGCCGAGCTGACGGCGTCGCCGGTCAGCTCCGCGGCGGCGCGCACCATGTGCGTGCGCCAGTACACCGCGGGCAGCTTGTCCTCGCCGTCGCTGTCGTCGTCCTGCATGTCGGCGGCGCGACGGGTCACGCTCTCCATGACGATCTGCAGCGAGTGGTTGTCCTTGCTGGTCGGCAGCGGCTCCTTGACGATGGCCTTGTCGATCCACTCCTGCAGCAGGCGCTGGCCCGACAGCACGCACTTGACGACGCGGTTCTCGTCGCCCGGCTTGCCCTGGTCCCAGGCGCGCTCGTTCTTCTTGAGCTGGCAGCGGCGCTCGAAGGCCTCCTTGGCGGAGATCGACTTCTCCTCGTCCTCGGCGATGAGGGCGATCTCGTAGCCACCCTCGCCGCGGCCGGCGAAGCTGTAGTCGCGGATGCGGCGGTGCTTGTCGTCGACCTTGAGGCTGTCGTCGGCGCGCGCGGCGGCGGCCAGCTTGGCCATGTACTCGGCGATGTCGGAGCCGTCCTCGACGATCTTGAACTCCAGGCGGGCGGTGCGGTCGATGATCGACTTGATGCGCTCGATGTCGGCCGGCTTGGCGCCGGGCAGCTCGACGGCGATGCGATCGCCACGCTCGACGATGGTGGGCTCGGCGACGCCGAACTCGTCGGCGCGCTCGCGGATGACGCGCACGGCCTGGGCCAGCGCCTTCTGGCGGATGGTGTCCTCGAACTTGCCCGACACGCGCAGGCAGATGGTGCCCGCCTCGGCGGTGCCCGGGCAGCTGCGCTTGGCCAGCCCCTCGAAGCCCTTCATCCAGTCGCTGGGCAGCTTCTTGAGGTCGTCGGCCGACAGGTTGACCGTGATCTGGCCGCCCGGGAACGAGCGCGCCTTGAGCGAGGCCAGCTTGAGGTCGCCCTTGATCTTGTCCTCGATGTCGGCGCGCAGCGCCGAGGCCTTCTCGTCGACCACGACGTCATAGTCGACCGAGTACAGCACCTGGAAGCCGCCCTGCAGGTCGAGACCCAGCGTGATCTTCTTGTTGAAGATGCCGGTGAACCACCCAGGCAGCTGCCCCTCGTCGGGCCGCAGCGTCGGCATGAGCTGCCCGATGCTGACGGCGATCAGGATGAGGAGGCCAATGAACTTCCAACGCCAAACGCGTTCCATATGAGGAGACTCCGAGCAGCTCTAGCGAGAAGGAGAGGAAGCGGAGATCTGAATCAGGCGACCTTGTCGGCCTTTTCGGCGTTCTTTTCGGCCTTTTCCGACTTGTCGGCCACCGCCTCGGGGGCCTGGTACTTGGTCTGCACGGCCGAGCGCAGCACGCGGATGCGGACCTTCTCCTGCACTTCCAGGATCAGGGTGTCGTCGGTCATGCCGCTGATCTTGCCGATCAGCCCGCCATTGGTGACCACCTGGTCGCCCTTCTTCAGCGATGCCAGCATCGCTGCGTGCTCACGCTGCCGCTTCTGCTGCGGGCGGATCAACATGAACCAGAAAACAATGAACATCACGACCATCAGGATCATTGACGGAGCCATCGGTAACTCCTTGAAAAAACCGTGAAGGCTTACCAGACGTATCGGGGCCGGTCAACTCCTTTGACCGCGATGCGCCTCGCTCTCGGGGCTGGCCAGGAAGTCGCGCTCGAAGCGATCCCAGGTGCCCGAGATGATTGCGGCTCGTGCGCGTCGCACGACGCCAAGGTAGTAGGTCAGGTTGTGCAGGGTGGCGAGTCGGCTGTAGAGGATCTCCTTGGCCTGGAAGAGGTGGCGAAGATAGGCCCTGCTGTAGCGTTGGCAAGTCTCGCATGCACAGTTCGGGTCGATTGGTCCCGGGTCCAAGCGATGCGCGGCGTTGGCGATGACCACCCGGCCCTGGGAGGTGAAGAGCTGGCCGTTGCGGGCGTTGCGGGTCGGCATCACACAGTCGAACATGTCGATGCCGCGGCCGATGGCGACCACCAGATCCTGCGGGGTGCCGACGCCCATCAGGTAGCGCGGGCGCTCGGCGGGCAGCTCGGCGGCGACCGCGTCGAGGACCTCGTACATGAGCGGGATGGGCTCGCCGACCGAGAGGCCGCCGAGGGCGAAGCCGTCGAACTGTGAGCTGGCTTCGGGGCCGCTCAGGGCGCCGAGGTCGCTGAGGTGCGCGCGGCGACGGGGGATGGAGGTGCCGCCCTGCACGATGGCGAACAGGGCCTGACCTGGGGCGCGCGGGGCGTGCAGGCAGCGCAGGGCCCAGGCCGTGGTGCGCGCCATGGCGACGTCGATGTCGGCCGGGGCGGCGTCGCCGGGCGGACAATGATCGAGGACCATGGCGATGTCGGAGCCCAGGGTGGCCTGGATCTCGATGGAGCGCTCGGGGGTCAGCCGGTGCTTCGAGCCGTCGAGGTGCGAACGGAAGTCACAGCCGTCGTCGTCGAGCTTCGAGATCTCCTTCATGGAGAAGATCTGGAAGCCACCCGAGTCGGTCAGGATGGGGCGCGGCCAGGCCATCATGCGGTGCAGGCCGCCGAGGGCGCGCACCACCTCGAGGCCGGGGCGCAGGTACAGGTGGTAGGTGTTGCCCAGGATGATGTGGGCGTCGAGCGGCGGGGCGCTCAGCTCGTCGACGGTGAGGCCCTTGACGGTGCCGGCGGTGCCGACCGGCATGAAGATGGGGGTCTCGATGCGCCCGCGCGGGGTCTCCAGGGTGGCGGCGCGGGCGCGGCCGTCGTGGTGGGTAGGGGTGAAGCGGAAGCCGGGGGTGATCATGGTCCGGGGCTCACGGTCGGGGCCGGGCATGGGATGAACATGGCGTCGCCGTAGGACAGGAAGCGGTAGCCGGCGGCGACGGCGGCGGCGTAGGCGGCGAGGATGTGGCCGCGGCCGGCGAAGGCGGACACCAGCAGCATCAGCGTCGAGCGCGGCACGTGGAAGTTGGTGATGAGGGCGTCGAAGCCGCGGAAGACGTGGCCGGGGCGGATGAAGATGGCGGTCGAGCCGGGGCCGGGGCGCGGCGCGCCGGTGGCCGGATCGTGGGCGGCCTCCAGGGTGCGCACGGTGGTGGTGCCGACGGCGACGATGGCGCGGCCGGCGGCGCGCGCGGCGGCGATGGCGGCGGCGGCGGCGGCGGGCACGTGGTAGCGCTCGGCGTGCATGCGGTGGCCGGCGACGTCGCCGTCGCGGATGGGGGCGAAGGTGCCGGGGCCGACATGCAGGGTGATCGTGGTGTGCTCGTGGCCGGCGGCGGCCAGGGCGGCCAGCACGGCGGGGGTGAAGTGCAGGCCAGCGGTGGGCGCGGCCACGGCGCCGGCGTGGGTGGCGAACATGGTCTGGTAGTCGGCGCGGTCGTCGGGGCGGGCGTGGTCGCGGTGGATGTAGGGCGGCAGCGGGATCTCGCCGGCGGCGGCGAGGGCGGCCTCCACCGCGGCGGGGTCGGCCGGCAGGTCGAGGTCGACCTCGACGTGGCCGGCGTCGGTGCGGGCATGGCTGGTGGCGGCCAGGGCGGCGCTGGGTCCCAGGCGCAGCTGGGTGCCGGGGCGCAGCGGCTTGGAGGCCTGGTACAGGGCGCGCCAGCGGCCGGGGTGGCTGGTCACCGGCTCGATGAGGAGGAGCTCGACGGCGCCGCCGGTGCTCTTGTGGCCGCGCAGGCGGGCCGGGATGACGCGGGTGTCGTTGACGACCAGCAGCGCGCGCGGGGGCAGCAGCGCGGGCAGGTCGGCGAAGACATGGTGGCTGACCTCGCCGGGGGCGCGGCGCGGGTCGAGCTGGAGCAGGCGCGCGTGGTCGCGGCGCGCGGCGGGGGTCTGCGCGATCTGCGCCTCGGGCAGCGCATAGTCGTAGTCGGCGAGGTCGATGGCGGCGGGGGCGTCCACGGGCAGGCTGCCTATACCACCGCTGCCGTCACGGTCGACGATCTTTGCTACATTGCCGCCGATGCGCGCATTGCTGAGCACGGGCCTCCTTGTGGCGGGCCTCCTGGCGACGGCGGAGGCAGCTCCGACGGCGACGCTGACGGTCGATCTCGATGGCGACGGCAAGTCCGACGAGGTCGGTGCTGGCGCTGACGGAGTGCTGAAGGCGGCGCTGGGCAGCGGCGGCAGCGCGACGCTGGCGCTGACGGAGGCGGTGCGCACGCTGGAGGCCGGCAAGGTCGGTGGGGTCACCGTGGTGCTGGCGCGGGGTGTGCGCGGGCGCGCGCTGGCGGTCGTGCTGCGCGGCGGCCAGCTGGTCAAGGTCGTCGACGAGCCGGCACACCAGGATGGCGCCACCCCGGGGCTGGCGGTGGAGGCCGGCAAGCTGCACCTGTGGTGGGAGACGCCGGCGATCTGGCGCTGTGGCGGCGGCGCGGTGCGGCTGCTCGAGCAGGTGGTCGACCCCGGCAAGGGTGCGCGCAAGCGGCTGGTGCGCGCGGTCAAGCGGCCGGCGGGGACCGTGGTGCTGGCGGCGCAGGCGGCGGCCCC
>JBGASF010000254.1:0-6642 GCA_044229835.1 Polyangia bacterium | reverse complement strand
ACCCGCCTGCAAGCCGAGCTGTCGCCCCTGCTCGCGCTCTCCCTCGAGGGCGACACCATCCACGTCGACCTCGACGGCGCCGACTACCTCGATGACGGCGCCGCGCGCGTGCTGCGCCGCGCCACCCTGGCCGCAGCCCAGGCCGGCGTCATCCTCACCCTGGCCGCCACGCGCCCCGGTCCGCTGCGCTTCAGCGAGCGCCACCTCCTCACCGTGCGGCCCACGCGATGAGCCTCGACGCCGCCGCGCTGTGGGCCGTGTTCCTCGAGGATGGCGCGCGCGAGGCCGCCCGCATGCGCGTGCTGGCCGCCGAGATCACCCGCCCGCCGCTGTCACGCGACGGCCTGGCCGAGCTGGCCACCGCGGCGTTCTCGGTCGCGGCCTCCGCCCTCATGGTCGGCGTCGAGGAGATCGCCCGCATCGCCACCACGCTGGAGACCGCCGCCGAGGTGCTCGCCGAGGGCACCCCGGTCGATCCCCACCTGGGCAGCGCCCTGGCCGGCGCCGCGGTCGCGCTCGACGAGGCCTTCGCGACCCTGGCCCGCCCCGACGCCTCGGGCGCTCGCGTCGCCTCGGCGCCGCTCGACAGCGCCACCAACCGGCTGGCCGAGCTGCTCCCGGCCAGCCCGGAGCGCAGCCGCCCGCTGGTCTCGCTGGCCGGCCTGCACCCGCCCGGCCCCGGCCCCAGCGCCAGCGCCGCCGCCGCGCCCGCCAGCGCCGCCGCCTTCGCCCCCGCCAGCAGCGACGCCGCCTCGCATGGCAGCGGGGGCGCCGCCCCCGACGAGGACACCACCTGGGTGCCCCAGGTCGACGACGACATGATCGACCCCTTCATCGAGGAGGCCAACGAGCGCATCGAGGGGCTGTCGCAGAAGCTGCTCCGCCTCGAGGCCGCCCCCGACGACGCCGAGCTGGTGCGCGAGATCTTCCGAGATTTACACACTGTCAAGGGATCGTCAGGCTTTGTCGGCCTGCGCAAGATGAACCGCCTGTCGCACGCGGCCGAGGACCTGGTCGGCCTCTTGCGCGACGGCCAGCGCAAGGTCGACCGCGGCGTCATCGACGCCCTGCTCGGCACCCTCGACGGCCTGCGTGACATCCTGGGCCGCGCCATCGCGCGCGCCCCCATCGACACCGATCTGCGCGCCATCCTGCGCCGCCTCAAGGATCCCGCCGCGCCGCCGTCCGCGCTCGACGAGGCGCTCGACGCCGACGCCCACGCCGCCGCGACCGCGACCGCCGACGGCGACGCCGACGGCGCCGACGCTGACACCGCCAACCCCGCCCGCGCGCGCGCCGCCCACGCCGGCAGCGGCAGCACCGGCGCCAGCGCGGTGGCGGCCCGCGCGGTGACCCAGAAGCAGACCCTGCGCGTCGACTTCGAGAAGCTCGACCTCCTGATGAACCTGGTCGGCGAGCTGGTGCTGGGCAAGACCGGCCTGCACGCCGCCATCCAGGGCCTGACCTCGCTGGGTCGCGAGCTCGAGAGCGAGCGCCGCCTGGCGCGCAAGCTGGGCGCCCTGGCCGGCCAGCTCGGAGGCCCTGTCACCAGCGCGGTCACCGGCACCCGCGAGCACCCGGCGCGGCAGGTCATCCGCTCGCTGGGCGAGGAGCTCGGTCGCGTCGAGCGCGTGTTCGCCGAGGTGGCGCAGGATCTGTCGGGCTCGGGCCGCCAGATCGACTACGTCACCGGCGAGCTGCGCGTGCAGGTCATGAAGCTGCGCATGCTGCCCATCGCGCGCATCTTCACCAAGTACCGGCGCACCGTGCGCGAGCTCGGCCAGACCCTGGGCAAGCAGGTCCGCCTCGAGCTCCACGGCGAGGACACCGAGCTCGACAAGATCCTGGTCGAGCAGCTCGACGATCCCCTGATGCACCTCGTGCGCAACGCCGTCGATCACGGCATCGAGCCCCCCGAGGCGCGCGAGCGGGCCGGCAAGCCGCGCGAGGGCGTGCTCGGCCTGCACGCCTACCACCGCGGCAACCAGATGGTCATCGAGATCCGCGACGACGGCGGCGGGATCTCGCCCGACAAGCTGCGCGCCAAGGCCATCGAGAAGGGCCTCATCACCGCCGAGCAGGCCGCCGCGCTCGACGACCGCGCCGCGCTCGACATCATCTTCCGGCCCGGCTTCTCGACCGCCGCGCGCATCAGCGAGGTGTCCGGCCGCGGCGTCGGCATGGACGTCGTGCGCGAGGCCATCAGCCGCCTCAAGGGCTCCATCGAGGTCACCTCGCGCCCCGGCCAGGGCTCGACCTTCACGCTGCGGCTGCCGCTGACCCTGGCCATCATCCAGGTCCTGATGGCGCGCGTGGCCGGCGAGAGCTTCGCGCTGCCGCTCGACATCGTGGTGCCCACCGTGATGGTGCGCCCGACCGACGTGCAGCGCGTCCTCGGCCAGCGCGTCATCGCGGTCGAGGGCCGCCAGGTCGCGCTGCTCGATCTGGCCGGCGCCCTCGAGCTCGACGTCGCCGCGGCCCAGGTCGGCGACCTCATCCCGGTGGTCCTGGTCGAGGTCGGCGGCGAGACCTACGGCCTGGAGTGCGAGCGCCTGGAGGACCGCCGCGAGATCGTCATCAAGCCGCTGGGCGACCTCCTGCAGAACGTCGAGTGCGCCGCCGGGGCCACCCTGCTCGGCGAGCGCTGCGCCATCATCCTCGACGTCCCCGCCGTGGTCGCGCGCGCCATCCGCCACGGCCGCCGCGCCACCGCCCCACCGCCGCCCGCGCACACCCCGGCCACCGCCCCCGGCGGCAGCGGCGCCAGCGCCGCCGGCAAGCGCCACCGCATCCTGCTGGCCGAGGACTCCGACACCATCCGCGAGGCGCTGCGCCGCCTGCTCGAGGCCGACGGCTTCGCGGTCACCGAGGCCCCCGACGGCGCCGAGGCCCTGGCCCTGGCCGAGCGCGAGCGCTTCGACCTGGTGTCGACCGACGTCATGATGCCCAACCTCGACGGCTACGAGCTGACGCGCCGGCTGCGCGCGCTGCCCGCCTACCGCGACGTCCCCATCGTCATGGTGACCAGCCGGGCCGAGAAGATCGACCGCGTGCGCGGCTTCGACGCCGGCGGCGACGACTACATCACCAAGCCGCACGACCGCGAGGAGCTCCTGCGCGCGGTGCACAAGCACCTCAGGGGAGGCCGCTGATGGAGGTCGCCATCCTGGCCCTCGGCCGCGTGCTGCCCGAGCTGCTGTCGCGCCCGCTGCGCGCCGCCGGCCACGAGGTCACCATCTACCGCGACGTGCGCAGCTTCACCGCCGCGGTGCGCGCGCGCCCGCCGCAGGCCGCCATCATCCCGCGCCGGGTGCCCGGCGCCGACGGCCTGGTGCTGACCCTCGATCTCAAGAACGACGCCCGCACCGCGCTGATGGCCACCATCGTGCTGGGCATCGCCGACGCCGACCGCCGCGCCGCGCGCGCCGCCCGCGCCGACGGCTTCCTCGCCCTGCCGTTCTCGGACGCCGACGTGCTCGAGGTGGTGGGCAGCCAGACCCGCGACAAGAAGCTGATCCTGCTGGCCGACGACAGCGCCCTCATCCACCGCCACACCCGCCCCATCCTGGAGGAGGCCGGCTACGAGGTGGTCAGCGCCGCCGACGGCGTCGAGGCCCTGGAGCTGGCGCGCGAGCGCCGCCCCGATCTGGTCATCACCGACGTGGAGATGCCGCGCCTGGACGGCTATGGCGTGTGCCGCGAGCTCAAGACCGGCGAGGGCACCCAGCACGTCCCCGTGGTCATCTGCTCCGCCCTCGGCGAGGCCCAGGATCTGGAGCGCGGCTTCGACGCCGGCGCCGACGACTACCTGGTCAAGCCGGTGGTCGCCGAGGAGCTGCTGTCGCGCCTGCGCCCGCTCATCCGCGGCGCCGCCCCCGGCGGCCGCGAGCGCCTGCTGGTGGTCGACGACTCGCCCGCCATCCGCCACCTGGTGGCCGACTCGCTGGCGCGCCAGGGCTTCTCGATCCTGACCGCCGAGAACGGCGCCATCGGCCTCGACCTCGCGCGCCAGCACACCCCCGAGATGGTCATCACCGACTACGACATGCCGGTGATGACCGGCTTCGAGCTGGTCCATGGCCTCAAGCGCGATCCCGCCACCCGCGACATCCCGGTCATGATGCTGACCGCGCGCGACACCCGGCGCGACCAGGCCCAGATGCGCGCCGTCGGCCTGACCTCCTACCTGGTCAAGCCCTTCAGCGTCGACAAGTGCGTCGCCATGGTCGAGCGCATCCTGGCCGAGCGCCGCCTGACCCGCTACAAGGAGGCCTCGCGGGTCTACATCTCCGAGGGCGCCGCCAGGGCCGCCGAGCAGCGCGCCGCCGGCGATCCCCTGGGCGAGGTGCGCGCCATCGAGCGCGACATGGCGGTCATGTTCTCCGACATCGTCGGCTTCACCATGATGTCCTCGACCATGCCCCCGCGCGAGGTCATCGATCTGCTCAACGACTACTTCGATCGCCTGTGCCCCATCGTGAAGGCGCACGGCGGCGACATCGACAAGTTCATCGGCGACGCCATCATGGGCGTGTTCGATCACATCCCGGGCTCCGACCCGCCCTGGCTGCGCGCCACCCGCGCCGCCATGGCCATGCAGGCCGCGCTGACCGACTGGAACCAGGGCCGCCCGCGCGCGCTGGCGATGCGCATCGGCATCAACACCGGCCCCGTCGTCCGCGGCGATCTCGGCAGCCGCTTCGTGCGCCGCGACTACACCGTCATCGGCGACACCGTGAACCGCGCCAACCGCTACGAGCAGAGCTGCCCGCACGGCGCCGTCCTCATCAGCGAGTCGACCTACCGCCTGTGCGAGCCGCTGGATCCCGGGCTGCGCGTCGAGCCGCTGCCCGGCGTCAAGCTCAAGGGCATCGATCACCCCGTCACCGCCTATGTCGTCAAGGCCATCTCGCCCTCGGAGGAGTCCCCGTGAAGCGCGTGCGCGTCCTCATCGTCGACGACTCGCTGTTCATGCGCGCCGCGATCAAGAAGATCCTGGCCGCCGATCCCCGCATCGAGGTCGTCGGCGAGGCCAAGGACGGCGCCGAGGCGGTGACCCGCGCCGCCGCCCTGCGCCCCGACGTCATCACCATGGACTTCAACATGCCCAACCTGGATGGCCCCGGCGCGGTGCGCCGCATCCTGGCCACGGCGCCCATCCCGGTCGTCATGCTGTCGGCGCACACCACCGACGGCGCGCGCGAGACCTTCGAGGCGCTCAACGCCGGCGCGGTCGACTTCCTGGCCAAGCCCTCGGGCGAGGTCTCGGCCGACTTCTCGCGCATCAAGGGCAAGCTGCTGGAGAAGGTGCTGGCCGCCGCCGAGGCGCGCCCGCGCGAGCTGGCCCCCTTGCCGGCGCGCACGGCCAAGGTGCGCATGGACTCGATCAACTCGACCTGGCCGCCGACCGGGCCGCGCGTGGTCGTGGTCGCCATCTCGACCGGCGGCCCGGCCGCGCTGGGGCGCTTCCTGCCCGCGCTGCCCGCCGACACCAAGTTCGCCATGATCATCGTCCAGCACATGCCCGAGGGCTTCACCGCGCGGCTGGCCGAGCGCCTCGACGCCCTCAGCGCCATCCAGGTCCGCGAGGCCAAGGACGGCGACCGCCCGCGCCAGGGCCGCGCGCTGATCGCCCCCGGTGATCGCCACCTCGAGATCGACAGCTCCGGCTTCATCCGCCTGACCGACGGCCCCGAGGTGCACGGCTGCCGCCCCGCCGCCGACATCACCATGGCCTCGGTGGCGCGCGCCTTCGGACGCCGCGCGGTCGGCCTGGTCATGACCGGCATGGGCAAGGACGGCACCGAGGGCCTCGGCGCCATCAAGGCCGCCGGCGGCGCCACCTTCGCGCAGGATCAGACCAGCAGCGTGATCTTCGGCATGCCCAAGGTCGCCATCGAGGCCGGGGTGGTCGACGAGGTCGCGGCGCTGGACGACCTGGCGCCCCTGCTGGTCGAGCGGCTGTAGCCCCGACAGAGACGACAGCCGCGTCGGTCGCCACGCGGTCGTGCTAAGCATTCCGGATGTCCGCCCCGGTGTCCGCGCGCATGCAGAGAGGCTGGTCCACGCTGGCGGCCGCACTGCGTGCGGCGCTGACCGCGGCGGGTGACGAGCGCACCGTGGCCGAGGTGCTGGGCCTGGGCGGCGACGCCTTTCGCATCATCGTCGGGCGCGAGCTGGAGCTCGGCGGCTGGCACGCCAGCGCCTGGCTGCACGAGCTGCCCGCCATGCTGGCGCGCCTGGGCAGGAGCATCGACATCGTGTTCGCGGGCCCCGACGATCCGTCGCTGCCGGCGGCCCGGGCGCGCGCGCGCACGCTGATCGACGGCGCCCTGGCGCGTGGCTGGCCGGCGCTCGCCTATGGCGTGCACCTGGGTGAGTGGGGGCTCATCACCGGGCGCGGCGCCGGCGGCTTCACCGTCAGCGGCATCCTCGATGGCCGCGGTGGCCCCAGCGTGCTGGCCGAGGACGAGCTCGGCGCCGGCGAGCCCGCGGTGCTGTGCGTGCTGGCGCTGCGCGAGCGGCTGCCGGTGGCGCCCGGCCTGGTGGTGCGCAGCGCGCTGGCCGCGGCGGTGCGCCACCTGCGCGGCGGCACCCTGACCGATCGGACCCACGACGCCGGCCTGGCCGCCTGGGCCACGC
>JBGASF010000253.1:0-6694 GCA_044229835.1 Polyangia bacterium | reverse complement strand
GCGCCGAAGCGCGCCCGGGCGGGCACCACCACCACGACCAGGCCGGCCTGGTTCATGCCGGCCAGCGCGCCGACCTGACCCGGCCAGGTCACCACTGCGTGCGGCATGCCTTCGTCAGGGCGGATGAACTCGACCACCGGCTCCAGCGCCTCGGTCGGGCTGCCCAGGCGCAGGCTGGCGCCGACCCAGAGGTGGCCCTCGGGCGCCGCGCCGCGCCCGGCGAAGGCCAGCGCGCTGCGGCTGAGGCGGCGCGCCGCGCGCGGGTCGGCCTCGCGCGGGCCCAGCGGCTGGGCGCCGCGGTCGAAGGCGACCTGCTCGTAGACCAGCTCGCGGAAGCTGGGCGCGCCGCCCTCGCCGGCGGCGGCGCCGGCGCCACCCTCGGCGAGGCCGCGGCTGAGGCCGGCCAGCTCGCGCGCGAAGGCGGGATCGAGGCCGCCGGGCAGCCCGCGCGTCGACCAGCGCAGCGACATGCGGCGCAGCTTGCTGCGTAGCCAGCCCGCGGGGGCAGGGGTGATGGCCTGGCGCACGCGCCGCTCGGCGCTGCCGCCCAGGCGCGCGAACAGGCGCCCGCGGGCCCAGCCCAGGCCGTAGTCGTCGCCCGCGAGGTGCAGCACCCAGAGGCCGAAGCGACGCGCGGCGCGGCTCTGGCCCAGGGTCAGGCCGCGGTCGCTCTCGCTGCCGGCGAGCTCCAGCGCGGGCCGCTTGCCCGAGGGCACGTCGTAGGCGGTGGCGCGCTGGAACAGGAAGTTGCCGACCATGAGGACGCCGCTGGCGATGGCCAGCGTGACCGCGGTCAGCACCGCGGCGCGCCGCACCCGCGGCCCGCGCCGCCCGCCGATGACGATCGCTCCACCGCCAGCCACGGCGCGATCTCTACTCCTTGCGCGCGGCGGCGGCAAGAAGCCCGATCGGCTCGGCCAGGACGCCGGTTCTCGCAGTAGGCCGGCCCGGGTGCTACGATCAAGGCCATGAAGCTTGGATCACGTTTCGGGGGGAACGTCCTGGGTCTGGCCATCGCGGCCGTGGTGCTGTGCGCGGGAGCCGCGCGGCGCGCCGACGCGCGCCTCTTGCAGCTGACCGTGCAGGCCGACGTCGGCGGCTCGGTCGGGCGCGGCACCGCCAACGACGACACCGACACCGACTTCTTCAACGTGCAGAGCGGCGGCGCCTTCGGCGGCAAGCTCGGCATCGAGTTCCTGTTCATCGACGCCTGGGTCGAGCACCAGCAGTTCTTCCAGGGCGGCCTCAAGGGCAGCTGGACCCAGCTCATGCTGGGCACCGACTTCGACTTTCCGCTCAGCGAGGACGACAAGCTGATCGGCACCGTGGGCACCGGCCTCGGCTTCGGCATCGGCACGCTGCAGTCGGTCGATCCGCCGCTCGACAAGGCCCAGGTCGAGAACAAGGGCTTCGTGGCCCAGCTGTCGATCGATCTCGACTACAAGCTGTCGCCGCTGGTGTCGATCGGGGCCTCGCTGCCCATCGGCTACCACTACCTGTTCGAGGGCGATCAGCCCGCCAACGATCCCAACAGCCAGTCCAACGGGGTGCACGCCATGGGCCTGCTCACCATGAAGTTTCAGAAGACGTTCTGATGCGCGCCGCCGCGTGGGGGCTGTGGGGGTTGGCCGGGGTCGTGGGGCTGGGGCTGGGCTGTAGCAAGAAGAAGGAGCCGCCGCCGCCGCCGCCGGTGGTGATCGACGCCGCGGCGCCGCTGCCGCCGCAGATCCGCCAGGGCGCGCAGTGCGGGCCCGGCCTGTTCGGCCATGACAACCCCAACTTCTGCATCCGGCTGCCGCGCGGCTTCGCGGCCAACGTGATCTCGCCCGAGGGCAACGCCTACGTCGAGATCGAGTACAAGGACGCCGACCAGGGGCTGACCCTGGGCTGGTCGCTCGACGATCGCGACCTCGAGCGCCGCATGGCCGAGCTCGAGGGCCACATCGACGCCGGCCTGATGGTGACCGCCGAGGGCGAGCAGGCCGGCGGCAAGTGGCTCATCTGGCGCGCCAAGACCGAGGGCGGCTGGCTGCACACCTTCAAGTCGGTCAGCAAGCTCGACGGCCGCACCTTCACCTGCGAGGTCGACTGGCTGCGCCCCGACAGCGAGCCCGTGATGAAGGACACCGAGGGCCGCGACGTCGAGCCGTCCGTGGAGGCCTGCAAGAGCCTGCACTGACCTCGGCCACGTGGCCGGCCGGGACCGCGCCCGAGGTCAATTCGCGGTGATCTTGCGGTCGGGCTGGATGATGACGTCCCAGCCGTTGCGGGCTCCGGTGGCCACGAAGTCGCGCACGGCGCGCAGCTCGTCGATGGTGGCCTCGCGCCACTCGGGGTGCAGGATGACCTCGCGCGGGCGCGACTCGAGGATGCGCACGATGGCGGCCAGCTCGGCCTCCAGCGTGGTGGCGGGCAGGCGCAGCGGCTCGTCGCCGGCGGCGATGCTGACCGAGTCGACGCCGCGCTCCTCGAAGACGTCGATGAACTCGAAGATGTCGAACAGGTACGAGTAGGCCCGCGTGGTCAGGTGGCCGGCGGCCGCTGCCGCGCCGCTGGGGTCGTCGAACGAGAAGCGGGTCACCGGCAGCTCGGCGAAGCGGTCGGGGTCGCCTGTGCCAGGCTCGGCCTGACCGGCGCCGCCGGAGCCGGAGCCTGAGCCTGAGCCGCCGCTGGGCGGATCGGGCGGGCTGCTCACGGCGTCACCACCGGCGCGCTGGAGGCGACCTCGCTGCCGGGACGCGGGCAGTCGGTGGCGCGCCGCAGCTTGCGCATGAACTCGCTGGCGCCGACCCAGGTGCGCGCGCGATCGACCTCACGCCCGGTGTGATCGAGCACCACCACGGTGGGCAGCGTCTCGGCGCCATACTTCTTCTTCAGCGCCTTGACCTCGTCGGTCGAGTGCGTGGCGTCGACCTTGATGGCCACGAAGCGCTGCTGCATGGTCTTCCAGACGTCGAGGTCGGCGAAGGTGTCGGTCTCGAACTTGCGGCACGGGCCGCACCACGAGGCCGCGAAGTCGATCACGATCGGCTTCTTCTCGGCCAGCGCCTGGGCCAGGCCGTCCTTCTCGTTGACCCACTGGATGTGCCGCTTGGGCACCCCGGCCCACAAGATCAGCGCGATCACGCCCGCCGAGGCCAGCGCGACGCCGACGCCCTTGCGCGCGCGCACCAGCCAGCTGGAGTGGAAGCTGAGGTGCACGGCGCCCAGCGCCACGCCGACCGCGGCCACCGCCCCGGCCACCAGCGCGAAGGTGTTGCCCGGGCGCGCCAGCTTGCGCAGCTCGGGCGCGATGGGCAGCAGGAAGTACACCGCCATCACGATGAGGGCGATGCCCCCGACGCTCTTGACCGCGTCCATCCAGCGGCCGCTCTTGGGCAGGGACACCGCGAAGCTGCCGACCACGAAGAACAGGAGGCCCATGCCCAGCGCGAAGGTCGCCAGCACGATCGACCCCAGCACCGGGTCGCCGGTGCGCGCCACGAAGGCCAGCAGGGACAGCAGCGACGGCCCCGTGCAGGGCGCCGCGGTCAGGCCGCCGACCAGCCCCATGGCGAAGGCGCCGCCGAAGCCCTTGCCGCCGACCGTCGCCAGGCGCTGCCGGATCGAGGCCGGCAGGTCGAGGTCGAAGGCGCCGAACATCGAAGCCGCCAGCGCCAGGTAGAACAGCACCAGCGGCACCACCACCCAGGGATTGCCGAGGAAGGCGCCGAAATCGGCGGTACGCCCGGTCAGCGCGAAGATGACGCCGAGCGAGGTGTACATCACCACCATGCCGGCCACGTAGGTCGCCGACAGCATCATGCCGCGCCGCCTGGGCACGTCCTTGCCGCGGGCGCCGAAGATCGACAGCACGATCGGGATCATCGGGTACACGCACGGCGTCAGCGACGTCAGCACGCCCCAGCCGAAGACCAGCGCCAGCGCCACCAGCCAGCCCGACTTGAGGGCGTTCTGGAAGCGGTCGGGCGCCGCCGCGCCGCTGGCGCAGGCGTCGCTGAGGGTCTTGCCGTCGGCCGCCATGGCGTGTGCCCCCAGCCCAATGACCAGGGCTGCCGCGGCGAGCGGGAGGGCGACACGCAACCAGCCGGACCGGGCCCTTACCATGATGGGTCTGGAGTATACACGAGCGAGCCTCAGTGACCACCCCGACGAGGCCTTTGCGCGTGCGGTTTCGTTGGGCTAAGCTCGCGCGTCCATGTCGGAATCAGGCGAAGGTCAGGGCGGAGCCGTCGGTCTCGACGCACTGCGCAGTCAGATCGACTCTCTCGATGACCAGCTGCTCGACCTGCTGGATGCCCGGGCGCGCCTGGTGCAGAAGGTCGCCGAGGTCAAGCAGGCCCAGCGCCGCGAGAGCTTCTACGAGCCGACCCGCGAGCGCCAGATCCTCGATCGCATGACCCAGCGCAGCCGCGACCGCGGCGGCCCGTTCCCGACCGGGGCGGTGCGCACGGTGTTCCAGGAGGTCATCTCGGCCTGCCTGTCGCTGGAGCAGCCGCTGCAGATCGCCTACCTGGGCCCCGAGGCGACCTTCACGCACATGGCCTGCAAGCGCCAGTTCGGGCTGTCGGCGCGGCTGACCCCGGTGGGGTCGATCGGCGCCGTGTTCGAGGAGGTCGACCGCGGCCTGGCGGCGCTGGGTGTGGTGCCCATCGAGAACTCGACCGAGGGCGTGGTCAACCACACCCTGGACACCTTCCTGACCTCGGACCTGCGCATCTGCGCGGAGATCGTGCTCGAGGTGTCGCACTGTCTGCTGGCGCGCAGCGACGACACCAGCGTGATCGAGAAGGTGTACTCGCATCCGCAGGCGGTCGGGCAGTGTCGCAAGTGGCTGCAGCAGAACCTGCCGCGCGCGACCATCGTGGAGGTGGCGTCGACCTCGCTGGCGGCGCAGCTGGCGCAGGGCGACGCGCGCAGCGCGGCCATCGCCAGCGAGATGGCGGCCAGCCTGTATGGCCTGACCATCGTGCGCCGCAAGCTGGAGGACGTGGCCGAGAACGTGACCCGCTTCCTGGTGGTGGGCAAGTCGGGACGCAAGCCCACCGGGCACGACAAGACGTCGATCATGTTCTCGATCAAGGACCAGCCCGGCGTGCTGTTCCGCGTGCTGGCGGCGTTCGCCGACGAGGGCGTCAACCTGACTCGCATCGAGTCGCGCCCGTCGCGGCGCCGGCCGTGGGACTACATCTTCTTCGTCGACCTCGACGGCCACGCCGAGGGCCCCGAGGTCGCGCGCGCGCTGGCCAAGCTGGGCGAGTCGTGTGACTTCGTGAAGGTGCTGGGCAGTTACCCCAAGGCCGATGGCGCGCCCCCGCGCGCCGGCCGTGCAGAGGAGCCGCGTTGACGATGAGTGAAGCCGTCGCGAGACCGCTGGTGCCGGCCAACATCGCGGGGCTGGCGCCCTACGAGCCGGGCAAGCCCATCGAGGAGGTCGAGCGCGAGCTCGGCATCAGCGGGGTGGTCAAGCTGGCCTCCAACGAGAACCCGCTGGGTCCGTCGGCGCTGGCGGTGGCGGCGGCGGCGGCGGTGATCGGCAAGGTGTCGCTGTATCCCGATGGCGGGTCGCACTATCTCAAGGCGGGGCTGGCGGGGCGCCTCGGTGTGACGCCACGCGAGCTGGTGGTGGGCAGCGGCTCGAGCGAGATCATCGAGGGGCTGGTGCGGACCTTCTGCACGCCGGCCGACGAGGTGCTGACCTTCGCGTACTCGTTCGTGATGTACCCCATCGTGTGCCAGGCCCAGGGCGTGCCCATGGTGGAGGCGCCGCTGGGCGAGCGCTTCGGCTATGACGTGGACGCGCTGCTCGAGCGGGTCACGCCGCGGACCAAGCTGGTGTTCCTGGCCAACCCCAACAACCCGACCGGGGCGTACCTGGGGCGGGTCGGGCTGGAGCGGCTGGTGCGCGAGCTGCCGCCGGGGATCATCCTGGCGCTCGACGAGGCCTATCGCGAGTATGTGACCGCGCCCGACTTCGTCGATGGGCTGGCGCTGCGGGGGTTGCGCGATCGTCTGGTGGTGATGCGGACGTTCTCGAAGATCTATGGGCTGGCCGGGCTGCGCTGTGGCTATGGCGTGATGACGCCGGAGCTGGCGGGGTTCCTGGATCGCATGCGCATGCCGTTCAACGTGACCACGGTGGCGCAGGCCGGGGCGCTGGCGGCGCTGGGCGACGAGGAGCATGTGGCGCGCTCGCGCGAGGTCAACCGCGCCGGGATGGTGCAGCTGGGCGAGGGGCTGGGGCGGCTCGGGCTGGGTGTGCTGCCGTCGCAGGGCAACTTCGTGCTGGTGGAGCTGGGCGCCGGGCGCGAGGCCAACGTGGTGTTCCAGAAGATGCTGCGCAAGGGCGTCATCGTGCGCTCGATGGCGGCGTACAAGCTGCCGACGCACATCCGCATCACGGTGGGCGCGCGGGCCGAGAACGAGCGGCTGCTGGGCGCGCTGGCGGAGTGTCTCGGGTGACCAGGCGGTCGCCGCCGGCGGCGCTGGCGCTGCTGGGGTGCGGGCAGATCGGGGGCTCGCTGGCGCTGGCGCTGGGCGAGGCGTGGCCGGAGACGCGGCGCATCGGGTATGAGCTGGCGCCGGCGGCGGGGGCGGTCGCGCTGCAGCGTGGGGTGGTGCATGCGCTGGCGGGGAGTGTCGCGGAGGCGGTGACGGCGCCGGGGGTGGAGCTGGTGGTGGTGGCGGTGCCGAG
>JBGASF010000252.1:0-6749 GCA_044229835.1 Polyangia bacterium | reverse complement strand
TCCTTGACCGCCGACTCGTAGGCCGAGGTCAGCGCGATGGGCGGCTGCGCGCCGTCGTGGTGCACCGTCAGCAGCGCGTCCTGCAGGGTGCCGAGGTCGGCCGAGAAGTCGTCGTTCACGCGCAGGCGCCACACCCCGGCGGCGGGCTTGCCGTCGAGGCCGGTGTGGAACTCGCGCTCGGTCACGGTGCAGCTGCCGCTGCCGCCCTCGTCGTCGCGCACCAGCAGCACGGTGCCGTCGGGCGCCACCACGCGGATCTCGATGTCGGCGCAGAAGGCGTGGGTGAAGGTCCAGCCGACCTCGAGGCCGTGCACGACGGCGCCGGGCGGGGCGTCGATGGTGAAGGTCGACTCGACCATGCCGACGTCGGGCACCGCGCGGTCGGTCGGATCGACGGCCGACACCACGCGCTCGCCGCGGGCCACCACCGGGCGGGTGCGCGCCGCCGGCAGCGCCATCCCGGCCAGCTCGGGGCCGCTGGCGATGCTGAAGCGCGCCGCGGCGCCGCCGGTGTTCTCCTGCTGGTCGACCACCAGATCGTGCCAGCCTGCGCTGAGGTTCATCGTGCCCGTCGTGCTGGCGTGGGTGGTGAGGTCCCACGCCGTCGCGGCGGCCACCGGCGCGCCGTCGATCCACAGCCGCTGGCCGTCATCCGTGCTGAGCCCGAACGTGTACGCCCCGGTGGCGTCGAGCCTGAACTGGCCGGCCCAGCGCAGCGAGAACTGCTCCGCCGCGGTGATGCCGAGATCGGCCGGCATGCCGGCGCCATAGTCGGCGCTGGCCGCGGTCTGGTCGTCGAGGGTGGCGCCATGTGCGCCCAGCAGGCCGAGCTCGTCCCAGCCGCCCTGCCACAGGCCGTCGACGTTGTCGGCGCGGAAGCGCAGCCGGTGCGCCGGGATCGCGGCGGGCCCCGCGAAGCCAGGGCCGCTCATGCGCAGCCGCCACAGGAAGCCGCCGGCGTCCTCGGAGTAGGCCGCGCGCAGTCCATACCAGCCGGTGGTCGCGGCCACGAAGCTGCCGGTGCCCTCGGTCATCCAGTTGGTCGACACCACGCGCGCGAAGGCGCCGCCGGGCGGGGCCAGCTCGAGGAAGGCGTGGTCGTCGCATAGCTGACTGAAGGTCCAGGTGCCGGCCTCCAGGAAGATCTCGCCCTCGGTCCACACCGTGAAGGTGTCGCCGCTGGTGAGGCCGAGGCCGGCCGGCATGCCGGTGCCGAAGTCCTGATCGGTGCTGGGCATTGCCGACTGCTTGCCGGTCGCGGTGAAGGCCTGCACCATGGCCCAGGTCGCGGTGGTGGCGTCGCCGGTCTGCCCGCTATCGGACGCCGACAGCAGCAGCCCGCCGGTGAAGTAGGCCTGCGGCGCGATGGCGCCATAGGGCTCGATGACCGCCGCGGTCAGCGTACCGCCGGCGAACTCGGCCGCGGTGTCGTCGGTGATCTGGCGCGGCGTCGAGCTGTCGGGTGCGGCGTCGATCACCTGCGCGTCGATCACGCGCGCGTCGGGCAGCGCGCCGTCGTCGCCAACGACCCCGCCGTCACCACCGGTCATGCTGGCGTCGACGTCCATGGTCTGGCCGCCGTCGTCGTCACCGCCGCTCTTCGCGGTGGCGCAGCCCGCGACGGCGATGGCGACGGCAGCCGCGAGCCCGGCCATCAGGTGAAGCCTGTGCACGGGGACATCATAGAGGAGAGCCCGCGCAGCGTCATGCGCGGCACTGGCACCATGAACCAAGGTCACGCGCACGCCTTGCGTGATCATTGCGCGTTTCGGCCGCGCGGCTGAAACCGACGCAGGCCGGCTTACGCGGATTACGATTTTCAGGGCGTTTCGACCACGGCAAAGCGGGGTGGTCGCGCCGCACCGCGGCCGTAACTCCCCGAGATCGCGTGTGGCGGAAACCGGCACCCGGCTTGCTCTCTGTTCCAGCTACACGAAAAAGGGAGGCTTCATGCACACGCGCATTCACCTTGCGGTCGTGACGGCACTGCTCGCCCTGGTTCCAGCTTGTGCCGGCGAGGGCACGCCTGAAAACACGCCCGACCCGGTCACGGTCAGCGCGCAGTCGCAGGAGTCTCGGGCCACGCGCCACGGCCGCGACGTCTGGTTCAACAAGACCTTCGGCGGGGAGAAGTTCTTCACCTTCCTGGCCGCGCACCCCGATCCGGCCAAGCGCATCCGCATCGGCTTCGCCGAGGTCATGAACACGCCGCGCGCCGAGCGCTTCGCGCGCTGGGGCACCATCAACAACCCCGACTGCAGCGCCAACCCGGCCGGCGGGGCGGACATCTGCCCCGACCCCACCGACACCGGCGTCATCGGCATCAAGAAGTTCCCCGGGCCGTCGGGCACGACGATGTTCGGCGTCACCTGCGCGTCGTGTCACGCCGGCTTCGACCCGGTGTGGCCGCCGGCCGACCCGGCCGAGCCGCACTGGTACAACATCCACCCCACCATCGGGAACCAGCACCTGATGTCGGGCAAGATCTTCTCGGTCAACCTGGCGCCCACCGACGTGCGTCGCTTCATGTTCGACGCCTGGCCGGCCGGCACCGTGGACACCACCGCGCTGTTCAACGACGGCATCATGAACCCCGGCGTCATCACCGCGTTCTGGGAGCACCCGTCGCGGCCGCGCTTCGACGTCGGCATGTCGGAGCCCAAGATGCGCAACGGCCAGGGCGGCGAGGACGACGTCGGCGGCGATCTGGCGGCGGTGCGCGTGTACACAAACATCGGCGTCTGCTTCGCCGAGTGCGTGGCGCCGCGCGCCGCGACCGACCCGCGCGGCCCGCGCCCCGACCCCAACGCGCCCATCGATCTGGCGCAGTGCAAGCGCGACTGCGCCGACTTCCCGCCCCAGGCCGACCTCGACGACATGGGCGACTTCCTGGCCAGCGTGCCGGCGCCGCGCTACCCGTCGATCCCGTGGCAGGTCGGTAGCTACCTGCGCGGACGTGGCGTGTTCGAGGCCAATTGCGCGGGCTGTCATGACAACGACGGCCGCCGTCGCAACGTGCTGACCAACGACGAGGTCAACCCCATCGTCGACAACCCGGCGCAGTCGACCAACACCTGCCGCGCGCGCACGACGAACTGGGACGCCGGCAAGCTGTGGGCGGCGTTCTCGTCGGATCTGTACAAGGCGCGCGGCGCGGCCGGCGACAAGGGCTACCGCACCATGCCGCTGGCCGGGATCTGGGCCACCGCGCCGTTCCTGCACAACCAGGCCATCGGCGGCTGGACCGCGCCCGAGGCGTCACCCTGGGAGCGTGGCGACGGCTACCGCGCCGCCATGCTGGAGCTGCTGTCGGCGACGCGCACGCCCAAGGTGTTCGTGATGCCGGTGGCGTTCGGCCCCATCCCGGCCGGCACCCCGCTGCACTACATCTTCAGCAAGAACCAGGCGACCGGCGAGCTCCTGTGTGACGACCTGGTCGAGAACCGCGGCCACACCTATGGCTCGGGGCTGAGCGCGCGCGACAAGGATGCCTTGATCTACTGGCTGCAGTTCCAGTAGCTGCCCGAAGCGAAGCTTCGAGCAGCTACTGTCAGGCTCCGGCCTCCACCCACTCCGCGCTGCGCCGCCACAGCTCGGCGGCCAGCGCGGGATCCCGCGCCAGCTTGCTCGGCGTCTTCTCCTTGCACTCGTCGTAGTAGCGCCCGCTGTCGCCCGCGATCTCCGGCGCGCCCGCGCAGTAGATCGATGTCCTGGCGCCATCCTCCACCGACTTCATGAACAGCTTGATCAGCGGGCGCACCGGCCACGGCACCTTGCGCCACACGTCGGAGGCGACCACGCCGGGGTGCAGCGCATAGCTGGTCACGCCGGTGCCGGCCAGGCGGCGCGCCAGCTCGGCGACGTGCAGCACGTTGGCCAGCTTGGAGACCTGGTACTCGGCCACGCCGGTGGTGCTGCGCGTCTTCTGGCGCACCGCGTCCCAGTCGATGCCGGTCGCCTTGTAGTGCGCCACGCTGGCGACGTTGACGATGCGCGACGGAGCGGCGGCGCGCAGCAGCGGCTCCAGCAGCTGGGTGAACAGGAAGGGGCCGACGTGGTTGACGCCGAAGGTCAGCTCGAAGCCGTCCTTGGTCAGGCCGCGCTGCCCGGCCAGGCCGGCGTTGTTGACCAGCACGTGGACCTTGTCCGTCAATTCGCGCACGCGCGCGGCGGCGGCGCGGGTCTGGGCCAGGTCGCCGAGGTCGAGCGCCACGAAGTCGACCTGGGCCCCGGCGGCGCGCAGCTCGTCGAGGATGGGCTGCGTCTTCTGCTCGGAGCGGTTGGCCATGATGACGCGCGCGCCCCGCTGGGCCAGCGTGCGCGCGGTGACGAGGCCGATGCCGGTGTTGGCACCGGTGACGACGATGGTGCGCCCTGCGAGGTCGGTGCTCATGGCGCCAAGGCTTGCACGAAGTAGATCTGTTTGTCGGCGGTCTTTTCGCTGCCCGCCACATAGATGGTTCCGTCGCTGGCCACGTCGAGGTCGACCGGGCTGGCGCCGAGGTCGGCGGCGCCGCGGTAGCTGGTCTGCCAGCGCAGCACCCCGGCGAGGGTGAGGCTGCTGACGCGCGCGCTGCCGTCGGGGTAGACCTCGGCCGTGATGACGTCGCCGAGCGGCGTGGTGGCGATGCGCTGGCACTGCCCGCCGAGCGGGATGCGCCGGATCAGCACACCGCTGGGCGAGTAGAGGTGCAGCCCCTCGCGCGCGCACACCAGCAAGCTCTCACCGGCGAAGGCGACCCCCTGGATGGGGCCCAGCGTGGGATCGAAGAGGTTGAAGCGTGGCCGCAGATCGGGCGCGGCGCGGCGCAGGAAGGACGACGAACCGAACTCGGACCGGCAGGTGAAGCCGCCGATGAGGAGGTCGCCGCTGCTGCCGCGGCTGACCCGGAGCGCGCCGCTGCCGTCACAGAAGTTGGTGCCCAGCCCGAAGTCCTGCAGCCTGGTCCCCGCGGCGTCGTAGCGCGACGACACCACGAACTCGAGGCCGAGCGTGTAGCCGACCACCACCCAGGTGCCGGCTCCTCCGGCCACCACGTCCTCGCCGTGGCGCGCATCGAAGCCCTGGGTGGTCACCGTCCAGGCCACGCTGCCGCTGGGCCCGAGCTTCTGGATCACGAGCTGGCGGTTCGACTCTCCGACCGCGACCGCGTCTCCGCTGCCATCGGCGGCGACGCCACGGAACTGGTCGCGTGCGGCCGGGACGTCGACGGTGTGCCGCCACAGCGGGGTGCCCGATGGAGCGAGGCGGCGTACCCAGGCGGCGCTCTCGGAGGCCGAGGCATGGTCGAAGCCCGCGAGCCAGAGACCGCCGCTTCTGTCCCACGCGATCGCGGTGGACAGGCTGTCGGCGCCCGGGTCGGCCGGGCCGCGTACCGTCCACAGCACGGTGCCGGAGGCGGTGGCGTCGGTGCTGCCCGCATCGGCTGCGCTCGCGTCCTGGGTGGTGGCGTCGGGGACGGCGGCGTCGGCGACCGCGACATCGGGGACGCTGACGTCGGGCACGGCGGCGTCGACCAGCGCGGCGTCGCCGGCCGGTCGGCCGCGGTCGTCTCCACAGCCGAACCCCAGCAGCGCGGCCACGGCGGCGCCAAGCAGCTGCTGGGATCTTGTCAGCATGACAAGGAGATCATGGCGTCAGGGCCTCGACGAAGAAGATGGACTTGCCGGTGGTGACCTCGCTGCCGGTCACGTAGATGGTGCCGTCGCTGCCGAGGTCGAGATCGCTGGGGGTGGCGCCCCGGTTGGCGGCACCGCGGTAGCTGTGCTGCCACAGCAGGCCGCCGGTGCTGCTCAGGGTGCTGACGCGCGCGCTGCCGTCGGGGGCGGCCTCGGCCACGATGATGGTGCCGGCCGGGGTGGTGGCGATGCGCTTGCAGGTGCCCGACAGGGGATGGCGCCGGATCAGGGTGCCGGTCGGCGAGTAGCGATCGAGCGACGCCGGCGAACACACCAGGAGGTCGTCGCCGAGGAAGGCGACGCCGGCGACCCTGGGCACCAGCGGATCGAAGCCGTCGAAGCGCGTGGTCAGGTTGGCGTCGGTGCGGCGCAGGAAGCTGGGGGCGCCGAACTCCGAGCTGCAGGTGTAGCCGCCGTAGAAGTAGTCGCCGCCCGCGGCGTGCGCCAGGCGCAGGCCGACGCTGCTGTCACACACGTTGGTCGACAGCGAGTTGAAGGCCACTGGGCTGCCAGCGGCGTCATAGCGGACGAGGCCCGCGAACTCGAGGCCGGCGGTCGAGCCGGCGACGACCCAGGTGCCGCCGCCACCCGCGAGGACGTCCTCGTTGCGCCTGCCGAGCCCGGTCACGGTGTCGGCCGCGGTCCACAGCACGGTGCCGGCGGCGTCGAACTTGCGCACCAGGTTGGGGCCTGACCAGCCGACCGCGACGGCCTGGCCGCTGCCATCGGCCGCGATGCCGCGGAAGCTGTCCAGCACCCCGGCGACGTCGACCCGGTGGGTCCACGACGGCCCGGCGCCGAGATCGAGGCGGCGCACCCAGCCCGCGGTGTCGAGGCTGCTCAGGGTGTCGACGCCGGCGACCCACAGCGCGCCGGTCGAATCCCAGGCGATGGCGGTGCCCTCGCTGTCGAAGCTCGTGCTCTCGGGGCCGCGGATGGTCCAGATCAGGAGCCCCGGCGGCGCGGCGTCCGCCGGCATGGCGTCGGTGGTCGCGGCGTCGAGGTCGAGGCCGGCGTCGGGCAGCGCGGCGTCGGGCAGCGCGGCGTCGGGCAGCGCGGCGTCGGGCAGC
>JBGASF010000251.1:0-6850 GCA_044229835.1 Polyangia bacterium | reverse complement strand
GGTCGCACACCCAGCGCTGCGCCGGTGACCAGCGCGTGGGCGCCGAGCAGCGCGCGCACGGGGGGCCGTACAGCAGCGGGTTGGTGGGCAGGCGCGGGCGCACGCGGAGGTCGAGCATGCGCGGCGCGCGCGGGCGTGGGCCGGGCGGCGCGACCACCGAGGGCTCGACGGCCACGGCGTCGCCAGCGTCGTCGGCGCCGGCGCCGGGCGCGGGCGGGCGCACCCGGCTCTGGGCGGCGGCCGCCAGCGCCCCGGCGGCGGGTGTGCCGCGCGCGGCCAGCGCGGCGCTCCAGGCCCCCAGCGCGCTGCCCAGCAGCAGCGCGGGCAGCCCGAGGCCCAGGCGCACCGGCATCTCGCTGCCCCAGTCGGGGCGCAGCATCACCACCACCAGGCCACCCATCGCGGTGGCCGCACAGCCCAGCATGGCGACGCGCGCCAGCGAGCGCCCGCCGCCGCGCAGCCGCGCCAGCAGCGCGGCGATGACCACCGCCGCCGACGCCCCCAGCGCGGCCACATAGGTCACCCCGGCCGAGGCCAGGAACCAGCGCTGGCGCTGGCGCTCGATGCCGACGTCGCGGAAGCGCTGCACGTGGCAGCGCCGCGGGGCGTTGCCGTCGTCGAAGCAGACCTCGACCGTGCTGATGCCGATGCGCACGCTGGCCAGGGACGACTCCATGCTCCACCAGCGCCGGGCATGGGCCGACCACAAGATCAGCAGCGCGGCCAGCAGCGCGAGCAGCACGGGGAGCCAGGACCGACGCACGCCCACATGCTACTTGCTGCGCGCCCCGCTTCAAGGTCGTTGCATTGCCCCGGCGACGCGTCGACCATCGCGCCATGGCAGACGATCTGGAACGGCGCGTGGCACGACTGTCGGGGCAACTCCGCGTCACGCAGGTGATCGCGGTGCTCGGGGTGGCCACCGCGCTGGCGAGCTACGTCTACGGCCGCTGGGCCATGCGGCGCAGCGCCGGCTCCGGCGGTGCGCAGCGCGTCTTCATCAAGGACCTGCGCGGCTCCAGCGAGCTCTTGCCCGGGCGCCTGCTGCTGCGCGACGGCCAGGGCCGGCTGCGCGTCGAGCTCGGCGTCGAGCCGACCGCGACCCACCTGGTGCTGACCGACTCCAGCGGCCACGCGGTGGCCCAGCTGACCGCGGCGACGCCGACCGAGGCCGGCGCCGATCCGTCGCCGCTGTCGGCGCTGGCGCTGGGCGCCACCGGCGAGGCGCAGGCGCTGCTGCGCGCTGGCAACGGCGGCCTCGTGCTGTCCGACGGCGCCAGCGACCGCGTCCACCTCGGCTTCGCCGACTCGAGCAGCGACCTCGCCCTGGCCAGCGCCGACGGCAAGCAGCGCGTCACCCTGGCCGCGCAGCCCGGCCCCGACCCCGCCCTGACCGCGCACGACGACGCCGCCCAGGCCCACCTGCGCGTCAGCCTCGGCGGCGGCACACCTGCAATCGAGTTGCAGGACGACGCCCACAGCGACGGCGCCCTGCTGGCCCCCGCGCGCCTCAAGCTGGGGGGCGCTGGCGGCAAGGAGCGCGTGCTCACCCCGTAGCGCGCGCCAGGTCAGCCTGGCCTGGCGCGTCTAGCGCCCGACCTCGCCCAGCCGCTCGGCCAGGCGCGCCTGCAGATCGGGCCGCGGCTCCTCGGCGGCGGCGCGTTCCAGCGCGGCCACCACCTCGGCGCTCCATTGCGCCGGTGGCACCACCTCCAGCAGCCCCGCCGCCAGGGTGCGGTTGCGCACCGTCGGGCTGCGCAGCCCGGCCACCGCCAGCGCCGCGCTGAAGACGCGGTGGCGCCCGAGCTCCTGCAGCACGAAGTCGAGGCAGGTGTGGGCCTGGTAGGTCGGCCCGCGCCCCAGATCATCGGCCGGTCCGGTGGCGATCGCCGCCAGCGGCAGCACCGCCTCGGCCAGCGCCACCACCTGCGCGATCCGCCCGGGGTCGCCGCTCTGCAGGAGCTCCCACCACAGCGAGTCCTCCAGCGGCTCGGCGTGCAGCCGCTCCAGGCCCGCCGGCCACAGATCGACCCCGATGGCCTCACCGAGCTGCCAGGCCAGCCGGCGCTCGCGCACGTCGTCGCCCAGATAGGCCGCCGCCACCTCGGCGCGCCACACCGGCCGCGCCAGCACCGCCTCGCAGCGCCTGGTCAGCGACGCGCGCACCTCGGCCGTGAAGCCCTGCGCCTCGCGCGCCTGCCACAGCTCCTGCGGCGGCGCCGCCGCGCCGTCCTCCAGCGCCAGCGTGCGCCCGACCCCGCCGCGCAGCCAGGCCCGCAGGCTGCTGACCAGCGCCAGCCGGGGCAGCCGATCGCAACGCTTCTCCAGCACGCCCAGCAGCGCGCTGACCACGCGCGCCCCATCGCCATAGCTGTCGATGTCCTCGGCCGGCCCGCCGCGCAGCAGCGCGCCCACGATGCGACAGGCGCCATCGATCAGCGCGTCGTCGGCGCCCTCCGGCGTCACCGCGTCGAGCGCGTCGCCCAGGCCGCCCTCGCTGGCGCACAGGTACGCCAGGTACTCGTTCATGACCTCGTTGGCGCAGCCCTCGCGCAGCAGCCACGCCGCCAGATCGGGCCGCCGCGCCGCCAGCGGCGCCAGCCGCTCGACCAGGTGGATCTTGCCCCAGCCGCGCACCGTGCGCGCCATCTGCCACCACAGGTCGGTCGGATCGTCGACCAGGTTGGCGACCGCGACCGCGGCATACAGCGTGAACTCGTCGTGCCGGCCGAGCAGCATCAGCTCGGTGATGTCCTCGGGCGCGCCCGAGACCCCGAGCAGCACGATGCCCAGCTTGAGCGGCTCGCGGTGCGCCGCCGCCCCGATCAGCCAGCGCGCCGCGTCGCGCACCTCGCCGCGCGTCAGCCGGCGCTGCTCGGCCAGCCGATCCACGATGGCGTCGGCGTGCGCCGCCACCGAGCCGCGCATGACCAGCTCGTACAGCGCGGCGCGCGCGTGGTCGCCACCGGTGCGCGCCAGCCGCTCCAGCGAGAACAGCACGCTCGACACCACGTCGGCCTGGTCACGCGCGCTGGCGCTGCCCAGGTGGTGCGTCACGATGCCGTCGAGCGCCCCGCTGGCGTAGCGCACCCGGTTGATGGCCGGTGGCTCGTCGGGCAGCGGCAGCGAGGCCCGGCCGTCCCAGGCCCGGATGGCCGACAGGATCGACGGCCGGTCCTGCCAGGGCCACGGCTGCGATGTGCCCGACGATGACACCCACTCAGCCTAGCAGGTCGTCCTACTGCTTCCAGCGCAAGACTTCGATCGGGGTGCCGCCGTAGCCGGAGACACGGATGGTCTCCTCGGCGGGCGACTGAAACAGCGCGTGCATCATCAGGTCGTCGAGGTCGAGCACCCCGGGCACGCCGCGATCCACGGTCAGCGCGCCGACATGACGCGTGAACAGGATGAGGTCGCCGGCCCTGGGGAACGGGATGGGCCGCCCGCGCGCATCGACATACACGCCGTCCTCGCGCGCCGCGCCGCTGCCCAGCCGCGTGGTGTACTGCTTGAGCCCCTCGCTCCAGGTGTAGGGCACGTCATGCCCCAGGCGGCGCCAGCCGTAGGTCACGAAGTCGGCGCAGTCCGACCCCTCCAGCCGCTCCGACTGGTGGGTGCGCGCGCTGCTGCCCGCCGAGGCCCAGATGTAGGGCTGGCCATACAGCTCGGTCAGCCAGCCCAGGTAGCTGTCGTCGCGGCGCAGCGAGACGCGGTGCACGCTGTCCTCCAGGCCGCCCGAGCCGCGGCCGCGGCGCGCCTCGGCGCCGGCGCTGACCACGCTGCGCTCACCCACGCGCGCGGTGAGCTGGAAGCGCATGGTGCCCAGCCCCGGGCCGCCCGCGGGGGCGCGATCCGGCGTCAGCGTGGGGCGCACATCGGCGACCGCGCTGCCGCGCCCGGCCCAGCCCGGCAGCGCGGTCAGGGCATAGTCGATCGACTGGTAGCTGAAGGTGCCGGTGCCGGTGTTGCTCAGGTTGTCGGAGGTCGGCTCCAGCTTGGCCCAGCTGAGCGCCACCGCGCCGGCCTCGGCCAGCGGGCGCGCGCGCACGGTGCGCTTGCCCAGGCGGACCTCGGGGGCCTCGCTGTAGAAGGTGCCGGCGACCTCGAGCAGCGCGACCAGGGTCACCGGCTGGTCGGCGCGGGCATGCTTGGGGCTGTCGTCGGGCACGCCGTCGCCGATGCGCGACACGATGTAGACGTGATCGACCGCCAGCGCTGGCCCGGGGGAGGCCGCGGGGGCGGCGCCGCGCGGCGCGCCCGGGGCGCCCTTGAGCGGCGGCGCCGGCGGCCCTTGCAGCCCGAGGTCGGCGACGCCCTTGCGCACGCGGGCCAGGAAGCTCTTGCCGGGGTCGGGCTTCTCGTTGCGGTATTTCGGATCGCGCTCGCGGAAGTAGGGGTGGCCCTCGAAGGCGCGGTACTCGCTGTGGCCGATGAGGTGCGTGATCGGGAAGCGCGCCGCCAGGTCGCGCACCAGCAGGATGTTGGCCTCGACCTGGGCATCGGTCAGCGGCCGCTCGGCGCTGCCCACGTTCTCGACCCCGATGGCGACCTCGTTGAGGCCGATGGTGTGGCGCGCCATGGTGGTCTCGGGCATCAGCCGGTACACGGTGCCGTCACGATCGACCACGAACTGCGCCGACACGTTGACGTCGCCGGCGGCGGCCAGCTTCTCGCGCGAGGCCGAGGCGCGCACCCGGTTGAAGCCGTTCCAGGTCGACTTGAACGACGGCGTGTCGGTCCAGTGCAGCACCACCATGCGCGGCTCGATGGTGACCGAGTCACGATCGTCGCCGTAGTGCGCGCGCCGGTAGGTGATGGTGAGCGCGGTGCGCTCCTTGCCGAAGTCGATCGGCTTGTCGACAATCACGAGCTTCTTCGGCGTCTTCACCGGCGCCGGCGCACTCCTGGTGGGCGCGGCCCACAAGGCCACGCACAGCCCGGCCGTCGCGACCCCCGCTCCTGCAAAGATTGGCCACAATCGCATGTTTACAATCCAGATCTACGCGGTAGCTTGACCTCCTCTTCCGGGAGTCGCCAGCCATGAACCAGCAGCGCCTCGACGATGTGACCAAGCTCCTCCTGCGCCTGACCGTGGGCGTGCTCATGCTGCTGCACGGCATCGCCAAGCTGCGCCACGGGATCGCGCGCATCATCCTCAATGTCGAGCACCACGGCCTGCCCAGCTTCGTGGGCTACGGCGTCTTCATCGGCGAGGTGCTGGCACCCGTGGCCATCATCGTCGGGCTGTACACCCGGCCAGCGGCGCTGGCGCTGGCCATCAACATGCTGTTCGCGGTCTGGCTCGCCCACATGGGCGACGTCGGCAACCTCGGCCGCGGCGGCGGCTGGGCCCTCGAGCTGCAGTGGTTCTACTTCGCCATGGCGCTGGCGGTGGCCGCGCTGGGCGCCGGTCGCTACGCGGTGCGCGGCGGCAGGTCGCGCTGGGACTGATCCGCGCTCAGCAGCTCGCTCAGGCAGCGCCGCAGCGCCTGCACATCGAACGGCTTGGTGAAGCAGGCGCGCACGTTGTGGGCGCTGGCCACCAGCTCGGCGTCGCGCGCCGCGCTGACCACGACCACGTGCGCGACCCGCGCCGCCAGCGCCGCCACCAGCGCCGCGCCCTTCAGCTTGGGCACCGACAGATCCACGATGGCGACCGCCACCTCGCCCGCCGCGACCGCGGCGACCGCCTCGTCACCCGCGAAGACGCGCAGCGGTTCGCCCCCGGCATCCACCACCATCAGCGTGAGCAGCTCGCTGATGTCCGCATCGTCCTCGACGATCAGAACCCGCCTCATGCCTCCCCCCCGAGCCGGAACGAGAACACGCTACCACGACCGACCTCGCTCTCGGCCAGCCACAGCGTGCCGCCGTGGCGCACCGCGATCTCGCGCGCGATGTACAGGCCGAGGCCCAGCCCCGGCTCGCCGGCCTGATCGGGCCCGGCCGAGCGCTGGAAGCGCTCGAAGATCCGCGCGCGGTCGGCGGGCAGCACGCCGACGCCCTGATCGCGCACGTCGACCCGCACCGCGCCGGCCGCCTCGCGCACCACGTGCACCGCGACCGGGCCTCCGGCCGGGCTGTAGCGCACCGCGTTCCCGATCAGGTTGAGCAGCAGCTGCTCGACCCGCGTGGCGTCGACAAAGGCGCAGGCCTCGCCGCTGGCGTGGAGCTCGATCTGGTGCCGCGGCGCGGTCGCGCTGACGCGCTCGATGGCCTCGCGCGACAGCGCGCACAGATCGACGCGCTCGCGGCGCAGCTCCAGCTGGCCGCGCTCGATGCGCGTCACGTCGAGCAGGTCGGAGACCAGGCCACCCATGCGGCGCGCCTGGCGCTCGATGATCTCGAAGGCGCGGCGCGTGCGCGCCTCCGAGGCGCCCCCGATCCCCGCCAGCGACGCCGCCGCGAAGCCCTGCAGCGACGTGATCGGCGTGCGCAGCTCGTGCGCGACGATCGACAGCACCTCGTCCTTCTCGCGCTCCGCGCGCCTGCGCGCCTCGGCCAGGCGGCCACGCTCGACCGCGGCGGCGACGCGCCCGACCAGCGTGGTCAGCAGCGCCTCGTCCTCGGGATCGATGGCGCGCGAGTTGGTCTCCATGGTCAGCACGCCGAGCTCGAGCTGCGCGCCCGGCGAGCCCACGCTGATCGGGATGGCCAGCAGCGTGCACGGGTGGCCGTCGCGCACCGCCTGCCCGCTGGCGCGCGCGCGCTGCACCGCCTCCAGCGCGCGCTCGCCCAGCCGCGGGGTGCCGAGCGGCGTCGCCCCGCCCGGCGTGCTCGGCACCGCCAGCAGGCAGCGTGACGAGGTCGCCTCGCCCGCGCTGCGCGCCAGCCCGCGCAGCCAGGCCAG
>JBGASF010000250.1:0-6890 GCA_044229835.1 Polyangia bacterium | reverse complement strand
TCGACGGCTTCCTGCCCGAGGGCGGCCGCAAGGCGAAGATCCTGCGCATCCTCGACGAACACGTGCTGCCGCTGCGCCTGGCCCAACGCGCGTTCCCCGAGCAGCGGCAGCAGCAGCTGACGCGGGCCCGCGGCCTGTGCGAGAGCCTCGACGTGTTCTGCGACGAGGGGGCCTTCACCCTGGCCGAGGCGCGGCGCGTGCTCGAGGGCGGCAAGCGCGCCGGCCTGGGCGTGCGGGTCCACGCCGACCAGCTGGCGGCGCTGGGCGCCTCGGCGCTGGCGGCGGAGTTCGGGGCGCTGTCGGTCGATCACCTGGAGCACCTGCCGCTGGAGGTCATCCCGGCGCTGGCGCGAGCCGGCACCGTGGCGGTGTGTCTGCCCGGCGCGGCCATCAACCTGGGCCAGCCGCTGCCGCCGGCGCGCGCGCTGATCGATGGCGGCGTCGCGGTGGCGCTGGGCACCGACATGAACCCGGGCTCGTCGATGACCGAGGCGCTGCCGCTGCAGATGTGGCTGGGCTGCACCGCGCTCAGGATGAGCGTGGAGGAGGCCTGGCTGGGCGTGACGGTGCACGCGGCGCGCGCGCTGGCGCGGGCGTCACTGGGGCGGGTGCGCGTCGGCGCGCCGGCGGATCTCGTGATCTGGGACGCCACCGAGCCAGAGCAGATCCCGTATCACTACGGGGCCAACCTGGCGCGGGTGGTGATCAAGGATGGGCGGGTGGTGGCGACGCGGTAGGGCGGAGGCGGAGTCGGAACCGGAGTCGGAACCGGAGTCGGAACCGGAACCGGAGTCGGAGTCGGAGCCGGAGTCGGAACCGGAGTCGGAGTCGGAGCCGGAGTCGGAACCGGAACAGCCTCCTCGAGGCTGCGCCTCGAGGGGGCTGAGGGGGCTGAGGGGGCTAGCTCGACTTCTTGGCGGCGGCGGCCTTGTCGGCCAGGTTGTTGGCGTTCGCCAGCATCTTGCGGGCGTTCTCGACGCCGGCCGCGGGGGGCAGCGCCTTGAGGGCCTGCATGGTGGCATTGGCGGTCAGGTAGGCGGCCGCGGCGTCCTCCCACAGCTTCTGCTCGGGGCCGTTGGTCTTGTCGATCTTGTCCACGCAGGCGTGGTAGCCCGCGTACATGTAATCGAACGCCTCCTGCAGGGTGTCGACCTGGGCGAACTTGACGACCTTGCCGCCCGGGCGGGGGAGCTTGGAGTGATCATGAACGGACATGGCACTTCTCCTTGTCGGTGTGTAAAGGCCAACCCTGCTGACTACAGCAACTTTCGAATCAACTTCTGCTTACCCTCGGTGTAGGGCGGATACAGGATCGAGGGGTCGAACATGAACGGCTTCTTCAACACTGGCTTCATGTGGCTGAAGGTGTCGAAGGTGCTCTGACCGTGGTAGGCGCCCATGCCGCTCTCGCCGACGCCGCCGAAGGGCAGCTCGGGCACCGCCAGGTGCAGCCAGGCGTGGTTCACGGTCACGCCGCCCGACGAGGTGCGCGCGATGAACTGCTCGGCGACGTCGCTCTCGCCCGCGAACACGTACAGCGCCAGCGGCTTCTCGCGCCGGTTGATGAAGGTGATGGCCTCGTCTGGCCCGCTGACCTTGAGCACCGGCAGGATGGGCCCGAAGATCTCCTCGGCCATCACCGGCGAGTCGGGCGCCACGTTCTTGAGCACCGTCGGCGCCAGGTAGCGCGTGGCCTCGTCCCCGGTGCCGCCCACCACCACCTCGCCGCTGCCGAGGAGCTTCATCAGGCGCCGGTGGTGGCGCTGGTTGACCACGCGACCATAGTCGGGGCTGCGCTGCGGATCCGCGCCGTAGAACTGCTTCACCGTGGCGGCCAGCTTCTCGAGCAGGCGGTCGTGCACCGAGGCGTGGGCCAGAATGTAGTCGGGCGCCACGCAGGTCTGGCCGGCGTTGTAGAACTTGCCCCAGGCGATCCGGCGCGCGGCGACGTCGAGGTCGGCGCTGGGATCCACGTAGCACGGGCTCTTGCCACCGAGCTCCAGCGTGACCGGGGTCAGGTGCTTGGCCGCCGCCGCCATGACCACACGGCCCACGGCGCCGTTGCCGGTGTAGAAGATGTGGTCGAAGCGCTGCTCCAGCAGCGCCGAGGTCTCGAGCACGCCGCCCTCGACCACGCGCATCGCGCTGGCGTCGAAGTAGCGCGGGATCAGCCGGGCGAACAGGTTGCTGGTCGCCGCCGACACCTCCGACGGCTTGAGCACCACGGTGTTGCCGGCCGCCAGCGCACCCAGGGCGGGCACCATGGCGAGCTGGAACGGGTAGTTCCACGGCGCGATCACGCACACCACGCCCAGCGGCTCCTGCACCAGCACGCTCTTGCCGGGCTGCGCCATCATCGGCGTCGACACCTTGCGGGGCTTCAGCCAGCCGGCCAGCTTCTTCAGCATGAAGCGCGCCTCGCCCAGCGTGTACGAGACCTCCGCCATCACGCCCTCGAGCGCCGGCTTGCCGAGGTCGACGCGCAGCGCCTCCAGGATCTCGCGCTCGTTCTCGGTCACCAGCGCGATGCCCGCCTTGAGCTGCTTGCGCCGCCACTCCAGGCCGCGCGTGCGCCCGCTGTCGTAGCCCGCGCGCAGCCCGCGCACCAGCTCGGCGATGCTGGCCACCGGCGTGGCGCCCGCCGTCACTGGCGTGCCCGCGTCGGCGCCGGCCGCCGGAGCCGCTGCCCCAGCCGCGCTGGCGCCCTGCCCCGCCCCGACCACCGGCACATGTCCGTTGCTACCGCCCGGAACTCCCTGGCCTGCCGTGCTCATGACGTCCGTCCCCGCTTTCCGCCCACGCCCCACGCATGGACGGCGCCCAGCCTGCCACGACCGCGGCGCTCAGGCAACGCGTGTCGCCGGCCCCCGGTGCCCTGGGGCCGGCCCGCGGAGCACTACAGTCCCAGCTTGTCCACCAGCGGGTACAGCTCCTCGTCCTCGCGCTGGATGCGGGTCGCCAGCTTGCCGAAGACCTCGCTGGTCTGTGCGGTGAAATCGCCCGCCTCGGCCTCGATGGCGCCGCCCTGCTTCCAGCGCTCGCTGTACTTGACGTAGGCCTCGGCCAGGCCGCCCATCTCCTTCTGATAGCGCCGCGCCATGGTGGCGATCTGCCCGTCCTTGGCCGCCACCATCAGCGGATACATCGAGCTGTCCTCCATGGCCAGGTGGACCTTGACCACGCCGGTCAGCCGCGCCAGGACGCCGCGCAGCGCGGTGGCGTTCTTGACCGCACCGCCGCCGATGAGGTGGTTGATCTCGCCCGCCATCTTGAGGATCTCGGTGTGCTGCCGTCGCAGGTTGTCGGTCAGTCCCATGTCATCCCCCCATCGGTGTCGAGGTCATTCCAGCCGGGCGTCGAGCACATCGAGCAGCTTGTCTGGATCCAGCTCCTCGGGCACCGGGACGACCAGATCGGGCGTCACCATGTGCAGGCCATGATACTCGGACCAGCGCCCGGGTGGCACCAGCACCGCGGCGACCGGCTCGGCGCACGCGATCAGCGCGGCCATCAGGACGTCGGGGGCCGGCAGCGGCCGCACCAGGAAGCCGGCCGACGACAGGAAGCGCCCGCAGGTCAGGTCGCTGGTCATGACCACGGTGTCGCGCCGCCGCCCCAGCCGCTTGAGGTACGTCGACATGGCGTCCTGGAAGCCGGGCGGCGAACGCGTGATCTGCAGCCCGGCCCCCGGCGAGCGCCCCAGCTTGGCGGCGGCCTCCGCGGTGAGCACGTGCGCCACCTCGGCCAGCACGGTGAAGCGCCCCAGGCCGGGCAGCGCCAGATCACAGGTGACCTCGGCGCGCGGCGCCAGCCCCTGCGCCCCGGCCACGAAGACGCCGCCGCGCGACAGGTTCTCGGCGTACTCGACCACGAAGTCGAGGGCGTTCTGGAAGCGCACCTCGACGTGCACGCGGAAGCGCTCCTCGCGCGCGACCCCGAGCCCTCGCCCGCGCGCGCCACCGCCACCCCGGTCGCCCCGGTCGCCCCGCTCGCTCATGCCATGCCCGCGTCGACTATACGGCATCGGCGCGACCTCGTACCATCGCGCCATGTCGACCGCGGTCTGGCTGGTGGTCGTGATCGCGGTCGGTGTCCTGGCGGTGGCCACGCTCACCATCGTGGTGGTGACCCGGGCCCGCGCGCGCCAGCGCGGCGATGCGCTGCAGCTGGCCGGGGGCCTCGTCGGGGGCCTGCCCGACCGGGACACCGCCTCGGTCCGCGGCGTGTGGCAGGAGCTCCCGGTCTCCGTCCAGCTGGTCATGCGCAGCAACGGCAGCTACAGCGAGACCTTCACCGTGCTCGAGGCCGAGCTCGGCACCGCCGCCAGGAGTGTCCTCTTGCGCCTGCGCCCGGCCACCGCCGCCGAGGTCGGCCAGGTGCGCCGCGGCGATCTGGCCGATGTGCTGCTCGGCGACCCCGGCTTCGACGCCGCCTATGTGGTCGAGGGCGCGCCCGCCGAGGCGGTGCGCCTGCTGCTCGACGCCGAGCTGCGCCGCGCCATCGTCGCGCTGGGCGAGTGCGACCTGCGGGTGCCGTCGCCCGACAGCGAGGCCCGCGTCCAGCTGGTGGTGCGCGGCTGGCACGCGCGCGACCCCGCGCCGCTGTCGCGCGCCCTCGACGTGCTGGCGCGCCTGGCCGCACGCACCGGCGCCCTGCCCGCCGAGCTCGAGCGCGCGGTGCCGCTCGACCAGGTCGGGGCGCCCTACCGTGGCGCCCCCGACGACGCCACCCGCAAGGCCGCCCGCGCCACCCGCGAGCGCGAGCTGGCCGACCTGATGGCCCAGCGTCGCGGCCGCGCCCGCAGCGATCGCCGCATCCTCATCCTGGTCGTGGCCGTCGCCCTCGGCCTCACCGCGGCGGCCATCCTCGGCACGGTGTGGGCCTTGCGCTGAGCGCGCGCACCGCCGGCAGGCCGCCTGACGGGGACCCGGCGTCCTCTGTTACGCTGGCGTCATGGAAGGCGTGGCGGTGCTGGCGGTGGTCGGCTTCATCGGGTTCGCGGTGTGGGCGACCATGCGGAGCAGCCAGCGCCGCCGCACCGCGCTGGAGGCCATCGCCAGCAAGCTGTCGGGCGCCGCCGACAGCAAGCACGCCAGCGCCACCGGCACCCTGGCCGGCATCCCCATCACGCTGCGCTACACCACGCGCGGCTCGGGCTCCAACGCCGAGTCGTGGACCGAGGTCGACGCCCAGCCGCCCGCGGGCTATCCGCTGTCGATGACGCTGCGCGCGCACGGCTGGTTCGACAGCGGCAAGATCGAGCGCGGCGATCTGGTCGATGTCGTCATCGGCGATCCCGAGTTCGACAAGCGCTTCGTCGTCGAGGCCGCCCCCGCCGACGTGGTGCGCCACATGTTCCCGCCCGAGCTGCGCGGGTATCTGCTGTCGCGCAAGCACCTCACCATCGACACCCCCAAGGTGGGCGACGTCGCCACCCTGGTGTTGCGCCTCAGCGTGCGCGGCTGGCTGGAGAAGCCCGAGGACTTCACCCCGGCGCTCGAGCACATGGCCGCGCTGGCCGCCCGCGTGCGCGAGGCCCACGCCACCGCCGATCAGGCCGTGGCGCCGGCCGAGCCCGGCGGGGCGCCCTACCGGCCCGCCCTCGACGCCGCCCCCGCCCGCGACGCCCGCGCCGCCCGCGCCGCCGAGGTCGCCCAGCTGGAGGCCACCAAGGCCGGCCGCGCCGCCACCAGCAAGCTCATCGTCTGGATCATCATTGGCATCTTCATCGTGGTCATGCTGGCCGTCCTGACCAGCAGGTAGCCTGGGCGCGGCGCGGCGCGCGCCGGCCGCCTACAGCACGTCGAACAGCGTGCCCTGCTGGGGCAGGAACAGCCGGGCGAACATGCGCATGGCGAAGCTGTCGGTCATGCCGGCGACATAGTCGGCGACGTGGCGCACCTTGGTCTGGGCGTCGGGCGACGCCGCCAGCATGGCGCGCCGGTGCAGCGGGAACAGGTCGAAGCGCGCGCGCACCGCGGGCGGCTCGGCCAGCGCGTTCTCGCACAGGGCGCCGAACAGCCGGCGCACGATCTCGCGCCCCTTGTGGCGGATCGTGGTCACCCGCGAGTCCTGCATCACGCAGGCACGCGACAGCTGCTTCAAGACCTCGCAGCGCTTGCGCACGTGGTCGGGCACCACCAGGCGGGTGCCCCACAGCGGATCGCCGCCGCCCTCGGGCACCGGCGCGAACGAGACCTCGCCGACCATGTTGGAGATGAGGTAGCGCCCGACCCGCTTGCGCGCGGCGCCAGACTGGTACGCGGTGTCGGGATCGAGACGTGACAGGAGCTCGCCGAACACCGCGCGCACGTCGGCCACGTCGAGGCCGAGGCCGTGCGCCTTCAGCGCGCGAGCGCCCAGCTCGGTCACCGTCTCGGCCACGCGCTGATCGCGCAGCTCCAGCGGCGTGATGAAGCGCGCGCGCACGCCGTCCTCGACGTCGTGGGTCGAATAGGCGACGTCATCGGCCAGATCCATCAGATCCAGCGTCAGCGGGCGCAGCGCCGGCTGCCCGGCTGGCCCGGCTGGCCCGATGGCCGCCGCCGGGGTGCCCTCCAGCGCCCACGCCACCAGCGCGGCGTCGTCGTCATAGACATACTTCCGGGCCCCGCTGGAGCGCGGCTGCGGGTACTTGACCAGCGACGCCAGCGTGCCCCGGGTCAGGTTCAGCCCGCCATGCTCGTCGGAGCGCACCTCCAGCCGCGCCACCACGCGCAGGGTCTGCGCGTTGCCCTCGAAGCCGAGGCCGTGCGGGCGCAGCAGCTCGTCGAGCTCGTCCTCGCCGTTGTGGCCGAACGGCGGGTGGCCGAGATCGTGCGCCAGGCAGGCGGCCTCGCAGAGCTCCCACAGCCGGTGGTCGCTCGACACCCGCATCGCCAGCGCGCGCC
>JBGASF010000024.1:0-69478 GCA_044229835.1 Polyangia bacterium | reverse complement strand
AACAGAGCACGAGCACGAGCCCGAGCCCGAGCCCGAGCCCGAGCCCGTGGACGCGTCTACGAGCTAACGGCGCCCAGGAAGGCGGGGCGCTCGCCGCCGCCGTGGACGACGAGGTTGCTGCCGCTGATCCAGGTCGCGCTGGACGAGGCCAGCAGCACGCAGGCGTCGGCGACGTCGCCGGGCTGGCCCAGGCGACCGAGCGGGATGGTCGCGGCGACGCGGGCCAGGGCGGCGGCGTCGCCGTAGTGCTGGGTGGTGTCGGGGGTCTGGATCAGGCCGGCGCTGATGCTGTTGACGCGCACGCGCGGGGCCCACTCGATGGCCAGCGACTGGGTGAGGTGGACCAGGCCGGCCTTGGCGGCGCCGTAGGCGGCGGTGCCGGGGGACGGGCGCAGGGCGCTGATGCTGGCGATGTTGATGATGAGGCCGCCGGCGTCCTGCTTCTGCATCACCGCGTTGGCGCGCTGGGCCAGGTGCAGGGGCGCCAGCAGGTTGAGGCCGATGATGGCCGCCGAGAAGCGCGGCGACGCGGTGGCGGCGTCGGCGGGCGGTGAGCCGCCGGCGTTGTTGACGAGCAGGTCGAGGCGGCCGTGCCTGGCCACGGCCTCGTCGATGACGCGGGCGGCCTGGTCGGGTTCGCGCACGTCGGCGGCGACGAAGTGGGCGTCGCGGGCGTCGGCGCCGGCGCCGACGCTGACCGCGATCTCGGGCGCCTTGCGCGCGCAGATGACCACCTCGGCGCCGAGCTCCAGGAAGCGCGTGGCGATGGCCCGGCCGATCCCCTTGGTGCCGCCGGTCACCACAACCACCTTGCCAGCCATCTCCGTGCCCTCTTGTTGCGGGTTCGCCAAGGCGTCCTCCTGTGGACAGGGCGAGTGAAACATGTTCTAGTTCGGCCCAGTTTGCCACGGATGAGGAAGCAATGAGCAAGATCTGTGACGGTCGCGTCGCCATCGTGACCGGCGCCGGGCGCGGGATCGGCCGGGCCCACGCGCTGGAGCTGGCGCGCCAGGGCGCGCGCGTGGTGGTCAACGACATCGGCGTCGCGCTGGACGGGCAGGGCGGCTCGCAGTCGCCGGCCGACGACGTGGTCGAGCTGATCCGTGGCCTCGGCGGCGAGGCCGTCGCCAGCCACGACGACATCGCCGACTGGGCCGGCGCGGGCGCGCTGATCGCGCGCGCGGTCGACACCTGGGGTCGCCTCGACGTGCTGGTCAACAACGCCGGCTTCGTGCGCGACCGCATGCTGGTGTCGGCCGAGGAGCAGGACTGGGACGCCGTCATCCGCGTCCACCTCAAGGGCCACTTCGCGCCGACGCGGCACGCCGCCGCGCACTGGCGCACGCGCGCCAAGGCCGGCGGCCCCGTCGGCGGGCGCGTCATCAACACCTCCAGCGGCGCCGGTCTGCGCGGCAGCGTCGGGCAGGCCGCCTATTCGGCCGCGAAGGCGGGGATCGCGGCGCTGACGCTGGTCGAGGCCGTCGAGCTCGGCCGCTATGGCGTGACCGCGAACGCCATCGCGCCGGCGGCGCGCACGCGCATGACCGAGACGGTGTTCGCCGAGATGATGAAGGCGCCCGAGAGCGGCTTCGACGCCATGGCGCCCGAGAACATCGCGCCGCTGGTGGCCTGGCTGGCCAGCGCCGACTCCGAGGGCGTCACCGGGCGCGTGTTCGAGATCGCGGGCGGCAAGCTGGGCGTCGCCGAGGGCTGGGCCGAGGGGCCGACGGTCGACAAGGGCGCACGCTGGGAGGCGGCGGAGCTGGGCGGGGCGGTGCGAGGGCTGCTGGCGCAGGCTCGTGCGGTGGTGCCGCCCTATGGCGCGTGAGGCGCGCGACGCGCGTGACGCCCGTGCGCCAGGTGGCCGTGTGGCCCCCGGCGACCTCGAGCGCCCACGCTGCTCGCCGACGTTCCCGTATCCCACCCGCACGCTGAACACCGAGGTCGGCCATGTGGCCTACTTCGAGCACGGCCGCGGCCCGGCCATGATCTTCATCCACGGCCTCGGTGGCGACCTCACACACTTCGAGCACCTGGCCCCGGTGTTCGCGCGCCACTTTCGCGTCATTGGCATCGATCTGCCCGGCTGTGGCCGCTCCGACAAGCACGGCCGCCAGTCGCTGGCGCGCCACGCCCGCGCCGTGATGGAGGTCATGCGCGGCCTCGGCATCGAGCGCGCCACCCTGGTCGGCCACTCAGCGGGCGGTCAGGTCGCCGCCGAGGTCGCGCTGTGCGTGCCCGCCAAGGTCGACCGCCTGGTCCTCATCAACTCGGCCGGCCTGCGCAGCTACCATGCGCTGCTGCGCCTGGGCGCCCGCGTGCTGTTCCATCCCGCGGTGCTGCGCCGCATCCTGGGCCCGTCGTCGATGAAGCTGCTGGCGCGCGTCTTCCACACCGAGAACGCGAACACCCGGGCCTTCCGCCGCGGCGCCATGGGCCGCCCACGCGAGCCCCTGCTGGGCGAGCTGTGCAAGGTCGCGCACGAGCTGATGCCCGACCTCCTGCAGCCCACGGTGCACGACGGCGCGCCCGAGGTGGCGGTGCCGACCCTGCTCATATGGGGCGAACGCGATCGCCTGGTGCCGCTCAGCAAGGTGCGCGCCGCCGCCGCCCGCTTCCCGCGCGGCCAGCTCGCCATCATCGCCGAGTGCGGCCACATGCCCATCATCGAGACCCCCGACCAGACCATCGAGCTGATGCAGCGCTTCCTGCAGGTGCAGGACGGCTTTGGGGAGTTCGCCGCAGGGTGACTTCTACTCGGGAATCACCGATCCAGTACCGTCGAGCTCGTGTTTGAGGATCTTGCCGACCGCGTTGCGCGGCAGCGGCGCGGTCCGCACCTCCCAGTGTGCGGGCACCTTGAAGTCGGCCAGCCCGGCCCGTACGAACTCCGCCAGCGCCGCGGGATCCAGCTGCTTTCCGGCGCGAGCGACCACCACGGCCTTGACCTCCTGGCCCAGGGACTCGTGGGCGACGCCGATCACGGCGGCCTCGGCGATGTCGGGGTGTTCGGACAGGCGCTGCTCGATCTCGGCGGGGTAGACGTTCTCGCCGCCGCGCAGGATGACGTCGCGCTTGCGGGCGGTCAGGGTCAGGCGGCCGTCACGCAGGTGGCCGACGTCGCCGGTGCGCAGCCAGCGGCCGGGGCCGAGGACCTCGGCGGTGGCGGCCGGGTTGCGCCAGTACTCCAGCATCACCAGGGGGCTGCGCACGGTGACCTCGCCGTCCTCGCCGTCGGGCAGGGCGCGGCCGTCGGGGTCGCGGATCTCGAGCTCGACGGTGGGCAGCGGGCGACCGACGGAGCGCGGGAAGGCCAGCAGCTCCTCGCCGGGGTTGAGGGTCGCGAGTGATGCGCACTCGGTCTGGCCGTAGCCGACGCCGAGGGTGGTGCGCGCGCCCGGGAGGACGGCGCGGGCGCGCTCCTGCAGCGCGGGCGGGATGGGCGAGCCGCCGCCGCCGAGCTGGCGCAGCGAGGACAGATCGCGCGGCGCCACCTCGGCGTGCTCGAGCAGCCGGTGCAGCAGGGTCTGGGTGTAGCCCCAGCTGGTGACGCGCTCGGCCTCGATGGTGGCCAGCGCGTGCGCGGCGTCGAAGCGGCCGGTCAGCCACACCGAGCGGATGCCCCCGGCCAGGCAGATCACCGCGGCGTTGTGCAGCCCCGAGACGTGGAACAGCGGACTCGTCACCAGCACCGTCGGCGGCGGCGCGTCGGCAGGCGGCGGCGCGGCCATGCGCATGCGCGTGCCGTGGAAGAAGTTGCAGCCCACCAGGGCCAGCAGGTTGCGGTGCGACTGCAGCGCCCCCTTGCTGCGCCCGGTGGTGCCGCTGGTGTAGAGGATCAGCGCGGGATCGTCCTCGGCGACGTCGACCGCGGGCAGCGCCTCGCCGCGCGCGCGCCATAGCGGGCTGAAGTCGCGCTCGATGACGATGGTCGGCACGGTGGTGCCGCCCAGCCGCTCGGCACGGCGCAGGTCGCACACCAGCAGCTTGGGCTCGGCGTCGGCCAGCGCGTGCGCGATCTCGGGCGCCGCCCACCAGGCGTTGAGGCCGACCGCGACCGCCCCCAGGCTGACGGTGGCCCAGAAGGTCACGATCCACTCGGCACAGTTGGCCGCCAGCAGCGCGACGCGATCGCCCCGCCCGATCCCGCGCGCCTGCAGCGCCGCCGCCACGCTGGCCACGCGCGCCAGCAGCTCGTCGAACGTCAGCCGCGGCCCGGGCCCGGCGGCGCCGGTGAACACCAGCGCCTCGGCGGCGCCGAAGCTGCGCGCGCCCGCCAGCAGCGCGCCCAGCGAGCGCGGCCGGCGCTTGAAGACCTGCATGCGCTCGCCGAGGACCTCGGCCCACTCCAGCTCGAACGGCGCGCCCGGGGCCAGAAGCTCCGCCTCGGCGCGCCCAATGGCGTCAAACCTCGGTGCGGGCATCCACGTAGTTCAGGCGCAGGTCGGTCAGCTCGGCGGCCGCGCTGGCGTTGACCTCCTGCCCCACCGGCGAGCGATACGCCGTGCGCATGGCCTCGTAGTCGTCGAACACCAGCAGCGCCAGCCCCGGGCTGGCCAGATAGCCGCGCAGGCCGGGCAGCCGGCGCGCCAGGCCGACGTGCTTCTCGCGGTAGCGGCCCTCGTCGCGCACGCCGAAGCTCGCGGTCAGCACGAAGCAGTCGCGCCCGGCGCCGGTGGGCGGCGGCACCACGACATCGACGTTGCCGACGCGGTTGTCGAGCTTGCTCATGTGCGCCGCGGTGTCGGCCATCAGGGCCGCCCCGAGCGGCCCCTGCATCAGGGCGCTGCCGGCCGCCATGCCATCGTCGAAGGTGATGATGCCTGCGCGATACCGCGTCGGCGCCAGCTTGCGCGTGGTGCGCAGCTTGCCGGCGAAGTAGTGGCGGAGCCCTGGCAAGGTGCGCGCCACCCCGAGGTGGTTCTCGAAGTAGTTGGCCTCCTCGGCCGCGATGTCGTCACTCTTGAAGCGGAACGTCACGACCGAGAGCCACATGCCATCTTCCTCAGCTCGAACTTGAGCACCTTGCCGCTGGCGTTCACCGGCAGCGCGTTCACCACTTCGACCCTGCGCGGCACCTTGTAGTTGGCCATGCGCGCGCGGCTCCACTCGATGATCTCGGCCGGCTCGGCCACCAGGCCGCCCCGCGCCACCACGAAGGCGACCCCGATCTCGCCGAGCCGCTCGTCGGGCGCGCCGACCACGGCGACCTCCGCGATGGCCGGGTGGGCGCGCAGCGCGGCCTCGATCTCGGCCGGGTAGGCGTTGAAGCCGCCCACGATGAACATGTCCTTCTTGCGATCGGTGATGCGCAGATAGCCACGCGCGTCCATCACCCCGATGTCGCCGGTGCGCAGCCAGCCGTCGCCGATGGCGGCCGCGGTCTCGGCGGGATCGTCGAGGTAGCCGGCCATCACGTTGTAGCCGCGCACCCAGACCTCGCCGGGCTGCCCGCGCGCGACCTCGACCCCGGCGTCGTCGACCACGTGCACCTCGACCTCGGCGATGGCGCGCCCCGAGGTCGTCGCGATGGTGTCGGCGTCGTCGCCGGGGCGGCACATGGTGACCACGCCGGTGCTCTCGGTCAGGCCGTAGGCGGTCAGCACGGTGTCGAAGCCGAGGTCGTCGCGCATGCGGTGCACCAGCTCGACCGGGACCACGGCGGCGCCGGTCACGGCCAGCCGCAGCGAGCCGAGATCGTGCTGGGCGCGCTCGGGGTGCGCCAGCAGCGACTGGTACAGCGTGGGCGGCCCGGGCAGCACGGTGATGCGCTCGGCGGCGATGCGCGCCAGCACGGCGCCGGCGTCGAACACCGCCTGCGGCAGCACCGCGCAGCCGGTCATCAGGCCGGCCAGGAAGCCCGCCTTGTAGCCGAAGGTGTGGAAGAAGGGCGCCACCACGAGGTAGCGGTCGTCGGCGCCGAGGCCCACGGTGTCGGCCCAGACCCGGAACACGCGCACCGACTGGGCGTGCGTGCACATGACGCCCTTGGCCCGCCCGGTGGTGCCCGAGGTGTAGATGATGTCGCTGAGATCCTCGGGACGCACCGCGGCGGCGCGCGCGGCCGCGACGCTGTCGGCCACGGCGGCGCCGCCCGCGATGAAGCGCTGCCAGCTCAGGGTGCCGTCGCTGGGCGTGCCGCGCATGACGATGGTCGTCGGCGGCAGCGGCGCGCCAGCCGCCTCCAGCAGATCGGGGTAATCGGTGCCCAGGAAGCCGCGCACCGTGAACAGCGCCCGCGCCCCGCTGCGCGCCAGCAGATCGCCGGCCTCGTGGCCCTTGAAGCGGGTCGAGATGGGCACCAGGGCGGCGCCGGCCTCGTGCGCGGCCAGGGCCGCGACCACCCACTCCCACTGGTTGGGCGCCCAGATGGCGACCCGGTCGCCGGGCGCCACGCCGGTCGCGATCAGCGCGCGGGTGGCCTCGCGCACCGCCGCGGCCAGGCCGGCGTAGGTCAGCTGGACGTCGCCGTCGAGCAGCGCGGGACGCGCGCCGAACTCGGCGGCGCTGGCCGCGAGCATGGCCGGGGTCGTGGTGGCGGATTGCGTCATCGTTCGCGCTGGACATGAAAAGTGAAACATGTTCTAGTCCGGGTGTCCATGCCGATCTCGCACCAGATCACCGATGGAATCGCCGAGGTGGTGATGGACCACCCGCCGGTCAACGCGCTGCCGGTGCAGGGCTGGTTCGACCTGGCCGCGCTGCTGCGCCGCCTCGGCGAGGACCCCGCGGTGCGCGTCGTCATCCTGGCCGCCGAGGGCAAGGGCTGGAACGCCGGCGTCGACATCAAGGAGCTGGCCAAGGCTCCGCCGGGAGACCACAGCGCGCTGCTGGGCGTCAACCGGGGCTGCGCGGCCGCCTTCGCCGCGGTCTACGAGTGCCCGGTCCCGGTCATCGCCGCGGTGCAGGGCCACTGCCTGGGCGGCGGCATCGGCCTGGTCGGCAACGCCGACATCATCATCGCCTCGACCGACGCCACCTTCGGCCTGCCCGAGGTCGATCGCGGCGCGCTGGGCGGCGCCACCCACCTCAGCCGCATGGTGCCGCCGCACAAGCTGCGCGCCATGGTCTTCACCGGCGCCAAGGCCACCGCCGCCGAGCTGCACCACCACGGCGCCGTGCTGGCCGTGGTCGACCGCGCCGAGCTGCGCGCCCGCGCCCGCGAGGTCGCGGCCCAGATCGCCGCCAAGAGCCCGACCGTGATGCGCGCCGCCAAGGACTGCTTGAACGGCATCGATCCCATCGACGTCAAGCGCAGCTATCGCTACGAGCAGGGCTACACCTTCGAGCTCAACCTCTCGGGCGTCTCGCACGAGGCGCGCGCCGCCTTCGTGGAAGGCCGCGACGCCCGCTTCGACAAGTGAGCAGACCCGGACGCCCATGAAGGACAAGCGCATCACCGAGGCAGACGTCATCGCCGAGCTGCGTGACGGCATGACCATCGGCATCGGCGGCTGGGGTTCGCGCCGCAAGCCCATGCAGCTGGTGCGCGCCATCCTGCGCTCGCAGTTGCGCGATCTCACCATCGTGTCCTATGGCGGCGCCGACGTCGGCCTGCTTTGCGCGGCGGGCAAGGTCAAGAAGGTGATCTACGGCTTCGTGTCGCTGGACTCGATCCCGCTGGAGCCGCACTTCCGCGCCGCGCGCCAGGCCGGCAGCGTCGAGGTCATGGAGCTCGACGAGGGCATGCTGCAGTGGGGGCTGTATGCGGCGGCGCTGCGCCTGCCCTTCCTGCCCACGCGCGCCGGGCTGGGGTCGGACATCATGACGCTGAACCCGCAGCTGAAGACGGTGGCATCCCCGTATGGCGACGACACCCTGCTGGCGATGCCGGCGCTGCCGCTGGACGTCGCGCTGGTGCACATGAACCGGGCCGACGCGGCGGGCAACACGCAGTTCCTGGGGCCCGACCTGTACTTCGACGACCTGTTCTGCGCCGCGGCGAAGCGGCGCTTCGTCTCGTGCGAGCGCGTGGTCGAGACCGCCGAGCTGTCGGCGGCCGGCTCGGTACACACGCTGAAGCTGTCGCGCTTGCTGGTGGACGGCGTGGTGGAGGCGCCCGGCGGCGCGCACTTCACATCGTGTGAACCTGATTACCCACGCGATGAAGCGTTTCAGAAGGAGTACGCGGCCGCCGCGGTGGACGCCGCGCGCTGGGCCGAGTTCCGCACCCGCTGGCTGGAGTGTGACGCCGCCGAGTATGCGCGCCGGCTGGCCGCGCGTGCCGAGGTGCGCACGTGAGCGCCACGGCCGTGGCCATGTCCGACCCGACGCTCGACGAGCTGTGCGTGGTCGCCTGCGCCGAGGCCTGGCGCGGCGATGGCGAGATCCTGGCCAGCCCCATCGGCGTCATCCCCGCCCTGGGGGCCCGGCTGGCGCGCGCCACGTTCGCGCCCGACCTCCTGATGACCGACGGCGTGGCCACCCTGGTGACGGCCGACGGCAGCCCCGAGGGCTACATGCCGTACCGGTCGATCTTCGACCTGGTGTGGTCGGGGCGCCGCCACGTGATGATGGGCGCGGCGCAGATCGATCGCTTCGGCAACCAGAACATCGCCAGCATCGGTGACCCGCGCAAGCCGAAGTCGCAGCTGCTCGGCATGCGCGGCGCACCCGGCAACACCATCAACCACCCCACCAGCTACTGGGTGCCGGCGCACTCGCTGCGCACCTTCGTGGCGCGCTGCGACGTCGTCTCCGGCCTGGGCTACGACCGCGCCGCGGCGCTGGGGCCGGCGGCGCGCTTCCACGAGCTGCGCCGCGTGGTGTCGAACCTCGGCGTGTTCGACTTCGAGACCCCGGACCACTCGATGCGCGTGCGCTCGCTGCACCCGGGCGTCACGGCCGAGGCGGTGCAGGCCGCCACCGGCTTCGCGCTGACGATTCCTGCCGACGCGCCGACCACGCGGGCGCCAACGGCCGACGAGCTGCGCCTCATCCGCGAGGTCCTCGACCCGCGCGGCACCCGCAAGGCGGAGCTCAAGTGAGCGGCCTGCACACCGCGTTCTGCGACCTGGTCGGGGTGCGCTACCCCATCGTGCAGACAGGCATGGGCTGGGTCTCGGGGCCGCGCCTGACCGCGGCCACCAGCGCCGCCGGCGCCTTCGGCATCCTGGCCTCGGCGACCATGACCTTCACCGAGCTGGAGGCCGCCATCGCCGACGTGCGTGCGCGCACCACGGCGCCGTTCGGCGTCAACCTGCGCGCCGACCAGCCCGACATCGAGCGCCGCGTCGATCTGCTGATCGCCGCGCGGGTGCGCCTGGCCAGCTTCGCGCAGGCGCCGTCGAAGGCGGTCATCACGCGGCTCAAGGACGCCGGCATCGTCACCATGCCGACCATCGGGGCGCGGCGCCACGCCGAGAAGGTCGCGGCCTGGGGCGTCGACGCCGTCATCGCGCAGGGCCACGAGGGCGGCGGCCACACCGGCTCGGTGCCGACCTCGCTGCTGATCCCGCAGGTGGTCGACGCGGTGCGCATCCCGGTGCTGGGCGCCGGCGGCTTCACCGACGGGCGCGGCCTGGTCGCGGCGCTGGCCTGGGGCGCGGCGGGGATCGCCATGGGCACCCGCTTCCTGCTCACGCAGGAGAGCCCGGTGCCCGACGCCATCAAGCAGATCTACCTGCAGACGGACGTCAACGGCACCGTGGTCACGCGCAGCATCGACGGCTACCCGCAGCGTGTGGTGCGCACCCCCATCATCGAGCGGCTGGAGCGCGCAGGCCTCGGCGCCCCGGTGCGCGCGCTGCGCCACGCGCTGGCCTTCCGCAAGCTGACCCGGACCTCGCTGTTCGATCTCGCGCGCGAGGGGCTGGCCATGAAGCAGAACCAGGAGCTGACCTGGAGCCAGCTCGCGATGGCGGCCAACGCGCCCATGATGACGCGGGCCTCGATGGTCGAGGGCCGCGCCGAGGTCGGCATCCTGCCGACCGGGCAGGGCGTCGGCGTGATTGACGACCTGCCAACAGTCGCGGAGCTGATCTCGCGCATCGTCACGCAGGCCGAGGCGACTCTCGCGCGCCTGGCACCGAGGAGGCTGGAGCATGAGCGGAGCGCCTGAGACCCCGGCGGCGGCGCCCGAGGTGGACGCCGACGTGGTGCGCTATGCGCGCGACGGCGCGGTCGCCATCGTGACCATGAACCGCCCGCAGTATCGCAACGCCCAGAACGCGCGGATGACGCTGGCGCTGGACGCCGCCTTCACGCGCGCGATGCAGGACGACGAGGTCCGCGTCGTCATCCTGGCCGGCGAGGGCAAGCACTTCTCGGCCGGCCACGACATCGGCACCCCGGGCCGCGACATCCACCGCGACTTCCCGCGCGTGGCCACGCAGTTCTGGAACCACGAGGGCAAGGCCGGCAGCGAGAACATCTACGTGCGCGAGCAGGAGCTGTACCTCGGCATGTGCCGGCGCTGGCGCGAGCTGCCCAAGCCGACCATCGCGTCGATCCAGGGCGCCTGCATCGCGGGCGGCCTGATGCTGGCCTGGGCCTGCGACCTCATCATCGCGGCCGACGACGCCTTCTTCGCCGACCCGGTGGTCAAGATGGGCATCCCCGGCGTGGAGTACTTCGCGCACCCGTTCGCGATGTCGCCGCGGCTGGCCAAGGAGTTCCTTTTCCTGGGTGAGAAGATCGACGCCGCCCGGGCGCGTGAGATCGGCATGGTCAACCGGGTCGTCGCGCGTGATGCGCTGGCGGCGGAGACGCTGGCGCTGGCCAGGCGCATCGGCGAGATGCCGCGCTTCGCGCTGGCGCTGACCAAGAAGGCCGTGAATCAGGCCGAGGATCGCATGGGGCTGCGCGACAGCATGGACGCCGCCTATGGCCTGCACCAGCTCGCGCACGCGCACAACTCGCTGACCTCGGAGGACCACCTCGCCGGCCAGGACGCCAAGAGCATGGCCAAGGGGCTGAAGTAGTGGACCTCGAGCTGTCGGAGCGCGAGCGCGCCTTCCAGGCCGAGGTGCGCGCGTGGCTCAGCGAGAACGTGCCGCGGCGCCCGCTGCCCTCGGGCGACACCGCCGAGGGCTTCGCGCTGCACAAGCAGTGGGAGAAGCGCCTGCACGAGGCGCGCTTCGCGGTGGTGTCGTGGCCGCGCGCCTATGGCGGCCGCGAGGCCAGCCTGATGGAGTGGCTGATCTTCGAGGAGGAGTACTACCGCGCCGGCGCCCCGCAGCGGGTCAGCCAGAACGGGATCTTCCTGCTCGCGCCCACGCTGTTCGAGTTCGGCACCCAGGAGCAGAAGGACCGCATCCTGCCGCGCATGGCGGCCGCCGACGAGCTGTGGGCGCAGGGCTGGTCGGAGCCCAACGCCGGCAGCGATCTGGCCGGCATCCAGAGCCGCGCCGTGCGCGACGAGGAGCGCGGCGGCTGGAAGCTGACCGGGCAGAAGACCTGGTGCACGCGCGGCGCCTTCTGCGACTGGATGTTCGGCCTGTTCCGCAGCGATCCGGCGGCCGAGCGCCATCGTGGCCTGACCTACTTCCTGGTGCCGCTCGACGCGCCCGGGGTCACGGTGCGACCGGTGGGGCGGCTCGACGGCGACGCCGGCTTCGCCGAGGTCTTCCTGGAGGATGCCTTCGTGCCCGATCGCGACGTGCTGGGGCCGGTCGGCAAGGGCTGGAACGTGGCCATGGCCACCGCCAGCTCGGAGCGCGGCCTGACCCTGCGCAGCCCGGGGCGCTTCGTGGCCGCCGCCAACCGGCTGGCCGAGCTGTGGCGCCGGCGTGGCGCAGGCGCACGGCCGGGGCTGCGTGACGACGTGGTGCGGGCCTGGATGGACGCCGAGGCCTACCGGCTGTTCACGCTGCAGACGGTGACCAAGCTCAGCGCCGGCGGCGCCGCCGGGCCGGAGTCGAGCCTCAACAAGATCTTCTGGTCGGAGCTGGATGTGCGCCTGCACGAGGCCGCGCTGGAGCTGCTGGGGCCCGAGGCCGAGCTGGAGTCGGGGCCCGACGCGGCCTGGATGAAGGGCTTCCAGTTCGCGCTGGCGGGCCCGATCTATGCCGGCACCAACGAGATCCAGCGCAACGTCGTGGCCGAGCGGCTGCTCGGCCTGCCCAAGGGGACTTGATGGCGAGCCAGACCGGACACCGGGCCCTGTGCCCGGGGCAGAGGACCCGCTGAGTGCGCTTTGCTTTCTCGGAAGAGCAGCGCGAGCTGGCGCGCACGCTGCGCGCGCTGCTGGAGCGCGAATGTCCGCCCGCGCGGGTGCGCGCGGCGTGGGACGCGCCCGACGGGCTGGTGCCCGGGCTGACGGCGCGCCTGGGCGAGATGGGCATCACCGGCATGCTGGCGCCCGAGGCGCACGGCGGTCTCGGCCTCGGCGAGGTCGACCTGGTGCTGGCGCTGGAGGAGCTGGGGCGGGCGGCGGTGCCCGGGCCGGTGGCCGAGACGGCGGCGGTGGCGGTGCCGCTGCTGCGTGATCTCGGTGGCGCGCTGGCCGAGCGCTGGCTACCTGACGCGGCGGCCGGTCGCGCCACCGTGGTGGTGGCGCACGAGGGGCAGGCGCTGGTCGATGGCGCCGCCGCGGCCGACCTGGTGCTGGTGGTGCGCGACGAGGCGCTGCACGCGCTGCCGCGCGCGGGCGCTGGCGCCGGCGCTGGCGCTGGCCCGACCTGGACGGTCGAGAAGTCGGTCGATGGCGCACGCCGCATCGCGCGGCTGGCCGGTGGCCCGCTGCGTGACGACAGCAAGGTCGCCGAGGGTGTCCCTGCGGTGGCCGCGATGTCGGCAGCGTTCGACCGCGCCGCGCTGGCCGCCGCCGCGCAGCTCATCGGCCTGGGCCGGCGCATGCTCGAGCTGACGGTCGAGTACGTCAAGGTGCGCAAGCAGTTCGAGCGCCCGATCGGCTCGTTCCAGGCCGTCAAGCACCACCTGGCCGATGCCGTGATGGCGCTGGAGTTCGCCGCGCCCATGGTCTACCGCGCCGCCGACTCGGTCGCCCGCGGCGACGTCGAGCGCGCGCTGCACGTGTCGGCCGCCAAGGCGATGGCCTCGGACGCCGCCGAGCTCGCCGCCGCCAAGGCGCTGCAGTGCCACGGCGCCATCGGCTATGCCTTCGAGTACGACCTGCACCTGTGGATGAAGCGGAGCTGGGCGCTGGCGCGCAGCCATGGCGACAGCGCCTGGCACCGCGCCCGTGTCGCAACCGCGTTGCAACTAGAGGAGAACAACGACGATGGCCGAAGCATTCATCATTGACGCGGTCCGCACCCCGGTCGGCAAGCGCAACGGCGGTCTCAGCAAGCTCCACCCCGCCGACATCGGCGCCCACGTGATGAAGGCGCTGATCGAGCGCACCGGGATCGATCCACTGGCGGTCGAGGACGTGGTCTTCGGCTGTGTCGACGCGGTCGGCCCCAACGCCGGCTGTATCGCGCGCACCGCCTGGCTGGCCGCCGGGTTGCCCGAGGAGATCCCGGGCGTCACCATCGATCGCCAGTGCGGCTCGTCGCAGCAGGCGGTGCACTTCGCGGCCCAGGGCGTGATGTCGGGCACCCAGGACCTGGTGGTCGCCGGCGGGGTGCAGAACATGAGCATGGTGCCCATCGGCACCGCGTGGACCGCGGCCCACGCCATCGGCATCACCGTGGGCCCGTTCACCAGCGGGCGCGGCTGGCTGGCGCGCTACGGCGACCAGGCGGTGTCGCAGTTCCGCGGCGCCGAGATGATCGCCAAGCGCTGGGAGCTGTCGCGCCGGGACATGGAGGAGTGGGCGCTGGGCAGCCACCAGCGCGCCACCCGCGCCATCGACGAGGGCCGCTTCGTGAAGGAGATCGCCCCGCTCGAGGGCGTCAGCACCGACGAGGGCCCGCGCCGCGACACCACGCTGGAGAAGATGGCGACCCTGAAGACCCTGGAGGAGGGCGGCCGCCTGACCGCCGGGGTGTCGAGCCAGATCTCCGACGGCGCCGCCGCGCTGCTCATCGCCAGCGAGCGCGCGGTCAAGACCCACAACCTGAAGCCGCGCGCGCGCATCCACCACATGAGCGTGCGCGGCGCCGATCCCATCATGATGCTGGCCGCGCCCATCCCGGCCACGGCCTACGCACTCGCCAAGGCCGGCATGAAGATCGGCGACATCGCGGCGGTCGAGATCAACGAGGCCTTCGCCTCCGTCGTCCTGGCCTGGCTCAAGGACACCGGCGCCGACCCCGCGCGCACCAACCCCAACGGCGGCGCCATCGCCCTGGGCCATCCGCTGGGCGCCACTGGCGCGCGCCTGATGACCAGCCTGCTCGGTGAGCTGGAGCGCACCGGCGGTCGCTACGGCCTGCAGACCATGTGCGAGGGCGGCGGTCAGGCCAACGTCACCATCATCGAGCGACTCTAGCCATCACCTCGCGATACAGTGGCCCCATGCGGCTGCTGACTCACACCGACCTCGCGCTCGCATCCTGCCAGGCCTCGGCCTACACCCCGGGGCACCAGTTCGCGGTCGCGCGCTTCATGCGCGAGCTGCTGCCCGCGTGGGCGGGGCGCTTCGACGCCGAGCCCGTGATCGTCCCGGCCGCCGAGGGCGTCCGCGTCGCGCTGCTCAGCCGGTCGACCATGTGGCGCTGCGAGATCTCGGGGCCGCGCATCGATCTGTACTGGGTGCGTCCCGAGGCGGCGGCGCCGGAGATCGCGATGGCGGACTTCTTCGCTGCCGCCGGGCCGTTTCTCGCCGAGTTCTGCGGCTTCGCGGGGGCGCGGGTCGGGCGCCTCGCGGCCATCACGCGCCGGGTCGGCCAGCACGAGTCGCCCAGCCTGTTCCTGGCCCGCCACTTCGGCCGGGCCGCGCTGCAGGACGGCCTGCTCGACGCCGCGCAGAGCTTCGAGCTGCACGTGCACAAGCGGGTGCCGCTGGGCGGGCGCTTCATCGCCAACACGCGGCTGCGCTCCGCCGCAGGGATCGCGGTGGGGATCGCGGTGCCGACGCTGCTGGAGGTCGAGCAGGACTTCAACACGCTGGCCGACGAGGCGGCGTCACGCAGCTTCAAGCCGGCAGAGATGGCCGAGTTCTTCACCCAGGCAGCGATCGAGATGCAGCGCGGGCTGGAGCAGGCCTACCCGCGCCCGCGCTGAGCCGCGGGCGGGGCAGCGCGGGCAGGGGCGCAGCTACGGCGCGGTGCCGATGCCGACGTTGGTCTGCGAGATCAGCCGGGTGCCGAGGTTGACGGCGCCCGCGACGCCCTCGGCGTTGACGCCCGAGGCGTCGTTGACGACCTGGGTCTTGATGGCGGCGCCGTTCTTGTAGACCCGGTAGCCGTGGCTGGGGAACAGGTCGGTCAGCCAGACCAGGTTCATGGTCGACCCGGCGAGGAAGAAGTCGAGGTCGGAGTTGATGTCCGGGGCCGGCCCCATGGTCATCAGGTTGGGCGCGGCGATGGTCAAGTGGCCGTTGGTGCCAGCGGCGCGACCCGAGCAGCCGCCGCCCGCCGGGCCGGTGTCGGTGTCGGAGCCCGACGCGATCTCGAAGTCAGGCCCAGCGCCCCACAGCGTCTCGACCCAGGCGCGATAGTTGTAGTGGCGATGGCTGGGCGAGGCCCCGGTAGGCGTGCTCATGCGGAAGCCCGAGATGGTGGTGCCGTCCCAGTCGAACTCGATGCTGGCCTGCGCTCGCGAGGTGCCGTCATAGCCGGTGTGGTTATCGCCGCCGTAGTGCGAGTGGTACTCGTACTGCAGGCTGGCAGGTCCGTGGCCGGCGATGCTGGTCAGGGTGTCGAGCCAGTCGCTGGCGCGCAGCGGCTCCTCGGGGTCGACCACCTGGCGATGCGGGATCCAGGCCTTGAGCTCGACCTTGTAGTGATCGACGTGGGTGGCGCCGCCGGTGCCGCCGGTGCCGCCGCCGCCGGTCGGCGCAGTGCCGGTCACCGCCGCGGTCTCACCGCCGCCGCCGCCGGTGGCGCCCGTGGTGGCGCTGAGCTGCACCTTCTTCTGCTGCACGCCGCCGCCACCGCCGCCGGTGAAGCTGCTCAGGAGGTCGGCGGCGGACTCGCCCGCGACGACGCGATCGGCGACCGCGTCGGCGTGGCGCTCGTAGGTGTCGCCGACCTCGCCGACGCCGCCGTAGAGCTGCACGCCGTGCTTCTGCTGCACGACGTGCGCAGCCTCGTGCGCCGCGGTATGCAGATCGGGTGTGGCGCCGAAGGCCACATGGTCGCCGGTGGCGTAGGCCGAGGCGCCCATGGTGTCGCAGGCCTCGGCGGCGGCGCCGCCAACGTGGGCCGAGATGCCCGACACGTCGAAGTCGGCGCCGAAAGAGGCCTGGATCTTGTCGGCGTGCGGCAGGCTGCCGCCACCACCGGAGATGCCGTGCTCGGCGGCGCTGTGGATGACGTCGGTGGACGCCACGTCACCACCGTCGCCCTCGAACTGCACCATGCGCTGCACCGGGGCTCCGCCGCTGGCGTCCGCGCCGGGGCCTGCGGCGCTGGGAGGCGCGGCGCTGGGGTCACTGGCCGCGGCGGCCTGCGCGGCGGCCAGGATCTGGCGCGCCTTGGCGTCGACCGCGCCACCGAGGTTGCCGCCGGTCTGGCCCTTGGGGGCCCGCGCGCCGGCGGCTGCGCCACCACCCGCGGCACCGGCCGGCGTCAGCTGCACCGGATCGCGCAGCATCTGGACCGCCGACCCCGGTGCGCGCTTGCGCTGCACCAGCCCGGCCGTCCCCGACGAACGGCCCGGAGAGCGGGCCTCGACGCTGGGGGCGCTGCCAGTGGGCGTGAGCTGGACGACCTTCCCGTATCTATCCATGGGAAACCTCGATGTTTTCCTGGTACGTCAGCCAGGTCTCGAGTCTCCCCGAAATCGCGCAAAATTTGCACCTGAATTTCTCTCGCGCAGGTCAGCGCTCGCTGTCGAGGTGCTGCATCAGGGGCGCGGCGTAGCGCGGGCCGGCCACGGCGCTGGCCGGGATGGCCTGCTCGATGCGGGCCACCTCGTCGGGCGAGAGCTCGAGCTCGAGCGCGCCCAGGGCCTCGTCGAGCTGGCTGCGCTTGCGGGCGCCGATGACGGGCACGATGCTGGCGCCCTTGGCGCGCGCCCAGGCGATGGCCAGCTGGGCGGGGCGCACCCCGCGCGCGCTGGCCAGCTGCTCCAGGCTGGCGACCAGCTCCGCGTTGCGCGCGGCGTTGTCACCGCTGAAGCGCGGCAGGTAGGCGCGGAAGTCGCTCGGGCCGGTGGCCTGCGAGCGCGTCAGCAGGCCGCGTGACAGCACGCCATACGCGGTCACCGCGATGCCCAGCTCGGCCAGCACCGGGAAGATCTTGGCCTCGGGGCCGCGGCTGAGCAGCGAGTACTCGATCTGCAGGTCGACGATGGGGTGCACCGCGGCGGCGCGCCGGATGGTCTCGGGGCCGACCTCGCTGAGCCCGATGTGGCGCACGTAGCCGGCCTTGACCAGGTCCGCGACGGCACCGATGGTGTCCTCGATGGGCACCGCGGGATCGAGGCGCGCGGGCCGGTAGATGTCGATGTGATCGACGCCGAGGCGGACCAGGGTATAGGCGAGGAAGTTCTTGATGGCGGCGGGGCGGTTATCGACCCCGACCCAGCTGCCGTCGGGGGCGCGCAGCGCGCCGAACTTGACCGACAGCTGGGCCTGGTCGCGGCGCCCCCTGATGGCGCGGCCGATGAGCAGCTCGTTGTGGCCCATGCCGTAGAAGTCGCCGGTGTCGAGCAGGGTGACGCCGCGCTCGAGGGCGGCCTGGATGGTGGCGATCGACTCGGCCTCGTCGGAGGCGCCGTACATGCCCGACATGCCCATGCAGCCGAGCGAGAGGGGGAACACGGTGGGGCCGGTGCTGCCGAGACGGATCGAGGTGCGTGGCTTGCTGGTCATGACTGCCTCCTGGATGACGCTCAAGATAGGCCCCGCCAGTGCATCAATCGAGTGAATAGGATATATGGGACACATGAACACAGGTTATGGACGGGACCTCGACCTCAACCTGCTGCGGGTGTTCGCGGTGGTGGCCGAGGCCGGCAGCGTGACCCAGGCGGCGGCGCGCCTGTACCTGACCCAGCCGGCCATCAGCGCCGCGCTGCGCCGGCTGACCGCCGCGGTGGGGGCGCCGCTGTTCGCGCGCCAGGGTCGCGGCCTGACCCTGACCAGCCGCGGCGAGCGCCTGCTCGGGCGCGTGCGCACCCACCTCGGCGCGCTGGTCGACGCCGCGCTGGCGCCGGCCGCGTTCGAGGCCGCCAGCAGCGACCGCACCGTGCGCCTGGGGCTGTCCGACGCCGCCGAGATGTGGCTCTTGCCGGCGCTGCTGAGCGAGCTCGGGCGGCGCGCGCCGCGCATGCGCGTGATCGTGCTGCCGGTGCAGTTCAGGACCGTGGGCGCCATGCTGGCGGCCGGCGAGGTCGACGCCGCGGTGACGGTGGCCGACGAGCTGCCCGCCAGCGTGCGCCGCCGCGAGCTGTTCTCGGGCGACTTCACCTGCCTGCATGACCCGCGCACCCTGCCGCTGCCGCGCCGGCTGACCGAGGCGGCCTACTTCGCGGCCGACCACGTCATCGTGTCCTACAACGGCGATCTGCGCGGCGTGGTCGAGGACGTCATGCAGAAGCAGCGCAGGGTGCGCTGCTCGGTGGCCTCGTTCACGCACATCGGCGCGCTGGTCAGCGGCAGCACCCTCCTGGCCACGGTGCCCACCATGGTGGCGCGCAAGAGCCGCCAGGTTCACCCCCACCTCGCCATGACCCGGCTGCCCTTCACCCTGCCCAGCACCGCCATCGAGCTGCTGTGGCCGCTGGCGGTCGACGACGACGAGGCCAGCGCCTTCGTGCGCGCCCTCATCGTCGAGCTGGCGACCCAGGCGGCGCGCCAGGCCGGCGTGCGCCGGGCCGGCCCTCAGTAACCGCGCAGGCGGGCGAAGCGGTCGCGGTGGTGGCTGGAGCTGCCCAGGGTCTGCTCGGCGACGCGGGCGCGCTTCAGGAAGAAGCCGATGTCGAGCTCGTCGGTGACGCCGATGCCGCCGTGCATCTGGATGGCCTCGTTGGCGATGGCCAGGAAGGCGTCGCTGGTGCGCGCCTTGGCGACGCTGGCCAGCAGCGGGACCTCGGCGCGCTCCTCGTCGAGGGCGGCGAGGGCGTCGGCGACGATCGAGCGCGACAGCTCGACCTCGCAGAAGAGGTGCGCGGCGCGGTGCTTGAGGGCCTGGAACGATCCGATGGGGACGCCGAACTGCTTGCGCACCTTGAGGTACTCGACGGTGCGCTCGAAGGCCTCCTGCAGGCTGCCCAGCGTCTCGGCGCTGAGGGCGATCGAGCCGCGGTCGAGCACCCGGTCGAGGATGTCGGCGCCCTTGCCCAGGCTGCCCAGCAGGGCGGCCTCGGTGACCTCGACGCCGGCCAGACGCACCCGCGCGGCGTTGCGCGAGTCGACCATCGCCAGCCGGGTCACCGTGACGCCGGGCGCGCGCGCCGGCACCAGGAACAGCGACAGCCCCTCGCGGCCGCGCTCGCCGCTGCTGCGCGCGACCACGATCAGGGTGTCGGCGACGTGGCCATCCAGCACAAATGACTTGTCACCCTGTAAACGCCAGCCGCCCGCGCAGGGCTCGGCCCGGGTCGCGATGCCATACGGCGCGTGCCGGGTGCCCTCCTCGTGGGCCAGCGCCAGCAGGGTGCGGCCCTCGCACACGCCCATCAAGAGCTCGCGCCGCTGCGCCTCGGTGCCGCCGAGCAGCAGCGCGCTGGCGCCCAGCACCACGGTCGACATCAGCGGCGTGGCCGCCAGCGTGCGCCCCGACTCCTCCAGCAGCAGGCCCAGCTCGGTCCAGCCCAGGCCGGCGCCGCCGTAACGCTCCGGGATGGCCATGCCGATCATGCCGAGCCCCGCCATCTCGTGCCAGGCCGCCTTCAGGTAGCCGTCGGCGTCCTTGCCGTCGCGCAGGCGGCGCAGCTCGGTCACCGGGGCGCGCTCGCGCATGAGGTCGCGGGCCGCGCGCCGGATGGCCTCCTGTTCCTCGGTCAACACGAAGCCCATCCCCGTACCTCCTCCACCTAGTCCGGTAGCCCGAGCACGCGCTTGGCGATGATGTTGAGCTGGATCTCGCTGGAGCCGCCCTCGATCGAGTTGGCGCGCGAGCGCAGCCACTCGCGGGTGTGGCGCAGCTCGAGTTCGCTGAAGCCGTCGCCCTCCCAGCCCAGGCCCTGGAAGCCCTCGATCACGACCTTGAGCTCGCGGCGCCGCTTGTTGAGCTCGGTCGCGTACAGCTTGAGCATCAGCGCCTCGCCGCCCGGACCATGCCCGGCCTGGGTCGCCGCCGCCGAGCGGCGCAGGGTCAGCTGGTTGCACAGGAAGTCCATGTTGGCCTGGGTGATGCGATCACGCAGCGCCGGATCCGCCAGCGCGCCGTCGGCATCGACGCCGACATAGCGCTTCGCCAGCTGCTCCAGCGGCTCCTCCTCCGACGACGCCGAGTCGCGCAGCTGCGAGATGGCCGCGCGCTCGTGCTCGAGCAGCTTCTTGGCGATGGTCCAGCCGCCGCCCTCGGGGCCGATGCGATTGGCCACCGGGACGCGCACCTCGTCGAGGAAGGTCTCGCAGAACGGCGACGATCCGGAGATGAGCTCGATGGGGCGCACCGAGATCCCAGGCGACAGCATGTCGATGAGGACGAAGCTGATGCCCTCGTGCTTGGGCTGCTCGGCGCCGGTGCGCACCAGGCAGAACATCCAGTCAGCCTTGTCGGCGTGCGAGGTCCAGATCTTCTGGCCGCTGACCACATAGTGATCGCCGTCGCGCACCGCGCGGGTGGCCAGGCTGGCCAGGTCCGAACCCGCGCCGGGCTCGCTGTAGCCCTGGCACCAGCGCGTGTCACCCCGCGCGATCCCGGGGAGAAACTGCAGCTTCTGCGCCTCGCTGCCATATTCCAGCAGGACCGGGCCCAGCATCCAGATGCCGAAGCTCTTGAGCGGGGTGCGACAGCCGAGCCGCTTCATCTCCTCGGCCAGCACGCGCGCCTCGTCGCGCGACAGCCCGGCGCCGCCATAGGCGCGCGGCCAGGTCGGCGCGGTGAAGCCGCGCTCGGCGGCGCGCTGCATCCACAGGCGGGCGTCCTCGCTGGGGAACCACGGCTTGCGGCCGCCCCAGACGTCCTCGCTCTCCTTGGCGGGCGTGCGCATCGACGGCGGACACGCGCTCTCCAGCCAGGCCCGGACCTCGTCACGAAACGCCTGCATCAGCCCTGCTTGGCCTTGCGCGCCCGCGCCAGGTCGAGCGCGACGTCCTCGATCAGATCCTCCTGGCCGCCGACGGTGCGCCGGCGCCCCATCTCGACCAGGATGTCGCGCGAGGGCACGCCATAGCGCTCGCTGGCGCGCTTGGCGAACAGCAGGAACGACGAGTACACGCCTGCATACCCCAGCGTCAGGGCGTCGCGATCGATGCGGATCGGGGTGTCCATCATGGGCACCACCAGGTCCTCGGCGACGTCCATCAGGCGCGCCAGGTCGACCCCGGTCACCGCGCCCATGCGGTCGAGCACCGCGGCCATGACCTCGAGCGGCGTGTTGCCCGCGCCGGCGCCCAGGCCGGCCGCCGAGCCATCGATGCGCACCGCGCCGGCCTCGATGGCCGCCAGCGAGTTCGCGATCCCCATCGCCATGTTGTGGTGGCCGTGAAAGCCGATCCCGGTCTCCGGGCGCAGCTCGGCGCGCAGCAGCGCGATCCGCGCGGTGACGTCGTCGGGCAGCATGTAGCCGGCCGAATCGGTGCAGTAGATGGTCTGCGCGCCGTAGCTCTCCATCAGCTTGGCCTGCGCCAGCAGCGCCTCGGGCGGGATCATGTGCGCCATCATCAGGAAGCCGACGGTGTCGACGCCCAGCTTGCGCGCCATGCCGATGTGCTGCGCCGACACGTCGGCCTCGGTGCAGTGCGTGGCCACCCGCACGCAGCCGACGCCACAGTCGACCGCCATGCGCAGATCCTCCAGCGTGCCGATGCCCGGCAGCTGCAGCGCCGAGACCCGGGCGCGCTTCATGCGCGGCACCACGGCGCGCAGGTACTCCTCGTCCGTGTGCAGCGGGAAGCCATAGTTGATCGACGCGCCGCCCAGGCCGTCCCCGTGGGTGACCTCGAGCAGCGGCACGCCGGCCTGGTCGAGGCCGGTGGCGACGTCGACCATCTGTTGCAGCGTGATCTGGTGCTGCTTGGGGTGCATGCCGTCGCGCAGCGACATGTCATGCAGCACGACGTGCTTGCCGGTGAGGTTCACGAGGCCCGCCCCCCCAGCAGGTGCTGTGCGAACTGCTCCGCGGTGCGCAGCGCCGCCGCCGTCATGATGTCGAGGTTGCCGGCGTACTTCGGCAGGTAGTCCCCCAGCCCCGCGACCTCCATGAAGACGGTGACGCGGCGGCCATCGAACACCGGGCCGTTCTTCAGCACATAGCCCGGCACGTAGCGCGCGACCTCGCGCACCATGGCGTGGATCGACGCGGTGATGGCCGCCTGATCGGGCTCGGTCTCGGTCAGACAGTGGATGGTGTCGCGCATGATGAGCGGCGGCTCGGCCGGGTTGATCACGATGATGGCCTTGCCCTTCTTCGCGCCGCCCACGACCTCGACCGCGCGCGAGGTGGTGCGCGTGAACTCGTCGATGTTCTGGCGCGTGCCCGGGCCGATCGACTTCGAGGCCACGGTGGCCACGATCTCGGCGTAGGCGACCGGCTGCACCCGGCTGACCGCGGCGACGATGGGCACCGTGGCCTGGCCGCCGCAGCTGACCATGTTGACGTTCATCGCCCCGGTGCCGACGTGGGCCGCCAGGTTGACCGGCGGGATGCAGTACGGGCCCAGCGCGGCCGGCGTCAGATCGATGACCACGACGTTGCGCTCGCCCAGCTTGCGCGCATGCTCGGCGTGCGCGTGGGCCGAGGTGGCGTCGAACGCCAGCCGCACGCCATCGGCGGCCAGGTGCGGCAACATGCCGTCGAGGCCCTCGGCGGTGGTCTTCAGGCCCTCTGCGCGCGCCCGCGCCAGCCCTTCAGACCCCGGATCGACACCGACCACCCACACGGGCTGCACCCACTCGCTGCGCAGCGCCTTGTACATGAGGTCGGTGCCGATGTTGCCCGACCCGACGATGGCGACCTTCAGCTTGTCACTCATGTGAAGTGCACCGAGCAGCCGCCGATGCCGTCGATCGCCAGCCGCATGTGATCCCCCGCGCGGACCGGCTCCAGCGGCACCAGCGAGCCCGACAGCACGACCTCGCCGGCGCCCAGCGCGATGCCGAACTGGCCCAGCGTGTTGGCCAGCCAGGCCACACAGTTCAGCGGCGAACCCAGCGCCGCCGAGCCCTTGCCGCGCGAGATCTCGCGCCCGTTCTTGGCCACGATGATGGCGCAGCCCTCGAAGTCGACGTCGCGCGGGTCGACCCCGGTGTCGCCGAGGACATACAGCCCCGACGAGGCGTTGTCGGCCACGGTGTCCTGGATGCGGATCTTCCAGTCCCTGATGCGTGAGTCCACCACCTCGAAGCAGGGCAGCACATGGTCGGTCGCCGCCAGCACGTCGGCTGGCGTGACGCCCGGCCCGCGCAGCTCGCGCGCCAGCACGAAGGCGATCTCGCCCTCGGCACGCGGCTGGATGAGCTGGCTCGAGATGGGCAGCTCGCAGCCGCTCTTGTACTGCATGCGATCGGTCAGCCAGCCGAAGTCGGGCTGGTGCACGTTCAGCATGTTCTGCACCGCCTTGCTGGTGACGCCGATCTTCTTGCCGACCACGCGCTCGCCGTCGCCGAGGCGACGCTCGAGCAGCCGCCGCGACACGTGGTAGGCGTCGTCGATGCTGATGTCGGGGGCGCGCTCGGTCAGCGGGGCCAGCACGTGGCGGCCGCGCAGCGCGGCGTACAGCTCGTCCCCGTGGGCGGCCGCCTGCTCGGGCGTCACGGCTGCCCGGGCCGCTCGTCCCGGCCTTCGTCCAGGAAGTCCAGGCACAGCTTGTTGAAGGTGTCCTTGTGCTCGACCATGACCCAGTGGCCGCACTGGCTGAGCATGACGACGCGGGCGCGCTTGCAGCCCTTGGCCATGGTCATCGCGCCGCTGACGGGACAGAACTGGTCGTCGACGCCCCACAGCCCGAGCACCGGGCACGCGAGCTCCGGCAGGCGCGGCGCCAGGTGCGGCACCTGCATCGAGGTCAACACCCGCTTGGGCTGGGTGGCCGCGATCTCCAGGCGCTCGGACAGGATCTCGTCGGTGATCAGCGCCGGGTCGAAGAGCTGCAGCGAGAACACGGTGCGCATCGACTCGCGCGTGATGGGGCCGTCCACCAGGAAGGCCTTCATCATGGCGCGGATGCCCGCCATCTTCATGTAGGTCTCGCGCTCTTCCAGGCCGCCGGGCGCCATCAGCACCAGGCGCGACACCAGCTCGGGCGCCGCCAGCGCGAGGCCGATCGACAGCGCGCCGCCGTGCGAGTTGCCGACCACCGCGCAGCGCTCGACGCCGAGCTTGCCGAGGAAGCGACGCACCGCGCCGATCAGGAAGTCGAGCGTGTAGTCGACGTCGGGCTTGCTCGACCAGCCATAGCCCAGGGTGTCGGGCACCAGGGTGCGATAGCCGCGCTCGGCGAACACCGGGTAGTTGCGGCGAAAGTTGGACCAGCCGCTGGCGCCGGGGCCGCTGCCGTGCAGGAACAGGACGACGGGGCCGCTGCCGGCCTCGTGATAGTGCACGCGCAGGCCATCGCCGATGTCGGCGTACTTGCCCTCGGGGACGACCTTCGCAGGTGCAGGGGTGGTGCCGGTGCTGCTCATCGCGGCTCCTTGGGACGTGGGGCCAGGAACTGGGGCGGGTGGTGGCCCCAGTCGCTGATGCGATCATAGACCGTGCCCTGCGGCCAGGTGGCGTCGTCGACCTCGCGCCCGCCCCAGCCGAACTCGAACTGAAACCCCGACGGCGTCTTGGCGTAGAACGACAGCATGCGGTCGTTGGGGTGGCGTCCGATGGTCTGCATGATGGGGACGCCGGCCTTGACCGCGCGATCGAAGGCCAGCCCGACCTCGTCCATGTCGCGCGCCTCGATCATGAAGTGGTGCATGCGGCGGCGCTGGGCGTTGCCGAACGCGATCGAGTGGTGGCGCCGGTTGGCGTGCAGGAAGACGATGTCGACCGCATAGCCGTGGATGTTGGTGACGATCTGATCCGACAGCCGGAAGCCGAGCAGCCGGGTGTAGAAGTCGAGGCTCTCGGCCTGCGAGCGCGCGCTGATGACGGCGTGGCCGAGGCCGAGCTCGTCGGCCACGAAGCCGCCGGGCACCACGGGCGACACGAAGGGCTCGCTGGCCAGCTCGGCGCCGCACACCAGCTCGCACGGGATGCCGCCGGCGTCGCTGAAGCGCACCAGGCGCTGGACGCGGCGCTCGGTGGCGTCGGCCGCGCTGCCCGGGGTCACGGTGACGCCGGCCGCGGTCAAGCGCGCCGCGATGGCGTCGAGGGCGGCGCCGTCGGCGGCCTCCCAGCCCAGCACCGCGAGATCGTCGGCCGGGCCCTGGCGCAGCACGATGCGCTGGGCGTGGCCGTCATGGCGCAGCGCCAGGCTGCCGTCGGAGGCGCGGCGCGCGACCACCATGCCGAGCACGCCGGTGGCGAAGGCCTCCCACGCCGCGAGATCGGAGACCTCGAAGATGAGATAGCCGAGCTGGCTGACGCCGGGCTGTACCGCGGCGCCGTTCACCGTCGCCGTCACAGGAAGTAGTCCACGTTCTTGAGCCCGAGCTGCACGCCGCCCGAGTTGCGCGCCGGCTTGTCGGGGTTGTTGGCGTAGTGCGCGCGCGCCGCGTGCACGTCGAGGAAGTAGCGCAGCAGGGGGTGGCCGAGGAAGATGGCGCGCCCGCCGCTGGCGGTGAACAGCGCGTCGACCGCGGCGACACAGCGCTCGACGGCGTTGGACGAGTCGAAGCGGTAGCGCACCCGGCGCTCCAGCGGCAGATCCTGGTTGGCGCGCACCGCCGCCATCATCTCGGTGAAGTTGCGCTGCAGGACCAGGCGGACCTCGTCGATGGTGGCCGCCGCGCGTGCGGCCACGACCTGCGTGGTGGGATCCTCGGCGACCTTGGAGCCGTCACCCGCGGCGACGCGCTGCGCCGCCGCCGCACAGTAGGCATCCAGCGCGCCCTGGGCCGCGCCGATGGCCGAGGTCGACACCGAGCGCACGAAGATCTGGCCGAACGGCAGCCGGTACAGCGGCGCCGGGTTGACCTCGTTGCCGGGGCTCGAGCGCTTGAAGCCGTCGATCAGGCGGTGCGTGCGGTGCTCGGGCACGAAGACGCCATCGACCAGGATGTCCTTGCTGCCTGTGGCCTTGAGGCCGGCGACATGCCAGGTGTCCTCGATCTTGTAGTCGCTGCGCGGGAGCAGGAACGTGCGCATGTCGGGCGGTCGGTTCTCACCCGGCTCCGGCGGCACGAAGCCGCCCAGGAAGACCCAGCTGCAGTGATCACAGCCGCTGGAGAACGACCAGCGCCCGCTGATGCGATAGCCGCCCGGCTCGCGCGTGACCTTGCCGGTGGGGGCATATGACGACGAGATCAGGGCCGTTGGGTCCTTGCCCCAGACCTCCTCCTGCGCGGCCAGCGGGAACAGCGCCAGCTGCCACGAGTGCACCGCGACCACGCCCAGCACCCACGCGGTCGACGGGCACGCCGCCGCGATCAGCTGCTGGACCTCGAAGAAGATGCCGGGCTCGACCTCGTGGCCGCCCCAGCGCGAGGGCTGCAGCATGCGGAAGAGGCCGGCCTCGCGCAGCTCGGCCACGGTCTGGTCGGGCAGGCGCCGCAGCGCCTCGGCCCCGGCCGCGCGGGCCGCCAGGGTGGGCGCCAGCGCGCGGGCGCGGGCGACGAAGTCGATTGCCGCTGCAGTGCTCACGCGCGCCTCCTACTGACCCTCGGAGGCCGCCGCCTGCCCGGGGTAGAACTGACGATACCAGCGCCGCAGGCGACCGATGGGGCCGTCGCCCTCGCACAGCATCGCGGGCTCCTTGTAGACCTTGTGCTCCCAGATGCGGATGTCGTCCTCGAAGCCCTGGCGCAGGTTCTCCATGTACTTGCCGACGTAGCCCTCGGTGGTGGTGCGATCGCCGACCACCTTCAGGGTCACCGCCAGGCGCAGATCGAGCAGGTTCTCCTCGACCGGGGTGTGCGTCAGCAGCATGTAGTTCTGCAGCGCGCCCTTCATGCGCATCAGCAGATAGCCGGGGCCGTGGTAGGTCGTGGTCGACGAGAACGGGTCGGTGCCGCCCGAGGCCAGGTGGGCCAGCCCCTTGACGAACTGCGTCGCGGTGTGGCCCTCGACGGTGAAGTCGAACTGCGAGATGTCGGTCGAGTGCACGCGCGGGAAGTGGGCGCGATCGGCCAGATTGTCGACGATCTCGCGCGGGTGGGTCTTGATCTGGTACTGGCTGGTCGCCCACGGCAGCCAGCCGTCGGTGCCGTACTCGGGGATGGGCGGGATGCTGAAGTCGGGCGCGGCGGCGGTGGCGCCGGAGCCGGCGTGCCAGACCATGACGTGGCCGTTGAGCTCGTGCACCGGCCAGCTGCGCACCTGCGCGCGCGGCGGGATCTTGCTGGCGTAGGGGATCTCGGCACAGATGCCGTCGCCGCCGAAGCGCCAGGCGTGGAACGGGCACTCGATGTTGTTGCCGCACACCTTGCCGCCGATGGCCAGGTGCGCGCCCAGGTGCGGGCAGTGCGCGTCGGTGACGCGGACGGCGCCGTCCTCGCCGCGCCAGGCCGCCAGATCGCGGCCGAAATAGCGCATCGCGCGCGTCTTGCCGACCGCCAGGTCGGACGAGAAGCAGACCACGAACCAGCCGCGCGGGAAGCCGGTCACGCCGCCGGCGCTCACGGGCGCTTCTCCGGGGTGAACTGCACGGGGATCTCCTTGAAGCCGTTGATGAAGTTCGAGCGCAGGCGGCGCACGTTGCCGGCCAGCTCGATGTCGGGCAGGCGCCGGATGAGCTCCTCGAAGATGATGCGGATCTCGAGGCGGGCCAGGCTGGCGCCGAGGCAGAAGTGCTCGCCGGCGCCGAACGCCAGGTGCTCGTTGGGCGTGCGGCCGACGTCGAAGCGGTCGCCGCCGGGGAAGACCTGCTCGTCGCGGTTGGCCGACGGGTAGTACATGACGACCTTGTCGCCCTCGGCGATCTTCTTGCCGCCGAGCTCGGTGTCGCGGGTGGCGGTGCGCCGGAAGTGCATCACCGGCGAGACCCAGCGCAGCATCTCCTCCACGGCGCTCGGGATCAGGCCGGGGTCGGCGATCAGGCGCGCGCGCTGCTCGGGGTGCTCGATGAGCGCGAGCATGCCGCCCGAGATGAGGTTGCGCGTGGTCTCGTTGCCGGCGACCGCGAGCAGGAGGAAGAAGCCGTCGAACTCCATCTCGGTCAGCCGCTCGCCATCGACCACGGCGTTCATGAGGACGCTGACCATGTCCTCACCGGGGGTGCCCTTGCGCATCGTGGCCAGCTGGTTGGCGTACATCCAGACCTCGGCGGCCGCGATCTTGGCGTCCTCGATCGAGGTCTGGAACTCGGGGTCGTCGAAGCCGATCAGGCGATTGGACCAGTTGAAGACCTTGTGGCGGTCCTCCTGCGGGATGCCGAGCAGATCGGCGATGACCTGCAGCGGCAGCTCGGCGGCGATCTTGGTGACGAAGTCACAGCGGCCGAGGCCGGCGACCTGGTCGACGATGGCGGCGGCGGCGGCGCGGACCTTGGGCTCCATCTGGGCCACGATGCGCGGCGTGAAGCCAGTGCGCGCCAGCTTGCGGAACTTGCCGTGCTGGGGCGGATCCATGTTGACCATCATCATCCGGATCATCGCCATGTCGTCGGGCGGGTAGTCCGGGATGTTGGTGCCGCCGCGGAAGGACGAGAACAGGCCGGGGTCCTTCGACACGGTGACCACGTCGGCGTAGCGCGTCACGGCCCAGAAGCCGGGGCCGCCCGGGTTCTCCTTGTGGCGATGCACCGGGTCCTCCAGACGCAGGGTCCGGAAGGCCTCGTGAGGCACGCCTTGAACGAAGACATCGGGATTCCAGAGGTCGACTTCGGCCAGCCGCATGGCCGAACTAGAACATGTTTCATTCTGGGGTGCAAGGGGGCTTGTCGCTCTGAATGAAACATGTTCTATTCCGGACATGTCCACTGACACCGCGCCGCATGTGCTGGTCGAGAAGCTTGGTCACGTCGTCGTCGTGACCATGAACCGACCCGAGAAGCGCAACGCTTTCGGCCTCGAGATGCTGGCCCGGCTGGCCGACGCCTGGGCCATGATCGACGGTGATCCCGAGGTGCGCGTCGCCATCCTGACCGGCGCGGGCGGCCACTTCTGCGCCGGCAGCGACCTCAAGGAGATGGCCGGGCCGCGCCCCGACAACGAGTGGAGCAAGCGCTTCGCCGCCGATCGCGACCTGCACTGGAAGGGCATGCTGCGCCACCACCGCCTGAAGAAGCCGCTGATCGCGGCCATCGAGGGCACCGCGATCGCGGGCGGCACCGAGATCGTGCAGGCCACCGACATCCGCGTCGCCGGCGCGACCGCCAAGTTCGGGATCAGCGAGGCCAAGTGGGCGCTGTTCCCGCTGGGCGGCTCGACGGTGCGCCTGCGCCGTCAGATCCCGTATGCCCACGCCATCGACATCCTGCTGACCGGCCGGCACTTCGGCGCCGACGAGGCGCTGCGCATCGGCCTCATCTCGCGCGTCGTGCCCGAGGGCGGCGCGCTGGCCGAGGCCAAGGCCATCGCCGAGACCATCGCCAGCAATGGCCCGCTGGCGGTGCAGGCGATCAAGCGGTCAGTGATGGAGTGCGAGGGCCTGCCCGAGGCCGAGGCGCTGAAGAAGGAGCTCGAGATCGGCTGGCCGATCCTGGCGACCGAGGATGCCAAGGAGGGCCCGCGGGCGTTCGCGGAGAAGAGGAAGCCGGAGTTCAAGGGCCGCTGAACCCGGACACGGAGGCAGCGGACACACAGGCCACAGGCCACAGTCACAGGCCACAGGCAATGAGCAACGTCGGAAGCGTGGCTGCCATCCGGTGCTGGCTGTCACCGTTGTGCCCGGTCTGTACCCTCCCGGACCACCACCGCATACCACCCCATTGCTAATCGCTCATGGCCTGTAGCCTGTGCCCTGTAGCCTGTGTGTCCGGGCTCCGGCCCTTCAAATAGCCTTGTCGCGCCCCGCCCAGTACGGATCCCTGAGCCGCCTCTTGTACAGCTTGCCGTTGGGATCGCGCGGCAGGGCGGCGGTGAAGTCGATGCTGCGCGGTAGCTTGAAGGCGGCCAGGCGTTCGCGGCAGTAGGCCAGGATCTCGCTGGCCAGGGCCGGGCTGGCCTCGATGCCCGCCGCGGGCTCGACCACGGCCTTGACCGATTCGCCCCAGTCGTCGTCGGGAATGCCGAACACGGCGACGTCGCCGACGTGGGGGTGGCCGACCAGGACCGACTCGATCTCGGCGGGGTAGATGTTGACGCCGCCGGAGATGATCATGTCGCTCTTGCGATCGCACAGGAAGAGATAGCCGTCGGCGTCGAGGTAGCCGGCGTCGCCGACGGTGAAGAAGTCACCAGCGCGGCTGGCGGCAGTCTTGGCGGGGTCCTTGTGGTACTCGAACTTGTGGCCGCCCATCGACATGTAGACGGTGCCGACCTCGCCGGGGGCGCACTCGCTGCCGTCGTCACGCGTGATGCGCAGCTTGGAGATGGGCCAGGCCTTGCCGACGGTGCCCGGGTGCTGCAGCCACTCCTGTGGCGTGGCCAGCGTGCCGCCGCCCTCTGACGCGGCGTAGTACTCGTAGATCACCGGGCCCCACCAGGCCAGCATCTGCTGCTTGACGTCGACCGGGCAGGGCGCCGCGCTGTGCACGACGTGGCGCAGCGACGAGGTGTCGGCGGCGGCGCGCGCGTCGGCGGGCAGCGCCAGCAGGCGGCGCAGCTGGGTCGGCACCATGTGCGTCGCGGTGACGCGGTGGCGCGCGATGGCGGCCAGCATGCCCTCGGGCGTCCACTTGTCCATCAGCACCACGGTGTGGCCCATGTGCAGGTGGCTCATGCAGAACGAGAGCACCGCGGTGTGATACAGCGGCGACACCACGAGGTGCACGCCGTCGCGCGGCTGGATGCCGAAAAGGGCCAGAAACATGGCCAGATTCCCGGCCACCACCTCGGGCGGGAAATCGGCCAGCGGTCGCCGCACACCCTTGGGGCGACCGGTGGTGCCGGAGGTGTAGGTCATCGCGGCGCCAGCGCGGCGGCCGTCGGGCGCGGTCGTGGGCTGGCCCGCCTTGAGCTCGCTGTAGGGGCGGAAGCCCGGCACCGGGCTGGTCGAGAAGCGCGCCGCGGCGGGCAGCGCCAGCCCCTCGACCGCGCGCGCGCACAGCTCGCCATACTTGCCGCTGATGATCAGCGCCTTGGCGTCGGAGTCGGCCACGATGTAGGCGATCTCCGGCGCGGCCAGGTGGCCGTTGATGGGCGTGACATAAAAGCCGGCCTGCCCCGCGGCCAGCATGATCTCGACCATGGCGGCCTCGTTCTCGAGCACCACGGCGAGGGTGTCGCCGGCGCGGAGGCCGAGCTCGCGCAGGCCGTGCACGACCTGGTTGGCCGAGGCGTGCAGCTCACCCGCCGTGTGCTGTCGCCCGCCGGGCTCGACCAGCGCGAGGTGGTGGGGGTCGTCGGTCGCCAGCTTCCAGAAGCCCAGATCCGCCATGACGCGGAGCCTACGCCAAAGTAGAACATGTTTCAAACCCGAACCGCGCGCCCCGCCGCCGCCACCGTTCCAATTGCCTGTCGCCTGTTGCCTGTCGCCTGTTGCCCGTCGCCTGTTTGTCCGGATCCGGTCCGTTTTCCGGCTGTGGTAGCCTGCGCACTTCATGTTCGCCAGCCTCGCCCAGCGCACGGGTGCCAGCGTCCTCGATGGACTGGCGGCGGCGCGTGACCTGTTCGCGCTGTTCGGGCGCTCGTTCGCGCGCGTGCGCGGGCAGCGCCCCAAGGGCGAGGTCGCGCGGCAGATGCACCAGGTCGGCAACAAGTCGCTGCTCTTCGTGGCCGTGACGCTGGGCTTCCTGGGCATGGTGCTGGTGTTCCAGACCTGCCTGCAGATCGGCCGCATCACCGGCGATCTGTCGATGGTCGGCGCCGAGTTCCTCAAGGTCGCGGTGCACGAGATCGGGCCCACGCTGACCGCCAGCATGCTGGCCACGCGCGTCGGCGCGGGGATCGCCGCCGAGGTCGGCTCGATGCAGGTCACCGAGCAGGTCGACGCGCTGCGCATGTGCGGCGTCGATCCGGTGTCGTACCTGGTGGTGCCGCGCCTGCTGGCGTCGATCGTGATGACGCCGGTGCTGGCGGCGTTCGGCGTGGTCGCGGCGCTGGGCCTGGGCGGGCTGACCGCGAAGTTCTACTTCGGCGTCAACCCGGAGATCTTCTATGACGTGTCGCGGGTCAGCTTCCCCGACCTCATCATCGGGCTGACCAAGTGCTTCGCTTACGGCATCGCCATCCCCATCGTCAGCGCCTTCTTCGGGCTGCGCGCGCGCGGCGGCAGCGAGGGCGTCGGCGCGGCGACCACGCGCGCGGTCATCGCGGCGTCGTTCGTGGTCATCCTGCTCGACTTCGTGCTGTCGGCTGCCGGCTTCTTCTTCCTGCAGGCGGGCAGCAAGGGCTGAGGCGCTACGGCAGGCGCACCGCGCTCGCCGCGATGGGCTGGTCCGGCGTGCACATCGAGGTCCCGCCGGCGCAGTGGCGCACGCGCAGGCGGGCGCGCTCGAAGATGTTGAAGTACCAGAACACGATGTCGAAGGGCTGCTCGCCGGCGGGCAGCATGACGCAGGCCTGGTTGGCGGTCGCGCTCTCGGCCATGTAGCCGGTCTCGACGAGGCGGCGTGTCGCCTGCCCGCTGCCGGTGCCGGCGTTGACGTAGACCTGCCCGCAGGCGTTCTTGCCGGTGACGATGCCGGTGCCGGTGGCGCCGATGTCGATGCTGAAGCAGTGCATGCCGGCGGCGGCCAGGCTCAGCTTGCCGGTGAAGCGCACGCTGAAGCGCTCCGAGGGGGCGCTGGCCCAGTTGGGCTGGAAGCCGTAGCTGGGGTCGTTGTAGGCGTCGGCGTCGGTGTCGAAGTCCCAGCCAGCGCTGACCGGCATGCGTGTGGCCCCGGTGAAGTGGCCGATCATCTCGGCGTAGTCGGTCAGGGCGTCACAGCTTCCGGTGACCTCGGGGCGATCCCCGATGATGGCGAGCAGGCCATTGAAGACCATGGCATCGGGGGCCGAGGCGTCCGCTGCGGCATCGCTCTGGCCACCGTCGACGGTGCCGCCGTCGACGGTGCCGCCACCGCCGTCGGGCGGGATGGCGTTGGTGCCGAACAGCTGGCAACCCGCGCCGGTCCATGCGCAGCCGAGCATCATCATCGTGATCCCGAGGCGTCGCATGCGGGCTCCTGACTAGAACGTGTTCTATTTTGCTTGGATCGAGAATCAAATTCAAGTACCGTCACGCTCTCGCAACACGGAGGTGGGTGATGTCGAAGCTGATTGTGGCACTGGTGGCGGCCTCCATGTTCTCGGCGTGCGCCGAGGACAAGGTCATCGGCCCCGAGGGCGACATCGACGGTGGCAAGGTCATCGACAGCGGCGTCATCGCCGACGGCGGCCCCCCCGTGGACGCCCCGCCGGGCACCCCGCCGTGCAGCATGACCGGGGTCTGGATCGCCGCGCAGGTCACCTTCTCGACCGCGCTGGGCGCGCAGCAAAAAGCGGTGAACTGGTACTACCACGACATCACGCAGACCGGCGACACCTTCACCATCACCAAGAGCCTGGATTGCGGCTTCCGCGTCACCGGCACCACCACGGTGACCCTCAAGGAGCCCACCATGGAGGCGCTGGCCAAGCGCTCCTCGAGCGTCGGCCGCAAGGGCACCTTCAAGCCGTCGGCGTCGGGCAACACCTGCGACTTCACGCTGGCGCGCGCCTACAGCCTGCGCGGCGCCAACATGGCCACCTTCCTGACCAGCCAGTGGATGATCGGCGATCCCGACAAGGCGCTGACCACCTTCCCCGCGCTGCCCGGCAACGCCGCCGCCGGCATGGAGGACTGGGACAACGACGGCAAGGAGGGCTTCACCCTGGTCACCGGCCTCGGCGAGCGCTATGTCGCGCAGCGTGACTGGACCAGCTACGCCGGCACGGTGCCGCAGCAGTCGCTGATGTTCGGCGGCGCCGATCTGGTGGTGACCTGGGATGGCCAGGAGGCGGTGTCGCAGCAGACCGCCGCGCTGCTGCGCACCGGATCGACGCCGACCAACCCCGGTCGGGTGTACTTTGCCCGCGTGGACAACGAGCTGACCGTGGTGACCGGCGCCAACGCCGAGCTGGAGACCTGCAAGAACGTGCAGCGCCTGGCACTGGCGAAGTTCCCCAACCCATGAGCTGTCGGCTGCGGCCGCGCCACGGCGGGCTGGCCCTGGTGGTCGCCGCCGCCGTCGCCAGCACCAGCGCGCCGCGCCGCGCCGCCGCCTCGCCGCTGTTCGAGCTGGTCGGTGGCGGGCAGGGCTCGGGCGGCTTCAACGCCCGCGTCACCGGCGCCAGCGCGGCGTCGACCTACTTCAACCCCGCGCTGCTGGTCGACGCCGAGCAGGGGCTGGAGCTGGGCGTCTTCGTGCTGACCGACCAGATCTCGATCTCGGTCGACGCGCGCTCGAGCTCGCCGCAGTGTCCCGCCGGCAGCTGCAACATCCCCGAGGTGCTGGGCACCGGGCCGGAGTCGTTTCGCCATGGCGACGGCTCCAAGCTGGAGCAGCCCGCGGTGCCGACGTCGTGGCTGGAGCGCGGGCGGCCGCGTAACGACCTCGACGACGGGTTGACCGCGCGGCCGCGCCAGGGCGCCGGCAGCGGCAGCCATGTGCGCGGCTACCAGATGCTCGGCCTGGTCACGCCCATCCTGGGCCGTCGCGTCGTCCTCGGCCTGCACGCGCTGATCCCGCTCAGCGACTTCACCACGGCGCGCGCGTTCTACAACGACGAGCGCGAGCAGTACTTCTCCAACAGCCTGCACCCCGAGCTGTATGCCGACCGGTTGACCGCGACCTCGCTGGCCTTCGGCGCCGGCGTCTGTCTGGGGCCGAAATGGTCGGTCGGCGCCGCCTTCACGCTCAGCCTGGAGAACAGCGCGCAGGCCCCGGTCTACGTGTCCAACCTGTCGAACCTCGACACCGTGCTGCTCGACAGCGACATCGGCGTGCGCGCCTCGGTGTCGCCGCACCTCGGGGTGTCGTGGAAGCCTCGCAAGGGTCTCGGCCTGGCCGCGACCATCCACACCGAGCAGGCCTTCCGCATCCAGACCGGCTTCACCTACTTCCTGTCGACCGGCTCGGAGCAGGGCGCCTCGGTCGACTTCACCCACGCCTACATGCCGCTGCAGGTCGCGGTCGGCGGCACCTGGGAGACCCCGAAACTCGGCCGCCACCAGCCCATGCTGGCGGCCAACCTGGTGTACGGACGCTGGTCGCAGTACGAGGATCGCCACTCCGAGCGCGCCCACCCCGACTACGCCTGGTTCGACACCCTGTCGGGCACGCTGGGGCTGCGTGATCGCATCGGCAAGTGGACCGCCATGCTGGACGGCAACTTCCAGCCCACGCCGGTGCCCGATCAGACCGGGCGCTCCAACTATGTCGACAATCACCGGCTCGGCTTCCTGGTCGGCGGCGAGCGCGAGGTCGCGATCCGCGGCGCGCGCTTCCGCTTCGGCGCGCAGCTGCAGCTGCACCGGCTGCTGGCGCGGCACGTGACCAAGTTCGCCACCCCCGACAACCCGCAACCCAACCCGCACCAGCCCGGCTTCGGCGCCAACTACTACCCGCAGCTGGTGGTCGACGAGGTGCCCGACGACGCCGTCGACGGCCAGCTCGGCGATGCCATCCCGGGGCGCGACGGGCTGCAGACCAACAACCCCGGCTTTCCGGGCTTCGGCAGCGAAGGCTGGATCATCGGCGGCGGCTTCAGCGTCGCCGTGCTCTACTGAAGCTCGTGCAGCGCCTCCTGCCTGGCCGCCATGTGCGCGTGTTCCCGCCCGACCGGGTGACCAGCCGCAACCCCGCCGAGGTCGAGCCGCGCGCCGCCGGCATGCGCGCCGAGGACGTCGACGAGATCTGGCGCGCGGTGACCACGCTGTACAAGACCGGGCTGCACCCGGCCATCGCGCTGTGCGTGCGCCGCCACGGGCGCATCGTGCTCGATCGCGCCATCGGCCACCTGCGCGGCAACGCACCCGACGACGTCGGCGTCGAGGCCCACGCGGTGCCCATCCGGCACGACTCGCTGTTCAACCTGTTCTCGAGCTCCAAGGCCATCACCGCGATGGTGGTGCACCTGCTCGATCAGCGGGGCCTGCTGCATGTGGACGATCGGGTCACCGAGTACATCCCGGAGTTCGGGCGCCACGGCAAGGAGTGGGTCACGCTGCGCCACCTGCTCACGCATCGCGCCGGCATCCCCGCGGTGGGCGGCGCCGAGGTCGACCTGGCGCTCCTGACCAACCCCGAGCGCGTGCTCGAGATCCTGTGTGACGCCAAGCCGGTGTCGGTGCCGGGGCGGCGGCTGGCCTACCACGCGGTGACCGGCGGCTTCGTCATCGGCGAGGTGGTGCGCCGGGTCACCGGGCGCGATCTGCGCCAGTTCCTGGGCGACGAGATCCTGAAGCCGCTGGGCTTTCAGAACTTCAACTATGGCGTCGCGCCGGAGCGTGTGCGCGAGGTCGCCGAGAACGCCTTCACCGGGGCGCCGCCGCTGGCGCCGTTCTCGTGGCTGCTGGCGCGCTCGCTGGGGGTCGGGGTCGAGGAGGCCACGCGGCTGTCGAACCAGCCGGGCTTCCTGACCGCGATCATCCCGTCGGCCAACATCATCGGCAGCGCCGAGGAGGGCTCGCGCTTCTTCCAGCTGCTGCTCGACGAGGGCGAGCTCGGCGGCGTGCGTGTGTTCGACCGGCGCACGGTGCGCCGCGCGGTGGCCGAGCAGAGCTACCTCGAGATCGACGCCTTCCTGGGGCTGCCCATCCGCTATGCCATGGGCTTCATGCTGGGTTCGAGCTGGTTTTCGCCCTATGGCGCCGACTCGCCGCACGCCTTCGGCCACGTCGGCTTCACCAACGTGCTGGCCTATGCCGACCCCGATCGGGCCATCAGCGTGTGCCTGATGACCAGCGGCAAACCCTTCATCACCCCCGGCCAGGTCATGTGGATCAACGTCGCGCGCACCATCGCGCGGCGCTGCCCCAGGGTCCGCTGACTGGACGGCCCGTCAACCTGAAGTTGCATGGATCTCGCGGTCCAGGCACCATGGCGACTGGACATAGTCCGGGGGGACGACGATGAAGACGAAGCAGTGGGCGGTGGCCCTGGGGATGATGCTTGCGCTGGGTGCCTGCGGTGGCGACGACGACGACACCGGCAGCGACGGCGGCAAGACGGCGGACAGCGGCATGCAGATGACCTGCACGCCGGCGCAGAAGACCATGTGCGAGGCGGCCTATCCGAGCTGCTTCACCAACCTGTTCACCATGTGCACGCCCAGCGGGGCCTGCACCGCGGGGCCGACCATGACCATCGGGATGCCGATCCCGACCGGCGTGGTGCAGCCGATCTGCTGGGCCAACGGGGTCAAGCATCGCTCCGAGGCCACGCTGGATCCCTACGGGCCGATCGACACCACGACGTACAAGCCGGCCGGCGGGGTCTGCTACCACTACGTGTCGCAGGTCGCCATGGCCACCAACGACGTCACCATCAAGTACTACAACATGAAGGGCGGCACGCTGATCGCGACCCAGGTCGCGCGCAGCAACGGCACCACCACCATCCAGTGCGCGGGCATGGCCGAGGTCACGCTGCCCAGCGGCTGCGCCGGCTGCGCCAGCTCGGGCTCGGGCGGCGGGGGTTGCACGCAGGGAGCCTGCACGGCGCCCTGACTCCCTCGAAGCGCAAGCTTCGAGGAGAAGGGCGCCGTCCGGTTCCGGCTCAGGGGGTCCACGGCAGGTCCGCTTCCCCGATCACCGCGCTGGTGTCCTCCGCGATGCGCGCCCGCAGCGCGACCGGCCCTTCGGGCAACGCATCGTCCAGCTCCCACACCACTCCACTGCCATCGCCAAACAGCAAGCTGCGTCCATCGGGACGCCACAGCAGGCGGCTGACCAGGCTGGTCGGGCCGGTGACGGCGCGACTCTCGCCGCTGGCGACGTCCCACACCCGCACGCCCATCTCGCTGAGGCCGCTGCCGCTGGCCAGGCGGGCGCTGTCGGGCGAAAACTCCATCACATAGACCTGATCGGCGTGGCCGGTCAGCGCGCGCTCGGCGCCGCTGGCGACGTCGATGAGCCGGATCTGGTTGCTGTCCCCGGTCAGCGCCACGGTGCGACCGTCGGGTGACAGCTCTGCCTGGCTGGTCGGCCCTGGTCGGCCCAGGCGCGCCATGGCGCCGGTCGCGACGCTCCAGCGCCGCAGCTCGCCGCGCTGGTCGCAGCTGATGAGGTCGCCGGTCGGGGTGAAGCGCAGCAGCGCGAGCCGGGCGCCGTGGCTGCCCAGCTTGCGCACCGGCGCGCCGCCGAAACCGAGCAGGCTGATGTTGCCGTCGCGATCGCCCAGCGCCACCGTGCTGCCGTCAGGCGCCAGCGCCAGGAACTCGCCGGCGATCGGCGGCAGCGGCTTCTCCTCCAGGGTATCCATGTCCCACAGCCGCATGGGTTGGCCGCCCGCGACCACCAGGCGACCGTCGGCGGACACCAGCATCTCGCTGACGTGACCGGCGCCGAGGACACGGCCCTCGCCGGTGGCGAGCTCGAAGCGCACCAGCTCGTCGTCGGCGGCGAGCAGCCACTTGCCGCGCGGATCGGCGAGCAGGCGCGCGCGCCGGCGGGCGTCGCCGAGCGGATGGTCACCCTGGGCGTCGTGCAGCATCACGGTCTCACCCAGGCGCGACACCGCGAGCCACTCGCCCGAGCGCGGCTGGGCCAGCCCGATGACGCCCCCGGAGCGCTCCCAGCGCGCGCGCGGTGCGCCGCGGGGCTCGGCCCACACGCGCACCGCCTGATCGTCGCCCGCGCTGAGCAGGGTGCCGTCCTCGGTGAAGGCGAACGCGACCACGGTGCCGCTGTGGCCGAGCACGCGGCGGAGGGGCGCGCCGCGCTGCCACAGCAGCACGCGCCCCTCGAGATCCAGGCTGACCGCGCGCTTGCCGTCAGGCGCCAGCGCCAGCGCGAGCAGCGCGTTCGAGCCCAGGCCGGGGTCCTCGCTCTGGGCATGGTCGACGTCCCACAGGCGCACGTGGTCGACGTCGACCATGCTGGTCAGCATCACGCTGCCGTCGCGCGACAGCAGGATGGCGCCGACGCGGCCCTCGCCCACCTGCAGCTCCAGCGGCGGCTTGCCGCTGGCGTCGCCGATGATGACGCGGCCGTCGTGGGTGCCCAGCGCCCAGCGCTTGCCGTCGCCCGAGGTGGTGACGTGGATCGCCGCGAGCTCGGGCAGCACCAGGTTGCCGTCGAGCGGGATGGTGCGCGGGACCAGATCGATGAGCACGATCCCGCCGGGGACGAAGCTCATGTCGTGGGACTTGTCGGGGTCATCGAACTCGCGCGCGGGGGCGCTACCGGCGACGTCCCAGACCCGCAGCTTGCCCAGGGTCAGCGCGGCGACGTGCTTGCCGTCGGGGCTGACCGCGAGCTTGCGCACCTCGTCGCCGGGGCCGGCCAGCTGGCGCACGCTGCCGGCGAACACGAAGATGGCTCCGTCGGCATGCACCCAGGCGGCGACGGCGCCGGCGCTGACCAGCCTGGCGACCGGGGACGCCCGGGTGGCCAGCGCGGTGCCCTGGCCGGTGGCCAGATCCCAGCGCATCACGGCGCCGCTGGCGTCGCCGGCCAGCGCCAGGTTGCCCGGCAGCGCGACCAGGCAGCACACCGCGCGGCTGTGCGGCAGGACGTGGCGCGCGACGCCCTGGTACTCGGCCGCGGCGATGAGCTGGCGCACGCCGCCCCAGCTGGGCGCGGCGTCGGGGTAGCTGCGCAACCAGGCCAGCGTCGCAGTCGGATCGATGCGCAGCGCGGCGCGGGCCTGGGCCAGGATCAGCTCGGCGGAGCGGGCCTCGGCGCGCTGGCGCTCGGCGACGGCGGTCAGCCGCTCGCGCTCGGCGTTGCGTCGCGCGGCCAGGATCTTGCGCACGCTGATGACCGCGACGACGGCGAGCACCGCCAGCAGGACCGTGGTCGCGATCACGGTGGGCAGGTGGCGGCGCACGAAGCGCCCGAGCAGCTGCAGCAGGCCGTAGCGGTGGGCGCCGACCAGCTGACCCGTGGTGTAGCGCTCGAGGTCGCTGGCGAAGGCGTCGGCGTCGGGGTAGCGCGCCGCGGGCTCGTGCGCCATCGCCTTGTCGACCAGGGCGAGCAGCTCGGGGGCGACATCGGGCGCCAGCTCGGTCAGCGGCTGTGGCGGGCGGGTCGCGACCGCGGCGATGACCCCGTCGGCGTCGAGGCCGTAGTAGGGCGCCTTGCCGCCGAGCAGCATGTAGAGGATGGCGCCCAGGGCATAGACATCGGCGCGCGCATCGGCGGGTTCGCCGCGGGCCTGCTCGGGCGCCATGAAGCACGGCGTGCCCATGACCGAGCCCAGGCGGGTGGCGTCGACCTCCGGGGTGGCGAGGTCGGCGGGGCGCGGGCCGTCGGGGCGCGGGGGCAGCGAGGGCGTGGCCTGCGGGCTGGCCGCGGGGGCGCTGGCGGCGCTGGCCGCGCTGGCCGCGCTGGCCGGCGCCGCGGTCTCGGGCTCGCGCGGCGGCAGCGAGGCCGGCAGCGGCGCGTCGGGCGTGCCGATGACCTTGGCCAGGCCCCAGTCGATGACCACGGTCTCACCGAAGGGGCCGAGCATGATGTTCGAGGGCTTGAGATCGCGGTGGATCACGGCCTCGTTGTGGGCATATGCGATGGCGCGCGCGGCGGCGAGCACGCGCGGCAGCAGGGCCAGGCGCTCCTCCAGGCCGTGCGCCTCGTCGAGCGCGGCGTCGAGCGAGCGGCCCGGGATGCTGCGCATGGCGTAGAACGGCTCGCCGCTGGGCCAGCGCCCGGCCTCGTAGACCGGCACGATGCCGGGGTGCTGCAGGCGCGCCGTGATGATGGCCTCGCGCAGGAAGCGGCCTTCGAGATCGGCCCGCGGGACCAGCAGCTCCTTGATGGCGACCGGGCGCCCGAGCTGGCGATCGGTGGCGCGCATGACGCGACCCAGCCCGCCGCGGCCGTACTCCTCGCCGAAGCTGTAGCGCGCGGGGTCGATGGTGGGCAGCGCGGGCAGCTCGGTGCTGGCGCTGCCGGTGGCAGCAGGGCCGGGGCTGGCGCCGGCCCGCGGTCGCGCTGTCTCGGGCGGCGGAGTGTCACCCGCGGGGGTCGCGCCCGGTCGCGCCGGGACGGTGGTCACCGGCGCGCGGTCACGGCCGGCGGGGCGCTCCTCGGGCAGCGACAGGGTGACTCCCGGGCCCTGGCCGGGGCGCGGTGGGCCTGCGGCGCCACGATCGCCGGACGACACGCGCGCAGCGTAACATGATCGTCGAGGCGCGCCGGGGCGGGGGCAGGTGGCAAACTCGGGCGGCCGGCGTGGGTCGCGGGACGGTCGGCGCGACGCTACTCGGTGCCGCGGAACAGGTTGCTGGCGCGGTTCAGGCGCTGGCCGTCGGGGTCGACCCGGGCGCGGTCGGCGATGATGAGGATGCTGCGGCCGTGCTGCACCACCGCGGCGGTCTCGTCGCCCAGGCTGGCATAGCCGGCCTCGACGCCCCGCGACAGCGCGGCATCGTCGGCATAGTCACACAGCACGGCGTCGAGCCCGGCGACCTTGCCGGCGCGGCACTTGCCGCCAGCGTAGTTTGCACCGTCGACGGTGGCGAACGCGGTGACCTCCAGCCCGGCGGCCTGCCAGGCCTCGCGCACGCCGCTGCTGCCGGCGGCCTTCTTGTCGCCGCAGCCGGCCAGCGTGCCGGCACCGGCCAGCATCGCCACGCAGGTGAGCAGCCAGCTTCGAGCCCGCGCCGTCACCAGCGATCTCCGCCGCCGCCCTTGAACTTGACCTTGCCGCCGGCGCCGCCCTTGACCTTGACCTTGCCACGCGGCGGCGGAGGCGGCGCGGGGCCGCCCACGACCACGCCGCCGCCGGCGCTGATGCCGATGCCGGCGTTGATCTCGATCGACGGCGGCCGGATGTCGATCGACGGCGCCTCGATGACCACGCCGCCGCGCACCCCGCCACCAGCGCCGATGCCGATGCCGGCACCGCCGCGGACCTCGACGTCGACCGACGGCGCGCCAACCTCGACGTCGACGGTGGGCGGCACCACGACCACGGCGGGCGCGTCGATCATGACGCCGAACTCGATGTCCGCCTTGGCGCTGGCGTGCCAGGCCGGCGGCGGCGGCGCCACGATCACGGGGCGGACATAGGCGGCGCGGTAGCTCACGTTGATGCGCGCGTAGGTCGGCTCGGCCTCGAAGAAGGCCTCGGGGAAGGCGCCGACATAGAAGTAGACGCCGTCGTCCATGGTGAAGGTCGCGCTGGCGGACGCCAGCGGGGGGGCCACGTGCCAGTGCGGCCCGGCCAGGTAGCAGTACACGATGTCGTCGTCATCGGCGTGGCTGTGCGTGAAGGCGCCGACCGCGATGGGATGCGCGCCGAAATAGGCGAACTTCGGCCCGTCATAGCCGTGCGCCACGGGGTCGCCGACGAACACGCGGGCCTGGCCGTGGGCGCGGAACGCGACGTCGTTGTCGGCCACACCCGAGCCGTGGACGTGCTCGACCTCGATGTGGCAGAAGGGGGCGCCGCCGCCCATCGGGTGCGGGCCGGCGAAGCGGTGGCGCTTGGCGTGGGCAAGGGTTGGCGCCAGCATCAGCGCGACCAGGGTGAAGATCACGAACCTGAGTGTGCGCGTCATGGTCCCGAGTGTACGACCGGGGACGGCCGCGCGGTACACCTACACTCGGCCGGAACCGGACAAGCGGGCCTCCACGGGTGACCGCGAGCGGGTCACCCGTAGGACTCCCGCTTGATCTGCTTGTCAGGAACCCCGATCGCCTGCAGCGCGGACAGCGCGGTCTCCAGGAAGCGCGGCGTCGGCTCGACACCCTGCGCCTTGGCCACGGCGCGATCCCACGACAGGATGGCGGGGCCGCAGGCGTACACGATGCACGCGTTGGGATCGGGGATGTACTCGCTGAGCAGCGCCTCGGTGATGCGGCCGCGGCGCACCGTGGCGCCCTCGGGCGGTGGCTCGCCCTCGCGGGTCAGCGAGTAGACCACCTTGACCTTGTCGGGGTGGCGCTGCTCGAGCTCGAGCAGCTGGTTCCGGAAGATGGTCTCGCCCCAGGTCTTGTTCGAGTACAGGAAGGTGTGGCGCAGGCGCGGGTGGTTGAGCAGCGCGTGCTTGAGGATGGCGTAGTTCGGCACGCTGCCCGAGCCGGCGCACAGGTGCACGATGTGATCGGTCTTCGCCTCGATGTCATCGGGCAGCGTGTACGGCCCGGTGAAGCCGGTGATGACCAGGCGGTTGCCGCGCATGGTGCGCTTGACCAGCAGCGGCGACAAAAGCGGCGGGTACTTGGTCTGGCCGCGCACGTAGCGCTCCTCCTTGACCGTGATGGCCAGGTACTTCTCGTGCGGGGCCGACGCCATCGAGTAGGCGCGCGGCGGCTCCTTCTTGCCCTTGACGTCCTCGAAGAAGGCGATGAAGCGCTCCAGCGACTCGAACTGGTGCGGATCGATGGTCAGGAAGTGACCCGCCTTGTAGTCCAGCCGGTCGTTGCCGGTGAACAGCACCAGGGTGGTGGTGTCGGGCGTCTCGACGATGACGTCGGCGACCATCACCTCCATCTCCTTGATGCGGGTGCGGGGATTGGGCTGAACGGGCGCTGGATTGGTTGACATGATGCGGTGCGTCAAAGCTAGCGCACCGCGCGCGGGAAGGCAAGAAGGGCGGTTTTACAGCGCTCCGGCGAGGGGATTCGGGCCGTTGTGGCCGGGGCCGCCGCCCCACATGTGCCAGCCGTCGAGCGAGGCGTCACCCGCCTCGAGGCCGATCACGCGGCCATCCGAGGTGGTCAGATAGACCCAGCCCTGGGCCACGATGGGCTGCGACTGCAGCGGCGCGCCCAGGGCATAGGCCCAGCGCGTGCGACCGCTGGCGGCATCGACGCCATAGACCTCGCCGCCGCGCGACGCCACCACCAGCTGGCCGTTGGCGTAGGCCACCGAGGCCAGCGCGCGCTTGCCGACGGTTTCGGCCTTGGCCGGGCCGTCATTCCAGAAGTACTGGCGCTCCCAGCGCGGCGCGCCGGTCTTGGCGTCGGTCGCGCTGAGCAGATCGCCCATGGCGACATAGCGGGTGCCGTCGATGACCAGCGGGCGCGAGCCCTCGTAGCGCCAGACCTGCTCCCAGTCGTGGAGGTCGCGCGGCAGGTCACCGAGGTAGCCCTTGCGGGTGGCCTCCTCGCGGAGGATCTCGCCGCTCTTGGCGTCGACCATGACCATGCGCTCGCTGTCGTCCTTGACCCGGCGACCGACGTACAGCGCGTCGCCTTCCAGCCACGGCGCCGTGCTGGCGGCCATCGCGCGCGACCACGCGCGCGCGCCCGAGCTGACCGAGAAGCGATACAGCGTGCCGGCCACGGTGGCGACATAGGCGGCGTCGCCCGAGATGACGGGAGCGCTGAGCAGCTCGCCGTCGAGATCGGCGGTCCACAGCTGGCCGCCCGACGACAGCTTGTAGGCCGACAGCGCCCAGCCGCTGGCGCCACGGGTCGGGTGCGAGGCCAGCACCTTGTCGCGCACCACGGCGGGCTGGGTCAGAGTCGGATCGCCGAGCCACTTGTGCCAGACCTTCTTGCCGGTCGAGGCCTCGAGGTTGAACAGCGTGCAGCTCTCGGTGTTGAAGACCAGGCGACCCTCGTCGAAGATGGCCGAGGTCGGGCCGTTGTCCTCGAGCTGATCACGGCGCCACGACAGCTTGCCGCTGGTCGAGGCCAGCGCGAACACGCTGGTCGACTGGAAGCCGCCCGAGACATAGACGCGGCCATCGCCATAGGCGACCGTGGGCAGGATGGCGGCGCCAGGGATGCGGGTGACCCAGCCACGCACGCCCTCGAGCGCGACTGGCTCCAGGGCGGTGCCCGTGATCTCGGGCACCTTGATGGGGGTGGGTACCCGGTCGGAGTCGAGGCTGCGCACCTCGGGGGCCAGGGCGGGGAAGCCCTGCTGGCCCTGCTGGCCCATGACCGAGGGGGCGCGGTTGCCGGTGGGGTCCTTGCTGCTGCGCGCTGGGCGCTCGAGGTTGTCGGGTTCGCGCTGGCGGCAGCCGCCCAGTCCGAAAACCAGAGCCAAACCGGCTCCCATGCTCAGCAAACGTCCCGGCCTCGACTCACCCATGATGCCGACCTCCATTCGATCGGAGTTCAATCGAGCGCATGAACGTACGAGTGTGCGGAAGGATTCCTTCTCGTTTGTAAAGACTTGGGGCTGGTACCAGAAGCCAGCCGGCCCGGAACAGGCTCCCCGAGGTTGCGCCTCGAGGGGGCTAGAACCCGACGCCCCCGGTGAAGGTCAGGGTCGGCTGCAAGGTGTCATGGGGGCGCAGCAGGTCGGGGGCGTAGGGCAGGTAGGCGGCGGCCAGCTTGACCTCGAGGATCCACTCCCAGCCGGGGGACAGGGCGAACATGGCCTGCAGCGAGAAGCCGACCTCGGCGCCCGCGGTCGAGCCGCGGCTGGGGCTGACGCCGTCGAACACGAAGCCGCCCTCGTCGCGATCGATCTGGAGCTCGGCGAAGCCGGCGCTGACCTGGGGCGACAGCCAGCCGAACGAGGTCGGGAACATGCCGATGCGCCACTTGGCGGCGAAGTGCGCCATCTCGGGATCGGGGTCGTCGTGCAGGAAGCCGGAGCCGGTGCCGCAGGCCTCGAAGGAGAGGAAGCGCAGGGGCGACAGCTCGAGACACAGGTCGGGGTGGCTGCCCTGGTTGAAGCTGTTGCCGCCGACGCGCAGGTTGCCGAAGTTGCGGCGCTCGGGGCGCACGCGGCCGCGGCCGGAGACGTGGTCGTAATCGAGATCCTTGCTGCTGGCTCCGTCAGCGGCGGAGGCGGGATCGGCGTGCAGAGGTGCGACAGAGATGATGGTGAGGAGGCCTGCGACGAGCAGTGGGATGAAGCGCGAACACACGTCTGCATGATAGCGCCATTGTGTGGAAATTCCGCCTGCGAACCTTGGTTGTGTCGCGATGCGATGCCGTGGGCTAGTATTCGAGTGCCATGCACGTCTCCAAGAACAGACTGGAAGGGTCGCTGGCAGACACCCGCCTCGACAAGCTGCTGGAGAAGCTGGAACTTCACCTGTTCACCGGCACCATCGAGCTCAAGGCGGCGGCGGGCACCGGGGTGGTCGACCTGCGCGCAGGTGCAGTGGAGAAGGTGAAGCTGGGGTCGCTCGAGGGCGACGCCGCGATGAAGCAGGCGCGGGCGCTGGACCAGGGCGAGTACGTGGTGGTGCAGCGGGTGCCCGACCTGACCGGGGCGCTGGGCAGCTCGGCGGGCCTGGAGGGCGAGGTCGGCGATGTGCCGATCGCGGCCATCATGCGCCACTGCGAGTCGCACGCGCTGACCTGTTCGCTGATCGTGGTCGATGGCTTCGACCGCGGCGAGATCCACTATCGCGCGGGTGACCTCGACTTCGTGTCGCTGAACGGTGTGCGTGACGAGGACGCCATCTTGACCATCGTCGGGTGGAAGGCGGCGCGCTTCAAGGTGGCGCTGCCGCCGCTGGATCTCGACATCGCGGGCTGGCCGCAGGTCGGGCCCGAGCCGACGCAGCCGTTCAGGATCTCGAAGATGCCGCCGCCGAAGAAGCGCGCGGCCTCGGTGCCGTCGATCGTCGAGGGCGTGCCCAACGCGCGCGCGGCGGGTGCGATGGGGCCGAGCGCGGGGCAGGAGACCGTGCCGGTGTCGCTGCCCGAGCCGGTCAAGGCCGCGGTGCGCGCGGCGTCGGCGCCGCCGAAGGCGGGCGCGGGTTCGGTGTCCGGCACGGCGTCGGGATCGGGGCAGACGACCGCGCTGCCGGATGCGCCGGTGGCGGCGGCGTCGGCCGCGCCGTCGATCGTGGTGGCGTCGTCATCGTCGGGGGCGCGGCGAGCGACCGGGGCGAGGCCGGCGCTGACGGCGGAGGCGGACGGCGCGGCTGGGGCTGCGGCTGGATCGGCTGCGGCTACGTCGGGTGCGGCTGCGTCGGGTGCGGCTGCGGCCACGGCTACGGCTGCGTCGGCTGCGGCTGCGTCGCCGGCGGTATCTGCGAGTGCCGCGCGGAGCAGTGCCGCCGACAGCGAGGGCGCGCAGCGGCTGGCGTCCGTGCCGCCGTCGACGCTGCCCGGGCTGACCACGCCGTCGCGGCTGGGGGACCTCCTGTTCGTGCTGCTGATCCTGGTCGCGTTCGGGGTCGCCGCGTTCTTGCTCGACGCCCGCTAGCTCGCGCAGCGAGCCAGCGCGCGTGTCGCCTCCGGTCGCCTGGGCACCGGTCGTCTCCGTCGTCCCGCCCCGTGAATGTCCGCCCCAATCAACCTGGGGGCGTCGCTCTGGCTGGCCCCGTGTCATCGCCGTTGACTACCCCGACGCGGCTGCTGGGACTGCTGCGACTGCTGGGACTGCTCCGACTGCTGGGACTGCTCCGACTGCTGCGACTGCTGCGACTGCTGCGACTGCTGCGACTGCTGCGACTGCTGGGACTGCTCCGACTGCTGCGACTGCTGCGACTGCTGATGTCTGCCCGATTCAAGTCGCGCGCCGGGCACGTGGTTGACGTCGATGAGGCCAGCGCGTCGCCAGCCCTCGCGTAGGAGCCAGCCGGTCGGCGCACACAGCGTGATGCGCCAGCGCAGCGCGGCAGGGTGCGGCGGCACCGGAGGCTTCGCCCAGCCATCGAACTGCCAGGCCGACGAGAGCGGATCGACCCTGCCCCGGGCGGGGCCGCTGTCCAGTGGGCCGACGTGATGCCTGAAGTTGCAGAGCACATAGGCGAGCGCGTGCCGCACGGGCCGAGGGGCGGACAGGTTGCGTGCGTGGTAGCGGTCCGCGAAGACGGTGCCCTTGCGGTCGAGGACCTTGTTGATGGCGCGGGCGATGCGCACCGAGAGACCCTTCATCGAGCGCGACAGCGCCAGCGCGTCGACGGCCTCGACGAGGAGGTGGACGTGATCACCCTGGACGGAGAAGTGCACCAGTCGGGTCTCGAAGCGGTGTCTGCCGCGCTCGAGCGAACGTAGGACCGCGCGCGCGAGGTGGGGGGCACGCAGCCAGCCGAGCTCGCGGCGGAGGCGCAGCGTCACGTGCTGCGCGTCGCTGCGGCGCACGCGGGGGCGGGGCCGGTGCCGGACATTGCGTCGGCCGGTTCCGGGTTTGCGTCCGGCGCCTCGGCGCGCCCCACCGTGCTTGCGCCAGCGCAGGGACTGTTGCGCCGGTTCGCCCCGCCCCTGTGACCTCGACCTGGATCTCGACCGCTGCATGCCGACCTCTCGTTCGCCCCTTGAATGGGGCAGACAAACCGTAGCGGGCCGGTCTGACACGAGGGGGCGTCGGGGTGGGCCGGTGATCTTGAATGGGGCGGACAATTGGGACGGAGAGAGAGGAGAGACGGGGAGAGACGGGGAGAGACGGGGAGACGGGGAGAGAGGGGGAGAGACGGGGAGAGACGGGGAGAGAGAGGAGAGACGCGGACACGCTGAGTCGGGCCGCGCGGAGCGCGTCCCGGCTCAGCGGCCTCTTCGACTGGCCTTGAACTCGGCCATGGTCTGGTCCTCGTCGAAGGCGTGGGTCCAGCCGGTGGCGGCGTGGAAGGTCGTGCTGTCCATGACGACGGGGTACTTGATGTGGGTCAGGGCGCCGGGGGGGAGCTTGGGCAGGCCGAAGCGGCCGAGCAGGACGCGGAAGAGGAACTCGGGGACCGGGACGGCGCTGCGGCCGGTGCCGCGCACCAGGACGGACAGGGGCAGCGGGGGCGGGCCGGAGACGTTGTAGACGCCGCGCAGCTTCTTCTGCAGGGCGGCGACGATGGCGGAGGCGGCGTCGCGCTCGTGCACGAACTGGAACAGAGGGTCGAAGCCCATCACCATGGGGACGCGCGGGCCGCGCAGGTAGGCGGCCAACGTCCCGACGTGGGCCGGGCCCAGCGTGTAACAGATGCGCAGCACGCAGGTGTCGATCTCGGGGTAGCGCCACAGCGCGCTGCCGGCGTAGAGGTCGGCGCCGACCAGGTCGGCCAGCTCGGGGAACGAGCTGACCGCCATCGGCGGGTCGTCCTCGGTGTGGTAGAGCGGCGAGTCCGAGCCGGCGCCGTAGTAGGTGTGGCGACCGACGAAGACGGCGGCGCGGGCGCCGTAGTTGCGCGCGTGATCGAAGATGGCGCGGGTGCCGTGCAGGTTGATGCGGTAGCGATCCTCGGACTGCTTGGTCAGGTGCGTCACCGTCGCCATGTGGATGACGGCGTCAGGCCGGTGGCGGCGGAAGACCTCCTCGGCGGCGCGCTTGCGGATGTCGAGCTGGTACATCGTGACGGCGTCGGGCGCGTCGGACCAGCCGCGCACGTCGATGCCGATGACCTCGTGACCGTCGGCGACCAGGCGGTGCGCGACCAGGTGGCCGATCTGTCCTGCGATCCCCGTGACCAGGACCTTCATGCGGGCTCCTTGCGGGCGACGACTGCGCTGTCGATGAGGGCGCGGATACGGTCTTGCACGATGGCGACCTTGGCGTCGATGACGTCGTCATCTTCCTGGCCGGTGCCCTCGAAGAAGATGGGCTCGCCGTACTCGAGGTGCAGGCGCACGTTGGGGCGCGGCAGCGCGATCAGCCACGGCGTGACCGGGATGTAGGGCACGCCCATCAGCTTGCCCAGGCGCACCAGGTTGAGCACCGTCGGGATGGCCTCGCCGCCGCCGGCGAAGCCGACCGGGACGATGGGCGTCTTCATCTGCATGGCCAGGCGCACGAAGCCGGTGCCGAAGCGCACCAGCGAGTTGCGCTGCCAGTACAGCTTGGCGGTGCCGCGCGCGCCCTCGGGGAACACCATCAGGACGCGGTCGTCGCCGAGCAGGCGCTCGGCGTTCTCGGGGATGCCGGTGAACTGCCCCGAGGCGGCGGTCAGCGACGACGCGAAGGGCAGCCGGTTGATGAACTTCTCGGCCATGCCGTGCGCCAGGCGCGGCGGATCCTTCTCGTAGAACAGCGACGCCAGCACCATCAGCGCGTCGAGCGCCCAGCCGCCCGAGTGGTTGCCGACCACCATGACGCGGCCACGCGCGGGCACGTGCTGGATGCCCTGACAGGTGACGCGGAAGTAGCGCCGGTACAGCAGCCCGAGGATCGACATCATGCGCGCGACCTCGGGCTGCTCGATGCCGTAGGGATCGATGCCGTGGCGGGACCAGGGCAGCTCGATCTGGCGCACCCGGGCCAGCACCTCGTCGTCGATCAGGAAGTTCTGGAGCAGCCCCACGTGACCCCCTGCGGATGGACCGCGCTGACACAGTACCGCTCCTCGGGGGCGGTTCGCATGCGAAACGCGTCCCGGGGCGGTACTGTGCAGCCTTGGCGCTCGACCCGTCATCGCGCAGTCGCTTGACGCCGCAGCAGGCGGCGCGCTTCGTGGGCGACGGGCTGTTCGAGCGCGTGGCGCGCGCGCTGTGCGCGGCGGGCAAGCTGCCGCGCAAGGAGCTGTACGAGGCCTGGGCGGTGGCGCGCAAGGTGCGCCGGCGGCTGGGCGGCGCCGGCGGGCGTGTGGTCGACCTGTGTGCCGGGCACGGCCTGCTGGGGCAGCTCCTGCTGCTGCTCGATCGGGCGGCCACCGCGGCGGTGTGTGTCGATGCGGCGGTGCCGCCGAGCGCGGCGCTGGTGGCGGGCGTGCTGGCCGAGGCCTTCCCGGCCGAGCTGGGCGCGGGGCGGGTGACGCGGGTCGAGGCCGCGGTGGCCGACTTCGAGCTGGGGCCGGGCGACCTGGTGGTGGCGCTGCACGCCTGTGGCGAGCTGACCGATCTCGTGCTGGCGCGCGCGGCGGCGGCCCGGGCGCGCGTCGCGGTGTTGCCATGCTGTCATGATCTTGGCAGCGGAAATCAGGGCGGTCTGGAGGGCTGGATCGAGGACGGGCCGCTGGCGGTCGATCTGACGCGGGCGGCGTGGCTGCGTGGGCAGGGCTATCAGGTGTGGACGGCGCGCATCGACGCGGCGGTCACGCCCAAGAATCGCTTGCTGATGGGAGCGTGGGGACATGTCTGATGTCTGACGGGCTGGTCAAGAAGGCGGCAAAGCCACTGATGAAGGCGGCGGCGCGCGGGCGCTTCGTGGAGCGCTACGGGCCGTGGGCGGTGGTCACCGGGGCCTCATCCGGGATCGGTGAAGAGACCGCGCGGCAGCTGGCGGCGCTCGGGCTGTCGGTGGTGCTGGTGGCGCGGCGGCGCGACCGGCTGGAGGCGCTGGCAGCGGATCTGGCGGCGGCGCACGGCGTCGAGGTCCGCGTCAGCGAGCACGATCTGGCCTCGCCGGCAGGGGTCGAGGCGCTGATCACGGAGGTTCGTCCGCTGGACGTCGGCCTGCTGGTCAACAACGCCGGCTTCGGCATGAAGGGCGGCTTCTTCGATCTGTCGCTCAGCGAGCAGCGCCGCATGATCGAGCTCAACTGTCAGACCCCGGTGGCGCTGACGCATGGCCTGGGCGCGCGCATCGTGGCGCGCGGGCGCGGCGGCATCATCTTCGTGTCGTCGACGGCGGCGTTCCAGGGCCTGCCCACCAGCGCGGTGTATGGCGCCAGCAAGGGCTTCGATCTGCTGCTCGGCGAGGCGGTGTGGGACGAGCTGCGCAAGACTGGCGTCGATGTGTTGACACTGTGTCCAGGTCCGACCGACACCGAGGGGCCGCGCCGCACCGGGGTCGATCCCGACAAGGTGCCGGTCAAGATGATGCAGGTCGGGCCGGTGGTGCGCGCCGCGCTGCTCGGCCTCGGCAAGCGCGCGGTGGTGGTGCCGGGGGCCAGCAACCGGGTCGCCGCGCTGCTGACGCGGCTGGTGCCACGCGCGATGGCGACCCGGGTGGCGGGGCGGCTGATCCGGCGCGTGACCGGCGAGTGACCGGCGCGTGACCGGCGAGTAGCCGCCCGGAGACGGCCCCGTATACTGCGAGGATGTCGTACGCGCAGGTGCTGCGTGTGCTGGCCCTGACCGCGGTGCTGCCGGCGGGGGCGACGCTGTATTTTGCGGTGTTCTGGCGCTGGTTCGCGTTCTGGCGCCGGCACCGCGTGGCCACCTATGTGCTGATGTTCGGCACGCTGATCGGGCTCGGGGTCGCGGTCTGGGTGTGGCGGCGGCGCGTGCTCGGCGAGGTGGTCGCGCTGCCGGGACCGGTGCACGCGCTGGGCTGGCTGGTCGTGGTGGTGGCGAACCTCTTTGGCTGGGTGGCCGACCGCCAGCTCGGACTGCGCGTGCGCGCGTTCACGCCGTTCTTCCAGGAGGGCGGCTCGCTGGAGCTGAAGACCACGGGCGCCTACGGGCTGGTGCGCCACCCGATCTATGCCGCCGGGCTGTGGTACCAGGTCGGGGTCTTCCTGCTCACGGGGGCGCTGGCGGTGGCGGCGGCGGCGCTGGTGTTCGGGCTGGGGGCGCTGTGGTTCACGCGCCAGGAGGAGGCGCAGCTGGTCCGCCTGCTGCGCGATCCGGCGCAGTACCAGCGCTATCGGGCCGCGGTGCCCGCGCTGTTGCCCTGGCCGCGCCGGCGCGGCTGACGTAGCCTTCGCTGTCGTGAGCGAGGGCACGCTGGAGCAGGACGGGCTGACCGCGCGGCGGGTGCCCAGCGTCGCGGGCTGGGCGTGGATCGACGTCACCGGGGGCCCGCCCGTCGTGCTGACGCGCCTGCCAGACCGGCCCCTGGTCGCCAAGCCGGAGGCGGCGATGCGCGCCGTGCTGGAGCCGGCGGTGCAGGAGGCCTGGGAGGCGCTGCTGAGAGCGTCGCCGCGGATCTCGGTGTTCCCGCATGAGGGCGCCATCCGCTTTCACGACGGCGCGGCGGCTCCATCCGACGCAGTCCTGCGGGCTGCGATGACGCTGGTGTCATGCCTGGCGCGCGCGATGGAGGACGCGCGGCGAGTCGGCGAGTTCCCCGAGGGTCCCTATCGCGGCGTTGCGGGGGTCAACCCGGCCAAGGTGCGGGCGCTGACGGTGGCCGACGAGGCCGCGGGGCGCCAGGCGCTGGCCACGCGCGAACGAGGCTGGCAGGCGGCCGGGGTGGCCGTGTTCGGGACGCTGGTGGGCGGGGGTGTGGTCGGCGTGTGGGCGGTGGTGAAGCTGCTGATCCAGCTGCTAGGGTCCTGACGGGCTTGCTATCCTGCGCGGCATGAACAGCAAGGCGAGGACGGTGGACGAGTATCTGGCGGGGCTGCCGGCGGAGCGGCGCGCGGCGGTGGAGGCGGTGCGCGCGGTGGTCAACGCCAACTTGCCGGCGGGGTATCGCGAGGGCGTGCAGTACGGGATGCTGGGCTGGGCGGTGCCGCTGGCGGATTTTCCGCAGACCTACAACGGGCAGCCGCTGGGGATCGCGGCGCTGGCGTCGCAGAAGCAGTATCTGTCGCTGTACCTGATGGGGGTGTATGGCGACGTGCAGCTGCTGGCGCGGTTCCGTGACGGGTTCGCGCGGGCCGGCAAGAAGCTGGACATGGGCAAGTCGTGCGTGCGCTTCGCGTCGGTCGACGACCTGGCGCTGGATGCGGTGGCCGAGGTGATCAGGGCGGTGCCGCCTGCGCGGCTCATCGCGATGCACGAGGCGGTGCATGGGCCGCGGCGGGCGGCGGGGCGGCTGAAGGCGAAGCCGACGCCGGCCGTGAAGGCGAAGGCGGCTGTGAAGGCGAAGGCGGCTGTGAAGGCGAAGGCGGGGGTGAAGGTGAAGGCGAAGCCGGCTGCGAAGGTGAAGGCGGCGGTGAAGGGGAAGACGGGGCAGCGGAGGACGAAGCGGTAGTCGATCACCGGGGCAGCTCGCCGGAGCCGGAATAGGCTCCTCGAAGCTTCGCTTCGAGGGGCCTAGTTGACGCCGGCGGCGCCGCTGGCGCTGGCCGAGACGCTGACGCTGACCGAGACGCTGGCCTCGATGCGGGGCACGGCGACCATGGCGCCCTTGATGCGGCCGGCGACGCAGATGGCCTGGGCGCCGAAGTCCTTGGCCAGGCTGCCGCTGCTCTTGACCACGGCGCGCGCGCTGCCGGCCCAGGTCTTGACGGCCGCGGCGGCCAGCTTGGCGCGGGCGCCCGCCATCAGCAGCGCGGGAAAGCCGGCCATCACGGCCTTGGCGGCGCGCTGGTAGCCGGCGGCGTCGAGCGCGAGCGAGGTGTCGCTGTCGACCTCGACCTTGGCCGGGGTGCACTGGGCGTCGAGGCTGGCGCGCGCGTCGGCGTTGGCCTTGCAGCCGCCCGCCATCGAGCCGGCCGAGCCGCCGGTGCCCGCGCTGCCCGCCGCGGAGCCGTTGCACGCGGCCGCGGCCTTGACCGAGGCCTCGGCGCGGATCTCGCACTTGGCGGGCGTGTACCTCACGACGGTCTTGGTCTTGGCCTTCGCGCTCAGGCGCAGGCCCGCCTTCATGGAGTCGAGCGCGCGCTTGCACACCACCTTGGTGCTGCCGTCGGAGCTGACGTTGAGCTCGCGCGCCATGCTCTGGCAGGCGATCTTGACCGAGCCCTCGAGCTCGCCGGTGGCCTTCTCGAGCGCGGCGGTGGCGGCCAGGAAGCCTTCCAGGCGGAGGCCGGCGTCGCCGCTCAGCTTGTTGCAGCTGGTGCCGGGCAGGGCGCCGCCGCCGGGGAGCTTGCCACTGCCTGGCAGCTTGATGCCGCCGGGGATCTGGGCACGAGCTGGCGCCGCAGCGGCCAGCAGAACGAGAGCAAAGGTCGCGATGACATGGGTCCGCATGGGCGTTCCTCCTGGCGGCATGATCCGCGTGGGGCCTCGGACTGTCCAGGAGTACCCTGCATTCATCATGTCGGAGCCGACCCGACCGAAACCCGAGCCCCTGTCGCCCGAGCAGCACCGCGCTCTCGGCGTCGAGTACTTCAATGCAGTGTGGAACCTGCTCGACGCGCCGGCGCGCACGGCGAGCGATGACCTCACGATGATCCACCTGGCGCACGCGTCGCGGCACCACTGGGCGCACGCCGCGGGGGCCACCGCGGTCAACCTGGTGCGCGGCGAATGGCAGGTCGCGCGTGTGTATGCGGTGGTCGGGCGGGCCGAGCCGGCGCGCTTTCATGGCGAGCGCTGCCTCGAGCTGTGTGTCGCCAGCGGCATCACCGGCTTCGATCTGGCCTATGCGCACGAGGCGCTGGCGCGCGCCGCGCAAGTGGCCGGCGATGGTGAGGCGGTGGGGCGTCACCTGGCCCTGGCGCGCGCGGCGTCAGCGAGTGTGCCGGCCGAGGATCTCACACATTTACTGGCGGATCTCGAGGAGCTCGAGGGGTAGGCGCGGTAAGGCCAGGCAAGCCGTGGGTGCCCTGGCGCACGGTTCCTGGCGCGGGTGACGGTGTAAGATCGATGCATGGGCTTTCTCTGGCGTCGGGGAGCGCGCGGGGCGCTGCTGGTGGTGCTGCTGGCGGGGTGCGATGACGGCCCCGGCGGGGGCGGTGGTGATGCGGCGCTGGATGGCGCCGCGGGTGGCGATGCCGCGGTGGCGGCCGATGGTGACGTGACCGCGGTCGATGCTGCCGCGGACGATGGCGGAGGCGGGGGCGACGATGCGGCGCTGGATGGCGCCGCGGGTGGGGACGCCATGGCCGCCGACGGCGCGAGCACGGATGCGCAGGCGACCGACGCGCAGGCGGCCGACGCGCAGGCGGCCGACGCGCAGCTTGCGGATGCGCAGGCGCTCGACGCCCAGGCGGCCGACGCCGCGCTGCCGCCGTCACTGCTGTGTGCGAGCGCGACCTGCCGCTTCCAGAGCCATGTCTCGCTCGACACCACGTTCCAGGTCGCCATCGATGCCCAGGGCGGCAAGTGGTTCGCGACCACGCACGGCGCGGTGTACCTCGATGATCGCGGCACGCCGACCGACGTGCGCGACGACCTGTGGAACGCCTGGACGCTGGGCAGCGGCATCCCCGCCAGCGACGTGCGCGCGGTGACGGTGGCGCCCGACGGCTCGAAGTGGTTCTCGAGCGCCAAGACCACGTCGCCCGGCACCAGCTATGTCAGCCGGCTGTTCGACAACGGCACCCCGCTGGTGTCGAGCGACGACCTCTGGGTCAACTATGGCGTGCCCGACGGGCTGCCCAACAACCTGACCAGCGGCATCACCGTCGACGGCAGCGGCGGCGTGTGGCTGGCCAACGGCGGCGGCGGGCTGTACTACCTCGACGACGGCGGCACCCCGCGCAACAAGGCCGACGACAGCATCACGCGCCTCATCCATACCCAGCTCAACGGGGTGCCCTGGTACTCGCTGGCGCGCACCGTGCGCATCGGTCCCGACGGCGCCAAGTGGGTGGTCAGCGGTGACGCCACGCTGTGTCGCATCGACGACAACGGCACGCCCAAGGTGTGGACCGACGACGTCGTCACGCGCTTCACCTACGGCGATGGCTTCCGCGACTTCGGCGCCTGGGACTTCGCGTTCGACGCCGCCGGCAACGTCTGGGTCGGCACCACGCAGGGGCTCGAGTATCTCGACTTCAACGGCACCGTGACCAACAAGGCCGATGATCGCTATGCCTTCTTCGGGATGGCCGAGCCGCCGCGCGCGGCGCTGTACCAGGGCCGGCGGGTGTGGATCGACGGCCAGGGCAACAAGTGGGTCGGCCATGGCGGCGGCCTGACGCAGCTGCGCGATGGCGGCACGCCGCTGGTGCCGGGCGACGATCAGTACACCTACATCACGGGGCTCGACGGGCTGGAGTGGGAGAGCATCAACTGGTTCGCGGTCGCAGCCGACGGTGCGATGTGGGTGGTCTCGGGCGGCGGTGGCGCGGTGCGCTTCGATCACCGCGGCACCGTGACCGAGAGTGACGACGTCTTCACGCACACCGACTCGTTCCAGCAGGACGACTACCTGGCCGCGGTGCAGAGCGCCGCCGGGCACCTGTGGGTCGGCACCAGCAAGGGGTTCACCGTGTTCGACGACCGCGGCACCCCCGAGGTGCGCAGCGACGATCGCTTCGTCAGCTTCCGCGAGGCCGACGGGCTGCCTGGTGACAACGTGCGCGAGCTGGCCTTCGACAGCGCGGGGGCCTGGTTCGCGACCCACATCGGGATCGCCTTCATGACCGGGTCGGCGACGCCGTTCGACAAGAGCGACGACGCCTGGACGACCTGGGGCGTGATCGACGGGCTGGCCAACTATGGCTGCTATGCCATCGCGGTCGATGGCGGCAACGGCAAGTGGATCGGCACCGGCTCGGGGCTGTCGTACCTGGACGACAAGGGCACCCCGAGCGTGAAGGCGGGCGACAGCTTCACGACGTGGCGCATCGCCGATGGGCTGTCGGGCGACTTCATCCGCGACATCGCGTTCGAGGGCAGCCGCGTGGTCTGGCTGGCGACCGAGAACGGCGTGACCCGGCTCGACAATGGCGGTACGCCGTCGAACAAGGCCGACGACACCTACACCATCTTCCGCATGAGCGACGGGCTGACCGCGGCGACGGTGATGTCGCTGGCGGTCGACAGCGCGGGGCGCAAGTGGTTCGCGCCGCTCAACGGCGGGATCAACGTGCTGACGGATGGCGGCACCGCGGCCAAGGGCGACGACAGCTGGACCGCATATGGCGTCGCCAACGGGCTGCCGCATGTCGCGGTGGAGGACATCGTGGCGGCGGATGCCACCTCGATGTGGCTGGCCGACGCCAAGGGGCTGGTGCACTTCGACCACAAGGGGACCATCGCGGCGACGGGCGACGACGTGGTCTCGGTGATCGACACCAGCCACGGGCTGGCGGGGGACTGGCCGCAGGTGATCGCGGTCGAGGCGCCGAAGCGGCTCGCGGTGGGGACCAAGACAGGGCTGTCGCGGGTGTTCTTGCCCTGACGGCGGCGGCTACGGCGGTGGCGGCATCGAGGTGTCTTCGCACCAGCCGGGGCGATTGAAGCAGGCGCCGTCGACGCAGAAGCCGCTGCACTGGCTGCTGGCGGTGCACGGGCGCGCGGTGCAGCTGCCCGAGGTGCAGAGGAAGTTGGGCGAGGCGCAGTCGGCGTCGACCCGGCACGAGGTCTCGGCGCACAGGTGATCGGCCATGCAGTTCGGGCACGCGGTGCAGGTCTGGCCCTCGGGGCAGCTGCCGTTCGCGCCGCAGCGGCGCTGCATCTGATCACAGCCGGCGGGGCCGCAGGGGCGGAGGGCGTCGGGGCGCCGGCACGTCAGCGGGGCCGGGCCGCAGGTGCGCTCGGCGTCGCAGCCAGAGGCCACCACGCTGGTGTCGGTGGGGCCAGGGCCGGAGCCGGTGCCGCCGCCGGTGCCGGTGGTCCGGATCGGGCCGGTCGTCGCGGGCGTGCGTGGACTCCCGCACCCGAGCAGGAGCAAGCACAGCAGGGTGGCGCGCATGTGGGGCAGCCTACACCAGGGGGCGCCGTCGAGAGTTGCCAGCCGCGCATCTGGCGCAGACGCGGTGTGGCCTGACATGCTGGCCGCATGCTCGGGGAGCTGCTGGGGCTCGTCGCCGTGGGGATCGGGGCCGCCCTGGGTGTGCGCGGGTTGGGGATACACGTGAGCCGTCGGCGCAAGCGGCCCCAGCGTGCCGAAGCTGCCGCTCTGCTCGGCTGTGCCGACTCTGGCGGCGACCTGAGCGGAGAGTACCTGGGGGTGCCGGCCACCGTGGCGTTGACCTCGAAGTTCCTCGAGATGGATGATGTCGTCCTGGTGGGACTGGGCATGCATCCGCTGCCGGTGTTCTGGCAGGTCACGCGCGTGCGTGGTTTCCCGTCACGGCGGAGCAGGTACGAGACCGCCCTGCCGCTCGACGTGTTGACCCGGGTGGCGCCGGTCGAGGTCCTCGGCGAGCTGGCCAGGGAGCGCGTGCCCTTGCTGCAGCGCAAGGAGTTCATCCGGCTCGAGATCACAGACAAGCATGTCCATCTCGAGTTGCTCGCGAGCGCGGGAGTCCAGCCGGCGCTCGAGCTCGCGGTGGCACTGCGGCGCGAGGTCATCGACGCCTTTGGTGCAGCCGAGGCGCGGCTGGCCGAGACCGCAGCCGGGGCGCCGTTTCGCGACCGCCCGGCGGCATCAGTGGCCGAGGCGCGGACGCGCTGGGCCGCGGAATGTGCGGCGCTGCCTTGACGCTGCAGCCCTGGCGGCCGTTCTCGCGTGTCGGGGTCATCGCGACGCTGGTGGCGCTGGCGCTGTTCTTCGCGCTGGTGCTGGGCAGCGAGCGCGGCTTCGTGCCGGTGCTCGACAGCGCGAACCTGGCGTTTCACGAGGCCGGGCACCAGCTCTATGGCGTGCTGGGGAACGGGCCGGGGCTGTATGGCGGCACGCTGGGGCAGCTGACGTTTCCGCTGGTGGTGCTGGTGGTGTTCTTCGTGCGCCGGCAGCCGCTGTCGGTGGTGGCGGGCGGGGTGTGGCTGGGAGAGAACCTGCTCAACATCGCGCGCTACATGGGGGACGCGCGCGCACAGGAGCTGCCGCTGGTGGGCGGCGGCGAGCATGACTGGTGGCACATCTTCACGCGCTGGGATGCGCTGGCGAGTGACACCCGGGTGGCGCGGGTGACGGCGGGGCTGGGCTGGGTGGTGATGCTGGGCTGCGTGGGCTGGCTGCTGTGGCGGTGGCGGGCGGACGAGCGGGCGGGGCGGATGGCGGAGTTGGGGCAGCTGTGATCAATACGCCGCCCACTTCTCGAGCTGGATGTCGCCGCTGGGCAGGCTGAGCAAGAAGTAGATGAAGCCGCCCGAGCTGCCGATGTTCTGGGCCGACATGCGGTACTGGCCATAGGGGGCGCCGTTGCGCGTGACCAGGCCGTCGGCCTTCCAGTAGCTGTCGAGCTGGGACGGCTTGCCGTCGCGGAACGACTTCTGGGTGCGCGCGCCGTTCCACTGGTAGACGTCGTCGCCGAGCTGCAGGCGGCTGTTCACGATGCGTGTGCTGGCGCTGTCGTGGCCGCGGCCCGAGCCGGTGGTCCAGATCGACTGGTACGACCAGGTCTCGTCGATGCTGAGGTCGAAGCCGGTGGCGCGCACGCTGCCGCGCGTCTGCGAGTCCTCGTTCGAGGTGCCGCCGCTGGAGTCGTTCTCGAAGCGGCGCACGCCCGCGCTGGTCAGATCGATGTCGTAGCTTTCGCCGTCGTAGATCATGACGCCGCGCGCGGTGACCTGGTACTGGCCGCCCTGGCGCAGCGACTCGAACTGCATGTCGCCGGTGCCGTCCTGCACGGCGCGGAAGCTGACCGCGTGATCGCGGCCGAGCAGGTTGGCGGCGTCGCCCGAGAAGTCGCCGCTCAGGCGGTCGAAGGTGAAGTCGACCTGCTTGCCGTCGGGCAGCTTGACGACCAGGCGATCGGCGGGCGCGGCGGCATAGCTGGCGCTGGTCGCGGTGAAGGTCACGGTGCCGGTGGTGACCAGGCTGAGGCCGCCCTGCGACTGGCTGGCGACCAGCGCGGAGTTGATGCCGAGCTGGGCGCTGGCGACGCCGGTCTGGTAGATCGCGTCGGGTGTGGCGTGGGCGCGCTGGATGGCGCGCTGCTCGGCGCTGGCGGCGGGCCGGGGCTGGCCGGGGTCGCCGGGGTTGCCGGGGTTGCCGGGGTCCGAGGGGTCGGGGTCGCTGGCACAGCCAGCAGTGACGATGGTGGAGAGCATCAGGGTCGCGAAGAGTGCGGTCATCATCTTCATGGCGACCGTGTATTGCAGGCGGTCTGCCACGCGGCGCGGGCTGGAAGTGTGCGGATTGTGCTGGTCGGGCGGGGCAAGTCACATGGGACAGCCGGAGCCGGAGCCGGAACCGGATGTTGGAGCGGCCTGCGCAGCAGGCAGCCCTAACGGTTCACATGCCGCATGTCGGGATAGCGATCACCCGCGGCAACCCCGCGCGGGCTGAGGGCGTCGATGCTGGCCAGCTCGGCCGCGGTGAGCTGGATGGTGGCGGCGGCGAGGTTCTGCTCCAGGTAGCTGCGGCGCTTGGTGCCGGGGATGGGCACGATGTCGGCACCGCGGGACAGCACCCACGCCAGCGCCAGCTGCGACGCGGTGATGCCGCGGGCCTGGGCCAGCGCGCGCACCTGATCGACCACGGCCAGGTTGCGCGCGAAGTTGTCGCCCTGGAAGCGCGGGAACATGAGGCGGCGATCGCCGGGGCCGAAGTCCGCGGGGCTGCGGATGTCGCCGCTCAGGAAGCCGCGGCCGAGTGGGCTGTAGGCCACGAAGCCGATGCCGAGCTCGCGCGTGGTGGCGAGCAGGCCGGCGGCGGCGTCGTCTTCGGGCTCGCGGCTCCACAGCGAGTACTCGGTCTGCAGCGCGCTGATGGGGTGCACCGCGTGGGCGCGGCGGATGGTCGCGGGGGCGGCCTCCGAGAGGCCGAGGAAGCGCACCTTGCCGGCGCGCACCAGCTCGGCCATGGCGCCCACGGTGTCCTCGATGGGGACGCGGGTGTCGACGCGATGCTGGTAGTAGAGGTCGATGTGGTCGACGCCGAGGCGGCGCAGCGAGGCCTCGCAGCAGGCGCGCACGTACTCGGGCCGGCCGTCGATGCCCTTGAAGGAGCCGTCCTCGCCACGCACGTTGCCGAACTTGGTGGCGATGGTGGCGGCGTCGCGGCGGCCCTTCAGGGCGCGGCCGAGCAGCTCCTCGTTGATGAAGGGGCCATACATGTCGGCGGTGTCGAAGAAGCTGCAGCCCAGCTCGAGGGCGCGCTGGATGGTGGCGATCGACTCGGCGTCGTCGCGCGCGCCATAGAACTCCGACATGCCCATGCAGCCGAGGCCGAGCGCGCTGACCTCGAGCCCCTGACGTCCCAGCTTTCGCTTTTCCATGGCGCCAGTCTACTCCGGGCCGGCTTGCTAGGATGGCCGCCATGACGGCCAAGATGTCGCGGCGCGAGCTGCTCGGGTTGGGGTTGGCACTGGCGGCGAGCGGCTGCGGGCCGCGGGGGGCGCGCGGCGGCGCGGGCGGGCGCGGCGGAAGCGGCGGCGGCGGCGGCGGGCGCGGGCGGGTCATCGTGGTCGGCGCCGGGGTGGCCGGGCTGACCGTGGCGCACCGGCTGGTGGCGGCGGGGCGCGAGGTCGTGGTGCTGGAGGCGCAGGCGCGCGTGGGCGGCCGCGTGCTGACGCTGCGCGAGCCGTTCGCGGGTGGGCTGTACGTCGAGGCTGGTGCCAAGCACGTGGTGGCCGAGCCCGGCCTGATGGCGCTGATGCAGGAGGTCGGCGTGAAGCTGGTCAAGGCGGCGCGGCCGGCCCCGGCACCGCGGGTGGTGCTGCGCGGTGGGCAGCGGCTGGTCGAGCCACCCGACGCCGAGGATCCCGACGAGGCGGCGTTGAGCGAGGAGGAGCGCAAGCTCGACTTCCTGGGCCGCATGCGGCGCTACTTCGGTGCCGGGTTCGACGCCGATCCACGGGCGTCGGCGTGGCTGAGCGGCGAGGTCGCGGCGGCCGACGGGCAGTCGCTGCAGGCCTACCTGGCGGCGCGCGGGGCGTCGGCGCGCTTCATCGCCGACATGGCGCAGAGCATCGCGATGGGCGAGCCGGCCAGCGCGGTGTCGGCGGCCTGGGTCATCCAGCAGGCCGCGGCGATCCGGCAGGAGATCGGCTGGAGCACCGGGGGCACGGGCGGGCGCGTGGCCGGGGGCAGCGACGCCTTCCCGCGCGCGCTGGCGGCGCGCCTCGGGCAGCGCGTGCTGCTGGGCGCGGCGGTGCGGCGCATCGCGACCGGCGCGGACGGGGTGCGCGTCGGCTTCGAGCGCGCAGGCAAGCTGGAGGAGGTCAGCGGGGCGCGCGTGGTGGTGACGGTGCACGCGCCGGTGCTGCGCAGCATCGTGTTCACGCCCGCGCTGCCGGCGGCGCTGCAGCAGGGGCTGGCGGCGGTGCGCATGGCGTCGGCGACGCTGGGCTGGGTGGAGCTCGGGCGGCGGGTGTGGGACGAGGCCGGCGTGGCGGGCGGCGCGCAGACCGACGACAGCTGGGGCGGGCTGCGCGACGAGACGCTGGCGCAGCCGGGGCCGGGCGGGATCCTGTCGACCTACGCCAGCGGGCCGGCGGCACGCGAGCTCGCCGCGCTGGGTGAGGCCGCGCGCGCGGCGCGGCTGCGCGCGCTGGTCGAGCGCGTGCACCCGGGCGCGGCGGGGGCCATCGCGGCCGTGGTGACCAAGGCGTGGGACGAGGATCGGTTCGCCCGCGGCGCCTATGCATGGATGCCGCCCGGCTTCCTCGGCGAGGTCGTGCCCGCGCTGGTGCGCGGCGCGGATCGGCTGCATTTCGCGGGCGATTATCTGTCGTATCGACCCGGCTTCATGCACGGCGCGGTGGCCTCGGCGGAGCGCGCAGCGGCGGAAGTGCTGGCCGCGCGCGGCTGAGGCCGCGGCACACCTGCGTCGCCAAATGCCATGAACCTCACAATCGGCTGATGGCGTGAAGGCCCGCAGAGTTTGCGAGGCCGCTTGTTACGGCCTGAAAAGCGCGACTCCATCGCAGCTGCGCGGTCGTACATCGCCGCATGAAGGCGACGATGGTCGCTGGAATTTGCGATTGTAAGAACACTCGCAGTCGACTCTACGATTGAAGGCGTCGCTCGATTCACTAGTATCGCTAACGTGGCAGATGGGCATTTTCCGCGGCGCCGCTGGCCGGGAATGCTGCTCTCGGGCGCGACACTGACGATCGTCCTGATCGTCGTGGCGGCTCCGAGATCGGCACCCGCCGAGCTGGTCGTCATCGGTACCGGCGTGCACCGGGAGTTGCCGCCGGCGCAGTTCGGCAAGGCCTGGCGTGGCGCGTACGACATCTTCGTCGCGCGCTGCACCAAGTGTCACCGCGTGGCGCGCGTCATCGATGCGCTGCAGCTCGGGGTCACGCCGGTGACGCGCCAGAAGTTCGAGAGCACGACGATCCCGAAATACGTGGTCAAGATGCTGCGCAAGGGCAAGTCGGGCATCGCCAAGGACGAGGCCCGCCAGATCGTCGAGTTCCTGCTGGCAGCGCGCCAGCTGGCGCAGCGCCCGGCGGCGGCCCCGATGCCGAAGCCGGCACAGCCCGCCACGCCGGCGCCGAGCCCGACCCCGACACCGACCCCGACCTCCAGTCCGACACCCGCGCCGGCGGCCAACCCCACGCCCACGCCCGCGCCGAGCGCCCCCGCGACCCCGGCGGCGCTGGACGCCGGGGCTGCCGGCGCATCACCCGGGGCCAGCTCATGACCCGCACGCAGCTCAGCCTGTTTGCCCTGTGCGCGCTGCCGCTGCTGCTGGCGGTCAAGTGCTTCGATCCGCCCGAGGACGCCGTCGACGGCGACGCCGGGGTCGACGCCATGGCCGGCGGCGACGCCGGCGCCGGGGAGGGCGGCCCGCTGTTCACCCCCGCGGTGTCGTGCCCGCAGCCCGGCACGGCACGCCTCAGCATCGTCGACTTCTCCTACCAGGTGCAGTGCGGCTGCCGCGAGGCCTCGGGCAAGACCTGCACGATCCCGCGTGGAACCCGCGTGATCTGGCAGTTCGCCGACTCCGAGGAGCACAACGTGGCCAGCGACGGCGTCGGCTTCGGGGCCTCGGGCGAGCGCCTGACCGGGACCTACTCGCACACCTTCGAGGTGCCGGGCCACTTCGGCTACGGCTGCACCATCCACACCGAGATGTCCGGCTACGCGATCGTGGTCGAGTGATCACGTGAGGAAAGAGCTCACATGCGCATCATGATGGCAATCTCGTTCGCGTTGACATTGACCTTGTCGGGTTGTCTACCTCAGCCCGACAGACCAGGTGACCATGACGGCGCCGTGGTGGTCGATGCCGGCAATCCCGCCGTGGACGGCGCCCTGGTGCCCGACTCCGACGCTGGCGTGCCCGACCTCGACGGCGCGCCCCCGGTCGACGGCGCGCGTGACGCGGCGCCGGCGGTCGACGGCGGCACCCTGTCGGTGGCCGCCATGCTGACCTCGGCGTGCACCGCGGGGGTGTGCACCCCGGCCAAGGTCGTCGCCTACTGGCGCAACGAGTGGGACAACTACGCGGTTCGCCGCACCATCAAGTTCAACGATGTCAGCGCGGCCGAGCACCGCCTGGTCATCACCGACGAGGCTGGGCGCCCCGCCACGCTGGAGCTCGAGCCCGGCATCCCGGTCACCCTGACCATCATCAACCCAGGCGACACCGGCTCCACCGGCAAGCACGACATCACCGCGCCCGAGCTGTTCCGCGCCGTGGCCTGGCGTCGCGCGCGCACCCTGGCGGGCGAGTACCGCGCCGCGCAGTTCGACTCGTTCCACGTGCGCCGCCGCTCGGGCAGCGAGCTGTCGGTGACGCTGGAGTTCGTGCCCATGAACGCCGGCACCTTCGACGTCTACTGCCAGATCGGCGTGCCCAATGGCAACGCCTACGAGGCCATCGTGGCCGGCACCGTCGACCCCGATCTGCTGGCCACCGCGGGCCACGCCGGCAAGGGCGCGCGCACCACTGCGACCATCCGCAGCGGCCTCGCCGGCACCATCACCCAGCCGGTGGCGGCCCTGGGCGCCGACCCGCGGCGCGCCGACACCAACCCGGTGTGGGCCACCGCGGTGCGCGACGAGACCTACCGCGCCAGCCCGGTGCGGCTGTACGAGTTCACCGACGAGGAGTACGCCTTTCTGCCCGTGAATCTGGCCCTGCGCGCCAACATCGGCAGCGTCCTCCGGGTCTCCAACCCGATCGACAACCTGCGCGCCCACGTCTACTCGGCCGCGACCTTCCTGGCCGAGAGCGTCATCCGCAAGGCCCAGGACGACGACGTCGAGGTCGACAGCTCGACGCTGACCTCGGTGCAGCTGGCGGTGGGCGCCTGGATGGACCTCTTCGTGGTGCCCTCCCGCGGGGCGACCTACGGGTCGTACTGCGACATCGGCGTGCAGCTGAACCCCGACGGCACTCCCAAGCTGAACACCGGCCACGCCCTGCGCGGCATGGTGGGCACGCTGACGGTGGCGCCATAGGAGGCCATGTGCGTTCCTCCGTCATAGCGTTGCTGGCCGTCGTGTGCGGCGCCGTGGGCTGCCGCGAGCGGCCTGGGCGTGGGCCCGGGGTCGCCGCGGTCGCCTCGTCGACATCTGCGATGTCCTCCGTGTCGGCGCCGTCGGCTGCGGTGGGCGCCAGCGACGACGTCTGCGCCACCCTGCTGCGCGTCGCCAGCGCGGGCAGCTGCCACGCCGCCGAGCAGCGGCTGGCGGCGGCGCTGCAGGCCAGCGCGGCGCTGGGGCCGGCGCGGGCCGGGTGCTTGACCCGGCTGGCGCTGTCGGCGACGCGCGATCGCGCCCTCACCGGCGTGCTGCTGGCGCAGGCCCCCGAGCTGCCGCTGTGGCTGAGCGCCCCCGAGGCCGAGCTGCGCGTGGTCGCGGTCGAGGCGCTGGTGCAGGTGCCCGCGCAGCTCGGCATCCCGGCCGCGCTGGTCGCGCTGCGTGATCTGGCGCCCGGGGTGCGCGCCGCGGCGCTGCACGCGCTGGCCCGGCTGGCGGCGCCGGCCGACGTGGTGGTGCGCGTGGCGGTGCCCCTGCTGCACGATCCGGTGCCCGCGGTGCGCGGCGCCGCCGCCTCCGCGCTGGGGGCGGTCGGGGCCCGCGCCTCGGTGCCCGAGCTGCGGCCGCTGCTCGAGGATCCCGCCCCCGAGGTCGCCGAGCGCGCCCGCTATGCGCTGGCCGCGCTGACCGGGAGGCGACCATGACCTTGACCATGACCAGGACCATGACCACGAACCGGCGCTGGAGCCTGGCGCTGGGCGCGCTGGTCGCGCTGGTCGTCGCCGTCGTCAGCGCGACGCCGGCGCAGGCGGTGCCCGCGTTCGGCCGGCGCTATGGCGTGCCGTGCGCGACCTGTCACAGCGCCATCACGCGGCGCAACGAGTTCGGTGACGCCTTCCGCAAGGCCGGCTATCGCTGGCCCGGCCTGGTCGACGAGCAGGCCGGCACCGCGCCCATCGAGATGCGCGGCATCTCGGCCATGCGCACGCTGTTGCCCGCGCAGCTGCCGGTCGCGCTGTCGACCGCGATGAGCGCCGCCTACACCGACGATCCCGAGGTCGAGGACACCGTGACCCTGGGCCGCCCGTCGCTGAACGTGCTGTTCGGCGCCACCTTCGGCGAGCACGTCTCCATCTTCGGCACCTGGCCCGGCCAGGGCCAGCCCGACGAGCTGGTGCTGCACTTCGCGCACCTGGGCAGCCCGGCGCTCAACCTGCGCGTCGGCCTCATCGAGCAGAGCACCACCATCTTCAAGTCCAACGAGGCGCTGCTGGCACGCTTCATCACCGGCACCAGCTCGCTGCACGGCCACGCGGTGTCGCGCGCGCGCATGGGCGCCGAGGCCAACGGCATCCTGTGGAAGCGCCTGTTCTGGGCCGCCGGCGTGGTGCAGAACGCCGGCCCCAGCTCGCCGTTCGACCTCTACTACCACCTCAGCGCCAAGCTCGGCGGCATGGACTTCCTGGGCAACGAGCCCGACATCGATCTCGAGCATCCCTCGGCGGTGCAGGATCTCTCGGTCACCCTGGCGCACTGGGCCTATGCCGGCCGCGTCGAGACCAGCACCGGCATGGACGTGTCGAGCGTGCGGCGCTACGGCCTCGACCTCAAGCTGACCTTCCGCGACGCCTCGCTGCTGGCGGGCGCCATGCTCGGCGACGACCGCGATCTGCAGACCTACCAGGACGACCGCAGCCTGACCTGGTTCGCCGAGGCGTCGTACCCGCTGCTGTCGTGGCTGATGCCGAGCTACATGTACCAGTACCAGGACGCCGAGAGCTTCACCAAGGAGGTGCAGCGCCATGACATCGGCGTCATCGTGCTGCCGCTGGAGAACCTGCGGCTGCGCGCCAAGGTCACGCTGACGCCCGACGACACCCGCAATGAAGAGGCGGAATTTCAGCTCTTCATGGCGTTCTGATGCGGGCGCACGGGCCTCATTTCGGCGACTACACCGTGGTGCAGCGGCTCGGCGCCGGCGCCATGGCCGAGGTCTATCTGTGCCAGCTCGACTTCGACGAGCAGGTGGTGGTGCGCCAGCTGCGCCCCGAGCTGCTGCCGGATCCCACGCTGGTCGAGCTGTTCCTCGACGAGGCGCGCACCGCGGGGCGCCTCGAGCACCCCAACATCGTCGCGCTGCAGGAGATCGCCTGGTCGGCCGGCAGCCCCTATGTGGTGATGGAGTATGTCCGCGGCCCCACCTTGGCGCGCATCATCCGCGCCATCGCCGGCCACAAGCCGCGCTACTACGGCGAGCTGGCGCAGGTGATGGCGGCGATCGCGCGCGGGCTGCACCACGCGCACACGCTGTGCGGCGCCGATGGCGAGGCGCTCGGCCTGGTCCACGGCGAGGTCAGCGTGCGGAGTATCGTGGTCACCGACGCCGGGGTGCCCAAGCTGCTCGATTTCGGCGTCGCGCGTGCGCGGGCGCAGGTCGCGGGCGGGGTCAGCCCGGCCAGCGCGGCCTACCTGGCGCCCGAGCAGCTGGCGGTCGCCGCGGTGGACCATCGCGCCGACGTGTTCGCGATGGGGGCCTGCCTGTATCACGCCACCACCGGGGTGCCCCCTTTCGCGGCCGGCGACGACAGCCCGACCCGGCGCCCGCTGCGCCGCCCCGGCGAGATGGTGGCCGACTACCCGCGCGAGCTGGAGCGCATCATCCAGGCTGCCATGGAGCCCGATCCCGAGCGCCGGCTGCCCAGCGCCGAGGCGCTGGCCGACGAGCTGGAGCGCTTCATCGCGCTGCCCGAGATCGCGAAGACCACGCGGCGCCTGCCCGACTTCCTGGGGCGCCTGCTGCTCGACGTCGAGGAGACGGTGACGTTCGGTTCGGACGACGGCTATGTCGGCTCGCTGGTGGCGCGCCTGGCGGCGCCGGTGGCTGCGGCCGCGGCCTCGAGCGCGAGCGGGGTGGGCGGGGCGACGCTCGCACCCCGGCAGGTGACGCCGCTGCCGACCGAGACCGAGGTCCCGGCGGCGCCAGCGCGTCCATCGGAGCAGGAGCTGGAGGCGCTGCGGCCGCGGCGGCCAGGGCGGGTGCTGCTCATCGCGGGGCTGGCGGCCAGCGTGATGTTCTCGCGGCCGGTCCGAAGCGCACGAAGAGCCTGTGCGCCTGTGAAGGCGGCGGTACCGGTCAACGCGAGACCAGCCACCAGCGACACGCCGCCCGCGATGAGCAGCCGTCGGCCTGGTGGCGGACTTGCGGGCCGATCACGGCGATCACTAGCACCACCAGCAGCCCCACCCACAGGCTCATGAGCAGGGCGAGCAGCACCGCGATCCTCTGCGGTCCAGGTCACTCGCT
>JBGASF010000249.1:0-7008 GCA_044229835.1 Polyangia bacterium | reverse complement strand
AACTTCCTGAGCCGACGATCCGACGGAGTCGTAGGCTCAGATGGGTCGAGACAGCGAATCGCGGAGAGCGAGGAAGTTGTGCAGACCGGTGACAGCGGCAGCGCCGATGCCCACGCTGCCGCCGTCCAACCAGGCCATGCGCGCGGCGCTGCGCCAGACCCCGGGGCGTCCCAGCCGCCGGGTGTCGACGCTGCCGCCGGGCATGGGGCTGGAGGCGCCGGCGCAGACGCGCGGGGTGCTGTTCCGCGCCGCGCCGGGCCTGCTGGGCGCGCGCCGCGGCGCCGCCTGGCTGCGCGAGCTGTCCCGCCAGAGCACCTCGCTGGCGGAGGTGCTGCAGCCGCAGGGCTCGCTGCTGGCGTGGTACCCGACCGATCTGTACCTGCTCATGCTGCACTCGGTGCCGGCCGACTCGCGTGAGCCGCGGGCCTTCGCGCGCGAGCTCGGGCGCTCGGCGGCGGCGGCGACCTTCGCGCGCTTCCTGGGCGCCGATCCCAACAAGCTCAACGCCCAGACCCTGCTCGACATGATCGGGGTGCTCTGGCACCGCTACCACACCTGGGGCCGGCTGGAGGTCGCGGCGCGGGCGCCCGGGATGGCGCGGCTGCACCTCGGCGAGGGGCTGCGCGACCCGCTGCTGACGGCGTCGGTGGCCGGGATCCTGGAGAAGGTGGCCGGCCTGAGCGGGCTGCACGGCGCGGCGCTGGAGGTCGCGGCCGACGACGCCGAGGGCGCCGCCGAGTCCCAGTTCGTGCTGCGCTGGCGCGAACCCGGGTAACACGGTACATAACCCGCGTGTCCGACCGCGGGATCGAGCAGCGCAAGGCCGATCACCTGGCCCTGGTGGCCGACGGCGACGTCGCGTTCAGGCGCTCGTCGCTGCTCGGCTGCGTCGAGCTCCTGCACGACGCGCTGCCCGAGCTCGACACCCGCGAGGTCGATCTGACCACCGAGCTGGCCGGCAAGCGGCTGCGCGCGCCGCTGGTGATCGCGGGCATGACCGGTGGCACCGACGAGGCGGCCCGCCTCAACAAGGATCTGGCGCTGGTGGCGCAGAACGCCGGCGTGGCCTTTGGCCTCGGCTCGCAGCGCGCCATGCTGGTGCGGCCGGAGACGGCGTGGACCTTCGAGGTGCGCGACGTGGCCCCCGACGTGGTGCTGCTGGCCAACCTCGGCGTGGTGCAGGCCGGCCAGCTGGCGGTGGCCGAGGTGCGCAAGCTGTGTGCGCGCGTCGGCGCCGACGCCCTGGCGGTGCACCTGAACCCGGGCATGGAGCTGGTGCAGCCCGGCGGGGATCGCGACTTCCGCGGCGCGCTGGGCGCCCTGGCGCGCCTGCGCGACGGTCTCGAGCTGCCCATCATCGTCAAGGAGACCGGTTGCGGGCTGTCACCCGAGGTGGCGCTCAGGCTGCGCAAGCTGGGCATCACCACGGTCGATGTCGGCGGCGCCGGTGGCACCTCGTGGGTCGGGGTCGAGACCCGGCGCGCCGAGGGCGCGCAGCGCGGGATCGGCGAGGCGCTGTGGGACTGGGGCGTGCCCACCGCGGTCAGCGTGGTCGGCTGTGCGCGCGCGGGCCTGGAGACCATCGCCACTGGCGGGCTGCGTGACGGGCTGGATGTCGCGCGCGCGCTGGCGCTGGGGGCGCGCGCGGCCGGGCTGGCGGCGCCGCTGCTCAAGGCGCACCGCGAGGGTGGCGCGCCGGCGGCCGAGGCGCTGCTGGGCACCCTGATCGAGACCGTGCGCTCGGTGCTGGTGCTGACCGGGTGCCGCCGCCCGGAGGAGCTGACGCGCAGGCCGCGCGTGATCCTGCCGCCGCTGCGCGACTGGCTGGAGCAGCTGGGGCTGTGGGGGCCGGGCGGGAAGATCGTGCCGGATCTGCCGTGATGCGCCGCGGATCGGCACCGGTTCGGGGGCGGCGCTGATGCCACGGCACGTCCCGCGCGGCGCCTGCAAGGCGATCCTGACCGGCGAGCACGCGGTGGTGTATGGCCACGAGGCGCTGGCGACGGCGCTGCCGCTGGGCTTCGCGGCGACGCTGGATCATCCGCCCCAGGGGCCGCTGCTGGCGGTCGAGGTCGCGGCCACCAGCACCGAGGCGGTGCCGTTTCGCGGCGCGCTCGGGGATGGCTCGATGCTGGGCCAGGCCATCGAGAAGATCGCGGCGGCGCTGGGCGTGGTGCGCAAGCGACCGCTGCTGGTGCGCGTGGTCGGCGATGTGCCGCTGGGGCGCGGGCTGGGGTCGTCGGCGGCGCTGGCCGCGGTGATCGCGGACGCTGTGGCGGTGGCGCATGGCCTCGAGCTGCCGGTGGAGGAGCTTTCGCGCGCGGCCAAGGCGGGTGACGAGGTGTTCCACGGGCGCGCCTCGGGGATCGATGCCGAGGCGGCGGTGCGCCGCGAGCTCGGGCTGTTCTCGCGGGCGGCGGGCTGGCGCCGGGTCGAGGCGGCGCCGCTGCACCTGCTGGTGGTCGACAGCGGCGAGCCGCGCAGCACCGCCGACGTGGTGGCGCGCGTGGGGGCGCGGCGGGCCGCCGACGAGCTCGGGGTGGCGCGGCTGATGGCGGCGATGGGCGCGCTGGCGCAGCCGGCGGCGGCGGCCGCGAGCGCGGGCGATCTGGCGGCGCTGGGGCGGGTCTTCGATGACAACCATCGCCTGCTGCAGGAGCTCGGGGTGTCGACGCCGGGGCTCGACGCCGCGGTGCTGGCGGCGCGCGAGGCCGGCGCGCTGGGCGCCAAGCTGACCGGCGCGGGTGGTGGTGGCGTGGCCATCGCGCTGATGGCGGATCGCGCGGCGATGATGCGGGCGCATGGGGCGCTGGTCGCGAGCGGCCGCAAGGGCTGGGCGCTGACATGTCCGTGATCGCGAGCGGGAGCGGGAGTGGGAGTGGGAGCGCGAGCGGCAAGGCGACGGCGCGGGCGCACGCGAACATCGCGCTGGTGAAGTACTGGGGCAAGCGCGCCGGGGCGGGCAATGTGCCGGCGGCGCCCAGTTTGTCGATGACGCTGGATGCGCTGGTGACCGAGACCACGGTCGAGCTGTGGGACGGCGCGACGGACGAGGTCGAGCTGGATGGGGTGGCGGCGGGGGCGGATGCGCTGACGCGGGAGGGGCGCGTGCTGGCGGAGATCCGGAAGGGGACCGGATCGGTCACGGGCACGGGCACGGGCACGGGCACGGAAGGGGGCACGGGCGCGGGAGGGGGCACGGGCGCGGGAGGGGGCACGAGGATGGCGCGGGTGAGGTCGCGCAACTTCTTCCCGACCGCGTCGGGGCTGGCGTCGTCGGCGTCGGCGTATGCGGCGCTGGTGACGGCGGCGGCGGCGGCGTATGGCGTGGAGCTTTCGCTGGAGGACGCCTCGCGGCTGGCGCGCAAGGGCAGCGCGTCGGCGGCGCGGTCGATCCATGGTGGCTGGGTGCTGCTGCCGGGGGGCGACGACGCCGGCGTGGATCCCGCGGCCGAGCCGCTGGCGCCGCCCGACGCCCTCGACGTCGCCATGGTCGTGGCCATCACCGATCCCGGGCCCAAGAAGGTGTCGTCGCGCGACGGCATGACGCTGACCGCGGAGACCTCGCCGTACTACCAGCCCTGGCTGGCCACCGCGCGCGCCGACGCCGCCGCCGCACGCACCGCGCTGGCCGCGCGCGATCTGCCCCGCCTCGGCGAGCTCATGGAGCAGAGCTGCCTGGCCATGCACGCCTCGGCGCTGGCCGCGCGCCCCGGCGTGATCTACCTGCGCGGCGTCACCCTCGACGGCTTCCTGCTGGTGCGCGAGCTGCGCCGCGGCGGCCTTCTGTGCTGGTTCACCGCCGACGCCGGCCCGCACGTGAAGGCGCTGTGCGCGCGCGCCGACGCCGCCCACGTCGCCGAGGCGCTGGCCGCGCTGCCCGGGGTCACGCGCGCGCTGATCTCGGCGCCCGGGGGCAAGGCCCACCTTGTCTGAGGCGCGCGTCGGCACCCGCGCGGTGGCGCCCGGCAAGGCCTTCGTGTGCGGCGAATATGCGGTGCTCGAGGGCGGCATGGCGGTGGTCGCCGCCATCGACCGGCTGGCCATCGCCGAGATCCGCGCCGCCGGCGACGCCCCGCCACCGACCGACTTCGTGGCCGCCGCGCTGGCCGAGATGAAGACGCGCTTCGGGCTGACGGTGCCCGGCATCGCCATCGACACCAGCGCGTTCTCTCACGGTGACCGCAAGCTCGGCCTGGGTTCGTCCGCCGCCACCGTGGCGGCCACCGTGTGCGCGGTCTGGCTGGCCCATGAGCGCCCCCTGGCGCGCTCGCGCATGACCCTGCACGACGCCGCCCTGGCTGCCCACGCCAAGGCCCAGGAGGCCCGCGGCGCGGCCGGCTCGGGCGCCGACGTCTCGGCGTCAATCATGGGTGGTCTCACGGGGTTCCAGCGCAACGCCGGCATCACCCGCGCGGTCCACCTGGACGCCGGTCCGCTCTCGGGTGGACCGGGCAACGCGACCCTGTGTTTCGTCGACACGGGGAATCCAGCCGATACCGCGGGAATGCTGGCAAACCTGGGCTCGTTGCGCGACAGGGCCCGAACGCGGTATGACTCCACCTTCGATGGCCTCAGACAGGGCGCCCGGCGCTTCCTGAGCGCACTCGAAGCAGCACAGATTCACGAAATGATCCAGGAATACGACAGCTACGGTGCGGCGCTCGAAGCGCTGGGGGTCCTCGCGGGGATCCCCATCGTGACCCCTGCCCACGCCACCGTGCGCCGCCTGGCGCGCGCGCTGGGCGGCGCCGCCAAGCCGTCGGGCGCCGGTGGCGGCGATCTGGCCGCCGTGCTGCTGCCCCCAGGGCTCGCGCCCGAGGCGCTCGACCCTGGCCTGGCCGACGCCGGCCTGGCGCGGGTCGCGCTGGCGCTGCGTGACGCCGGCGCTGGCCTGGAGCAGGCGCGATGAGCCAGGGCGGTAGCAAGCTGCCCGGGCGCTCGTCGCGGCTGTCCGGCTTCTACCGGCTGCCGCTGGCCGAGCGTCGCGCCCAGCTCAGCGCCGCCATGGGCACGCCGGGCAGCGATCTCGGCTGCCTCGACGACGGCGGGCTCGACCTCGACGCCGCCAACGATCTCATCGAGAACGTCATCGGCACCTACGCGCTGCCGCTCGGGCTGGGCCTCAACTTCGTGGTCAACGGCCGCGACTACCTGGTCCCGATGTGCGTCGAGGAGCCCTCGGTGGTGGCCGCCGCGTCCAACGCCGCGCGCATGGTGCGCAGCGGCGGCGGCTTCAAGGCCGAGGCCGATCCGCCCATCATGATCGCGCAGGTCGAGCTGCGCGACGTGCCCGACCTGGGCCGCGCCGAGGCCGCCATCGCCGCCGCCACCCCGCGCCTGCTCGCCGAGGCCGACCTGGTCATCGGCAAGCTGGTCGAGCGCGGCGGCGGCGCGCGCGCCATCGTGCCGCGCCGCCTGGGCCCGCACGAGCTGGTCATCCACCTCGAGATCGACTGCCGCGACGCCATGGGCGCCAACCTGGTCAACGGCGTCGCCGAGGCGCTGGCGCCACGCCTGGGCGAGCTGTCGCAGGGCCGCGTCGGGCTGCGCATCCTGTCCAACCTGGCCGATCGCCGCCGCGTGCGCGTGCGCTGCCGGGTGCCCGCCGCCGAGCTGGCCGCCGGCGGCCTGCCCGGCCCCGAGGTGGTGGCCGCCATCGCCGCGGCGTCGCGCTTCGCCGAGCTCGACCCCTACCGCGCCGCGACCCACAACAAGGGCATCATGAACGGCGTCGACGCCGTGGCCCTGGCCATCGGCAACGACTGGCGCGGGATCGAGGCCGGCGCCCACGCCTATGCCGCGCTGAGCGGCCGCTACCGCCCGCTGGCGACCTGGACCGCGGCCCAGGGCGGCGCGGCCCTGGAGGGCCAGCTCGAGATGCCGATGGCGGTGGGCACCGTGGGCGGCGCGCTGCGCGTGCACCGCGGCGCGCGCCTGAGCCTGGCCATCCTGGCCGCCGACAGCGCGCAGGAGGTCGCCTGCGTCATCGGCGCGGTCGGCCTGGCGTCCAACCTGGCCGCGCTGCGCGCGCTGGCCACCGAGGGCATCCAGCGTGGCCACATGGAGCTGCACGCGCGCTCGGTGGCGCGCGGCGTCGGCGCCGAGGGCGACCTGGTGGCCCGCGTGGCCGCCGAGCTGGCCCACGCTGGCGACTTCAAACCCGAACGTGCGCAGGCCATCCTCGATCGCCTGCGCATGCTGAACTCGACGGTCTCGAACCCGGAGGTCCTGAAGTGAGCATCCCCGCCCCTGCCCCGGTGTCGCCGCTCGTGCACGACACCTCTGCGCCGTCGCCCAGCGCGGCCACGGTCGAGCAGGCCTACGCGGTGTGCGCCCAGATCGCCGGGCGCCATGGCGAGAACTTCCCGGTCGCCTCGCTGCTGACGCCGCCACGGCTGCGCCGGCACGTGCAGGCCATCTATGCCTTCGCGCGCACCGCCGACGACTTCGCCGACGAGCCCGCCTTCGAGGGCCGTCGCGGCCAGCTGCTCGACGCCTATGACGACGAGCTCGAGCGCGCCTTCCGCGGCGAGGCCAGCCAGCCCATCTTCATCGCGCTGGCCGACACCGCCGAGCGCTTCGAGCTGCCCATCGCGCCGTTCCAGGATCTGCTGTCGGCGTTCCGCGCCGACCTGACCCGGCGCCGCTACGCCACCTTCGCCGAGCTGCGCGGCCTGCTCACGCTGGTGGCCGAGCCGATCGGGCGCCTGCTGCTCAACCTGTTCGGCTACCGCTCGCCGGCGCTGCTGCGCTATGGCGACGATCTCTCGGCGGGCCTGGCGCTGGCCAACTTCTGGCAGGACGTCGGCAAGGACCTGGCGCGCGACCGGATCTACCTGCCCAGCGAGGATCTGCGCCATTTCGGCGTCACCGAGGACGACCTGCGCGATCGCCTGGCGGGCCGCCCGCCGCGCACCGGCAGCGCCAAGGACATGACCCAGCGCATCCGCGACCTGATGCGCTTCGAGGTCTCGCGGGCGCGCGCCATCCTCGACCGCGGCCGGC
>JBGASF010000248.1:0-7026 GCA_044229835.1 Polyangia bacterium | reverse complement strand
TTCAACTCGCGTCGGTTCATACCAACGGTAGATCACACCCCGCGATCGCCGTCAACGAAGTGACCGAGTAGTACTAGCTCGACGCGCCCAGCTTGCCCTCGAGCGCATGCACCCGCGCCGCCAGTGCCGCGCGCCCCTCGGCCTCGGGCGCCACCTCGAGACAGCGCCGGTAGTCGGCCAGCGCCGCGCGCGACGCCCCCAGCTCCGACAGCAGCTCCGCCCGCGCGCGCAGCTCGCCGGGATGATCCGGCATCACCGCCAGCAGCAGCGTCAGCGTCTCCAGCAGGCGCTCGCGCTGCTTGCGCGCCTCGAAGGCGTGCTTGAGGTTGGTCAGCATGCGCACCGCGATGGTCGGCACCGGCGCCGGCGCCAGCAGCCCCGGGCTCCACTGCGTGCCAGGCGAGAAGCGCGCCAGTAGCGCCTCCAGCGCCGGCCGGCCCAGCACCCGTCCACCGTGGAAGGGATCGAGCACCACGACCTCGCCGCCGACGTCCGCGCCGCACAGGAAGTGGCCCGGAAAGCCGATGCCATACAGCGCGATCCCCGCGCGCCGGGCGACCTCGACATAGATCACCGACAGCGCGATGGGCAGCCCGACCCGGGTCGCCAGCACGTCCTGGATGAAGCTGCGCGACGGCTCGTCATAGCCCTCGGTGCGCCCGCCGAGGCCCTCCTCGCCACCGAGCACGCCGGCCAGCGCACGCGCGAACGCCGGCGTCGTGCTGCCCGGCGGCGGGCCCTCGGCCGCGACCTCGGCCAGCCAGCCGCGCACGCGCTGGCCCAGCGCATCCAGCTGGGTGGTCACTGTCGCCGGCTCCAGCGCGGGGTTGCCCAGCTGTCCGATCGCGATGGCCACCAGGTCGAGCCGTGGCGGCACCATCGCCAGTGCGCCCGTCAGCAGGCGGCGCGCGCCCGAGTCGACCTCGATGACCTGCACGTCACTGTCCCTCGTAGGCGCCGACGTCGACCCCGCCGCCGCTGGGGCGCGCCTGGCCGCCGAGGTCGGTGGGCGGGGCGCCGGTCGCGGTGCCGGTGTCGCGCGCCGGGCTGCCGGCGGCCAGGTGGTAGTCGCTGGTCAGGCCGCTGTCCTTGCGCACGAAGCGGGGGTCGCCCAGCATGGCGGCGCTGTCGGGCATGCGCCCGGCGCTGACGTCGGCCTTGGTGTAGGCGCGGGTGCCGCCCTTGAGCTGCTCGTCCTCGTCGGCCCAGTACAGGTTGTTCGACCCGGTCCACGTCACCGACGGGCTGATGCTGTTGCCCTCGGTCGAGAAGGCGAAGATGGAGTTGGTGACGGCGACCGTGGTCGGGAAGTGGCCGTTGTCGTAGTACACCGCCAGCGAGGCCAGATCGTTGTCGGCCGAGGTCACGTTGGTGATGCGGTAGCTGGCACCCGAGGCCTCGTACAGCTCGACGCCGTTGTGGTTGTGGAAGGCCAGCGAGTTCGACACGCTGGTCTGGCCGCCGCCCCAGATCTTGAAGCCGCCGCCGCCGTTGCCGTAGGCCATCGAGTCCTCGACCGTGATGTTCGAGCCCTTGATGTCGAAGCCGTCGGTGCGGTTGAAGCGCGCGATCGAGCGGATGATGCGCCAGTTGGCGGTGTCGGCCTCGGCGCCGACGCCGTCGGACGGGCCGCCGAAGCTGAAGCTGGTGGCGGGGCCGCAGCCGCCCGAGGACGGGTAGCCGGCGCACTCGATGATGGTGCCCACGATGGTGACGTTGCGGCACGGGCCTGGGGTGCAGTCGATGCCGATGGTGTTGTGGTGGATCCACGACGCCGCCAGCAGCAGGCCATCGACCGACGACCACCACATCTTGTTGGAGTCGTAGAGCTCGATGTTGATGAGCTCGACGTTGCGCGCGCCCAGGATGGTGAGGGCCTCGTTCGAGGTCGACGAGGCGCGCAGCTTGAGGTTGCCCAGGCGCACATAGCGCGCGGCCGCGCCGAGCTGCAGCTCGCCGACCACGCGGGCGTCGCGGGTGGCGTTCTGGCCGATGATCGAGATGGGGGCGGCCGCGGTGCCGGCGCGGTTCCAGGTCAGGCTCTCGCTGTACTGGCCGGGGGCGACGCACGCGGTCTGGCCGGCGGTCAGCGTGCTGGCGGCCTTGCCCAGGGTCTTCCACGGCGCGGCCTGCGAGCCGGCGGCGCTGTCGCTGCCGGTGGGGGCGATGAAGAAGACGCCGGTGGCGGGGTCGCAGGCGTGGGTCAGGTCAGGGACCAGGGGGTCACCCGGGTTGATGATGCCGCCGCCGTCGGGGGTCGGGGTCGTGCTGCCGTCGGCGCCAGGGGTCACCGGGCCGGCGTCGCTGTCGTCGTCGCCGCCGCCACCGCTGACCTCGCCGACGCAGCCCAGCGCGGGCAGCGCCAGCAGCAGCCACTTCAGGACACCTGTTCTCGAGGACATCATCGCCGCGCAGCATGGTACTCGAACTCGGGGCGATTGTGACCCTGCGCGGGTGCGGTATCGTGGGGCGTGCGCGCGCTGGTGGTTGGAGCCGGGATCTTCGGGGTGACGGCCGCGCGTGAGCTGCGCGCACGGGGCGCCGAGGTGGTGTTGCTGGACCCCGGGCCGGTGCCGCATGTGGCGGCGGCGTCGACCGACATCAGCAAGGTGGTGCGCCGTGAGTATGGCGCCGACCAGGTGTACACGGCGTGGATGGAGGAGGCGCTGGAGGGGTTTCGGCGCTGGAACAGTGAGCTCGGTGACCGGCTTTTCCACGAGACCGGGGTGCTGTTCATGAGCGGGGCGCCGCTGGCCGAGGGCGGCTTCGAGGCCGACAGCGTGGCGCTGCTGGAGGCGCGCGGGGCGGCAGTGCGCCGGGTGACGCGCGACGAGGTGGCGGCGCGCTTCCCGGCCTGGGCGGCGTCGCGGCTTCCCGAGGGCATGCACGACGAGGCCGGGGGCTGGGTCGAGAGCGGCCGGCTGGTGACGCGGCTGGCCGAGCTGGCGGTGGCCGAGGGGGTGGTGATGCGGCAGGGCAGGGCGCTGCGGCTGCTGGAGAGGGGCGACCGGGTGATTGGCGTCGCGGTCGCGGGCCAGGGCGGACACGAGCACGAACACGAGCACGAGCACGAGCACGAGCACGAGCACGAGCACGCCGACGAGGTCGTGCTGTGCATGGGTGCCTGGACGACAGACCTCATGCCGACTCTCGGCGGCACCCTGCGCGCGGTCGCCCAGCCGGTGTTCCATCTGCGCCCGCGCGAGCCGGCACTGTTCGAGGCCGTGCGCTTCCCGGTCTTCGGGGCGGACATCGCGCGCGCCGGCTGGTACGGCTTTCCGCTGCATCCCCACGCAGGTGTGGTGAAGGTCGCGCACCACGGCGCCGGTCTCGCCGTGCACCCCGACGCGCCCGCGCGGGTGGTCGGTCGCGCCGACATCGCCCGGCTGCGCGACTTCCTCGGCACCACCTTTCCTGCGCTGGCGGACGCCGAGCTGGTCCACACCCGCGCCTGCATGTACTCCGACACCGCCGACGGCCACCTGCTGATCGCGCGCGACCCCGAGCGGCCAGGCCTCACCGTGGCCGCCGGCGACAGCGGTCACGCCTTCAAGTTCGCGCCGCTGCTGGGGCACTGGATCGCCGATGCCGCCCTGGCGACCGCCACGTCGCCAGCGCGCTTCGCCTGGCGCGCCGCCATGCCCCCCGGTAGCCCGCCCGCGACCCCCACCGGGGATGCCGCCCGCGCCAGCGACTGATCGCGTAACATCCGGGCGCACATGGATGCACTGCTGACCGAATCGGCGACCCGGCTGGCCGACCGCCTGCGCCGCCGCGAGCTGCGCGCGCGCGACCTGCTCGAGGTCCACATCGCGCATATCCAGCGCGAGAACCCGGCGCTGAACGCCATGGTGGTCGATCGCTTCGACCTCGCGCGCGCCGAGGCCGACGCCGCCGACCGCCGCCTCGCCACCGGGGACCTCGACCCCGCGCGCGAGCCGCTGCTGGGCGTGCCGTGCAGCATCAAGGAGTGCTTCGCGCTGACCGGCATGCCGCAGACCTCCGGCCTGGTCGCGCGCAAGGGCCTGGTCGCCGACCGCGATGCCGAGGCGGTGCGTCGCGTGCGTGCCGCGGGCGCCATCCCGATGGGCGTCACCAACGTGTCCGAGCTGTGCATGTGGATGGAGAGCAACAACAAGGTCTACGGCCGCTCGTCGAACCCGTACGATCCGACGCGGATCGTGGGCGGCAGCTCGGGCGGGGAGGGCGCGCTGGTCGGGGCCGGTGGGTCACCGTTCGGCATCGGCTCCGACGTCGGCGGGTCGATCCGCATGCCGGCCTTCTTCAACGGCGTGTTCGGCCACAAGCCGACCGGGGGCCTGGTCACCAACGCCGGGCAGTATCCCAACTCGTCGGGCGTCGGGCTGCGCTATGTGACCACCGGGCCGCTGGTCCGGCGCGCCGAGGACCTGATGCCGTTGCTCCGCATCCTGGCTGCGGGGCGGGCGCCTGGTGACAGCGCGGATCCCGGCGCGGGCCTCGGCCCGGGCGGCGAGGCGGCGCTGACGCTCGGTGACGAGCGCAGCGTCGATCTGCGCGGGCTGTCGGTGCTCGACGTCGAGGACAACGGGGTCACCGAGGTCAGCTCCGAGCTGCGGGCGGCGCAGCGCCGCGCCGCCGAGCACCTGGCCTCGCGCGGGGCGCGGGTGCGCCAGACCCGCATCCCCGGGCTCAAGCGGTCGCTCGAGCTGTGGGGCGCCATGCTGTCGAGCGCGGGCGGCGAGCCGTTCCGCGAGCTGCTCGCCAACGGCGAGCAGGTGTCGTGGGCGCGCGAGCTCCTGCGCTTCGCGCTGTCGCCGCGGCGCTCGCCGTACACGCTGCCGGCCATCGTGCTGGCGCTGGTCGAGCGCGTACCCGAGCTGGCCAGCGGTCGCGCCGAGCGCGCCATCGCCGCCGGCCTCGAGCTGCAGGGCGAGCTGACGCGCGCCATCGGCGACGGCATCATGCTGTACCCGAGCTACAGCGAGCCGGCGCCCCGGCACAACGCGCCGCTGTGGCCGCCGTTCAACTGGGTCTACACCGCGGTGCTCAACGTGATGGAGCTGCCGGTGACGCAGGTGCCGCTCGGGCTGAGTGGCGAGGGGCTGCCGCTCGGCGTGCAGGTCGCGGCCAGCCACGGCGGGGATCACCGCACCATCGCGGTGGCGCTCGAGCTGGAGCGCGCCTTCGGCGGCTGGGTGCCGCCGCCGCGCATCGTCGCCAGGAGCAAGCTCGCGAGCACGAGCACGAGCACGAGCACGAGCACGAGCACGAGCACGAGCACCAACGGTCGCACCGCGCGGCCCTGATCCACCTACATCCGTCCCCGCGAAAACCCCGCCCTACGCGGGGTTTTTCACTTCCTTCCGCCACATTCCCCAGCGCCCATACGGCGTTCCACCACGCCCAGTTGCAACAAAAAACGCCCTTCGCGGAACCCCCGCCGAGGTCCGTTGTCTATCTGTGCACTCGCGACTGGCACGCTGCGCACGACTGAGCGGGCCGACGCGAGGGTGAACGGAGCCGACGAATCGATGGCTCCTTGGGATGGGCGCAGCGCGCCCGGAAAGGGAATTCGCATGTCGCAGCAGCAGCCGAACGTCACTTCCGAGGTCCTGGACACCACCGCGGCGCCGGCCGTGCAGGTGGTCGCCCTCTTCCACGAGGAGGTGCGTGAGGTCGCCGAGCTGCGTACGCCGCGCGCCGGTCAGCGCGCCGAGTTCGTGGTCGGTGAGGCCCCCGGCGCCAGCTTCCACATGGCACTGGCGTCGGAGGCGTGCGCGGGCCTGTCGTCGCTGCCGCTGGTGCGCAGCACCGCCGCCGGCTTCGTGCTGACCTTCCTGCCCGCGTGGCAGGGTGAGGTCACCCTGGGTGGCGTGACCGCGCCGCTGGCGACTGTCGCGCAGGGTCGCGCCACCGCGTCGGCCACCGTGCCGGGCGCGCTCGAGCTGGCGATTCCGGCCAGCGCGCGCATCTCGGTCGATGTCGGTGACGTGACCTTCATCGTGACCTCGGGCGCGCCCGCGCGTCGCTACGCCGCGCCGCTGGTGGTGGATCGTGGCTTCCTGGGCTACCTGGCGGGCGCGGCGGCCTTCGCGGCGCTGGCGCTGGGCCTGATGAACGCGGTGCCGCCGGATGCCTCGGCGATGTCGATGGACAAGGTCGGTCGCCCCAACGTGGTGGCCGAGCTGCAGATGAAGGCCAAGGACGCGGTCGACCAGCCCGAGGTGGTGATCGACGACTCGGTGGGCGAGGCGGGCAGCAAGGGCGGCGCGGCCAAGGGCCCCGGTGGCAAGCTGGGTGACAAGAACGCGACCGCCGACAAGGCCAAGATGGCGATTCCGGATCGGGGCATCGCCCCGACCTTCGCCAACCAGGTCGCCAACGCCAACCAGCGCGGCCGCGAGGTCGGCATCGTCGGCGCGCTGAACCGCATGGGTGGCGACCGCTGGGCGCTGATCACCAGCAAGAGCCCGTTCGCGTCGGACATCGGTGACCGCTCGTACGATGGCGGCTGGGACGGCGAGTTCGGCAACCAGCGTGGCACCGACTGGGGTGGTGGTCCCGATGGCGACCTGTGGGGCGGCAACGGCACCAAGGACGGCACCGTGGGCAATGGTGACTACGACACCATCCGCAAGGGCCCCGGCGACAACAACGACCCGTGGACCGCGGGCGACGGCAAGCCGGACCCGGTGCGCCCCAAGAAGCGCTTCAAGCCGATCACTGACCTGAGCGGCGCGACCGCCGAGGGTGGCGGGCTCGACAAGGCCATCATCCAGCGCGAGATCCGCAAGCACCGCGCGTCGTTCGAGGCCTGCTACGAGCGCGAGCTGATGGTCGACGAGACCCTGTCGGGCACGGTGGACACCAAGTTCGTCATCATGTCGAACGGCCAGGTCCGCGCGGTGCGCGCGAACGGTGTGTCGCCCAAGGTCGCCAGCTGCATCGGCGCGGTGATCTCGCGGGTGGCCTTCCCGAGCACCGGTGGTGGCACCGCCAACGTCACCTACCCCTTCAGCTTCCGCAAGGCCGGCGAGTAACGCT
>JBGASF010000247.1:0-7047 GCA_044229835.1 Polyangia bacterium | reverse complement strand
GAGGCAAGGTGCCGGTGGCCGGCACCCCCGACTCGGGCGCCATCACCGTGGGGCTCACGCTCGAGGTGCGCACGGTCATCGCCGTCGTCTACCGGAAGGGCGCCCTTTCCACCGGGGTCGCGCTGGCCGCGCCCGTGGCGACCTACGCCAACGATACGGTGGCGGTGCGCATCCCGATGACGCGCACGGGCACGGCGGCCTACGTCGGGACGGCGCGGGTGCGGGTGGTGCCGGCGCAGGAGCGGGCGGGCGAGGAGCCGGCGCTGTTGGTGTCGGTCTACGGGTTTCAGGTCTACGGGGTCGCGTCGGTGCCGTGGCCGGCGCTGGCGGGCGTCATCCTGGACCTGATCCCGGCCGGGCTGGTGGCCGAGCGCGGGCTGACGACGGCCCGGGTCCGCGCGGTGCGGCCGGCGCTCGCGGCCCTCTCCGCGGCCGTCGGCCTCGTGCTGCTCGTCGCCTGCGCCAACGTGGCGAGCCTGCTGCTGGCGCGCGGGGCCGCGCGCGTCACGTTCTGGGGCGCGGTGGCGATGGCCTCGATGTGCACGGTGAGGGCGCCGGCGTCCTCGGGCGCGACCCAGATCGGGAAGCCGAACCAGGCGCCGCCCGCCGGCACCGGCTCGGACACGCCCAGGCGAAAGCGCAGGAGCTCGCCGCCGGAGACCGGGTTGCCCCCGGCGGGGCCGGCGCCGACACGATCACCGAAGCCGCCGTGGGCGACCTGCAGGGGGTACTTGTTGCCGGCCTCGTGGCGCACCGGGGCATCGGCGGCGTAGCTCTGCGCCACCAGGGTGCCGGCGACCAGGCGGAACGGGCGCCGCCCGCGCGCCTGCGGGGTGCGCAGATAGCCGGCGTTGGCGGCGTCGCCGAGGTCGGCGACCACCAGCGGGCGACCGCGACCGAGCGCGGCCGGGTGCAGCAGCATCGCGGCCGGCACCACCATGGAGTCGACGAAGACCACGGCGTCAGGGCCGGCGCGACGGATGATGTCCAGGGTGCGGCCGTCGTCGGTGCGCGCGCGCTTGCCGTTGGGGGCCACGCGGGCATAGCCGGCCAGCAGCGCGACCACCAGGATGGCGGGCAGCGACCACGCCAGCGCACCGCCCAGGCCGGTCAGCCAGCCGCGCACGCGCCCGGGCGGCAGCCGGTCGGGCAGCGCGCCGAGGTCGCCCAGCGCGGCGGCGGCCAGCAGCGCGGCGGCGGGCAAGAGCTCGTAGTAGAAGCGCGCTCCGTAGGCGACGCCGTGATAGAAGAACAGCCCGTAGCCGAGGATGGTGACGAGGCCGAGCCAGCCGTACAGCGCGCGGCGGCGGGCCGCGGCGGCGGCGCCCAGCGCACCCCCGAGCAGGCCCAGGATGGGCAGCCAGCCGAGCGGCGCGATGGCGAACAGATCGCGCTGCAGGGAGGCGAGGCGGCGCGCCGTGTTGTTCTTGGCGTCGTGCAACTGGAAGCCCTCGGGGCCGAAGTTGGAGTTCTGCGTGATCGGGCACTGCCCGACGCCGGGGCCGAAGCCCAGCCGGAAGCAGTCCTTGCGCGCCTCCTTGAGCTGCATGTAGCGCTGCTGCGGCGTCAGCAGCGGCGACCCGGTCAGGGCGCGGTCATAGGCGCCATACGCCAGCAGCAGCGGCGCCGCGGCGACCACGACGTGCAGGAGGCCGCGCAGGGTCGGGCGCGGGCGCGCGGCGACGCGCGCGATGACGACCGGCAGCAGCGCGAGCGCCAGCAGCACGGCGTTGAGCGGGCGGGTCGCCAGCAGCGCGGCCCCGGCGGCGCCCGCGGCGGCGGCCCAGACCAGCGCGCGCCGCCCCGGCTGCGCGGCCCCGACCCCGCGCAGCACCCCGAGCAGCGCCACCCCGGTGGCCAGCGCCGCGGTCGGGTGCGCCATGAAGCTGCCCGCGTGCAGCATGCGGAACCACGACGCCAGGTACAGCAGCACGGCCAGCCGCGGCAGCGCGCCGTCGCCGTCGAACAGCTCCTTGCCGAGCTCGAAGATGACCAGGCACAGCAGGGCGCCCAGCAGCGGGTTGATGAGGCCGGGCACGCCACCCTGCACGCCGAGGCCGAGCAGCACGCCAGATCCGGGCGGAAACACCGCGTACCACGAGCCGGCGTCGTGGATGGCCCACGACGCATAGTGGAACTCCTCCAGCGGCGGCGAGGGCGCCGCGAGCCAGCCGTGGGCGAACGTGCGCGCCGTGTGCAAGTAGCCGAGCTCGTCGGGCACGTCGGGCACGCCGTGCAGCAGCAGGTAGTGCGCGGCCAGGCCGGTCACCAGCGCCAGCGCGAAGGCGCCGCCGATGAAGGCCGCGCCCGAGGGCGCCATCAGGACGCGGCTGAAGGTCACCCGCCGCCGCACCAGCCACCAGCCGATGAGGCCCGTCACCAGCACCAGCATGACGCCGCCCTGGCCGGCCCAGGCCACGGCGTCGTCGGCCACCGCGCGGCTGCCGAAGCGCAGCGCCAGGTAGCTCAGCCAGCCGGCGAAGCCCAGGCATACGGCGCGCGCCAGCCACGTGCGTAGCTGGGCGCCCACCTGCGATTCGCCGCTGGCCATGCGCTGCTACGGGGTCAGCCGCTCGAGCATGCGCGGGAACGGGATGGTCTCGCGCACATGGTGCAGCCCGCACAGCCACGACACCGTGCGCTCGATGCCCAGGCCGAATCCGGCGTGCGGCACCGAGCCATAGCGGCGCAGATCGAGGAACCACTCGAAGGCCTCGCGCGGCAGCTCGTGCTTCTTGATCTGCTCCTCCAGCACGGCGAGGTCGTCCTCGCGCTGGCCGCCGCCGATGATCTCGCCGTAGCCCTCGGGCGCGATGACGTCGACGTTGAGCGCCAGGCGCGCGTCGGTGGGGTCGGTCTTCATGTAGAAGGCCTTGATGGCGCGCGGATAGCGATGGATCAGCACCGGGCGGTCGAACTTCTCGGAGATCACGGTCTCCTCGTCACCGCCGAAGTCCTCGCCGAAGGGCACCTCCTTGCCGCCGGCCTTGAGGATCTCGAGGGCCTCCTCGTAGGTGATGCGCGGGAAGGGCGGCTTGATGTTCTCCAGCTTGGAGACATCGCGCTCCAGCACGGCCAGCTCGGGGCGGCGGTGCTCGAGCACGCGCTGCACGATGAAGCAGATGAAGTCCTCGGCCAGCTGCATGTCGCCGGCCAGATCCATGTAGGCGACCTCGGGCTCGACCATCCAGAACTCGGTCAGGTGGCGCCGCGTCTTGGACTTCTCGGCCCGGAAGGTCGGCCCGAAGCAGTACACCTTGCCCAGCGCCATCGCCGCGGCCTCCATGTACAGCTGGCCGGACTGGGTCAGGTAGGCCTTCTGATCGAAGTAGCCGACCTCGAACAGGTTGGAGGTGCCCTCGCAGGCCGACGGCGTGAAGATGGGCGCGTCCACCAGGGTGAAGCCGCGGCCGTCGAAGAAGTCGCGCACCGCGCGGACAATCTCGGCGCGGATGCGCAGGATGGCGTGCTGGCGCTTGCTGCGCAGCCACAGGTGTCGGTGGTCCATCAGGAAGGCGACCCCGTGCTCCTTGGGCGAGATGGGGTACTCGGCGGTGGGGGCGGCGATGACGCGCAGCTCCGAGACCCCGACCTCGTAGCCCTCCTTGGGGTGCTTGCGCACGGTGCCCTCGACCTCGATCGAGGTCTCCTGGCTGAGCTTGCCGGCGGCCGCGAACAGCTCGGGCGTGACCTCCTTGGCGAACACCACGGCCTGCACGATCCCGGTGCCGTCGCGCACCTCGAGGAAATGCAGCTTCCCCGACGAGCGCAGGTTGTACAGCCAGCCGCGCAGGAGCACGCGCTGTCCGTCATGCTTGCCGAGATCCTCGATGTAGACCTGCTGGGTAGGTGTTTCCATGGGGGCCGTTTATACTGCGCCGCCATGGACGAGCGCTATAGCCCGAAAGGGATCGAGGAGAAGTGGCAGGCGCGTTGGCGGGAGGGCAACGTGTTCGCCGCGGAGGCTCCGGGGTCGGAGTCGAAGCCAAAATACTATGTGCTGGAGATGTTCCCGTACCCGTCGGGACGCCTGCACATGGGCCACGTGCGCAACTACGCCATCGGCGACGTGATCGCCCGGGCCAGGCGCATGCAGGGCTTCGACGTGCTGCACCCCATGGGCTGGGACGCTTTCGGCCTGCCGGCCGAGAACGCCGCCATCAAGGCCAAGGCCCACCCGGCCGACTGGACCTACTCCAACATCGCCAGCATGCGCGTGACCCAGGAGCGCCTGGGCCTGTCGTACGACTGGGCGCGCGAGATCGCGACCTGCCACCCGCAGTACTACCGCTGGGAGCAGCAGCTGTTCATCCAGATGTTCGAGAAGGGGCTGGCCTATCGCAAGGGCGCCTTCGTGAACTTCTGCCCGTCGTGCCAGACCGTGCTCGCCAACGAGCAGGTCGAGGACGGCCGCTGCTGGCGCTGCGAGAGCGTGGTCACGCAGAAGGAGCTGACGCAGTGGTTCTTCAAGATCACGCAATACGCCGAGGAATTGCTGCGTGATCTGGATGGCCTCGAGGGCGGCTGGCCCGACAAGGTCATCGCCATGCAGAAGAACTGGATCGGCAAGTCGACCGGCGCGGCCATCCGGTTTCCGCTGAGGAAGCCCCTGGCCGACGGCACCGCGGCGCTGGAGGTCTTCACCACGCGGCCCGACACCCTGATGGGCGCGACCTTCCTGTCCATCGCGGCCGAGCACCCGCTGCTCGACCAGCTCAGCGAGGGCAGCGAGGCGGCCAAGGTCAAGGCCTTCGCCGAAAAAGTCCGCAGCACCGACAAGATCAAGCGCGGTGCGGTCGACTACGAGAAGGAGGGCCAGTTCACCGGGTCCTACGTGATGCACCCCATCACGGGGCGCGCCATCCCGGTCTTCGTGGCCAACTTCGTGCTGATGGAGTACGGCACCGGCGCCGTGATGGCGGTGCCCGCGCACGACGAGCGCGACTTCGCCTTCGCCAAGAAGTACGGCCTGCCCATCGAGGTCGTGATCCAGAAGCCGGGCGACAAGCTCGACGGCGCCACCATGGAGGCCGCCTTCACCGACGCCGGCGTGCTGGTGAACTCGGGGGCGTTCGACGGCATTGGGTCCGAGGACGCCAAGGACAAGATCACCGCGGCGCTGGCCCGCGATGGCAAGGGCGAGGCCCGGGTCTCGTTCCGCCTGCGCGACTGGCTGATCTCGCGGCAGCGCTACTGGGGCGCGCCCATCCCGATGATCCACTGCGAGGCCTGCGGCGTGGTGCCGGCGCCGCTGTCGTCGCTGCCCATCGAGCTCCCCAAGGACGTCGAGTTCACCGGTGAGGGCTCGCCGCTGGCCAACCACCCGACCTGGTCGAAGGTGGCCTGCCCCAAGTGCGGCAAGGACGCCCGCCGCGACACCGACACCATGGACACCTTCGTGGAGTCATCCTGGTACTACCTGCGCTTCACCTCGGCGCGCCACGAGCAGGGCATGTTCGACCCCCGCGCGGCGGCGCGCTGGATGCCGGTGGATCAGTACATCGGGGGCATCGAGCACGCGGTGCTGCACCTCCTGTACGCGCGCTTCTTCGTCAAGGTCCTGCGCGATCTCGGGCAGGTCAAGATCGCCGAGCCGTTCACGCGGCTGCTCTCGCAGGGCATGGTGTGCAAGGAGACCTACCGCTGCCCGGAGCATGACTGGCGCTATCCCGAGGAGGTCAAGGCGGTGGAGGGCCAGCCCGGCAAGTTCATCTGCGGCGAGGACGGCTGCGGCAAGGAGGTCGTGGTCGGGCGCTCCGAGAAGATGGCCAAGACCAAGCGCAACGTCATCGAGCCGCTGTCGCTGATCGAGCGCTACGGTGCCGACGCCGCGCGCATGTTCTCGCTGTTCGTGGCGCCGCCCGACAACACGCTGGACTACTCGGACGCCGCGGTCGAGGGCATGAGCCGCTTCATCGGGCGGATCTGGCGCTATGTCGCCATCAACGGCGACAAGCTGCGCGCCGCCGGGCGGGCCGCGCCGCCGACCCAGGGCCCGCCGGGCGACCCCATGGTCGAGCTGGTGCGTCTGACGCACAAGACCATCAAGAAGGTCACCGAGGACACCACCACGCGGTTCCGCTTCAACACCGCGATCTCGTCGGTGATGGAGCTTCTGAACGCGCTCGGCGAGTTCAAGCTGCTGGCGCCGCCGCACTTCTCGGCGGCCGCCTTCGCGGTGCAGACCATCGTCAAGCTGCTGTCGCCGTACTGCCCGCACGTGTGCGAGGAGCTGTGGCAGGAACTCGGCGGGATCGGCTTCGCCTGCGAGCAGGCCTGGCCGGTGTTCGATCCCGCGCTGGTCGAGGACGACGTCATCACGCTGGCGGTGCAGGTCAACGGCAAGCTGCGCGGCACGGTGTCGATCGCGCGCACGGCCAGCGAGGACGAGGCCCGCACGGCGGCCCTGGCCGACAAGGGGGTCGCCAGCCATGTCGAGGGCAAGACGGTGAAGAAGGTGGTGTTCGTGCCCGGGCGGCTGCTCAACATCGTGGTCGGCTGAGGCTGGCCGAGGTGGTCACGGTGCCAGGGTTCGAGGCCTGGGCGGCGCGGCGCCATCCCGAGTCCGACGCCGGTGGTGAAGGCGACGACGACGGCGGGCGCGAGAGGGATCCGCGCTCGCCGTTCGAGCGTGACCGGAACCGCATCATCCACTCGGGCGCCTTCCGCCGCCTGCAGGGCAAGACCCAGGTCTTCGGGGTCGGCGACGCCGACTTCTATCGCACCCGGCTGACCCACTCGCTGGAGTGCGCGCAGGTCGGCCGCGAGCTCGGGCATGCGCTCGGCTGCGACCCCGACCTGGTGGAGACCGCCTGTCTGGCGCACGACCTCGGGCACCCGCCCTTCGGCCACAACGGGGAGACCGCGCTGGCCGAGGTCTACGACGATCTCGGCATGGCCGACGAGGCGCGCGAGGCCTTCTTCCGCGCCGAGGAGCGCCTGGCCCGGTGGCCCGCGCGGTTGGCGTACGCCTACCACAAGCACGGCACGTTCCTCGACGACCTCGGCACGCCTGACGACCTGCGGGCCTCGCTGCGCTACCAGGAC
>JBGASF010000246.1:0-7056 GCA_044229835.1 Polyangia bacterium | reverse complement strand
ATTCGAGGAGTCCCAACGCAGCGATCGTTGTCGAGGCGCGTTGGATCATTGATGTGATCTCGCGATCGGTGCACTAGCTGTCGCAGCCGATCGAGCCGACGGCCTGGGGCTTGCGGTCGGGGCCGACGAAGATGATCGACTCGCGGTAGCCGCCGTTCCAGTGGCCCTTGACGACGATCTCGGTGCGACCATCGGCGCCGAGGTCGAGGTAGCCCTCGATGTCGATGCCACCGGACGGCGTGCCGGTCTCGACGAACAGCTCGACCAGCTTGCCGTCGCCGAAGTCGGCGTACAGGCCGCTCTGCTGGGTGGGCAGATCGGGCTCCTCGGGGCGCGGCTGGTCGGCCTGCACGGTGATGATCATCTCGGGCTTGCCGTCGCCGTCGAGGTCGACCGCCGGGGTCACCAGCGCCGCCGGATCCTTGAGCACGACCTTGGTCTTCTTGCCCTTGGCGAGGCTGTCGCTCTGGGCCTGCAGGCTGGCGCTCAGCGCGGCGAAGGCGGCCTTGAGCTGCGCCGGGGTGGCGTCGCTGTCACCGGAGCCGCCGGTCAGCTTGACGGGAGCGTCCTTGGGGTAGACGGCGACGCTGGCGCCCACGCCCTCGGGCATGGCGAAGCCCCAGTTCTTGTCGGGCTCCTCGCCCTCGATCTCGCAGAACACCACCTCCTGCTTCTTGGTGGTCGTCATGGTCTTGCCCTCGCTGTCGACCAGCTCGACCACGTCGGGCGCAGCCTTCAGGCAGCTCTCGTCGTCGACGATGGCCTTCTTGTCGGGATCCCAGCAGCCGAGCTGCACCATCTCGCCACCGGCGTCGGTCAGCACCACCTGCGGGCCACCGGCCGGCGGCGTCGCGGGCGCGCTGGCGCTGGGCGACGGCGTCGCGGTCGGCGTGGGCGAGGCCCCGGCGCCCGGCGAGGCCGACGCGGTGGGGGACGGCGACGGCGCCGGCTTCTTCTTCTTCTTGCACCCGGCGGCACCCAGCGCGAGCGCGGCCATGATCACGATCGTGGTCTTCTTCATGGGGTCTCCCTGAAAACGGCTAGCGGTCACAGTCGATTCCGGCCATGCGCTCCAGCGCGCGCGCCTCGGTGAGCCGCCACAATCCGAGGTCATAGCCATCATTCCAGCGCTCGTCGATGACCAGCTCGCGCCGGCCATCGTGATCGAGATCGGCCAGCGCACGCACGGCGTGCTCCTCGCCGGGGGTGGCGGCGCGCGACAGCACCACCTTGGGGCCCTGGCCCCAGTCGATGAGGACACCGCTGAAGCGGCGCGGGATGTCGGCGCTGTCGTCGTCGACCGCGACCACATAGAGGCGCTCGGGGCGGCCGTCGCCGTCGAGATCGCTGCGCAGCGCCTGCTGGATGATCATCTCGCCCTGCACCGACGGATCCAGCGCCGCGACCGCGTTGACCAGGGCCTCGTCCTCGGCGGTGCTGGTCTCCCACTCGGGATCGGCGGAGGCGCGCTGCGCGACCGGGGCGCCCGCGGGCCACAGCGCGACCGCGCCGCGATCGATGTCGCCGGCCACGCTGAGGGCCTGGATGCTGGACATGCCCTCGGGGCGGTTGCAGGTCGCCAGCGCGACATGCTCGGCGCTGGCGCGGGCCTGCACCGGGACCTCGAGCACGCCGATGGCGGCCCCGGTCGGGATGCGCGACAGACAGCCGTCGCCGGTCCACAGCGTGGCGACCTTGGCGTCGTAGCAGGCCAGCGGCACCAGCAGCCCCTCCATGGGCCCGCGCGCGAGCAGCACCACGACGTCGAGGCGGGCCGGCGCGCCGGTGCGTGACACCGTGTCGGCGCCGTCGCGCGCCGCCGGCTTGCCGCCGCCACAGGCAGCCAGCGCACAGGCCACGACGAGCGCCGCGGTCGCGCGCATCAGAAGCAGCCCTGCGAGGTGACGGCGCGCGGCTGGCGGTCGCGGTCGACGGCGATCAGGGTGGCGCCGGCGACGCCGTGCAGGCGGCCCCGCAGCACCAGCTCGTGCGCGCCATCGCCGCCCAGATCGAGGACGGCCAGCAGGTCGACGGCGTCGTCCACGGTGCCCGCGGTCGCCGACAGCTTGTACAGCACCCCGTCGCCGAAGTCGGCCAGCACCGCGGTGAGCTCGGGCCGCTGCGGATCGGCGCTCAGATGTGCGCCCGCCGCGTAGAGAGCGTCGAACTTGCCGTCGCCATCGAGGTCGAGCCGCCCCAGCGCGCTCAGCGTCACCGCGGCGGGTCGCTCGCCGGTGACCAGCGCGAGGGTGTCACGCGCCGCCTCCTCGAGCGCCGGCGCGTCGAAGCTGACCGGCAACAGCGCCGGCCCCCGGGGTGTGGGCCCGGGTCGGCGCCGCCGCCGGCCAGCTCGCCAAGGTATCCGTGGGCAGCGCCTGCTCCACCTTGAAGCCGAGCACGCCTTCATCGCGGTCGCCATCGGCCTCGTCCTGCGCACACAGCCAGAGCCGCGTCGGCCCGGTCACCGCGACGTCACCCGTCTCGGTGTGCACCCGCGACGGCCCCGCCGCCGTGCGCGCCAGACACTCCTCGCCGCCCGCGATCACCTTGTGCACCGGGTCCCAGCACCCCAGCGGCAATAGATGCATGCCCATCGCGACCAGCACGACCGGCCCCATCACCCGCCCCTCGGGCACGAACCTGGGTGGCTTCGTCCCCGTACGCGCAGCCCCACCACAGCCCGCGACGGCCAGCACCAGCACTGCCCACTGCCCACCGCGGCGCACGCCACTTCATTTCACGCCACGCCCCCGCCGTCAACCGCCCGCCCCTTCCCCTTCCGCCCTTCCCCTTCCGCCCTTCCCCTTCCGCCCATTCCCTGTTGCCTGTGACCTGTGACCTGTTCCCTGTAACCTGTTTGTCCGGGCTCCGCCCCCCACACCTCTGCCCCGCCCCGCTGGTCAGAAGTGTGGCATCACGTCCTCCGCAAACACCTTCAGCGACTCCATCACCAGCTCGTGCGGCACCGTCCCCATCTGCATCACCAAGATCAGCTCGTCGACCCCGGCGTCCTTGAAGCGCTCCACCGTCTCGCGGGCGCTGGCCGGGTCGCCCACCACGGTGGCCACCGATGACCCGGGCGCGTTGCGCGCCGCCATCGCCGCGGTCAGGTCGGCCGGGCTCAGGAAGTCGCGCGGCACGCCCTTGAGCTTGCCGGTGGGCCGGGTGCCCGAGAAGTAGTACTCCGCCATCGACGAGCCGAAGAAGCGCGCGCCCCGCATGCCGTACTCGCACGCCTTCTTGTCGTCGCGCAGCACCAGCGTGGCCGGCGTGCACGCGAACCACTCGGTCTTCTGGCGCCCGACCGGGTGCGCCGCCGCCGAGGCCTTGCGGTACTCGGCGACCTTGTCGGTCAGGTAGTCGTCGCTGCCGAAGGCGAAGTTCAGCGCGCCCAGGCCCAGGCGCCCGACCGCCGCGGCCGAGTCGGGCTTGCTGCAGGCCGCGAACATCGGCGGGTGCGGCGTCTGCACCGGCTTGGGCACCACCTGCGTGGGCGGGATGTCGAAGAACTTGCCCTTGTGCTGGAACACGTCGGCCGACCACATGCGCGGGATCATCTCGACGGCCTCCAGCCACTGCGCGTGCAGGTTGGCGATGTCGCTCTCGAAGGCGTGCTGCTCGGTCAGCGACGACGACTTGCCCGAGCCCCAGTTGACGCGACCGCCCGACAGGATGTCGAGGGTGGCCACCCGCTCGGCGATGCGGATGGGGTGGTTGTAGCGGTGCGGCAGCAGGGTGACGCCGTGGCCGATGCGGATCTTCTGCGTGCGCGCGGCGATGAAGGCCAGGAAGACCTCGGGCGCCGACGAGTGCGAGTACTCGTACAGGCCGTGGTGCTCGACCTCCCAGACACAGTGGTAGCCCAGCTGATCGGCCAGCACGGCCTGCTCGACACAGTCGTGGAAGACCTGCACCTCCCTGGCGCGGGTCGGATCGGCGAGCTGCATCTCGAAGAAGATGGAGAACTTCATGTCGCGGTCCTTTCGGGCTGGGCATGTGCGCCCAGCCATCTGCCGAAGGCTCGGGTGAGCTGGCCGCGCAGCCCGCGCGCGCGCGCCTGCGTCTTGAAGCCGGTGACGATGGCGCCCAGCATCATCTGGGCGGCGGGGTCGCCCTCCACGCGCAGCGCGCCGGTCAGCTGCAGGGTGCCGAAATCGGTGCGCCCGGCCAGCACGTCGAGCAGCGTCTGCGCGCGCAGCGTCAGCGTGGAGTCGGGCGGGCGCGGCGCGCCCTTGGTGATGTCGAGGCGTCCATTGCGGAGGCGCAGGGTGCGCTCGCCGCCGCCGGGGCCGGTCAGCACCAGGTGGATGGTCAGGTTCATGTGGCGCGCCTCGGGCGGCGCCGGCATGCGCCGCGCGGCCAGCTTGACCATGCCGAGGAAGGCGGTGATGCGCGGGTCCTCGCGACCGGGGACCTCGTTGACATAGAGCTTGAGCACATCGATCGAGGTGTCACCGCGCGGGCGCCAGCCCAGCTGGGTGCGCGCCTTGTCGGACGCCATCACCATGCGCGCCGCGGTCTGCTTCAGCCAGGCCGGATCGGCCGCGTGGATGAGGCCGAGGCGGGCCAGCACCGGCAGCGCACGCGCCGCGATGGCGCGGCTGAGCGGCGACGACTTGAGCAGGCGCAGGCCGGTGGCGCGCGCCAGCTCGGCGCTGCTGGCGGGGTCGCGCGCGCCCAGGTTGAAGGCGCCGCGCGCGGCCGGCGTGGCCTGCAGCGCCAGCACGATGGCGTCGGCGACATCCTCGTCCCACACCAGCGGCATCGGGGTCTCGCTGTCGACCAGGACGCGCCGGCGCAGCATGTCGCCGAGCACGTGCTCCATGTGGTTGCCGACCAGGATGGCGGGGCGCAGCCGGGTCACGGCGATGTCGGGGTGCGCGGCCTCGAAGGCGTCGAGGTGCTCCTCGACGGTGTACTTGCAGGCCGAGTAGGCGAACTCGGGCTGGTAGCGCCGCGGCGTGGTCTCGACGATGGGGTCGGGGTGGCCGGACACCACGCCATAGGCGGCGATGGAGGACGTGTAGATGAAGCGCGGCACCTTGTGCGCGGCGACCGCGGCCAGCACGTTGTCGGTGCCGCCGATGTTGATGGCGTCGAACTGCGGGCGCGGCATCAGGCCGGTGACCACGAAGGCCAGGTGGATGACGGCGTCGGCGCCGGCGAAGTGCGCGGCGATGGCGGGATCGCGCACGTCGGCCTGGATGGCGCTGAGCTTGCGGCCGGCCAGCGCCGGCGGGCGCAGATCCAGCGACACCAGCTGCTTGACCTTGCGCAGCCCGAGCAGGCGGCGCAGCACCAGGGTGCCGAGCTGCCCCGAGCCACCGGTGACGACGACCTTCACGACTGCGCCCCGGCGGGCGCGTCGGCGTCGGCCTCGATGGCCAGGGCGCGCCACAGCGCGCGGGCGGGGGCGCTGCGCAGGCCGAGGTCGTCACACAGCTCGCGCACCTTGGCCAGCGAGGTGGTGACGCGGGCGCGATGCGCGGGGTGGCCGTAGGCCTCGGCGAGCACGGCGGCGGGGATCTGGTAGGCGCGCGCGACCTCGGCGGGGGCGCGCAGCATGGTGCGGGCCATGACGCCGAGGACGACCGGGGCGGCGATCGCCAGCGCGGCGCGGCGCGGGGCCGACAGCTGCGGCACCCGGGTGCGCAGGTACTCGCGCGCGAAGCACAGGTGGCGCGCCTCCTCGGTGATGTGGATCTGCATGATGCGACGCAGCAGCGGGTGCACCGGCTGGCCGCTCGACAGCACGCGGCGCTGCACGTGATCGATGGGGTCCTCGCCGCCGAGCACGAAGATGAAGAACAGCTCGGGGAAGGCGCGCGCCATGCTGACCACACGGTGGGACAGCACGCGACGCAGGCCGCCGACGCCGGGCACCGGCAGGCCGGCGCGGGCCACGAACTCGCCGAACATCAGCGAGTGCTGCGACTCCTCGATGGCCTCGTGGTAGGCGTAGCGAAACTCGGGCGCGCTCGACGGCAGGTGGAAGGCGAACAGCAGGAGGCCGCGGGTGAGGACGTTCTCGAACTCCAGACCGGTGCGCATCGAGGCCGCGATGAGGTGCAGGCCGAGGCGGCGCCGGACGTCGTCGGGCTGGGCGCGGTACCAGGCGGTGCGCCCGAGGGCGTGCTCGGGCTCGAGCTCCCAGATGGGGTCGTGGGGGTCGATGCGGTTGTCGGGGTTGTCCCAGTCGACGTCGGCATAGGCGTCGAAGTGCTTGTCGACCGAGCGCGCAGAGAGGCGGCGCGTCAGCTGGTGGAAGTCCTCGCGCGCGGCGGCGCGGGACTCCTCGGGCAGGCCGGCGGCTCCGGCGAGGGGGGCGGTCATCATCGGGGGGTCGGCTCCTTGGAGGTGGCGGCCGGCAGGGCCAGGCGCGCCAGCTGCTTCCAGACCTCGAGCACACGCGCGGTCGCGCTCTGGTCGGAGATCACGATCTGGTCGAGGGCGAGGCCCTGCATCAGGGCGAAGGTGAAGGTGGGCGCCAGATCGTAGGTCGGGTTCGCGGGCGCGTCGGGGCCGCCGGGGGGCGGGAACAGCTCGCGGAAGGTCTGGCGCACGGTGGTCATGAAGTCGGTGGTGATGCGGGTGACCGCGCCGCGCAGGGCGGCGTCGGTGCGCGCGGCGACCACCAGCTCGAGCCAGGCGTGGAAGGTCGGGCCCGAGACCATCGACCACAGGAGGTCGACCGCGGCGGAGGCGCGGTCGGCGCTGGCGGGCAGCGCGGCGAAGGCGGCGCGGAACTCCTGGTCGCGGCGCGCGAACAGGTGCGCGATGGCCTCGGTGACCAGGCGCTCCTTGGTGGGGAAGTGGTGCAGCTGGGCGCCGCGCGAGACGCCGGCGCGGTCGGCGATCTCCGTGGTGGTGGTGCCGGCGTAGCCGAGCTCGGCGAGGCAGCTGATGGTGGCGTCGAGGAGGAGCGTGCGGGTGGTGGCGGAGCGCTCTTCCTGGGTGCGCGGGCGGGGGGGACGAGCGGAGGCGGAGGCGGAGGCGGAGGCGGAGGCGGAGGCGGAGGCGGAGCGGAGGGGTTTGCGGGCGGCCACGAGGTCTATA
>JBGASF010000245.1:0-7098 GCA_044229835.1 Polyangia bacterium | reverse complement strand
GAGACGGAGACGGAGAAGAGCCCGGAGCGGGCACGGGCACGGGCACGGGCACGGGCACGGGTGAGGGCACGGGTGAGGGGGCGGGGCGGGGGTGGACGAGGTCGAGGCGCTCGAGCTCGGCGGCGATGGCCTCGCCGGCCAGGCGCTGGGCCAGCTCGTTGGGGTGGTGATCGACGGCGTGGACGACGAGGGCGCCGGCGGACTTGCCCTTGTAGGCGGCGCGCAGATCGAGCCAGGGTGCGCCGGTCTTGTCGAGCATGGCCTCGAGCTCGGCGTGGGCGCGCTTGAACGGGTAGCTCTCGCCGAGCTTGAACAGCATGGGGTAGACCGCGACCAGGACGCCGGCGTTCGCGCCGCGGGCCTCGCGTACGAAGGTGTCGAGCATGCGCTGGGTCTTGTCCATGCCGTCGGCGTTCTTGCTGCGATCGAAGGCGTCGGTGTACCAGGCCGAGGTCTGCTTGTGGATGCGGCGCTGGTCCAGGCGCGCGGCGATCAGCGCATACAGGCGCGACCAGCGGCGCAGCCAGCGCTTCATGCCAGTGGGCTGCTCGATGTTGCCGGGGCGAAACATGACCAGGTCGTCGGCGGCGTGGCGCTTCTCGTCGACCGCGCGCACGCGGAAGGCGTCGTTCAGGACGTAGCCCAGCACCACCACGTCGGGCTGGAAGTCGAGGTGCTTGCGCAGGATGTTGATCTCGACCTCGGTGTTGATGCCGGGCTGGGCCAGGTTGATGACCTCGACCGCCAGCTCGGGGTGGCGCGCCTGCAGCGCCTTCTCGAGCTGCGCCGGCATGGTGTCGGGGTCCTTGACGCCCTCGCCATAGGTGAAGGAGTCGCCGATGGCCAGCACGCGGAAGGTGGTCGGCTGGCGCGCGACGTCGCGGCGCACGCCGCGGTAGCCGTCGACGTTGTTGGAGAAGTCGACGCAGTACGGGGTGTGGCTGAGGCGCGCCATCGGGATCGAGTGGTAGTGCTCGGTCTCGAGCAGCAGGTAGCCGGGCCAGTCGTCGGGCACCGAGCGCACGAAGTAGCCGCGCGGATTCGACGGGTAGCAGTCGGCGCCGGTGTTGTCGGGCTCGTGGTGCTGGCGCGGCTTCATGGTGACGACCTGCTTGCCTTGCACCCGCGGCGCGCCGAAGAAGACGCGCACCACGCCCTCGAGCAGCAGCAGCGCGACCAGCAGCGAGGCCAGCACCAGGCCGAGGTTGGCCAGCGCGCGCTTGACGCGGGAGCCCGGGCTCGCGGGCGCCGCGGTCACCTGCGCGGTGGCGTCGCCTCCCTTGCCGTCGTCTGGCCCGGTGCCGGACACCTTACTTCTTGAGCTCCTCGAAGCTGCGCCCCGGGGTGGCGCGCTCGCTGGGCAGGCCGACCTGGGCCCAGCCGGCCTCCTGGCCGTCGCCGCCCCAGCCGCCGCGCATCTCGACCAGGTTGCTGTAGCCCGAGGCCGCCATCATCTCGGCGGCCTTGATCGACCGACCGCCCGACTTGCAGCCGACGACGATCTTGGCGCTCTTGTCGGGGAAGGTCTTGGCCACCACGGCGGCGAAGTCGCCGTTGGGCGCCATGCCACCCGGGCCCATGTGCATCAGCGGCACGTTGTAGGCGCCCGGCGGATGGCCGCCGTCGTACTCGGGGATCGAGCGCACGTCGAGGTAGGCGTAGCCCTGCGCGACCAGCTCGCTGGCTTCCTTGGGGGACACTCGCTTCACGGCCATGGGCGACTCCTGTTCGAAACCTCGCGAAGCTAGCAGGCCGGTGCTGCGCCGTCCACACACCCCGCCCGACCCGGCCGGTCGTGATGCGTCTCGCTTTTCCCCCACGCGGCGCGGGTGTACCTTGGTACCGATGGCCAGGCACATCAGCCTCTCGCGGCCTGCCGGCGATCCAATCCTGGATTCCGCCGAGGCCAGCCTGGTCGAGCGCTCGCTCAACCACCTGCGCAAGGTCTGTCCGCGCGACGCCGGCATCCTGTGGGCGCAGCTCAAGCGGCTGGGCCTGCTGGGTTCGGCGCTGGAGCAGACGCCGTCGCTGTACGTGCCGTCCACCCTGGGGGCGTCGACGCGCGACGAGTCGACCCTGGTGCAGCAGCTGTCGCACCTGGATCCGCTGGGCGGCGAGCTGGCCCTGCCCGAGAAGGCCATCATCGCGCACGCCTTCCTGACCGCGAAGATCTCGCTGCTGCGCGCCTTCCTGGTCGCGCACGCGCCCAGCGCGCCCGGGGCGGACATGTCGCTGAACCGCGAGTTCCGCGAGGAGCTGGCGCAGTCGGTGTACACCGGCATCGCGTCGGAGATCCTGCTCGGGCTGCTCAGCGACCCCGCGGTGATGGACAGCACCAAGGTCCGCGCCGCGCGCCAGCTGATCCTGATCTGGGAGCGTGCCACCCACGTCGAGATCGACGACTTCTGTCCCATGCTGGAGTCGGCCTGGGAGGCGCGCAGCCACCTGACGGCCGGTTTCGGCGCGCTGCTGGGCACCGCGGAGTACATGCGCCTGGTGCACGAGAACTGCTCGCCGCAGTTCCTGGAGTTCTTCACCCGTGATCAGGTCACGCGGGGCGAGACCCAGGCCTTCGAGGAGTTCCTGTTCAACGTGACCTGGGAAGACCTCGACAAGCTGCGCGCGCAGATGGGCAAGGAGAAGCGCGGCGCCATCGACCCGGCCTATGCGGCGCGCGTGCTGGAGCGGCCGATGCACGAGATCGGCGCCATCGACGACCCCGAGGCGCTGTACCGGTCGTACCGGCGCCGGCGCACCGCGGCCGAGTTCAGGCGCCTGACCAAGTCGCCCGGGCCGCTGCGCGTGGCCGAGGCCTACCTGATGGTGTTCGTGCTCGACGTGACGCCGAGCGGGCACACCTCGCCCGAGATCGACGTCGACCGCCTGCTCGCGGGCAAGGCCAAGCAATCGCTGCAGTAGCCCCCTCGAAGCGCAGCTTCGAGGAGTGCTATTCCGGCTCCGTCGCTCTGGTTCTTGCCGCTATTTTGGCGGGTCTGGGATGATCCAGTTGTCGCCGAACAGCGAGCTGCCGCCGTCGATGCGGAAGACCTGACCGGTCACCCAGGCGGTCAGCGACGAGGCCATGAAGACGATGCTGGTGGCGATCTCGGCCTCGGTGCCGAAACGCTTCATGGGCGAGCGCAGCCGGCTGGCCTCGAGCAGCTCGGGCGGATACTGCGCGGTGCCCGACGAGATGACGGTGCCGGGGGCGACGGCGTTGACGCGGATCTTGTAGGTCGCCCACTCGATCGACAGGGTGCGCACCATGTTCTCGACCGCGGCGCGCGCCGCGCCGGTGTGCACCATGCCGGGGAAGCCACGCTTGGCGTTGGCGGTGACCATGACGATGCGGCCGGACTTCGCGGGGATCATGGCGCGGCGGGCGACCGCGGTCGTCATGTAGAAGGTACCGTTCAGGTTGTTGCGGATGACGGCGTCCCAGCCCTTGGGCTCCAGGGCCTCCGCGGCCATGGGGAACTGGCCGCCGGCGTTGTTGACCAGGACGTCGATGCGGCCGAAGCGCGCCATCACGGCGTCGACAAAGGCCGCGACCTGCTCGGGCTGGCGGATGTCACAGACGTCGGCGAAGACGTCGAGGCCGGCGGTGGTCAGCTCGGCGACCGCGGCGTCGAGGCGCTCGCGCTTGCGGCCGCAGATGGCGACGCGCGCGCCCAGGGCGCCGAGCTCGCGCACGGTGGCCAGGCCGATGCCGGAGCCGCCGCCGGTGACGATGGCGACCTCGCCCGCGAACAGGCCGGGGGCGAACGCCTTCGAGGTCAGGGTGGTCGCGCTGGTCATGGGCCGGGACGATAGCCGAGTCGGGCGTGGGCGGCTATCCTCGGCGTGTGAGCGACGCGAACTGGTCGTGGTTGCCGCTGATCGGGGCGGGGGTGCTGTTCGCGGGCTGGCTGTATCTGCTCTGGGTGCGCCGGGTCAAGGCGCGCGTCCTCGACACCGTCGTCCTCAAGTGCGTGCAGCAGGGCAGGGCCGATCGCGCGCTCAAGGTGATCTCCGCGGTCGGCAACAAGGTCAGCTATGCGGGGGCGATCCGGGTCGCGCTGCTGGCGATGATCGAGGGCGACCGCGACGCCGAGGAGCGCCGGCAGGCCGGGCAGGCGGCGTTCGACACGCGCTGGAACATCGAGATGCGCCAGGTGGTGCGGCTGCGCGCGCTGTGTGGGGCCGCGATCCTGCTGAGCACCATCTCGGTGGTGGCGGGCGGCGCGGTGGATCTGCCGCCCTATGGCGCCGCCTGTCTGGTGCCGGCGCTGCTGGGGCTGCTGCTGGAGATGCAGCTGCGCAGCGCCCGCGATGGCTTCGATGGCATGGTGGCCGAGCTGGGCAAGCAGCTGGCGCTGAAGCGTGAACCCGAGGCGCCGCCGGCGCCGAAGCCGGCCCCGGCCCCCGTGGTGGTCAAGACGCCGTTCCGCGTGCAGTCGGACGTGCACGACCCGTGTGCGCGCTGTGGCGGCATGCGCATCGCGCAACTTGACGGGGTGTCAATCGATGGGATGCAGAAATCGCGGCTGATTGCGTACTTCTGTCGCGACTGTGGGACGGGGTTGTTCGAGGTCGATCCGGCCGACCTGCCGGCCGGCGACGATGTTCGCGGCATGCCGCGCCGCAAGCCGAACTAGGTCGAGCCGAGAGCGCGCGCGCCCGGCCGTCAGCGGCCGCGCGCGGCCTTGCGCCCGCGCGGCTCGGCCGGGGCTGGCGCCGGGGTGCCTCCGGCCGGTTCGGTCGGGGCGAACATCTGCAGCTGGCGCGAGCGCGGGCCGGTGCGCTCGGGCTCGAACAGCGAGGCGCCGTCCTCGCGCCGGTAGTGCGACGCGAAGCGCTCCCAGGTCAGCCGGTCGAGCTGCTCCAGGCGCTGCACCAGCAGCTCGGCGATGCGCAGCGACGGCACCCGGTCCTTGATCTTGGACAGCTCGACCTCGATCTCGCGCGTCAGGTCGACCAGCTTGGAGGCGGCGCCGCCCGCGATGGGGCGACCGCGCGCGACCCGGAGCAGGGTGCGCAGCAGCTTGTCGCGGTCGAAGGGCTCCTGCGCGCCGGAGCGCTTGACCACCGCGGGCATCGGGCGCTCGACGTGCTCGAAGGTGGTGAAGCGCAGGCCGCAGCGCTCACACTCGCGCCGGCGCTTGATGCCGCCGGTCGGGGTCGGGCGCGAGTCGGTGACCTTCGACTCGGGGTGATCGCAGAACGGGCACTGCACGGAAGGATCGTCGCACGGCCGAGGTGCGCCGTCCAAATGCCGGGGCCGAAAATGCGAACGCCTGAACCGAAGTCCAGGCGTTCGCGTGAAGCTGAAGTCGAGGCGAGGTCTAGGTCAGAGTTGGACGAAGACCCAGATGATACCGACCACGATGGCCACGAAGCCGAGCGGGGTCTGGATGCCAGCGAGCTTCTTCTGCATAGCCTCGCCCTTGGCCGCCATCTCCGGGTTCTTGCCGCCGACCTTCGACGCGATCAGACCGTAGCCGAGCAAGAAACCGAGCAGAACTTCGAGGACGCCGACGATATACAGGGTGTAGCCCCAGATCTTGTACTTACCCGGAATGCCGGGGAACCCGAGGATGGCGCGGATGAACTTGCCCTCGGTCGACAGCAGGAAGTAGTAGGTGTCGTAGAGACCCCACAGCAGCAGAACCACGCCGATGATGCCCTGGTAAGGCGCGATCTTGTCCATCGCCTTCTTGGCATCGGGCTTCTTCGCGATGATGAAGCTCGATGCGGCCAAGGCGCCGGCCACCAGCAGCAACATCGCAGTGATCCAGACTCTTCCTCCAAAACCACCTGATCTCATTTGTCTTGTCTCCCGGCCGGCATTCGGCCTTTACACCGACGTTCGAAGCGGCACTCCGACCCCAAAAGAGCCGGCGACACAGTAACACCGTTCACGAAACGCAACCAGATCGACTTGCGCCCAGAAAAAGATGTGTCAGGGGCGCGCCCGGCCAATCAGCGTCATCCCGGCGACCAGGCCAGCGACGATGAGCGCCCCGAGGCCGGCGCCGACCAGCACCGGCTCGGGACCGCGCAGCAGCGCCGGGACGCCGGCGACGCCGACGCAGATGGCCAGACGCAGAAAGAGATACGAAGCCTTCGCGCGCATTGCCGCGCTGCGTGGTAGCGGCAGCATGTGGAGCAGGCGCAGGTGCTCGACGGGTGGGCGCAGGGCACGCCACGCCATCACCACCTGGTACACCGCGAGGCCGCCGGCCAGCAGCAGCACGGACTGAACATGCGCTTCGCCCCGGACCCAGATCCCCACGGCGATGAGCGCGATCATGCCCGCACCGCTGGCCGCGTAGGCCGCCGGATAGCGGCGCCGCAGGTTGGTGATGTCCTTGCGGTAGAGAGTGAGGGTTCCAGCGTGGGTCATGAGGCGTCCCCAGGCTGCCTCGAGCGGACCCGCGCTGGTGCGCTCGATCCAGATGGGTCGCGCGCGATCCAGGGCGATGATGGCGAGCCAGGCGCGGCGATACCAGCCGGGAGCCGCGGCGCGCGCCGTCACGGTCAGGACCGTGGCCAGCATCGTCAGGGCAACAAAGGGTGCCCACGTATACGGGACCCATAGGGGCACCTTCCCACGCGTCACCCAGGGGATGGCGGCCAGCGTGGCGGCGAGCAAGATGCTGGCGGCGATCGAGGGGATGAGTGGCAGCAGCTGCGTGGGTGGCGGGCCGCCGGGCTCCATGAGGTTCAAGTTCGTGCGACTGGCCTGGGGCTGCGCCAGCAGCGCGCCGCCGAGCAGCGCGGACGATGGTCCGGCCAGCGCGGCGCAGACCAGGGCGGCCGTGCACAGCGCGAGCGTGCGCAGCGCGGGCTCGAAGTCGGGGCCGTCGGGCGCGATGAGCGCGGGCGCCGCCGCGATGGCGGTGCCGACGATGAACAGCGCCGCGCGCCGGGCTGCGTGCATCAGGCCCACGCGCAGGTGCACCCGGCCGCCGATGGGCAGGCGCGCCAGCGCGGCGGCGTCGGCGCGCCAGAACAGCGCCCACGGGCCGCCCAGCACGACCAGCGTGGCGCCGCCGAGGCCGATGGCCAGCGGCCAGGCCACACCACCGCTGCGATACCCCAGCGCGGCGGCGACCG
>JBGASF010000244.1:0-7103 GCA_044229835.1 Polyangia bacterium | reverse complement strand
AACCCGTCGGCCAGCGGCTCCAACACCGCGAAGGATGCGGCATCGGTCTGCTCCGGCGTGGCATCCATCCGGCCGGGGGTGAACGGCACGGTCAGCGTGACGCCGCCCTGGCGGGCCGCCTGCTCCACGCCCGCGCAGCCGGCCAGGACGATCAGGTCGGCCAGCGAGATGCGCTTGCCGCCGGAGGCGGTGGCGTTGAAGGCGGCCTGAATCTTCTCCAGCGCTGCCAACACCTTCGCAAGCTGGGCCGGCTGGTTGACCTCCCAGTCCTTCTGCGGCGCCAGGCGCACGCGTGCCCCGTTGGCGCCGCCGCGCTTGTCGGAGCCGCGGAAGCTCGACGCCGACGCCCACGCGGTCGTCACCAGCTCCGCGATCGACAGCCCGGCGCCGAGCAGCCTGGCCTCCAGCGCGCGGATGTCCGCCGCGTCGATCAGCGGGTGGTCGACCACTGGCACCGGGTCCTGCCAGATCAGCACCTCGGACGGCACCTTGGGGCCGAGGTAGCGCGCGCGTGGCCCCATGTCGCGGTGGGTCAGCTTGAACCAGGCCCGCGCGAAGGCGTCGGCGAACGCGGCCGGATTCTTGTGAAAGCGTCGCGCGATCGGCTCGTAGATGGGATCCATCCGCAGCGCCATGTCGGCCGTCGTCATCATGGGCGGGTGGCGCTTGCCGGGGTCGTGCGCGTCGGGCACCAGCGTCGCCGCCGCGGGATCGGTCGGGAGCCACTGCTGGGCGCCGGCCGGGCTCCTCGTCAGCTGCCACTCGTAGCCGAACAGCATGTCGAAGTAGCCGCTGTCCCACTTGATGGGGTTCGGCTTCCAGGCGCCCTCGATGCCGCTGCTGGTGGTGTGCACGCCCTTGCCGCTGCCGAAGGCGTTCCTCCAGCCCAGGCCCTGCTCCTCGAGCGCCGCGCCCGCGGGCTCGCGGCCGACCAGCTTGGTGTCGCCGGCGCCGTGGGCCTTGCCGAAGGTGTGGCCGCCGGCGACCAGCGCCACGGTCTCCTCGTCGTTCATGGCCATGCGCGCGAAGGTCTCGCGGATGTCGCGGCCCGACGCCACCGGATCGGGCTTGCCGCCCGGGCCCTCGGGGTTGACGTAGATGAGGCCCATCTGCACCGCGCCCAGGGGATGGTCGAGCTCGCGCTCGCCCGAGTAGCGCTTGTCACCCAGCCAGCTGTCCTCGCTGCCCCAGTTGATGTCCTCGTCGGGCTCCCACACGTCGGCGCGCCCACCGGCGAAGCCGAAGGTCTGGAGGCCCATCGAGTCCAGCGCGACGTTGCCGGCCAGGATCATGAGGTCCGCCCACGAGATGCTGGCGCCATACTTCTGCTTGAGCGGCCACAGCAGGCGGCGCGCCTTGTCGAGGTTGACGTTGTCGGGCCAGCTGTCGAGCGGCGCGAAGCGCTGGGTGCCGTTGCCGGCGCCGCCACGGCCGTCCGCGATGCGGTAGGTGCCCGCGCTGTGCCACGCCATGCGGATGAACAGCGGCCCATAGTGGCCATAGTCGGCCGGCCACCAGGGCTGCGAGTCGGTCATCAGCGCGTGCAGATCGCGCTCCAGCGCCGCCAGGTCGAGCTTGGCGAACGCCGCGGCATAGTCGAAGCCGGGGTCCATCGGGTTCGATCGCGCCGAGTGCTGGTGCAGGATCCCCAGGTTCAGCTGCTCGGGCCACCAGTCACGGTTGCTCCTGCCGGCGTGGGTCGCGTTGGAGGGCGCGCCGTGCATCACGGGGCACTTGCCGGCCTTGCTCTGGTCACTCATGACGGGGTCCTCGCTGGGGTGAGTTCCTGCTGCGTCCACGCGCGCCGTCGGCTCGCTGGGGCTGGCACTTCTTGCACACGCCGCGCACTTCGACCTGGGCGTCGGCGACGCTGCCGAGCTGCTTGACCACGTCGGGGATGCGGAGCGCGCTCATGGCGGCGCTCGCGAAGTCGCGCACCAGGCCGCAGCGGACGCAGACATAGTGGTGGTGCGGCTCGAGGTTGGCGTCGAAGCGGACGCCGTCGCGCTGCGGGCCCAGCGTCGTCACCAGGCCGAGGTCGTGCAGCCTCCACAGGGTCCGATACACGGTATCGACCGACACCGTGGGCACGCGCTGCTGCACCGCACGAAAGATCGCGTCGGCGTCGGGGTGCTCTGCCGTGGCGGCGAGCTCGCGAAAGATCTCCAGGCGCTGGTGCGTCAGCTTGACGCCCGCCTTCCTGGCGCCGTCCTTCAGCTGCTGCAGCCGCGCCTCCAGCTTGCGCTGAGTCTGGTTGCCCACGTGTTCCTAGTTGCGGTTGATACGCAAGTACGAAGATAGCCGCAGCTTGGCCCTGGCGTCAACCTCCGCCCCGCCGAGCACTGTGCGCCCTTCACTCGAGGAGCGTGTTCACGAAGGCGCGCAGACGGTGTGGGTCGACGGGCTTTTCGAGGCTCGGATTGGCCACGGAGGTCAAGAACTCTCGCGCGGCCGGCGTGAAGGCGCCGCCGGTCAGAAAGACGACGCGTCGCGTCTGTTCGGTGTCGATGCGCAGCAGCGCCTGGTAGAAATCCATGCCGGTGAGCTGCGGCATCATCAGATCGCACAGAATGACGTCGAAGCGTTGCCCGGCTGCGAGCGCTTCGAGCACGGGGGCCGCCGTGTTGGCCACGGTCACGTCGTGCTCTCGCTCCAGCACGCGCTTCACTGCTCGCGCGACGTTGGTGTCGTCGTCGACGACGAGGAGTCGCCCGCGGCGGGGCGCCGCGAGTTCGACTGGCTGCCCCGTCGGGCGCTGGCTCGCCGTGTTCGAGGCAGGCAGCAAGAGCACGCGAAACACGGTGCCTTGGCCCGCCATGCTCTCGAACCCGATCTCTCCCCCGAACGACGTGATGATGCGCTGGCAGATGCACAGGCCGAGCCCAGTGCCCACCCCAGCGGGCTTGGTGGTGAAGAACGGCGTGAACATGCGCCGCTGCACGTCGAGCGGAATGCCCGGCCCGGTGTCGGCGACGCTGACCAGCACGCGGCCGCGCTCGTCCAGCGAGGTGGCGACGCGAATCTCGTTGGTGGCGAAGCGACCTTCGGGAAGAGCTTGCGCTGCGTTCACGATCAGGTTCAGGAAGACCTGACCCAGCCGGCCTTCACTGCCTTCCACGGGCGGAACACCCGCATAGCTGGTGACGAGTCGTGCGCGATGGCGGATCTCGGTCGCGGCCATGCGCAGCGTCGATTCGAGGACGCGCTCGACCTGGACCGGGCCCCGTTCCTCACCTTCCTCGCGCGAGAAGATCCGCAAGTCGCGCACGATGTGCCGCAGCCGTTCGGCGCCGTCGCGAGCGTCCTTGAGGACTTCGGACAGATCGGCCGGCCGCGGCGCGCCGCTCGAGCTCGCGACGTCGTCTATGGCCACGTCCAGATTCGCAATCACGGAGGCCAGGGGATTGTTGAGCTCGTGGGCGACGCCCGCGCCCAGCATTCCGAGGGACGCCATGCGCTCGGAGACGACGAGCCGCGTCTCGGCTTCCTTCTTTTCGGTGATGTCTCGAGCCAGCAACACCGCGCCGTTGACCCGCCCCTGGTGCAGCACGGCGGCGATACGCGTCCAGTACCAGGTCGGCGCCCCGTGGTCCCCAGGTCCCAGCACCTCGACCTCCGTGGTCTGGCCGGTGGCCAGCGTCTTCTCGAGCGCAGCGGTCAGTGCTGCATGCTGGTCTGGGCTGACGAAGCTGAGCCACTGGGTGCCGAGCACGTCCTCCCCACGGAAACCCTGGGCCACCCGGTTGATGAAACGAATCTGACCTCGCTGGTCGAGGTGGATCACGAGATCGGGCGCGCGCTCGACCAGCGCCCTCAGCACCGCCGCGCTCTCGTCCGGGTCGTAGAGCCGTGCCAGGGCTGGTTCCGCGGCGCCCAGCGCCGAAGCGGCTGGCAGCACCCCCACCTCCTCAGCAGCAGGGCTGGCGAGGAGGTCGGGAGCGTCGTCGAGGGCACAGGTGAAGGGAGGCTTGGCGTTCATGACCTGGAAGATGTGTCCTATACTTTGATTGTCAACAAAGTATAAGTAAGTTGCATGAGGCGTGCGGTGGTGGTAGATGATGGAAGCGATGAACGACGCAGAGGAACTCCTCGACATCAGGCAAGCTGCGGCCCTGCTTCGCGTCACCGAGACCTCCTTGCGGCGCTGGACCGACTCGGGGCGCCTGGCCTGTCTGCGCGTGGGCATGAAGCGAGAGCGCCGCTTCCGCCGCGCAGATCTGCTGGCCTTTCTGGAGAATCAGCCGGCGACCGTCGCACCTGCCGCTGGGGCCAAGCAGGCCACGACGATTGGCGGACTGCCCGTCGAGTTCGGGACCCACCTGTGCGGGTTCTACCGTGATGACGCCGGGCGAACGAAGCTGGCGGTGGGCTTCCTGGCGGACCGCGCGCACCCGGACAGCGCGACGATCCTGCTCGGGACGTCGCAGGCAACCCGTCAGGTCTTGACCCAGCTCGAGGAGCGCAGGGTGCACGGGGCGAGCGTGCGGGCATCCGACGAGGTGACGGTCATGGAGTACCGCAAGAGAGGGGCCACACAGCTGGAAGCGCTCGAAGAACTGTTCGTGGCGGCGCTGCGTCGGGGCTACCGCTCCCTGCGCGTCGTCGGCACCGAAGTCGGCCCGTTCGGCAGTTTCAGCGAACTCACCGAGTACGAGGAGGGTTACGAACGACTATCGCGACGCTTTCCCATCGTGACACTGTGCCAGTACGATGCGCGAAGGCGTAGCGGAGTCGAGCTGTGTAGCATCCTGAAGCGCCACGCGGACGTCTTCCGCTATCCGGTTGACCGACTCTTGCTCTAGCTCACGTTCAAGCCTGCCACCAGCGCGCCGAGCAGGCCGCGCGCGCACACCAGCAACGCGCGGAGGCGCTCGCCCTGGAGGACCTGCCGAGGTCGAGCTTGGCACCTGCCGGTGAAGGCGGCGGCGCTGCTGCGGCGCGAGCGCCGTGCCGAAGCTCGGCGCTGCACGCGAACCTGCAAACCCCTACGAAACCAGCGAGAAAACGACGAAGCCCCCCGAGGCATGGACCTGGGAGGCTCCGTTGACTGCGTCTCGTTGCGAACTTCGCGAGGAGGAGAAGCTGGCTCCGCATTCGGCGCCGCTCGCAAACCCGTTCGCAGGGCTCTCGGCGGGACGGGTTCGCTCCGCTCGCAGCGTCCCGAAGATGCGAACGCTTGCGAGTTCGATGACTTGCGCGGCGCGAGCCGGGACGCTCTCACGGATTCGCACCGTCCCGTCGAGGGTGGCGCTCGTCGCCGACCAGTTCGAATCCAGGTTGGGCCGGCCGAGGGCCGGGGTCGCGCGTGGCTCAGTCAAGGTCGGCACCCGTGACCTGGACCAAGTTCGCGCCCGCGCCTTCCGCCAGGTACGTGTTCAACACGAAGACGACGGGGGACATGCGGTGGAGCGCGGGCGGGACTTCGACGTGGAGCCGCACTCGCCAGAGCGGCGTGGCGCCGAGAGAGGCGAGCCGAGCGTCGAGCTGTCGAACGAGCTTTGCCAGGCCGTGGGCGGACGGCGAGCCGGTACGCAGTGGAGCGACCACGGGGTCCATCGGGTCGACGGCCATGAGCGCGAGCAACAACTCGCAGGCATCCCTGAAAGGGGTGCCGTACTGGCGCGACACCTTCTGGCGCTGCTCGTCGGACAGAACGTCGACGGGAATGCTGTGAAGGAGTCCTTGAAGAGACCGTCGGCACTGAGCGATGACCAGCGCCGCCCCGCCCGGAGCGGCGGCCAGCGCACCGATGAAGGCCGGATGTCTCCAAGCAGCGTTGCCCAGCGCCCGCATCGTGAGCCCCGCCAATGCAGCATCGAAGTTGTCGCCTTGGCCATGACGCCGAAGGCGATCAAGCAGTCGCTGAAGAAGCGTGGCGCGTTCGCCGACTCCATCCCCGACGAGGTTGGCGAGCATGGCGGCCGTCTTCCGGTAGAGGGGAACCGGCGGCCCGACGTTGACCGGCACTCGTTCATCGCCTGCCACGTCATCGAGCTGAAGGAGCCAGCCCACGACCTCCGGTGGCGCATCTTCGTGGAGCAGCGCCAACACCTCGAGGGCGCGCGGTATGTCGTGAACGATGAGCTCGGCCGGCAACGCATCCAGCAACTGCTTACAGAAGCTCGGGAAGACGCGCTGAACGCTGGCCGGAGCAGTCGAGAGGCTTCGTCCCTGTGACCAGCAGGCGCGCGTCACGGCGAAGAGAAACCTCGCGTACTTCTCGTCACCGAGGCGATGAAGAGATCGCGTGGCATCGACGAAATCCGCAGTCCCTCTCTGCTCCCACGGCATGTACTCAAGAGCCAGGGGCTCGCGGGTCAACGCCGTCGTGGCGGCCTCGCCTCCCTTGACCCACTTGGCCTCGACCCTGGCGAATGGGGAGTCGTCCGGGGAGGCCGGCTCCACGGAGAGTTCGTAGCTGTTGTCGAGACCGTACCGGTAGGACAACCGCAGCCGCGCCCGGACGTCGTGGTCGAGCGGGAACGCGGGCGAGTCGAGCCGCGCCTCCCACGCGACAGGGCGGCGTCCCTGGCGACCCACGAGCAGCGGGAAGGAGAACCACCGATGGCCGCGTCCAAGGGTCAGGTCCTCCGGCACCGTGAATTGCACGGCGTCGCCGAGGAACGGGTCGACGAACGTGCCGCGCTCAAGCAACGGCAGCTCACCGAAGTGGCCGTCGCGCACGACCTCGAGCGAGAGCTCGGGCAGCCACTCGCGCCACGTGAGCGAGCCAGTGTCCAGCCGGAGCAGGCACTCACGCGCGCCCGAGGCTATCGCCTGCGGCGTGACCACCGTTCTCCGACGCAACCATGCTGCGAGGGGAGACACCAAGGTGACTCGCTGGGCTTCGGGACCCTTCCTCCCCTGGCCGACGTCGAACTCGACGGCCAAGTCCCGCCGAAGCACCACTCCGTCGGGGACCTGGACGGAGTTGATGTGAAAGAACACATCTGCGCTTCCCTCGTCGGGATGGATGAACCCGAAGCCCTTCTCCTCGTTGAAGAGCTTGAGTCGGCCGGTCTGCCGCCCCGTGCCCTGAAACCGTTGGTAGTCGCAGGGGCCGCCGATCAGCACCGTACGGGCCTTGCCGAGCTCCGAGAGCG
>JBGASF010000243.1:0-7214 GCA_044229835.1 Polyangia bacterium | reverse complement strand
GCTCGAAAGCGGCCTCGCCCAGGCAGCGACGCCGACGGTTTGGCTCGGCGAGGCCTGCGCTTTCCTGCAAGCGCCGCTTTCCGCAGCGATCAGCAATCGCTGGCACGACAACCAGTGGGTCTACTACTACCAGGGCCGCTGGGAGTACTACAACGCAGGCGACGCGCGCTGGTACTTCTACACAGAGCAGTAGAGCGAAGCTCTACTCCGGCTCCCGCTCGGCTCCGGCTCCGCGTCCAGCAATAGCGCGCAGCGCGCTTGCGAGCGCCTTGCCCAGATCTTCGCTTGACCGATATATGCATAGCCGTGTATATGTACAGCCATGCAACTGGACGTCTTCCAGACCCTGGCCGACCCGACCCGCCGCCGCATCGTCGAGGCGCTGCGCAACGGCGAACAGCAGGTCACCGACGTCGTCGCCCGCGCCGGCGTGCACCAGTCCGGCGTGTCGCGCCACCTGCGCATCCTGTCCGAGTCGGGCTTCGTCACCATGCGCCCCGACGGTCAGCGCCGCCTCTACGCCCTGCGCCCGGAGCCCTTCAAGGAGCTCGAAGCCTGGCTGACCCAGTACCGAAAACTCTGGGAAGAGCGCCTCGATCGCTTCGGCGCCGCCCTCGAGAAGAAGCAGAAATCCACCGCCGGCACCAAGCCCAGGAGCAAACACCCATGAGCCCCGAAACCAAGACCAGCACCAAGACCAAGATCGTCATCGAGCGCACCTACAAGGCCAGGCTCGAGGACATCTGGGATCTCTGGACCACCAAGCAGGGCTTCGAGTCCTGGTGGGGCCCGCAGGGCTTCCGCGCCGACGTGCACACCCTCGAGGCGCGCCCCGGCGGCACCCTGCGCTACGACATGGTCGCCGACAGCCCCGAGATGGTCGCCGCCATGAAGAAGATGGGCCAGCCGCCCTCGCACGGCGTGACCGCGACCTTCGCCGCGCTACGCCCGCGCGAACACCTCACCATTCGCAACGTGATCGACTTCCTGCCCGGCGTCGCCGCCTACGAGAGCGACATCGAGGTCGACTTCACGGCGAGCGGCGACACCGTCCGCATGGTCGTGACCCTGGGCGGCATGCACAGCGAGGAGTTCAACGGGATGCAGAAGGAAGGCTTCACCAGCCAGCTCACCAAGCTGGACGCCCGCTTTTCGTAGGTCGAAGGCAGCGCGAGGCTTCGCCTCGCGCAGAGCCTCGACACAAGGCCGGGCGCCCAGCCGGGCGCAGGTCAGGCGGGTGCTACTTGCAGACCTTGGCGACGAAGGAGCCGAGGGCCCCGCTGTCGCCGTCCTTGAAGTCGATCTTGCCGCTGACCTGCTTGGCGCTGACCTCGGTGAGGCTGGAGCCCTCGACAGGCTGGCTGCCCGTCAGGCCGCCCATGGAGCTGAAGCGCGAGATGTAGCCCTCGACCTTGATCGGGCCGACCGCGGGCTCGCCGGGCGGATCGCCGCGATCGATGGTGATCTCGATGTAGGTGGCGTCCGGGCAGATCTTCTGCAGCTTGTCGGAGTCGACGCCGTCCTTGTTGGCCACGGAGCAGCTGAACTTCTCGCAGTCCCTGGCCATCGCGACGATGCGCTTGTCGCCCGCCTTGATGTACAGAGACTTGTCGCTGTCGAACGTGCCCCAGTTGTTGCCACCCTTGAACGCGGTCAGCTTGCCCTCGGGCGGCGGCGGGATGGTGAGCGCGGGCGGCGCCGAGGGCGAGGCCTCGGGCGACGCCGACGGATCAGGCGAGGCCGACGCCGACGGATCAGGCGAGGCTGACGCCGACGGCTCGGGCGACGCCTCGGGCTTGCCATTGAGCACCATCACGAGGTTGGTGCGCTCGGGGCTATTGACCAGCTTCTTGCAGGCCGAGTCCTTCGCCTCTTCCATGATCAGGTTGACGCAGCGCACGTTCTCGTCGGGCGCCGCCATGCAGGCATCGGCCCACACCTTCGGGTCCTGGCGTGAGGAGTACTGCTTGTAGATGTTTTCACACGCCGCCTTCTTGTCCCCGAGTCCCTTTGGCTTCTTCTTGCCGCAGGCGGGGACGACCAGCGCGAGTGCGATGACGATGTATTGGGCTCTCATGCGGCCGACATTACCGCATCAGAAACCACCGATCTACCGCCCCACCACCGTCTATGACGACTGGAATAGAACTGCCACAGATTGCCTACCCCAGCGTCACCTTGCGATACTGCCGTCCGCACCGCACCACGTGCACTGCGCCACGCGCCAGCACGCGCTGCCCGTCGGTCACCACCTCGCCATCGACCGCGACCGCCTTCTGCCCCACCAGCCGCTTGGCGTCGCCGTTCGACTTGGTCAGCCCCGCTGCGGTCAGCACCTTGACCAGCGCCATCCCCGCCGCGCCATCCTCCACCACGACACTCACACCCTCGATGTCGTCGGGCACCTCGCCGCGCTGGTGCTGCTGCTCGAAGTGCGCCTCCGCCGCCGTGGCCGCCTCGCCGCCGTGAAAGCGCTCGGTCAGCTCGCGCGCCAGCGCCTTCTTGGCCACCATCGGGTGGCCCGCCTTCAGCCCCGCCAGCGCCGCGTTGTCGACCCGCGAGAGCAGCTCGTAGTAGCGCCACATCGCCTCGTCGGTCACCCGCATCAGCTTGCCGTAGACGTCGTTCGGCGCCTCGTCGACCCCGACATAGTTGCCCAGCGACTTGGACATCTTGTCGCCGACCAGCTTGCCATTCTCGACCCGCGCGTCGGTGCCCTCGAGCAGCGGTGTCGTCATCACCATCTGCGGGCGCAGCCCGTAGTCCTTCATCAGCGCGCGCCCGACCAGCAGGTTGAACAGCTGATCCGAGCCACCCAGCTCGATGTCGCACTGCAAGGCCACCGAGTCATAGCCCTGGAACAGCGGATACAGGAGCTCGTGCACGCTGATCGGCTTCTGGGCCTGGAAGCGCTTGGTGAAGTCGTCGCGCTCCAGCATGCGCGCCACGGTGTACTTGGCCGCCAGCGTCACGGTGTCCGCCGCCGTCATCGGCCCCAGCCACTCGCTGTTGTAGCGGACCTCGGTCTGCTCGCGGTCCAGCACCTTGAAGGCCTGGCGGGTGTAGGTCTCGGCGTGCTCCAGCACGCCGCCGTCGTCGCCCGGTGCGTCGCGCTCTTGCCGGTCGGGTCGCCGATCATCGCCGTGAAGTCGCCGACCACGAACACCACCTTGTGGCCCAGCTCCTGGAAGGTGCGCATCTTCGACATCAGCACGGTGTGGCCGAGGTGCAGGTCCGCCGAGGTCGGGTCGAAGCCCGCCTTGACGACCAGGCGCTTGCCCTCCTTGAGGCGCGTCCTCAGCTCGGCCTCGGACTCCACGTGCGTCACCCCGCGCATCAGCAGCGCGAGCTGCTCCTCGACATCTCTCATGCGTCCTCGCTCACGACCGGGCCCGTGACGTCCCGCCGCACCCGCTCCACCGCCACGCACCTGCCCCGTCCATCGATCTCGAACACCACGCCGCGCAGCTGCACGTTGCCCTTGGCGACCACATAGGGCACCGGCCGCCCGGCCCTGAACTTCTGCACGATCTTCTCCTTCACCATCCCGATCACCGAGTCGTACGGCCCGGTCATCCCGACGTCGCCCAGATACCCGGTGCCGCCCGGCAGCACCTCTTCATCCGCGGTCGGCACATGGGTGTGCGTCCCGAACACCGCCGCCACGCGCCCATCCAGGTGGTGCCCCATGGCGCGCTTCTCGCTCGACGCCTCGGCGTGCATGTCGACCACCACCGGCACCCCGGGCACCAGCCGCCCCAGCAGCGCCAGCGCCTCGTCGACGGCGTCGAACGGGCTCGCGCAAGGCTCCATGTACACGCGCCCGATCAGGTTGATCACGGCCACCCGGACATGCCCCGCGGCCACCTCGGTGACGCACCAGCCGCGCCCCGGCGTGCCCGGCGCGAAGTTCAGGGGACGCACCAGCCGCCCACACTTCTCCAGGTACGGCGCGATCTCCTTGTCGTGCTTCCAGGTGTGATTGCCCAGCGTGATGACATCGACGCCGCTGGCGAACATGTCCTCCGCGCTCTGCACCGTGATGCCGACGCCGCCCGACGAGTTCTCGCCGTTGGCGATCACGAAGCCCACGTCCAGCTCCGCGCGCAGCTTGGGCAAGAACGTGCGCAAGGCATCGCGCCCCGGGCGCCCGATCACGTCACCGATGCACAGCACCTTCACGACAGGACCACCCGCACGGCGCTACTTCGCGTACTCGGTCGCCCGCGTCTCGCGAATCACGCACACCCGCACCTGCCCGGGATACTGCATGGTGTCCTCGATCCGCTTCGCGATCTCCTTCGACATCAGCACCGACTGGTCGTCCGAGACGCTGGCGTTCTCGACCATCACGCGGACCTCGCGCCCGGCCTGGATCGCGAACGCCTTCTCGACGCCCGGATAGTCGGTGCACAGCTTCTCGAGATCGCCGAGCCGCTTCACGTACGACTCCAGCTGCTCGCGCCGCGCCCCCGGGCGCTGCCCGCTCAGCTGGTTGGCCGCATCGACCAGGTTGTCGAGCACGCTGTCGGGCGGCACCTCGCCATGGTGCGCCGCGATGGCGTGCACCACGCGCGGCGCCTCACCCAGCTTGCGCGCGATCTCCGCGCCCACCGCCGCGTGCGAACCCTCGACCTCCTGGTCCGCCGCCTTGCCGATGTCGTGCAGAAGCCCTGCCCGCCGCGCCTGCTTCACGTTCAGCCCCAGCTCGCCGGCCATGACGCCGGCCAGGAAGCCGACCTCGACCGAGTGCAGCAGCAGGTTCTGCGCGTGGCTGCTCCTGAACTTCAGCTTGCCCAGCATGCGCGTCAGCTCGGGGTGCATCCTCGAGATGCCCAGGTCGAAGGCCGCCTGCTCGCCGGCCTCCTTGGCCTGCTGCTCGATCTCCTCCGACGCCTTCTGCACCACCTCTTCGATGCGGGTGGGATGGATGCGTCCGTCGGCGATCAGCCGCGACAGCGCGATCTTCGCGATCTCGCGCCGCACCGGGTTGAAGCACGAGATGATGACCGCCTCGGGGGTGTCATCGATGATGAGATCGATCCCCGTGGCCGCCTCGAGCGCGCGGATGTTGCGCCCCTCGCGCCCGATGATGCGCCCCTTCATGTCGTCCGAGGGCAGCGCCACCACCGACACGGTGCGCTCGGCGACATACTCGCTGGCGTAGCGCTGGATCGCGGTCGAGATGATCTTCTTCGACCGGTTCTCCGCCTCCGTCCGCGTCTCGTCTTCGATCTTCCTGACCGCGATCGCCGCCTGCTTGCGGGCCTCGTCGGCGACCTCGGCGGCCAGCTTGTCGCGGGCCTGCTCGGCGGTCATGCCGGCGACCTTCTCCAGCTCGCTCTTGGCCTCGGCCAGCGCGACCTCGGCCTTCTTGGCGGCGGCCTCGGCCTGCTGCTCGCGCGTGGTCGCGGCCTTCTCGGCGCGCCCGACCTCGGCCTCCTTGCGCTCGACCTCGCCAGTGCGCCGGGCGGCGTCCGACTCCTTGCCCTGCACCTGCTCCTCGCGGCGGGCCAGCTCGGCCTTGCGTGTGGCGAGCTCGCGCTCACCTTCGGACTTGAGCTTGAAGGCCAGCTCCTGGGCCTCCAGCTCGGCGCTCTTCTTGAGAGCGGCGGCGTCGTCCTTGGCTGCAGCGAGGGCGCGCTCGGCCTCGGCCTTGGCGGCCTGGATCTGGCCGCGCTGACCGCGCTGGAGCGCCCACGCCACCGCCAGACCGATCGCGAGACCCGCGATCAGCGCCGCGATGATGTACAGGGGCGTCATGTCTGTCTACCTGGCTGGGCGCGCACGGCGCCCCGATCGGTGGCCACGATCCAGTCGAGCGCGGCGTCACCGGGGCCGCTGGGCAGCCCGGGGAGGATCTGAACGTCATACACAGCGCCCACGCGCGTCGCGCGCGGCGCTGCCGCCAGGGTGGCGTCGTAGTACCCGCCGCCGTACCCCAGCCGGTGCCCGTCCGCCGCGACCGCCAGCGCTGGCACCACGAACACGTCGATGCTGTCGAGATCGACGGCCGGCGCATCGGGCCTCGGCGCCGGGATGTCCAGCACGCCCGGCTCGAGCTCCGACACGTCGTTCACGACGCAGAAATCCAGCACCTTGGTATCCGCCACGATGCGCGGATACACGGTGCGCAGCCCCGCCGCCCTCAGCACACCCGCCAGCCGCTCGGCATCGACCTCGCTGCCGATGGCCGAGTACACCGCGAAGGTCTCGCCGGTGATGCGCTTGTCGGCCAGCAGCTCGGCCAGCCACAGCACCAGGCGCCCGGACGCAGTCGCCCGCGCAGGCGTGGCGAGCGCGTCACGCATGGCGCGCATTTCCTGCCTGAGTTTTGCCTTTTCGACGCGGAGATCGCCAGGGCCGGGCATTGGATTAGTCTTTAGGATTAGCAACCTTAGCCGGTGGCCCGGGGGCTTGGCAACCGCGAAGGCTGACTCCAATGCCGAAAAAAAATCCCCCCGCCTGGGCCGTGTGAGGAGACAGTCAGAGCCCTTGGTCGGGGGATCGACGTCTCACGTGGGCGCTCCGGGGTGCCTATCAGGCGCGACTGGGTCCAGTCGCGCACACCAGGCACCGGTTGGAACTCCCGATTCCGAGGTGTTGGGTCCTCATCGCCTCATCACGAACCCCGCAGGGGGAAAGATCGTGGACTATTTGGCCTTGGTTCTGGTCGGTGCCGCGTCCTCCAGGGTTTTGCGCAACGCACGTGCTCGTTCTCGCACGCCCTCCCGTAGTCCCGCCCGCGCTGCGCGCTCTCTGAACAGCTCGTCCGCAATGTTCAGCGCGGTCAGGAGAGCGACGTCATAAGACGCGACCCCACCACGGGCGGCCGCCGTCTCCTTCACGCGCGTATCCACGAACTCGGCCAATCGAGCGACGTAGCCTTCGTCTGCATCGGTCCGCAGGGCCAGCTTCTGACCAGCGACAGACAGCGTGATGGGCCTCTTGGAAGACATGGCCCACACCATAACCGACACTTCGAGCGACTAAAACAAGGGTCCGCTGGGCGTCCGCGAGCGTTCTGCGATCGATAAGCGAATCGTGCCTTGCGAGATCAACCGTGCTCCTGTGCACGCACGCTGTCAACCCTGAAAATGAGCCGATTTTCAGCCGCAATGCAGCATTTCCTGATTTCCGAAACATGGCAGCCGTTTGCGTTCGGGGCCCCGAAGTGCTACCCAGGTTGCTCCCTGTTTTCATCACAGCGGGGC
>JBGASF010000242.1:0-7307 GCA_044229835.1 Polyangia bacterium | reverse complement strand
CCTGTGAAGACGGAATCGGCCGGGGCTATCTGGCGGGGCTGGCGGGGCTGGCGGGGCTGGCGGGGTGATGAGTGCCGAGGAGATCGCAGAGGTCGTGAAGGAGCGGTTTGGAAGCGAGCTCGAGCAGCAGCGCGAGCGGGCGCGCGGTGTGGCCGAGCAGCAGGTGGCCAAGCCAGGTGAGGCCGGTGAGGCGGGCGAGGACGGCGAGGCCACCGAGATGGATGGGGCGGAGGCCGACACCGCGACCACGCGGCCAAGGGTGGTGGCGAGGGGCGCAGCGGCGGTGGCGGCCAGCGGCGCGCCGGCGAGCGACGCAGCCGCGGGGCGAGGCTGGAGGCCCTGGCTGGGGCCCATCGGGGGCCTGGCCGCGATCGGCGTCGGGCTGGTGGTGATGTCGCAGCTGTCGAAGCAGCCGAAGCACAAGGCCCGGGGCGGCGCGGTGGTGCGTGTGGTCGATGCAGGCGCGGACGCCACGGCCCTGGTGGCGGCGCCGGTGGGCATGGACGCGGGCGGCGCGGCGACGGCGGCCGTCGATGCCGGGCGGGCCCGGCCGTCGCCGACCGACACGGCGCCCCGGCAGGTCGGCTATCTCAGCATCGACTCGACGCCATATGCGGTGATCACGCTCGACGGCAAGACCATCGGCGAGACGCCGATCATCCGCCGGGCGCTGCCGGTGGGACGGCACAAGCTGACCGCGCGGCTGCAGGATGGTCGCACGCGCAAGTGGACGGTCGACGTCGTGGCCGGCGTGGAGTCGCCGACGCAGCTCGCGTGGTAAGCTCGCGCGCGGGAAATGCGCTGCGCAGGCTGGCTTTTCGTGACGTGTGCGGCGGCGCTGGCGCTGGCGGTGACGGCGCGACCGGCGCGAGCGGATGCCGGGGTGCAGGCGGCCCTGGACGATGCGCGCCGCGACAAGGCGGCGCTGCGCTATGCCGCCGCGCTGGCCACGGTCGAGCGCGCGCTGGCGATGGGCCACAGCGACCCCGACGAGCTGGCAGCGCTGTATCGCCTCGCCGGTGAGCTGGCGGCCGGGCTGGATGACCCGGCGCGCGCGACCGAGTCCTTCATGGCGCTGCTGGCGCTGACGCCGGGGGCGGCGCTGCCCGCGGGGACCTCGCCCAAGCTGGCCACGCCGTTCGCGGCGGCACGCACCGAGCTGGCGGGGCGCGCGCTGACGGTGCGCTTCCGGCGCGCCAGCGGCAACCGCGTGGTCATCGTGGTCGACGTCGATCCGGTGCGCGCGGTGGCGGGGGCGCGCCTGCGCGTGCACGGCCACGACGGCGTGGTGCGCGCCATCGACAGCGCGGGCGCCAGTCCGTTCACGCTGACGGTGCCCGCGGGCAGCGCGCTCGACAGCGCCAGCGTGCTCGATCGTCATGGCAACCAGCTGGTCGTCCACGACGGCGGCCCGGGCGCGCTGCCGGGGCCGCCGGTGCCCGAGCCGCCGGTCGAGGGCGGCACGCCGCTGTATGCACGCTGGTGGCTGTGGGGCGGCACCGCGGCGGTGCTGGGCGGGGTCGGTCTGCTCTTCGTCGATCGCATGCAGGCGGCCGAGGACGACTTCGCCGCGCTGAGGGCCGACAGCGCCGCGCACGACTTCGCCGAGGCCGACGCCGTGCGCGCGCGCGGCGAGCGTCACGCCCTGCTGGCCAACCTGAGCTTCGTGGCCGCCGGGGTCGCCGGCACCGCCGCGCTGGTGCTGCTGGTGCGCGACCTCGGCGCGCCGCGCCGCGAGCGGCCGCGCAGCACGCTGGCGCCCAGCGCCGGCCCGGGCAGCCTCGGCCTCAGCTACCAGCGCTCATTCTGAGGCGCCCAGCAGCGAGCGCAGCGCGCGCCGGTCGACCTTGCCGGCCCCGGTGCGCGGCAGGCTGGGCACGAAGACCACCCGCGACGGCAGCTTGAAGCGCGCCAGCCGCCCGGCCAGGAAGCCGCGCAGCTCGGCGGCCTCGAGCTCGCTGCCGGCGCGCACCGCGACCGCGGCCAGGCCGGTCTCGCCCCAGCGCTCGTGCGGGACGCCGAGCACCGCGGCCTCGGCCACGCGCGGGTGCGCACACAGCGCGTCCTCGACCTCGGCCGGGTACACGTTCTCGCCGCCCGAGATGAACATCTCCTTGCGCCGGCCCACGATGGTGAAGACGCCGTCGTCACCGCGGCGCGCCAGATCGCCGGTGTGCAGCCAGCCGGCGGCGTCGATGGTCGCGGCCGTGGCGGCGGCGTCATCGAGGTAGCCCGCCATCAGGTGCGGCCCGCGCAGCAGGAGCTCGCCGTCCTCGAGGCGGGTCTCCACGTGGGGCAGCGGCAGGCCGACCGCGCCGGGGCGTGCGCGTGCCATCGCCTCGGGCAGCCAGAAGTTGTTGGGCCCGGCCTCGCTGAGGCCGTAGCCCAGGCGCAGGGTGCGGCCCCGCTCGCGCCAGCGCTCGAACAGCGCGGCCGGCGCGGGGGCGCCGCCGGTGATGACCAGGCGCAGGCGGCCGAGGTCGGCGTCGGCCCAGCGCTCGTGCTGGGTCAGGCGCGCCAGCACGGTGGGCACACCGAACAGCACCGTCGGCGCGCCGGCGGCGAGCAGGTCGAAGCTGACGTCCTCATCGAAGCGCGCGGCGAGGTGCGAGGTGCCGCCCAGCCAGACCAGTGGGGTGGTCAGCACGTTGAGGCCGCCGGTGTGGTGCAGCGGCGCGTCCAGGATGGTGACGTCGTCCTCGCCGAGGCCCCACGCGGCGGCGGTGCCGGCGGCGTTGGCCAGCAGGCCGGCGTGGGTCAGCACGGCGCCCTTGGGCGTCCCGGTCGAGCCGCCGGTGTAGACCACCTGCCAGGGGTCTTCGCGCTGGGCCGCGGGGACGCCCCGCCACGGTTCGGGGCCGACCAGGCTGGCCAGCGGGCGTGCGCGCGCGCCGACCAGCGCGTGCGCGGTGGCCTCCAGGCCGGGGCCGAAGGCCAGCACGGCTGGCGCGGCGCGCACCAGCATGGGGGCCAGCTCGGCCGGGGTCAGACGCGTGCCCAGCATCACCGCGAGCCCGCCGAGCTTCGCGCATGCAAACACAGTGTCAAGTACTTCGACGCTGTTTTCGGCCAGGATTGCGACACGGTCGCCACGCGTCACGCCGAGGCTGGCGAGCCCGGCGGCGACCCGCGCGGCGCTCTGGTTCCACGCCGCATAGTCGAGGTGCAGCCCGGTCGCGACCTCGACCAGGCCGACCTTGCGCGGCGACAGCGCGGCCCGGCGCCCCAGCCAGTCGGTGTCGGCGGCGGTGCTCATGCCGCGACCTCGGCCTCGGCCTCGCCGTCGCCGTCGCCGTCGCCGTCGGCCGGGTCCACCGCGTCGGCGCCGGCGTTCGCGGCGCGCTCGCCCGGCAGCAGCAGCAGGCACACCGCCAGCAGGAGCTCGAAGCCGCCCGCGATGAGCAAGATCGACGTCCCCATCGAGATCGACGCCCGCCCCGCCAGCCAGGGCACCGCCGGCGCCACGAAGGCCGCCATCACCGCCCCCGCGTGATACGCGATCCCGACGCAGCGCGCGCGCACCTGGGCCGGAAACACCTCGGTCAGGAACATCGGCACCACGCCGCAGAAGCCGACCCCGAGCATGCCGCCCAGCACCGCGCCCAGCCACAGCAGGCCCGGCACCATGCCGACATACAGCGGCAGCGCCGGGATCACCAGCAGCGCCGGCAGCGCCACCGCGACGCGCACGCCATACTTGCGCGCCGCCCAGCCACAGCCCACCGCGCCCACCAGCATGCCCAGGTTGAACAGCACCAGCAGCTGCCAGCGCTGATCCGCCGCCATCCCGAACTGCGACGCCAGCATCGCCGTGTAGCTGGTGGTCAGCCCGTAATACACCGCGAACCCGAGCCCCATCACCACCGAGGCGCCGATCAGCTTGCCGAGCACCCCGGCGCGCGCCAGCGACACCTGCTTGCCGGCCTCGGCGCGGCGCTGCTTGCGCCACTCCTCGCTCTCGGGCACCCAGATGCGGATGGGCAGCGCCAGCAGCGCCGGCGCGATGGCGACCACGAACAGCCCGCGCCAGCCCCACAGCGGCACCACCACGGCGGAGATCAGCGCCGCCAGCAGGAAGCCGATGGCCCAGCTGCCCTGCAAGAGGCCCGACGCGATGCCCCGGCTGCGCTTGGGCCAGTTCTCCATCGCCAGCGTCGACCCCGCGGTCCACTCGGCGCCCATGCCGAAGCCGAACAGCGTGCGCAGCACCAGCACCCAGGTGAAGCTGGGCGCCAGCGCGACCAGCCCGTCGAACACCGCGAACCACAGCAGCGCCAGCATCAGCGGCAGCTTGCGTCCCCAGCGATCCGCCATCCAGCCCGCGGCGACCCCGCCCAGCAAGCGCACCATCAAGGTCAGCGTCAGCGAGCCCAGCGCCGCCGTGGTGCTGACCCCGAACTCCTTGGCGATCTCGGGCACCACGATGAGGTAGATGGTGAAGTCGAAGGCATCGAGCACCCAGCCCGCCCACGCGGCCAGGAAGGCCATCCACTGCGCCTTGGTGGGCTCGCGCCACCAGGCCAGCGGCGGCGTCGTCGTCTGCTTCGCAGCTGCCGAGTTCATGACTTCCTCCCCGCCCGGGCCCGCGCCCTGAGGCGCAGGCCGCCGCGTCCCGCCAGCCACGCCAGCGCGAGGGCACCCAGCACCAGCACCGCGTCGACCATGCGCGCACCCGCGCGCCCTGCCGCCGCCTCGCAGCCGAAGCCGATGGGGTCGTTGTACTCGGCGGCCGGCTCGCCGCCGCCCTCGCCCACCATCACGGTGAGCTTGGCCTCGCCCGACAGCTCGTAGATGTCATAGGCGACTGCCTTCAGCTCGTGGGCACCCGCGCTGTACTGCGCGGTCTGCCACAGCTGGGTGTACGGCGCGCTGCCGTCCGAGCCCTTGAGCACGCCGTCGACGAAGAACTCGACGCGCGCGACCCCACGGTCGGCGCTGGCGGTCGCCGCGATGGTCACCGCACCGCTGACCCGGGCGCCCGCGCTGGGAGCGGTCAGCGCCACCGCCGGTGTCCCTGGCTCGGTGACCCCGCTGTCGGTGCGCACCACGCCACCGCCGTCACGCTGCGGCGGCATGCCGCCATCGGGGCCGGGCCCGACGCCGCCGTCGGGCAGCGGCGGCACCACGGTGCCGGCCAGCCCGAAGAAGCTGGCCGCGCGCCACACCGCGCACAGCCCGCGATCCTCGATGTAGCTGCCGCCGGTGGGCGCACAGCCGTGCTCGGGATCGGCGCCGCCCATGGCGACGGCGTGGCCCATGCCCATGACCTTCCAGCTCTCGACCACCACGTGCCCGCCCTGCATGAAGCGGCTGACCTGGTGGTTGCCGACCATGGCGGTGGCGTCGGGGGTCTGGTCGGTGCCGGCGACGTCGGTCCACTGCTCGATCAGCTCGACCTGGTTGTCGGGGCTGACGATGCTGTCGCTGGAGCCGTGGAAGATGACGACCGGCGGATAGGGGCCGGTGAAGCCGGGGTAGGCCGCGCGCACCAGGGCGCCCCACTGCGCCGGCGTCTTCTTGAGCTCGGCGTGGCTGGCCAGCGACTGGCAGTTGTAGGCCTCGTTGACCGTGGTGGCGCAGCGGTAGGGCAGGCCGGCCATGATGGCGCCGCCGGCGAACAGATCGGGCCAGGTCGCCAGCATGACCGAGGCGAAGCCGGCGCCGGCCGAGAAGCCGGTGATGTACACGCGCCGCGCGTCGATGCCCTTGTCGGCGATGACCTTGACGATGGCCTGGTGGATCGACTCGTTCTCGCCCATGCCGCGCGTGAGGTTGGCGGGATCGCCATACTCGCCCGCCCAGTTGAAGCACTTGATGGGGTTGTTGGCCGCGGTCTGCTGCGGATACAGCACGTGGAAGCCGAGCTGATCGGCGAGCTCGTTCCAGCCCACCTTGGCGGCGTCGGCCGCGGTCTGCGAGCAGCCGTGCATGAAGACCACCAGCGGTGCGCCGGCCGGCACGCCCGCGGGCGAGTAGGTGAACATCTCGAGACCGCCCGGGTTCGACCCGAAGCCGGTCAGCGCGGTCAACGTCGCGGCGCCCGCGGGCACCGCCATGGCCAGTGCCGCGCCCAGCGCGACGGCCAGCTTGATCTCGATGTGCATGGTGGCGGCCTCTCAGATGTGGGTTCGAAGCGTGAAGAACAGCGAGCGCGTGCCGTCCTGCGTGCACGGCGCCGTGGTGGTGGTCTCGCAGCGAGAGAACAGGGCGAAGCGCGCGCCCAGCGCGGTGGTCTCGGCCAGCCAGAAGGTGCCGCCGAGGTTGACGAACCACTGGTCGGCGCGCGCGCTGTCGCCCTGGCGATCGCGCACCAGGCCGAGCTGGCCGCCGAAACCGTGGCGCTCGAAGACGGCGAGGTCGGCGCCGGCGGTGAGGGTGGTGCCGGTGTAGATCTCGCCCGACAGGCGGGTGCCGTCGTCGGGCATCACGACCTCGTTCTGCACCAGCGAGAAGTTGGCGAAGGGATGCACGCGGCCGTGCAGGCCGAAGCGCCCGGCGATGCCGACGCGCACGTTGTAGCCGTCGATCTTCTGGTCGTCGTGGCTGGAGGTGTTGGTGTTGACCTGGAACAGCTGCAGCGCGGCCTGGGCCTCGATGCTGGCCAGCTTCAGCGACGCCGACGGCGTGACCATGACGAAGTGGTATTCGTCGGCGGGCAGGGTGGCGGCGTCGCGGCCGACATACTGGTAGGGCGCGAAGTAGAAGCGCGAGAACGGCGGGAAGGTGCCGCCCACGACCAGGCTGGAGGTGGTGCTGACCGGGTTGGCGGCGTTGAGGTTGAGGCCGACGGTCAGCTGCGGGCGCAGCTGCCAGCGCGCCTGCACGCCGTTGCCGCGGTTGAAGCCGCTGGCCAGCAGGGTGTCGCGGGTGAAGCCGTCGGTGAGCAGCTGATCGGCGACGTGATCGGAGAAGTAGTCGACGCTGGAGGGGTCGGTGATGCGGCCGGCCTCGACGCGCAGGCGGCCGCGCTCGATGCGGACCAGCTGGTTGCGGACCGAGAGCGAGGCCTGGCCTTCCCAGGCGCTGCTGCCGTGGGGGCCGGCGTTGGCCTCGAACTCGGACTCGAGGGAGACGCCGGCGCCGAGGCTCGCGCGCAGGCCGAAGCGGGACAGCGCGATGGTGGTGGCGCGGTCCTCGCGGTCGTCGGCGGGGGAAGCGGGTTGCACGAGCTCGTAGGCGAGGCCGCCGACGATGGCGATGAAGGGGCGCAGCTGGAGCTTCTGCGGGGGGGCGGAGGTGGTGGTGAGGGTGAGGGAGGGAGAAGGGCCCGGATCGGGCACGGGCGCGGGCACGGGCACGGGCACGGG
>JBGASF010000241.1:0-7463 GCA_044229835.1 Polyangia bacterium | reverse complement strand
TCCGGCACGCGCTTTGCCGTGCAGTTCGCGCAGCTCGGGCCGCTGATCGGTGCGAAAAGACTCGGCTGCCGCTACAACGTCGTTCCCCCGGGAAAGTCGGCCTGGCCGTTCCACAGCCATCTCGTGAACGAGGAGCTGGTACTCGTGCTCAGTGGCCGGGGCCAACTTCGCTTCGGCAAGACCCTGCATCAGCTGAGGACAGGCGATGTCGTGGGGATGCCCGCGGGCGGCGCCGAGGTGCCGACCTTCCTCTCCTACTTCCTCGAGAAGAAGCTCTCGAAGCACCCGGAGGAATTCGGCTCGGGCGCCATCGAGGGCGTCGCGGGGCCCGAGGCCGCCAACAACGCCTCCGCCGCCGGCACGCTGGTGCCGCTGCTGACGCTGGATCCCGGCCACACCGAGGCCTTCGTGCGCCTGCGCGGGATCTACTCGCGCACCGAGCGCTGGGGCGAGCTGGCGCAGCTGCTCGAGGCCCGCGTGGCGCGCGAGACCGAGCCGGCGCACCAGCTCGACCTGCACCAGAGCCTGTCGGCGCTGTACCAGGGCCCGCTCGCCGATCCCGGCCGCGCCCGCGCCGAGCTGGGGCGCATCCTGGCCCTGACCCCGTCCGATCCCGGCGCGCTGACCGCCCTGGCCGAGCTGGCCTGGTCCGCGGGCAGCTGGGGCGAGGCCGCCGACCTGCTGATCCGCCGCGCCCGCCAGGAGCGCGATCCGGCCACGCTGAAGGGGATCTTCCAGCGCCTCGGCGTGCTCTATGACGAGCACCTGCCCGATCCGGCGCGCGCCAGCCAGGCCCTGATGCGCGCCCTCCAGATCCCCGGTGACGACGCCAGCGACGCCGCGCTGCTGGAGCGGCTGTCCCAGCTCAGCCTGCGCCAGGGCGACTGGCAGAGCGCGCTGGGCGCCACCGATCGCCTGCTGCGCTACCCGGCCGACGCCGCGCGCGCGCTCGAGCTGACCCACCGCATGGCCCGGATCTACGAGGAGGGCCTCGGCGATCCCCGCCACGCCGAGGAGACCTACCGCCGCGCCGTCGAGCAGCACCCCACCGACCTCACCGCCATCCTGGCGCTGACCGAGTTCTACCAGCGCCGCCGCGACACCATGGCGCTGCGCGTGCACCTCGATCGCACCGCCGGCGCCATGCGCACGCGCCTCCTGCGCGACGCCTTCGACGTCGAGGCCTACCGCGTGCTGCACCGCGTGCTGGGCTGGCGCGGCGCGCGCGACGCCTCGGGCGCCGCCGCCGCCGCGCTGGTGCTGATCGGCGTGGCCGACGGGGACGGGCAGGCCGCCGCCGAGGCCGCGCGCCTGCACTCGCCGCCGTCGATCGCGCCGCTGGCCGATCTGGCCGCCGACGACGCCCTGTTCCACCGCTCGCTGCCGTCGGGCTTCCGCCAGATCTTCAACCTGCTGGGGTCGATCCTGCAGAAGCGCTTCGGCTCCGACCTGCGCCGCTACGGCGTGGGCAAGAACGAGCGCCTGCCGCGCACCGGCAGCGGCGCCCGCGAGGTCGCCGGCCAGCTCGGCATCCAGCTCGGGGTCGGCGACGTCGAGGTCTATGTCAGCGCCATGCACCCCACCGTGCTGGCGGTCGAGCCGGGCAGCCCGCCCCAGGTGGTGGTCGGCGCCAGCCTGCTCGAGGGCGCGCAGGCGCCCGAGCTGCGCTTCCTGATGGCGCGCGCGCTCAAGCTGTACCGGTCGGGCTGCGCGCTGCCGGCGCGCATGACCGACCTCGAGCTCGGCGTGCTGATGGGCGCCATCGTCCGGCAGTTCCAGCCCGACTTCGCGCCCGCCGGCGTCGACCCCGCGGCGCTGGCCGACGAGGCCCAGCGCCTGAACCGCCTCATCCCCAAGAACACCCGCAACGATCTGGCGCCGTTCGCCATCGAGTGCGTCCAGGTCGCGATGAACCCGGCCGGGATCGCCGCCGGCCTGGCCCACACCGGCAACCGGGTCGGCCTGCTGGCGGCCGGCGACGTCACCGCCGGGGTGCACATCCTGTCACGCCGGGCCGGCCTGGACCCCCGCGCCGCCGGCCCTGGCGGCCTGACCCGTCACCTGCGTGGCCAGCCCGAGGTCGAGGAACTGCTGCGCTTTGCGGTGTCCGACGACTATCTCGAGCTGCGCCGCCAGCTCGGTGCGTGATCCACGCCGCACGGCGGAAAGGAGCCGGATCCGGACAGCTGATTCCGAACCAGGGGTGCGGGAACAGCTGGGCAAAGCCCCCAAGATGTTATAATCAGCCCCAAACTTCGCTTTGGATTGTCCATGAGTATGCTCCGTGCGGGCGTCGTCGTCGGGTGTCTGGCCATGCTGGTGGGCTGCGGAGGCGGCGGCTCTGGCCCCAGCATCCAGCCGCTCGAGAACCAGGTCGCCTCGGTCGGCGTCGAGCTGACCATCCAGGTGCGCGCCGTCGACGACGACGGTGACAGCCTGCGCTTCGACTTCGTGGCGCCCGGCATCCCCGACCTCAAGACCCGCCCCAACAAGGCCACCATCACCTCGTTCGCCGACGGCGTGGCCAACTTCCGCTGGACGCCGGTCGCCGCCGATCGCAGCGACACCCCGTACTCGTTCGACTTCATCGTGTCCGACGGCAGCCACACCGCGACCGAGACCATCGAGATCACCGTGCGTGACGCCGGCGGCGAGGGCTCGCCCATCTTCCGCCAGCCGCTGGGCACCGGCACCACGCTCGACCTCGGCACTGACGACTGCCTCGAGATCAACATCCTGGTCGAGGACTCCGACTCGCCCATGGTCACCATCGAGCAGCTCGATCCGCTGATCGAAGGCGCGGAGCTCTTGGCCTCGGGCCCCTTCGGCGCCACCTTCTCGTGGTGCCCGACCGCCGAGCAGGTCGCGGCGCAGGATCGCTACATGCTGGTGCTGTCGGCCGATGACGGCAGCTCGCCGGCCACCACCAAGCCCTACCTCATCGTGCTGCGCACGCCGCCCAAGCCCAACTGCCCCGGCACCGGCCCGGTGGTCACCCACACCGCGCCCGCCGCGCAATCGACGGTGCAGGATCTCGACATCAGCGCCATGGTGGTCGACGACCTCGGCCTCAAGTCGGCGCCGCTGCTGTACTACGCCACCACCGCGCCCGCGAACCCGCCGGTGCTGACCGCGATGACCCAGGTCACCATGACGCGCACCGCGGGTGACATGCGCTCGGGCACCTGGAAGGGCGTGGTGCCGAACCCCGTCGCCGCCATGCCCACCGGCAGCATGAAGACGCTGTATTACATCATCGCCGCCAACGACAACGACGACCCCAACGGCACCTGCGACCACACCACGCAGGCGCCCATGACCGGCACCTTCTCGTTCGCGGTCACCAACCCGGGCACCGCGGGCACCACGCCGATCTGCAAGTCGTGCAGCAGCGACACCCAGTGCGGCGACGCCGACGACAACTGTGTGCGCATCGGCTCGATGGGGCTGTCGTACTGCTCGCAGTCGTGCGGCGACGCCGCCTCGCCGGCGTGCCCGACCGACTACACGTGCAGCGCCAACGCCATGTTGTCGGTGGACGGCCAGTCCAAGCGGCAGTGCGTCCCGGCCGCGGGCACCTGCACGCCGATGATGATGACGATGTGCACCGACGACGCCCTGGAGCAGAACGACGGCCAGACCTCGATCACCAACGCGATGTCGATGAACCTCAGCGCCGGCGTGCACGCCAACCTGGCCTTCTGCCCCGCCGGCCAGAGCGCCGCCGACGAGGACTGGTACCGCATCCCGATCACCGCCGACGCCATGATCACGGTCAAGCTCGACGTGCTGTCGGGCAGCGGCTTTTCCGACATCGACCTGCAGCTGCGCGCGGCGCCCTCGGGCACCACGCAGGGGCGCGTGCTGCGCTACAGCTACTCGACCGGCGCGGTGGAGACGGTGTCGCACTGCGCGCAGGCCTCCGACGGTGACGTCTATGCGCGCGTATTCACGCTCGACGCGCCGCCCGTCCTGGAGAACCTGTACGACCTCACGCTGACCAAGACGCCGATGAGCTGCTGCACCGACGCCAACGAGCCCGACAACAACAAGACCCAGGCCGAGAACATCACCCCGGTGCCGCTGTCGCCCACGGTGAAGCGCTACACCGGCCTCAAGATCTGCACCTCGATGGACGAGGACTGGTACAAGATCGCGCTGCCCGAGAACAAGAAGGTCGTCATCGACCTGACCATGATGTTGCCCACCGCGGGCACCACCACCGGCCCGGCCGAGGACCTCGACATTCACCTGTTCAAGACCGACGCCGCGGCACCGGGCGGCGTGCGCGATCTGACGCCGTGCTCGACCGTCGAGTTCGACTGCCAGTACACCAACGGCCAGGGCTCGAACAAGGCCGAGCACATGGAGTACACCGTGCCGGCCGGCATGGCCGACACCTACTACATCGTGGTCAAGCCGTATGACAGCGGCACCAACAACTACGACCTGGCGGTCACCGTCCAGTGAGGCTGGGTGGGCGCCACCTCGGCTACGCCGGCGCGCTGGCGCTGCTCGGCCTGGCCAGCTGCGGGGGCGGCGAGATCAGCGGCCCGCGGGACACCGGCCTCGACGGCCTGACGCTGACGCGGATCGATCCCGGCACCGTGGTGCCGGGCACCCGCCTGGCCATCGGCGGGCGCAGCTTCGTCGATGACAGCCTGGGTGCGACCCGGCTGCGCCTGACCGGCATGCTGGGCGAGCGCAGCATCGACGTCGCGCTGCCCGCGAGCTACGTGTCGTCGGCGCGCCTGGAGCTGGTCGCCGACGCCGCCTTCGCCGACGCGCTGGGCGATGGCGGCTTCCCGACCGGCGCGTTCCAGGGTCAGGCCACCGTCGAGGTGCGCTCCACGGTCGACAACAAGCTGTATGTGACCACCGCGCTCACGCTGGAGCTGGAGCTGGCCGCCGAGCTGACGCCGCGCCTGGACGCGGTCGGCGACGGGCTGTCGTTCGTCAACCAGCCCACCGAGATCGGCGGCGACGGCTACCTGCTGGGCGGCGACGAGGGCGCCACCGTGGCCATCCTGTCGGGCTGCTTCACGCCCGCGGGCATGACGGTGTGCGGGCCGATGGTCACCGTGGATCTGCCGGCCGCGCCGCTGGCGGCGTTCGATCGTAGCCGGGCGGCGTTTCCGTACTCGACCGCGGTGTCGGGGATCGGGCCGGGGCGCTTCGACGGCTCGCTGCTCCTGGAGAACCGCCACACCGGCGGCGCCAAGATCCGGTCGGCGCCGCGCACGGTGCGCTTCGACATCCAGAAGCCCGCCATCCTGTCGGCCTCGCCCACCAAGGCCAGCCTGGGCCAGTACGTCATCATCCGCGGCGGCGGCTTCGTGGGCGGGGTGGCCGGCGGTGACGATGCCACCCTGATCGCGCTGAGCGGGACCTTCACCCCCGACGGCGGCGGCGCGGCGCGCTCCATCGATCTCGAGCTGGTGGTCGAGTTCCGCTCCGGGCCCGAGGTGCGCTACGTGCTCGACGAGGACGACCCGCTGGGGCGCCTCATCGATCTGCGCAAGGAGTCGGGGACCATCCGCGGCAGCGCCAAGCCCATCGTCGAGAAGGGCCGCGTGCGCGTCGAGGGCGACGCCATCCCGGTGCAGCTCGGGATCTCGCGCCTCAAGCAGGTGGTCTTCATCAACTTCCTGCCCTCGTACGTGTCGTCGCTGCGCAAGTTCGGCCTGCGCGCGGCCGACGCCCTGATCCGCCAGCGCGTGCTGACGGTGGCGCGGCGCGACTATGCCGGGGTCAACGTCGAGTTCCGCGACACCGTGCCCGATGACTTCGCGCTGTACGCGCAGGTCGACATCGCCGGCCCCGATCCCAACGGCCTGGGCCTGTTCGGCTATGACAACTCGCCGGGCAAGGACACCGACAACGAGCGGCTGTACGACCGCATCGGCGGCGTCAACGCCACCACGCAGCAGGACGGCTACCCGGGTTTCGGCGGCGTCTTCACCGAGTCGCTGTTCGGCTTCAGCGCCCATCCGCTGACCGGCAAGGCCAAGCCCGAGCAGGTCAACATCCTGTTCGACAAGCTGTTCGATCCGTTCCGCTCCGACCGCGGCGGCGTCGAGGTGACGGCCACGGATCTCGCGGGCTCGACGGCCGCCATGCGCACCACCGGTGAGGGCTGCCCGGCCAACAAGAGCATGCGCGACGAGCAGATCTCCTGCGTCATCTGGGTCATCGGCAGCATGATCGGCACCACCATGACCCACGAGGTCGGCCACAGCCTGGGCCTCGCCAACCCGTATGGCGACGGCTTCCACGACCCCGGCGATCAGCCCAACCGCCTGATGGACTCCGGCGGCGCGCGCACCTTCGAGGAGCGCTCCGAGCTGCTCGGCGAGGGCCCCTCGGTGTTCTGCATCGACGAGTATGACTACCTGCGCATGATCCTGCCCAGCGCCGACCCGGCTCCCCAGGTCAACCGCCCCGCCTGCGACTGAGCGGGCCGTTCCGCTCTTCGCCGTGCCGCACTCTCCCGCAGCCGCAGCCGCAGCCCCGCCAGCGCGACGCCAGCTCCTCCTGGCCGCGCCCGTCGTCACCGGGCTGGCGCTGTTCATCGCCGACTACCCGGTGCACGCCTGGGCGCTCGAGCTCGTCGCGCTGCTGCCGCTGCTGTGGGCGCTGATGCGCGCGCCGTCGTGGCGCTGGGCCGCCCTCATCGGTGCGCTGACGGGCCTGGCGTACACCGGGCCGCTGGCGGTGGTGCTGGCGTTCCCGCCGCTGATGGGCGCCGGGCTGGCGGCCGCGCTGAGCCTGCTCTGGCTGCTGGCCGGGGTGCTGGCCTGGCGCGTGTCGCGCTGGCCCGGCGTGCTGGGGGCGCTGGCCATGGCCGCCGCCGTCGTGCTGGTCGAGTGGCTGAGCTACACCGCCATCCCGGTGTGGGGCACCGCGCAGTGCTTCGCGCGGGTGTGGTCGGCGGCGCCGGGCGCGCTGGCGCTGCTGCGCTGGACCGGGATCGCGGGGCTGGTCTTCGTGCTGGTGGCCAGCCAGGCGCTGGCGCTGCGGGTGGCCAGCGCGCGCGGGCGGGCGCGGCGCGCGCCGGCGCTGGCCCTCGCCCTGGTGCTGGCGCTGCCGGCGCTGGCGGTGGGGCTGCGGCGCGGCGCGACCGCCCCGACACGCAGCCTGCGCGTGGCCACCGTGGGCTGGACCTGGGCCGGCCTCGACGCCACCTCGGGGCGCGACCCGCGCAGCATCCTCCTGCTGGTGCTGCCGCGCGCGGCCGAGGACGCCGCCGCGCGCGGCGCGCGCCTGCTGGTGTCGCCCGAGGTCGGCCTGCTGGTCGATCGCGGGCAGCGCGAGGCCGCGGTGCGCGAGCTGGGCGAGCTGGCGCGGCGCTTCGACCTGGCGCTGGCCATCGGCGTGTTCGACGTCGCCGGCAACGACAACCGGATCTGGTTCTTCGCCCCCGACGGCCGCCTGGTCGGCGAGTACGCCAAGCACCACCTCAT
>JBGASF010000240.1:0-7582 GCA_044229835.1 Polyangia bacterium | reverse complement strand
CCCTCGGGTTCGGATCGTTCCACGAGTACGCCGAGGCGCGGCTCGGGCTGTCGGCGCGCATGGCGTACGAGCGGGTGAGGGTGGTCGAGGCGCTGGCCGGGCTGCCCTTGACCCGCGAGGCTCTGGCAGCTGGCGGCATCAGCTACTCGGCGGTCCGCGAGCTGTCGCGCGTGATGACGGCTGCCAGCGAAGCTGCGTGGCTCACCCACGTGGGTGAGATGAGCGTCAGGGAGATCGAACGACAGGTCGCCGGGCTGGAGCCTGGGGCCCTGCCAGGTGACGAGCCGGATCCTACCGAGGCGCGACGGCTGGTGCACTTCGAGCTGACGCCGGCGACGCAGGCGCTGCTGTGCGAGGTGCGCAAGATGCTGCACAAGCAGGCCGGAGCTACGCTCGATGACGACACCTTCATGGACCAGTTGCTGCGTCTGGCTGCCGCCGGCGCCGATCGCAAGCCGGGGACACCGAGCTACCAGATCGCCATCGGGGTCTGCGCCCGCTGCGAACGCGTGACCCAGGACGGCGGCGGCAAGGTCTTCGACATCGATCCCAAGCTGCTCGAGGTCGCGTTGTGTGACGCCTCGGTCGTCGCGCTGCAGCATCCGGATGCGCCGGTGTCACGCACCATCCCACCAGCACGTCGGGCCGCGGCGCTGCGGCGTGCGCGCGGCTGTTGCGAGGCACCTGGCTGTCGGGCCGCAATGTGGGTCGACGTGCACCACTGGCGCTTCTGGTCACATGGTGGTGACCATGGCCTAGGCAACCTCATCGTCCTGTGCAGCGCGCACCACCGCGCCGTCCACGACGGACAGCTGCTCATCGAGCCTGGCCCACGTGGGGAGCGCTTCGTGTACCGTCATCGCGACGGCAGTCCCTACGGAAGAACCGCGCCTGCAGTTGGCGGGCAGCCACCGGCGGGGTGACGACGCGCGCAGGCTTGGCCGAGAGCGCGGCCGCGCCAGGCGGAGCGGCGATCAGCGGGCCCCTTGTCGGGCCCGCCGCCGCGGAGCCCGTCGCCCGAGGCACCCGCCAGCCTCGGCCGCGCGGGGCCGACCAGCTGGCCGGAGGTCCGGGGAGCCGGGACGCTGCACGGTGGGGCGACTTCGATGGGAGCCAGCCCTCGGAGCGCTCCGGCCGGACCGAGATGTGCCGAATGACGAATCATGCGGGCCAGCTACTTCTTGCACAGCCTGGGCGCACCCTCGGCCGGGTACACCCGCATCAGCAGATCGCGCACCAGCAGCCCCGGCGCCGCCTTGTGATCGATGCCCGTGCCGCGCTTCGCGCGGAAGCTGCACCAGTTCTCGCGGCGGTGCGCCATGCACTTCTTGTAGCCGGGCGGGCAGGTGATCTTGCGCGTCAGATCCATGCCGTTCTCGAAGCCGCCGGTGGGGTGCGCGACGTGCAGGTTGATCATGGTGATGTTGCGGCGCGCCAGCTTGTTGGCGGGCTCCAGCCAGTGGTAGTTGCCGAGATAGCAGATGTCCGCCGCGGCCCACAGGTTGACCCGGGGCCCCAGCTCGTCGAGCATCGACAGCACCTTGTACAGGCCGCCCTTGGCCTGGCAGCCGGCCGCCGAGTGGCCGAGGTAGCCGATGGCGGTGACGCGGATCTGGTGCGCCGCCAGCTCCTTCTCCAGGCGGGCCAGGTGCTCGACCGGATCCCAGCGCGTGGTGTACAGGGTGTCCTGCTTGGCGCCCAGCTGCACCGGCTCGGCCAGCAGCACCGGCTTCATCTTGCCGGCGTCGATCAGCGCGCGCACCGTCGGCTCCAGCTTCATCCAGCCGCCGACCAGGATGTGACGCTCGCGATCGGCGTTCTCGCCATGCAGCAGGATCAGCAGCGGGAAGTCCCCGCCACAGGCCGCCTCGCGCGGGATCCACACCCCACCCGAATCCGGGTAGGGCACCTGGACCAGGACGTCCTCCTTGACCGCGCAGGTCTCCGCGGCGGCGGCGACCGAGCTGGTGGCGGCACAGAGGATCACCGCCAGGAGGAGCCTGCGCATTGGGGGAAACGCTAGCATGCGTTGTCGGAAGGGGCGAAAACGGAGTCGCCCTGTAACGCCGGCCAGCCCCCGGATATGCCCACTGTGCGGCGCGGCCAGCGAGGCACCCTTCACTGCTCGGGCGATGGCGTTCGGCTCGGCGGTTCGATGTCTGGTTGCGACGTCGACGCCGCCTTCCAGCTGATCACGCGCCCCACGCTCAGGCCGCTAGCCTGGCGGTGGCGCGAAGGGATCGATGACCTGGTTGGGAGCCTTGGTGCCAGGCTTGGGGTCGAAGGGATCCGCGAGTCCGCTGGTGCTGCCGCCAGTGGCCGGCGCCTCGGCGGCCGAGCCCTTACCGAGCTTCGACAGCTTGACCTTCTTGCTGACGTTCCTGCCCAGGGCCAGCTCGACGCGCTGGTCCTTGTACCCGTTGGCGCGCACGATCATCGCCAGCGTGTAAGTGCCCTTGGCGCGCTCGAGATGCAGGGGCGTCTTGCCCAGCGGCGTGCCCTGCTCCGTGAACACGTCGGCGCCCGACGGCGTCGAGGTCACGTCCACGTCGACCATCGCGACGCCGGGAGCAGCCACCGGCGATGGCTCCGCGCTGGCTACCGGCGATGGCTCCGCGCTGGCTACCGGCGACGGCTCCGCGCTGGCCACCGGCGACGGCTCCGCGCTGGCGATCGGAGACGACGCGGGGACCGCCACCGGCGGCGGCTCGGCGCTGGCCGCGGGCGACGGCTCGGCGCTGGCGACCGGAGACGACGCGGCAGCGCCCGTCCCCTTGTCGCTGTCCTTGCCGCGCACCAGCGCGAACGTGAGGCCGATCGCGGCCGCCACACCCAGTCCGGCCACCATCAGGCCGGTACGCCGACGGCTGACCGGTGCCGGAGGCCTGATCTGCGACGCCGCGCCACTCAGCGTGGTGGCGCCGCGCTCGACGACGTCGCCTTCGCGCTGGGTGGGCGCGAACATCGGCGGCGGCGTTTGCGGCGTGGCGCCCCCTGGGCGGCTGGCTGGCGCAGGCGTCGGCACCGGCGTCGGTCCTGCCACGCGCCCGCCCATGGCCGTCGGCGTATGCGCCGCGGGCGGCGGCGTCGCCATGCCTGGCGGCCTGATCACGAGACCGACCGGGCGGCTGGCGCGCGACGTACGGCCGCCCAGCTCCGCCGCCAGCTCCTCCATGCTCTGCTGGCGCTCGGCCGGATTCTTGGCCAGCGCCTTCATGATCACGGTCTCGAGCCACGGCGGCACGAGCGGGTCGTGCTGCGAGATCGGGCGCGGCTGGTGAAAGATGTGCGCGCCAATGATCTCGCCCACGCCGTCGAACACGAACGGAGGCGCGCCGCTGACCATCTCGTAGAGGATGCAGCCGAGCGCGTAGATATCCGAGCGCAGATCGAGGTTGCGGCCGCCGGCGCACTGCTCGGGTGACATGTAGAGCGGCGTGCCCATGAGGCTGCCGGTGCGCGTGCGGCTGGCGCCCTTGAGCTCGGTACCCAGCTTGGCGATGCCAAAGTCGAGCACCTTGGCGCGCATCCCGACGGCGATCTCCTCGTCCGGCAGGAGGAAGATGTTGTCGGGCTTGAGGTCGCGGTGGACGATGTCCCGCGCGTGCGCCACGCCGACCGCGGTCGCCACCTGGCGCCCGATCGCCGTGGTGTAGTCCTGCGGCAGCCGGCCACCCAGGCGCTTGAGCAGCGCCGCCAGGCTCTCGCCCTCGAGATACTCCATGGCGATGTAAGCGCAGCCGTTTTCGTGATAGCCGAAGTCGAAGACGTCGATCAGTCCGATGTGTTTGATCAGCGCGGTCGAACGCGCCTCATTGAAGAAGCGGTTGACCATGTCCTGGTTGATCGACAGCTCGGGGAGCAGGACCTTGATGGCCGCGCGGCGGCCGATCATGGTGTGCTCGGCCAGGTACACCACACCCATACCGCCGGCGCCGATGACGCTCAGGATCCGATAATTGCCAACCGTCTCCCCGATCATCCTGTCCACCCCGCGGGTAAAACAAGGTAGTTTGCACGCCGATTGACGTCAAGGTTCGGCACTTTTTTGCCACATCAGGGGAGCTGGGGGACATGCAGAAAGTCGTCAGCGTTGCGGTGGTGCTGGTCCTGGCACTGGCGGCCCAGGCCGCGCCGGTCGCCAAACCGGATCCGACCGCCGAGGCCAAGCGCCTGTATGCCGAGGGCACGGCGGCCTACAACCTGTCCGAGTACGCCACCGCGATCGAGAAGTACAAGGCAGCGTACAAGCTCGTTCCCAGCCCCTACCTGGTCTACAACATCGCGCAGTCATACCGGCTGTCGAAGGACTTCGAACAGGCCCTGGAGTTTTACGACAAGTTCCTGACCCAGCTGCCCAAGGCGCCCAACCGCGCCGAGGTCGAGGGCTTCATCACCGATCTGAAGGCCCAGATCGCGGCGCGTGATCAGGCTGCCGCCACCCCGCCCAAGACCGTGGTCGAGCCGCCACCCGGCGACAGCCCGCCGGCTGCCATCCCGTCCCCGGTCAAGGTCGCCGAGACCACCGACACCGGCAAGCCCGAAGGTCCCGCGCCGGCAGGCAGCCGCAAGCGGCCGATCTACAGGAAGTGGTGGTTCTGGGCTGGTATCGGCGCAGTCGCTGTGGGCGCCACCGTACTGGCGGTCACCGCGTCCGGCGGCGACTCGGACCCCGACACCCACTTCCCCCGCAAGGAGCTGTTCTGATGCGCCGCGCAGCAGCCGTGCTGATCGCCCTCGCCACGCTGGCCGGCTGCGGCGGTGACGGCGACACCCTGGTGGTCGTCAAGATCGAGCGCGGCAACGTCGCCGGCGCGGTCAAGCGCATCGACCTCGACCTCACGCTGGGCGGCGCGCGCATGGAGGCGACCACGCTGGAAGAGGGCGGCGCCGACATCACGCTGCCGACCAGCGCCCTGTTCGGGGTGCGCAGCGGTGAGGGCGAGCTCATCGTCCGCGCCAGCGCGTTCGGCGACAACAACCTGTTCCTGGAAGACGGCACCAATTTCGGCACCGTCACGCGCGGCGACACCACGACCGTCGTCATCAGGCTCGGCGTCGACGTGCGCCCCATGCCCGACGGCGGCCCTGACGGCGGCGACACCGGCGGCGCGAAGCTGTCGGTCGATCCCACGGTCTATGACTTCCCCAGCGTGATCCAGGGTGGCAGCAGCGATCCGGTCAACTTTGTCGTCACCAACACGGGCACCACGCGCAGCGAGCCGCTGACCACGAGGTTCAGCGCCCCCGGCTTCACCTTCTACAGCGACGACTGCGCTGGACGGGCGCTACAGACGCTGGCGCGCTGCACCATCCGGGTCGCCTTCTCGCCGACGGCGCCGATGAGCTACATGGCGTCGCTCCAGATCGCCGGGGGCGACGCCACCGCCCAGGTCGCCCTGCGCGGGGACGGCCTGCCGCGCGGCGCGCTGACCATCACGCCGGCGAGCAAGGATTTCGGCGCCCAGCTCCTGGGCGCCACCGGGCCGACGACCCTGCAGAGCTTCACCGTCACCAACAGCGCAGCCACCGACGCGACCGGCGCCCTCGCGGTCAACCTGGTCGGCACCGATCCCGGCCACTTCGCCATCAACAACAACGGTTGCAGCGGGATGACGCTGGCGGCGGGCGCGACCTGCACCGTCGCGGTCCAGTTCAGGCCGACCTTCAGCGGCGACAAGCGCGCCGCCCTGCGCGTCAACGGCAACCCGGGCGGCTATGCCGATGCGCAGCTGAGCGGCCGCGGCGAGCGCCCCGCGCTGCTGACGGTAGCGCCGGCCGCGATCAATTTCGGCAACACCGTCGTGGGCACCCCCAGCACCGTGACGGTCACGGTGATGAACGGCGGTGACATGGCGACCGGTCCCGTGGTCGCGACCCTGCCGGGCACCGACTTCACCGTCGCGACGACGACCTGCACCGGGCCGCTGGCGGGCGGGGCGAGCTGCGCGATCATGGTGCGCTTCGATCCCGGGTCGCGCGGCACCCGCAGCGGCATGCTGGACGTGACCGCCAGCCCCGGCGGCACGCTGACGGTACCTATCTCGGCCAACGCCCAGTTGCCGGCCGCGCTGACCCTCGACCGCACCGTGTTGCCTTTCGGCCCGGTCGCGATCGGCAACGTCGCGACGCTGGACCTCACGGTGGGCAACAGCGGCGACGCCGCCACCGGCGTGCCCAGCATCGCGCTGAGCGGCGTCACCGGCACCGAGTTCGCCATCGCCGCGAACGGCTGCACCGCGTCGCTCGGCCCCAACGCCTCCTGCGTCGTCCAGGTCCGCTTCCAGCCCGGGGCCGCCAGCATGGCGACCGCCACGCTGACCGTGACCGCGGGCCCCGGCGGCGTGCTGCCCGTCAGCCTGACCGGCACCGGCACGGTGAAGACCAGCATCAGCATCACGCCCGACACGCAGAATTTCGGGGGGGTGCGCGTCGGCGGCACCTCGGCTGCGACCACGTTCATCGTCCGCAACAACGGCAGCCAGCTCTCAGGTGCGGTCCAGCTCGTGCTGACGGGCGGCGACACCAGCCAGTTCCCCATCGGCAACAACACCTGCACCGGCCCGCTCGCCGCCGGCGCCACCTGCATGGAAACCGTGACCTTCTCGCCGACCAGCGCCGGCGCCAAGAACGCCACGCTGGAGGCGCGCGAGCAGGGCGGCGGCACCGCCCCCGCCACGCTGACCGGCAACGGGCTGGCGCCGGCCCGGCTGGCGCTGTCGCCCATGTCCGACGTCTTCAACAGCACCCTGGTGGGCGCCTCGAGCCCGACCCGCATCTTCACGGTGACCAACACCGGCGGTGTGGCGTCGACCTCCTTCACCCCCACGCTCGGCGGCACTCACGCCAATCAATACGCGGTCAACGTCAACGGCTGCACCATGCTGCCCGCCGGCAACAGCTGCCAGGTCATGGTGACCTTCTCGCCCACCAGCGCCGGCCTGAAAAGCGCCACGCTCACGGTGAGCGCGACCGAAGGCGGCACCGCCATGTCGACCTTCTCGGCCACCGGCGTGACTCCGGCGACCTTGACCATCGCGCCGGCCGGATTCGATTTCGGCGGCGTCCCCATCAACAGCAACAGCTCGCTGCAGCAGTTCACCGTGACCAACAGCGGCGATCAGGCCTCTGCCACTGTGCAGACCTCGACCACCGGCCAGTTCGCCATCGCCACCGACGGCTGCGCCGGCCAGTCGCTGGCGCCCGCCGGGCAGTGCACGCTGCAGATCCGCTTCACCCCGCTGAGCCGCGGCGCCAAGAGCGGCACCCTCGTCGTCACCGACGGCGCCGCCACCAGCATGGTCACGCTGATGGGCACCGGCCAGGCACCGGCGACGCTGACGGCCACCACGCTGGCGCACGACTTCGGCAACGGCAACCCCGGCGTCCTGGTCGGCAGCTTCCCGTGGACCATCACCAACTCCGGCGATGTGCCCTCGGGCGTCCCGGTGGTGACCACGCCCGGCATGAACCCGGGCGACTTCACCCACACCGGCTGCACCGCGGCGCTGGCCCCAGGCGCCAGCTGCATGCTGACGGTGAGCTTCACGCCTGCGGCGGCCGGCCGGCGCAGCGCCATGAA